>CAZQRP010000036.1:0-19882 GCA_964596125.1 uncultured Dehalococcoidales bacterium | reverse complement strand
TTTCCTTGTGATGGCAACAACAACCCCGAAGTTGTCCGATTTCACATAATGGACATTAGTGACTAGTTTCTGTCTCTTCAACCCAATGACAAGCCAATTCCTCATAATAGGTTTTCAGATTATGACAGCCAGTTGCTGGAGCAACACCGTCATGCTGTCCTGCAACCACGAAGAAATCAACAAGGTCAGATAGCTGTTTATTAAAGGGCCGTATCGCTTTAACACTTAAATTTGCTAAGGCTGGTGATATTCGGGTAATCCTTGTTTTTCTGTTCAGCGTTGAGAAAGCAAGGTCGACTATCTCTTTAATACTATAAATGTTGGGGCCGCCGACAGGTATCTCCGTTTCTTTTCCGGTGATGGCATCAGCACAAACCTTGGCCAGATCAGCGCCATGTATAGGATTAATCTTATTGTTCCCTTCTCCAATCAAATAGACTCTGCCTTTTCTTGCCATAGCGAGGAACTCACTCATGTCCGAAAAATAGCCAGTGGGGCGTATGATGACATAGTCCTTTCCATAATTCTTTAAATCCCGGACGAAATCCTCGTGGGCCTTTACAATGGCAAGATGCCCAACCAGATGGGCATTAAAGACAGAGACGTATATGAATTTACTGACATCATTTTTGAGGGCTAAGTCGAGGATGTTCCGATTTCCTTTATAATCAACATCCCGGTACGTGAGTTTATCTTTCTGCCTCGTGATACCAACAGATGAGAACACTATATCGATGTTTTCACAGAGCCCTTTGAGTGTCTCAGGCCTGGTTATTTCACCCAGGAAGAGGTCATCAATTTCGTTAATAACAGCTGGTTGTAGATAAGGGCCAGTTTGTTCTAGCTTTTTAGGATTTCGAGCTAGTACACGAATCCAGTACCCTCTTTGTTTTAGCTCCCTGGCAACGAACCTTCCAAGATAACCAGTTGCACCCGCGACTAATACTCTACCCATTAATTTCACCTAAATACTTAGAGTACTGCTGTTTTTCGCATTCGAAATTTGGTTATCGCTAAAAGCAATTGTAATACGTGCGACCGGTCAATATCAATACAACAATACGCCCTTTTGTTCATTGAGTATATATCCTACTCGACATGACTTCCTTCTTGGTATGCTGTGCAGGTTTTTAAAACTCGACCTTCTTCCTAGCAAAAAAATGTTCGATGCCACGCTCCACCCTTTGTCTAACCGGCATGATAACGGCAATAACCACTGCTATGGAAATAATATGAATATACCTTGACTGCTCACCAAATATTTTCCCCACATATGTAGCTAGCATGTGTTCAGAGAGACTGAAGATAAAGATGATAATAGCAAGTAATATTGAATATACAGTCGTCTTTTTGATGATAAAGGTGATATCAAACAATCCATGTTTTATTATAGCTATGCCGATTAAGGATGCAGCAATATCGTTTAGAAGCATGCAGGTTGGCATCCAAAAACTATTGTCAATATTATAAAGTATAGCCACTTTTGACATGGCTAGATGAATGATAGTAAAGCTAATAAGGATGTACATAATATGGCGCTTTTTTAGATTTGAATTAACTGGCCTAACATTGGTCCCAAGCCAAGTGCTAAAAGTACCCAGCATTAAGGAGTGCCTGGTAAATATAGAATGTAAGGTCAAACATATACTCAATATGGGCACTGATGATCTATTCATCGGAGAAGTTGTTGCTAATGTGGCTGATGAAGAGATATTAAGGCCCGGTGCTGAGACTGCTGATGACATTGCATTTAGAAAGGCTGTGCTTGATGTAGCAAAATGGAGGCCATTGCTCAACGTCCTTGGTGGCGGACATTATTGGAACCTCAAAGAAGAGCTAAAGCCGCTCTTTTTCTCAGCCAAGGAAAAAAGGCAAACGAATCAGCACATATAATAGGTTGTTGAAAAGATAGAAACCAATTATTTTATGATTGGTTATTATAATCCATCATTGATGTAGAAGGTCAATTATTTCAGGAAAAGTATTTAGACAATACTTATAATGAGAATTAGAGTATTGACACAGTGTGATAAAATGCCTTAAACCTTTATTTCGGTATTGTAAGTTCGTACAGTGCTTTCAATCGAACTATATATGACGATTAAGCAAGTTATTTGCATATGGATACTTATTAAATAATATGAATAGTTTATAAGCGTGTGGGTGACATCGACAATAACGAAAATGATATGCATTATAATTAAATGAAAACGCATACCGCACAATTGACTTGCGGAAAAAAAGGGGGAGGTGCCCATATGTGAGATGAATACACAGTCTATAAAATTGATGTTAGCTAGAACGCAAAGGAGGAAAAAAATGGGAAGAAAGGCAATGTATTTATTATTAGTTTTAGCACTAATCGCATTACCACTGGTGGCTTGTGCCAAACCAGCTCCAACACCAACACCGACCCCCACTCCTGCTCCGAAACCTGCTCCAGCACCCAAGGAGACCAAGGGGGTAAAGTTCAGCGCCGGGGCCGGTGCCAGTTTACAACCGCAGGTTGTAGGCTGGATGGAAACAATCGGCAAACATGCAGGAAAATACGTACCTTATAATGTGAAACCGGAACTAAGTCAGACGGTATCCTTCATCGCTGGGATCAAGGAACTGACCCAAGGTCAGGCGGATGTAGACTTCAGCGCTGAGGCGTTTGTCTGGTTCCTGACGCATGGGGCGGCAATGTTCAAGGACTTTGGGGCACACCCCGTTCGCATTCTTGCCTGGGGTGGAGAGGCTAATGTGCACATCGTCACCCTTGATCCCAATATAAAGACGGTAGAAGATTTCAAAGGCAAGAGGGTGAGTGCTGAGAGGCCGGGCGCTCCTACCATGCTCAAGCTGTTTGAATTAGTCTTAGACATTCATGGCATGAAGCTAGATGATGTTAAGGTCCTATCCCACGTTGAAGTTCAAGATGGCATGCGCCAGCTTAAAGAAGGCGTGGCTGATGTGGTATTTACCTTTACCAACAGGCCATCGCCCGCTGTACAAGAACTGGCCGGGATTAAAAAAATCTACTTGATACCGCTACCTGACAGTACATTGAATGAAGTTATGAAGAGAGAGCAATTCCGTTACAAGTCAGTGATACCTGCCGGCACATATAAAGGTGTGGACGAAGACGTGCCCTGTATCCGCAACTTCTCTTGTATGGTCACAAGAACAGACTTTGATGAAGAGATGTCGTACGGCATGGTAAAAGCGGTATTCGAAAATTTAGAAGAACTCTATGCATACCATCCCTTGAACAAACTCTGGACACTAAAAGATATCACTGGTGCCGGGTTCAACGCAGCCCCATATAATGGAGGGACTATTAAATACCTCAAAGAAAAGGGCGAGTGGAACGCTGAGATGGATGCCAAGCAAAAGGAGGCTATAGAAAAACTGAAATAGCAGTTTGCCTGGTGCCATAGTGTGAGACTGCTGAAAAAAGAGCTTTAGATATTTCCCGCAGGGATTTTAAGAGTGTCTTCCAATTTCAAAATTCCCCCGGTATCGGGGTGATACAGGGGATTGAACCTGAGTTTTCAGCACAGTCATGGTATATATATGTAGCTATCGTTTAATACGGAACCTGGGAGTATGTCCGGTTTATTCAAACTTGGTTAAAATTAATGATTAAATTGTAGATGTCTGCAGTCATCAGGATGAAGATTATTCGGACATGCTCCCGATTACGTTATCTTAATCCGTCAGGTCTACTGAGCAAGAGCAGGTTACCAAAATTTAGTCAAGATACGTTCTTTCTTTGGATACGGTTACGCAATTCTGCATTACCCTGTAAGGTACACAGATTACCGGAAGTAGGTAATTGATGCCACATGGAACATACTGAAGTAACAGGACCGTAGAAAAAGTGAGGGTGGTTTGAATGGTTTATTCTGATCGTTGCCGGTGTCTTCACTTTATATCATCTGGGGTATGTCAGCGACTTCATTATATAGAGTATGATGAACCTGAATGGTAACAATAATCATCGTATATGATGTTGATTACCACATCATTTAAGCAGCCTGATTAAGGAGGCAGAATGGATAAGTATTCCCTGATAGGGAAGCATAATAAAAGAGTAGATGCAAGGCAAAAAGTTATGGGGCAGGCAAAATACGCTGCAGATATAGTTCTTCCCCGTATGCTATATGGGAAAATTTTAAGATCGTCCTATGCGCATGCCAGGATTGCCAGTATTGATACCAGCAAGGCTGAGAAGGTTTCAGGTGTTAAAGGGATTATAACCGCAAAAGACGTGCCCCACAACAACTGGGGACATTCCGGAAGAAACGACGAGCAGGTTTTAGCTTTTGATAAAGTTCGT
Source organism: uncultured Dehalococcoidales bacterium (assembly GCA_964596125.1). Lineage (GTDB taxonomy): Bacteria > Chloroflexota > Dehalococcoidia > GIF9 > UBA5629 > CAZQRP01. Next base: position 15,558 of record CAZQRP010000036.1, on the reverse strand, counting down.
TATATCGGAGATGAAGTAGCGGCAGTGGCTGCTATAGACGAAGATACAGCTGAGGAAGCACTTGATTTAATATCTGTGGAGTATCAAGAGCTCCCAGCAGTGTTTGATATAGAAGAGGCAATGAAGCCCGATGCTCCAAGAATTCATGAGGACCTGGTAAGTAATATTGGATGTGAACAGGTCCTGGAACGTGGTGATATAGAAAAAGGCTTTCAGGAAGCTGATGTCATAGTTGAAGATACATTTACTACCCAGGGTGTAGTCCATAGCCATATAGAGCCTGTTGCCTGTGTTGCCAGTTGGGATGCCGATGGAAAGTTGACGCTGTGGCAAGGCGGTATGTGGCCGAGTGGAATACGACTGGACTTGGCTACAGTTTTAAACCTACCTTTAAGTATGATTAGAGTAATTAACTGTCATGTAGGTGGAGCTCATGGCAATCGAATAAGGATAATATGGGGCTATCCCATTGCCGCCATACTATCGAAGAAAACAGGGAGACCTGTAAAAATTATACAGACCCGTGAGGAGGAATTTATAACGACCCGTTATCGCCCTGTTTGCAAGCTCTGGATGAAGCTTGGCGCGAAAAAAGACGGAACCTTAACTGCGGAACATGTTAAGTGGCTACGAGATAATGGCGCCTATGCTTATCACGGAAGAAATGTGCAGCTTCACGGCGCCAGAAAGAGCGACAGCACGTATCATTTTCAGAATGTAAAATGGGAGCTACAGGTTGTCCACACAAATAACGCAACCACCGGAAATTTCAGAAGCCACGGATTCCTGCAACCAACATTTGTCCGCGAGACGATGATGGATGAACTAGCCGAAAAGCTGGGTATTGATCTCGGTGAGCTTAAGCTGAAAAATGCAGTCAAGACTGGCGATATCACAATGCATGGTGCTCGTGCTAATAGTTGTGGCTTCAGTGAGTGCATTCAAAAAACGGTGAAGATGACTGGTTGGAAAGAAAAAAGTGAGAGAAAGCAATTTGGAAGGGGTATCGGGATGGCATCAATGGCAGCAATGTCCGATGGCAGGGTTTTCCCGGGCATTACCGGCGCCACAGTTTTTGTCAAGATACTGGAGGACGGCAAAATCGTGGTGACAGGTAGCGAGGCAGAATACGGACAAGGAGGAGATACGGCGTGTGCTATTGTTGCTGCTACGGAGCTCGGTGTTCCAATTGACCGCGTGGAGGTGATACCGCTGGACACGGATATCAGCCCCTTCGGCCTGGGACCATTCGGTGATGGCAGATTGTGCATTACCGAAACGAGTGCGACGTATCTTGCCTGTCAGGATGCCAAAAAACAGCTTTTTGAGAAAGCGTCCCCAATGTTAGGAGCCAAAATAGAGCAGTTGGAGATCGGAGGTGGCAGGATCAGTGTCGCCGGCTCCCCGGAAAAATATGTATCAGTTGCTGATGTAGCAAGGGCGTACATATTTGGAAGTGGTACCTCAGCTATTATAGGGAAGGGTACAGATGTGAGGCCTACTGATCTATCAAACTTTATGGATCATCAGACTCACTATGGGCAAAATACAAGTGCCTTTTATTTCGATAATATTATTGCCGAAGTTGAAGTAGATACCGCAACGGGAGAAGTCACCGTATTGAAGTTAACCTTAGCGGTTGACTGCGGCAGGGTGGTAAACCTGGCTGCCCTGGCAGGTCAAATACAAGGTGGCCGTGCTTTCGGGTTTGGTCAGGCCTTCCTGGAGGAACGTGTTACTGATCGAGGTCGGGTCGTCAACACCAGTTTCGCTGACTATAAGATTCCCAGCGCACTGGACATGCCTCCTCTAGAAATAGTCTATGTAGAGTCAATGGAGCCAAGTAATCCTTACGGAGCCAAAGGTGGCAGCTTCGCCGGCATGCATACTATAGTTCCGGCAATTACCAATGCCATTTACAATGCTGTAGGCGTGCGGATTAAAGACCTTCCCATAACGCCGGAGAAACTACTAAGGGCGCTGGAGATTAAAGATAAGGGAATGCGAGCTTGAATATCAATGCGGGAGTCCTCAAGAAGGAGCATACGAAATGACACACAGGATCAGGGATTTCGAACACTTTGAACCGGCTACCCTGGATGACGCTATCTCGCTGCTCAGCCGGTATAAGGAAAGGGGAAAAATAATTGCCGGTGGCACCGATCTACTGGTTTCGATGAAGAAGAAGGAGATAAGACCAGAATATATAATTAATATCAAGAAAATTCCTGGTATGGATCATATACTTTACAATGGTGATGGTTTAAGAATTGGGGCATTAACGACCCATGAATCTATAGCCAGTTCACCGCTTGTCAAAGATAACTACAGTCTGCTGGCTACTGCCTGTAAGAAAGTTGGTACTCCACAAATCCGTAACATGGGTACAATCGGTGGCAATATCTGCAAGGGAGGCCCGTCACAGGATACCTTACCCCCGCTTCTGGTATTAGATGCCGAGCTGAAACTAGCTGGTCCTGATGGAGAAAGAGTAGTCCCTATCGAAGAATTCTTTATCGGTCCTTTTCAGACTGCTCTTCACGAAGCGGAGGTATTGACAGAGATCCAGATACCGCCTTGCCCAAGCAGAAGTTCCGGATGTTATCAGTGGCGTACCAAGATAAGTGAGGTCGACGAAACGTTAGTCGGTGTTGCCGTTTTGTTAACCGTCGATGCTGCTAAACGGATATGCGATGACATAAAAATAGGTTTGTGCTCTGTAGCTCCCACTGCTATCAGGGCGAAGCAGGCGGAAGATGCGCTTCGAGGTAAGGAGATAGATGATAAGCTGGTGCAACAAGCCGCCGAAATAGCGGCTGAGGAGGTAAAGCCCCGTTCGCGTCCTTTCTATCGCAGAACAATGACCAGAGTTTTGGTCAGCCGAGCTATAAATGAAGCATGGAAACAGGTTACCTAGATGGTTCTAAGGAGGCGATCTCTATGAAACAGATGATAACACTCAACGTCAATAAAGAATCTTATGACATAGCAGTAAGGCCTGACCGTACTCTACTGGATGTTCTCAGGGATGACCTGGGATTAACCGGGACCAAGCAGGGTTGCGATTTGGGTAATTGTGGTGCTTGCACTGTTATAATGGATGATAAGCCTGTTGTTGCCTGTTTGGTGCTAGCAGTGGAAGCACAAGGCAAAGATATCATCACTATCGAAGGTGTGGCGGATGGAGAAAATCTTCATCCGATTCAACAGGCATTTATAGATCATGATGGTTTGCAGTGTGGTTTCTGTACCCCTGGCACGATAATGTCAGCCAAGGCTTTACTTGATAATAATCCGCACCCTGAAGAAGAAGATATCAGGGAGGCGATATCGGGCAATTTGTGCCGTTGTACGGGCTACGACAAAATCGTTGAATCTATTCAAGCAGCAGCACAGAGAATATCAAAAAAAACCAGTTGAATTTCCTTCAGTACTTTCGATTATTTTACGGTTAATTAACAAGTATCTTTTTTAGTTTATAACCTTTCATGTTTGGATGTCATAGCAAGGTAGATTAGAGTCGATATGAGGGAAACGATCGTATTAACTTCTATGGATATGAGGAGGCAGGTATGAAATGTCCGAAGTGCGGCCAAGCAGAAATGGTCGAGAAAGTGTACTATGGTATGCCTTTCTTAACGTGTCCGCAATGTGGCGCCGCAGGTACAGATGGAGCCAGCACATTATCAGCCCCATCAACAGATGAGAAGGCTGGTGATGCCAGTAATGGTGGAGCTCCTGAGAATAAGTAAGCAAAGAAGACAATTCAATTAATAGTTCCATTGCAGGTAAATACAGATCAAGCTTATTTCAGTCGAACGTTTTCAGATAGACTGGCTCTTAGCTTATGTATAGCCTCAACCCTGGCATCAGTTCCGTAAATCTAATTGCGGATTACACAGGTATTTGTAATCGATGAGGTATTTCGGCTCTGAACCGGAGATAGCTTACAATATATTTGTAAAAAAATCGCGAGAGAATTAAAAGTGGGTTATAGAATAGGTATAGACGTAGGAGGAACGTTTGTAGATTTCTTATTAGTCGATGGAGAAGGGGGGATTGATACATTTAAAGAGTTATCGACTCCTTCTGATCCAGCCGAAGGTTTAATAAACGGTCTAACGCGGATAGCAAAATCGAAACAGCTAACGCTGCAGGATTTTGTTTCTAGAGTTGATATCATAGTACATGGCACAACAGTTACTACCAATACAGTATTGATGGGATCCGGTGCTAAGACCGGAGCTTTAGCTACGAATGGCTTCAGGGATTTACTGAGATTGGGAATAGGAACAAGGCCAACCAGTGAACTTTATAATCCAAAATACCCACAAGCTCCACCCCTAATACCCTCATACCTGGTTCAAGTTGTTGAGGGGAGGATAGATAGTAACGGTGAAGAGATAGTCCCCCTTAATGAAGAGGACATTCGGAGAGGCACCGGCTATTTGAAAGAACACGGGGTAGAAGCCATTGGTATCAGTTTTATGTTTTCCTTTTTAAATCATTCTCATGAAGACCGTGCTTGTGAGATTGTGGAAGAAGAAATCCCGGGGGTATATGTCTCTAAGAGCAGCGATATTTTACCTAAGTTAGGGCTCTATCGCAGAATGAGCACCGTTGCTTTAAACTGCCTTGTTGGCCCGGTTCTAAAGAGATATCTTCTTAGCCTGGTCAATCGGCTCCAGGAAGCCAATTTCAAGGGGACTCTTCTTATCATGCAGTCTAACGGAGGCGTGATGTCTGCTGATCTAACCTCAAAGTTTGCTGTTAACACCCTGCTTTCAGGACCTGCCGCGGGTCCTGTGGCCGGGATGTTTTATGGAAATATCCATAATTTACGAAACATTTTAACTGTTGACATGGGTGGTACGAGCTTTGATGTATGTTTGATCTCTGATAACCAGTTTGATATCACCACCGAGAGTAAGGTCGGCAGGTATGATATAGCCGTACCAATGGTTGATGTCCATACCATCGGTGCTGGCGGCGGAAGCATTGCCTGGATCGATGATTCGGGTCTACTACAGGTTGGTCCGCAGAGTGCAGGTGCTGATCCTGGACCAGCTTGCTACGGCAAAGGAGGAAAATTGCCAACAGTCACCGATGCAGACCTTATTCTGGGATATCTCAACCCGGACTATTTCTTTGGTGGGGAGATAAGGCTTGATGCTAAAGCAGCGGAAACGGCGATGCAAGATATAGCAGATAGACTGAAGATACCTGTACTCGATGTTGCTAATGGAATATACTCACTGGTTAATACAAAAATGGCCGCCGGAGTAAGGCTGGTCAGCATTGCCCGTGGCTATGATCCAAGAGAATTTGCCCTCGTTGTAGCCGGTGGGTCCGGACCTATTCATGCTACCAGTATTGCCAGAGAGCTAGAGATTCCCCTGATCATTATTCCCAGGGAGTCCGCCGTTTTATGTGCTTCTGGCATGCTCATGTCAAACCTTAGACATGATTTCGTTCGAAATTACGGTCGTCGATTGCTGAAAGAAGAAATGCAGATAGCCAGGCTTAATGAGCTATGTCATCAGATGGCAGTAGAGGGTATTACGACTCTGGAACGGGAAGGAATCCCCAAACACAGTATGAAGCTCGCCTTCAGTGCCGACGTGAGGTATGAAGGACAGCACCGCGAGATCGAGGTTCCTCTTCCCATGTCTGGCTCGAGTAGTACATTTATAACGGATGACATTGTAAAGCTCATCGACAGCTATAATAGCAGGCATGATGCTCTCTACGGTTATGCGATGCCTGATGCAGTCTGCGAGTTAGTGAATTTAAGGTTGACAACCGAAGGCATTACCGAAAAGCCAGACTTCAGAGAGTCCAAATTGGCCGGGACCGATGTCTCTGAGGCACTCAAAGGGCGAAGGAGAGTTTTTTTTGAAACAGAATTTATCAGCACTCCTGTATATAACGGTCTCAAGATGGGCTATGGAAATGTGGTTTCCGGTCCGGTTATTATAGAAGAACCTAGTACAACTATTGTTGTGACACCTGACTATGATCTCGTCTGTGACCGGTTCAGTAATTATATCCTGTATCCAAAAGGTATAGTGCCTGAAATAATTATGGAAGATATAAGAAAAGAGATTCGATGATGTCAAAAGTGAAGAAACTGGATCCTATTTTGCTCTCTGTGATATCGACCCGTTTTGACACGATTTGCAGTGAAATGGCACGAACAATGCTGAGAACGGCAAGGTCAGCAGTCTTTTTTGCGGCACATGACTTTTTAACTGCGATTTACGATGGAAGGACCCGGCTTGTAGCTCAACAGGACTATGTGCCGGCTCTGGCAGCGTCCATACCTCCTGCCATGAGAGCGATAGTGAATCAATGGGAAGGAAAGATTTATGAAGGGGACATTTTCGTTCTGGGAGACCCATGGTTAGCTGGGAACAATCACAGTCCTGATTGGGTCTTTGCCAAACCGGTATTTTGCAAAGGTGAACTGGTTTTCTGGACGGTGACCAAGGGACATCAGGTCGAGATAGGAGGAGCAGGGGCGATGGGTTTCAACCCTATGGCTACTGATACCTGGATGGAGGGTTTTAGATTGCCCATAGTAAAACTATGGGAGAGGGGTGAATATCAAAAACAGATCTGGGATATTATTCTGGCCAACTCACGTTTACCCTCAATACTAGAAGGGGATATGCATTGCCAGGTTGGTGCCTGTAGGATAGGGGAAAGAGCATTGCTTACCTTATGTGACAAGTACGGTACCGAATTTTTGAATAGGGTTGCCGACGAGTTAATAGCTAACTCTGAGAATGAAGTCAGGGACAAGATCAGGGCTATGCCAAATGGAACCTGGTATGCAGAAGAGATAATTGCCAGAGATGGAATATCTGACAGAATGTTCACTGCAAGGCTTAAGATGACAGTCAATGACGAGTCTATCACCCTCGATTGGAGCAACAGCGACCCGCAATCGGAAGGGTGCATTAACAGTACCTTGACAAATACGCTCTCAACCTCCTTTTTAGGTATCGCTGCAGTGCTGGGTATAAGCAGGATAAGGGAAGGTACAAGGAGACCTATTGAGGTTATCGCCCCCGAGGGGCTTATAGTTAATTCCAGGCCAGGTGCCGCTAATGTACCCTGCACTACCGTATTCATCGAAGTTATACTTAACTGTATATGGAAGGCCCTCGCTGAAGTTGTTCCTGATTTAACATACGCAGGTTGGTGTAGGATATCGTCGACGTTCAGTCTGCATTTCGATCCTCGTAAAAATAACATGACTACCTCAATACAGTTTAACGGCAAGGGTGGGGGTGCGGCTACAGACGGAGTAGATGGGTGGGATTGTACAGGATCTGGCTCTCTCGGTGCCTTAAGTTTTACCGATCCCGAGATTGAAGAGGTAACCACGCCTGTCCGCGTTATATCATGCGGTCATCTGGTGAAAGATAGTGCGGGTGCCGGGCAATGGAGGGGTGGTTATGGATCAAAATATGCCAGGCAAATACTGAGCCCCAGATCAACTGTTGCCTATATTGGCAGTGGAAATATACCGGTAACAGCACCGCCCGGAATACTTGGAGGTAAACCGGGAGGGCTAGCCTGTTTATCAATAATTAAGCCTGATGGAAGAGAAATCCCACAGAAAATAAATACCTTTTTACCTGTCGAATACGGCGACATCATTGTCAGTGTGCCATATGGTGGGGGTGGATTCGGCAATCCTTTCTTAAGGCCAGTCGCAAAGATAGTTGAGGAGGTCCTCGACGATATTTTGTCTATCGAAAAAGCCAGGAACGATTATGGTGTGGTAATTGATCCGACCACACTAGAGGTCAATTGGAAAGAGACCAATAAGCTAAGGAGTAAATCGGGAAAAAATGTTTAATGACCTGAGAGAATATATAAAACTGGTAGAAGAACTGGGAGAACTGAAGATAATTGAGGGTGCGGACTGGGATTTAGAAATAGGGGCGGTTACTGAGATAATGGCCAGACCTGGTACACCTTTATTGCTATTTGATAATATAAAAGACTATCCTCCAGGATATCGAGTGGTCACAAATATAGCCACCTCAAATAAACGGATCTCCCTTCTATTAGGGCTTCCTCAGGAAGAAAAGCCACTGGAATTACTAAAGGCATGGCGGGAGAAAACCAAAGGCGGCTTTAAACCTATGCCACCAGAAAAAGTCACATCAGGACCAGTACAAGAAAATATTCTTTCTGGAAAGGACGTTGATCTTTTTAGGTTTCCTGTGCCGAGATGGCACGAGGCAGATGGTGGTAGATATATCGGTACTGGCGATATCGTGATAACCAGGGATCCCGATGATGGATGGGTAAATGTGTCAACATATCGTGTTCAGGTCCACGACAAAACTACAGCGACCATATGGATAGAAGAAAGCCACCACGGTAATATAATCAGGAAAAAATACTGGAATAAGGGATTAGCCTGTCCGGTAGTCGTTGCCTGCGGTCAGGACCCGTTACTACAGATCATAGTAAATGAAAGGGTTCCGTGGGGTGTTTCCGAGTATGATTATGCCGGATGGCTGAAACAAAGTCCCATCAAAGTCGTCCCAGGAGACCTTACAGGATTGCCGATCCCGGCAACGGCAGAGATTGCACTCGAGGGTGAAATGATGCCGCCTGAAAAAGAGACCTTGTTAGAAGGACCATTTGGGGAATTCAGTGGCTATTACGTTGGTCCGGCGGCACCGGTTGCCAGTTTCAGGGTGAAATCTGTCTACCACAGGGATAATCCCATTCTGCATGGAAGTCCACCATTTAGAGTAGAGCCCATTTACTGGTCGGGGAGAAATATACCAACGACGGCAGCATTATGGGATGCGCTGGATAAAAAAATCCCCGGGATAAAAGGAGTGTGGATAGTGGAGGAAGGGCTAATCTGGATGCTGGTGATATCCATACAACAACAATTTGCAGGACATGCTAAAGAAACAGCCCTTGCTGCGAGATCAGCTGGTGCACCCTACAGGTTTATTATCGTTGTAGATGACGATATAGACCCATCCAATATGTCGGAGGTACTGTGGGCTCTGGCTACCAGGTGTAATCCTGAAATAGGTATAGATGTGGTTAGAGGATTACGTTCTATTGTTCTTGATCCATCAATACATCCGGAGAAAAGAGCACGCGGTGAGAACACTACATCGACAGCGCTTATTGATGCATGTAAACCTTATTCGTGGATTAATGACTTTCCTCAGCCAGTCAGAAGTAGCCCTGAACTCCTGGCACGGGTAAAAGATAAATTTTTACTGTGAGGTAATTTGATTGCCGTGGTAGTGATTATCATCCTCTTGAAAGGGTGTGATAGTAGATAGTGTGTGAGCCCAAATTGACGAAGTAATTGGATAAAGACGATATCAATCCTGCAAATTGGATTTATCTAATAGGAGTTTCAGCAAGTGTATCGAGTTTTACGGCCGTTTGAATATCTGGAGCCCAATACAGTTGATGAGGCGGTACAAGTTCTATCTGGTTATGGAACCAGGGCAGTGGTACTTGCCGGCGGCGTCGATTTAATGTCCAGAATGCGACGGCGAGAGATTAAACCGGAGTATCTGATATATATTGGGAAAATAGCAGGCCTGGATTATATTGAGAATAATAAAACAAATAATCTCCGGATAGGTGCCCTAACTACTATTAGATCTCTGGAACTATCTCCGGCAATTCAACGGGACTATCTACCTCTTTATGAGGCTGCTCATAGCATTGCTTCGATACAGGTGAAAACCATGGGCACTGTTGTGGGAAACCTCTGTGTTGCCACACCCGCTTCGGACCTAGCGTCTGCCCTGGTTGCTTTAGGGGCTAAATTGAGAATAGCCAGTTCGACCGCTGAAAGAGTCGAAGACATTGTCAATTTCTATATCGGACCGAACCGGACTTCCTTGCAGCCGGGTGAATTGGTTACGGAGCTACTGTTGCCAGGCCTGCGCGCTGGAACCGGTGGTGCATTTATTAAGGTAATGAGAACGGCCGATGATATTGCTAAAGTCAATGTTGCGGTACAACTGGAGGTCGTAGAAAAGAGATTTACAGAGGTAAAAGTAGCTATAGGTTCGGTTGCACCGACCGTAATCAGATCAAGGAATGCAGAGGAGAGCCTTGAAGGACAAAAGCTCGGACCAGAAATAGTTAAGCAGGCAGCGGAGGCTGCCGCTGAAGAGGTGCAGCCGATAACTGATATCAGATCGACAGCCGAATACAGAAAACAACTGGTCGGAGTTCTGGTAAGGCAGGCAATAGAACAGGCAACAGAAAGGGCACTGGCAAAAAGTAATACGAGAAAAATACCATGAGAAAAGAAATCGCAAAGTTTATAGTAAACGGGCGATCATGCGAAGTACTACTGGAACCTCATTCGACCCTGCTTGATGTATTGAGGGAGCAGATTGGACTTACCGGGACGAAGTATTGTTGCGGAAACGGTGATTGCGGGGCGTGTACTGTCCTGGTTGATGGCAGGCCCGTACTATCCTGTCTTACCCTGGCGGTAACCGTAAAAGAAAAAAGCATACTGACAATCGAAGGACTGGCAGAAGACAATGTTTTACATCCAATACAGAAGGCATTTATCGATTATGGCGCTATACAGTGTGGTTATTGCACACCCGGAATGATTCTGTCGACTAAAGCTCTGCTGGATGAAAACCCCAATCCCACAGTCGAAGAAGTAAAGGCATTTCTGGGGGGCAATCTATGCCGTTGTACGGGGTATGTCAAGATAGTAGATGCCGTGCTCGCGGCATCTGAGGCAATAAGGAAAGGGAGTGAATAGCGTGGCTGACGAGCTATCGGTTGTAGGTAGGAGTATTCCAAGATTGGATGGAGCCGATAAGGCAAGTGGGACAGCACAGTACACTGCCGACATAAAACTACCGGGAATGTTGATAGGCAAGGTACTGAGGAGCCCTTATCCCCATGCGAGGATAGTGAGAATCGATACCTCTAGAGCGGAAAAACTGGCGGGTGTGGAAGCGGTGATAACGTACGATAACGATGTGCCGAAAAAAATATTTAATAGAAACATGCTAAGCCAAGTAATGGCTGATCCAGTTCGAATGGGATTATCCGGTGACGAGTATATTTTATGTGACAAAGCACGGTATGTGGGTGATGCCATAGCTGCGGTAGCCGCTGTGGATATATATAAAGCTGAGGAGGCAATAGACCTCATTGATGTTGAGTATGAGCAATTGCCGGCTGTTTTCGATCCGTATGAAGCTATGAAACCAGGTGCCCCTGTTATACACGAAGGGATCGAGCAAAATATTGCCAAACACATGATTCATCATTTGGCCATCGGAGATGTTGAGAAAGGTCTTGAAGAAGCCGACTATATATTAGAAGATACATTCAACACTTCAAGGCAGAAGCACGCGCAGTTGGAGCCTGACGCAGCGGTGGTACGTTGGAGCCCGGATGGAAGAGTAACTGTCTGGTCTCCATGCCAGCTTGCGCATCCGGCAAGGCGGGCATTTGCACAATTATTTGATATTGGTGAAGGGATGGTGAGGTGGGTATCCCCAATAATTGGCGGTGGATTTGGTGGTCGGCTTAGTCTCACGGCTGAGCCAATATGTGCAGCACTGGCTAAAAAGGCGGGCAAACCAGTCAAGCTGGTATACACTAGGGAAGAAGATTTCTCTGCCCACGAGAGCCGGAGCCCTTTTATTTATACATTAAAAATGGGGGTGAAAAAAAATGGTACCATAACCGCGCTGGACGTGAAAGCGATTGTTAATGCAGGTGCATACTGTACGCACAGCCCTATTGTAACAAATGTAAGCTTCAGGAGCATTTTACAGCTATACAGGTGTCAAAATACAGCTGCCGAGGCGTACATCGTCTATACAAATACTCCTGTTTCAGGTGGTATGCGCGGCTATGGTAATCCTCAGTCGACCTTTGTCATGGAGCAGTTAATTGACCTGGCTTGTGAAAAAATTGGGATGGACCCGATGGAGTTCAGACTGAAAAACCACAGGGGAGCAGGTGAAACGAGCCAGTATTCTCCAGCGCCTATGGAACAATGTGCTCTAGGTGACTGTATAAAACTGGGAGCTGAAAGGATAGGTTGGGCAGACAAAAGGGCAAGAAGCGAAGAAGAAATAGTAAGACGTGGTATTGGAATGTCGATTATGCAGCATGATTGTGGAGGTGGCCCCGCCCTTTTAGAGCACTCCAATGCTTTTATAAAACTGAACGAAGACGGTTCTTTTAATCTATTCGTTTCTCCGGCTGAGATGGGGCAGGGTATTCTTGGAGTGCTTGGCCAGATAGCGGCCGAACAAATAGGAGTAGCCGCAGAGGATATACATATAGTGAGCGGGGATACGGATATCACCCATTTTGAAGTTGGCTCCCATGCCAGCAGATCGACCTATGTCATTGGAAATGCAGTGGCCAGGGCTGCAATGGAGGTCAAACGACAGATCTTGGAGCGAGCTGCTAAAATACTGGAGGTACCTCCTGACGAGCTGGAGATAAAAAACCGGCACGTCTATAGTAAAGAATCTACCGAAAGAAGAATATCCGTTAGCCAGGTGGTAGTTGATAGCATATATGATTTTCAACGAAGTGGCTCAACGATATCAGGGAAAGGTTCATTTCAATCTAATGCGCACCAATTCCAGGCAGCCTTTGCTGAAGTGGCTGTCAATGCCGAAACCGGGGAGCTAAAGGTACTGAGGTATGTAGTTGCTCATGACATTGGAAAGTCTATTAATCCATTGAATGTGGAAGGGCAGCTAGAAGGAGGGACAATTCAGGGGATTGGATATGCTTTACTTGAAAATTACATGATCAGTGCAAATACCGGTAAAACGATTACTGACAGCTTTGCTACATATAAGATCCCAACAATTCTCGACATACCGAAGATCGAGACGATACTTGTGGAGGAGGGTATCCCATCGGGTCCATTTGGGGCAAAGGGAGTGGGTGAACCTGGCTTGGTCAACGTAGCGGCAGCTATAGCCAATGCTCTTTATAATGCCTTGGGGATAAGATTTACAGAGCTTCCTATAACACCTGAGAAGATTCTTGAAGCTTTGAAGGCGAAATAGGAGCAAATTTACTAAGAAGTCTGAAACAATTACTCCTTACCAGTTCAGGATGCTCTTCTTCTAGGGCCCAGAAGGCCAATACATTTAGAATCTCAGATTGCCGTTGTGGAAGAGCTTCCCTGTAATCATCCAACAATTCTTGTGGCACAACTACCGGAGCGTGCGATTGAACTACCTCACTATATGAAGTGAGGTCCAAGCTGTCTCATGGTCTAGACTTACTAGCACGAGATCTCGACCCTTGGAATTTTATGATGAACCCGAAAGCTCAGGAGCAAGATACCATGCAGAGAAATCTAAACTATATTGCTAAAATTGCCATTTATAATTGGTTGAAGAATCGCCATAGAGTTGACCTGCTTAAATAACAATAATATTCCTACACTAAAGTTACTAGAGGCAGTTCGCTGTTAAATCCAATCATCTATATATGCCTGCACTTATCCTTTTTTCAATTTAAAAGTTGTTTGAATTCTTTATATTGCACAGTAGCCTGTTTTGTTACCTATTAAACATAAATCTGTTATAGTTGACTTCCATAGTTCTGTATCAGCAAATTCAAGATATGCCTTCATCTGTGGGTAGTTCAATAGAATCATTGATTAGGCGCTTAGCCTCAAGGTATCTTCGTTTTATGGTATCCCAGCTCACATATTCACCGGTCAAATTACGATACTCTTCTGCCATCCTCGACCAGCCCAGATGCTGGCCATCACGCATGCGCAAAACTATAGTAAAATCCACTGAGAGCCTTGGCCTACCCATTCCTATCTTTCCGGCCGGAATAGCCGATTTTGCTCAGCTCCTGGTCTATCTTGTAAGCCCTGAGCTTTTTTATACCCATCTGGTCTACTGGGGAGAGTATCTTCCCGTTTATCAGAGCCTGAGATGAAGCATAGTGCACATATCGGCGCACCATCTCAAGGCTGGTATGGCCCAAAATCTGCTGTAGCCGGAACACATCCCCACATTTGTGAATGAGATAATTGGTGGCAAAGGTATGACGACACAAATGAGCGTGTAACCGTGGTATTCCTGCTCTTTTACCCCAGCGATTGATCAGTAACTTGACGGCATTGGATTGGAGCGGCTTACCATCGAGGGTGAGGAAGAGATAGTCATCGGTTTTGACTATTGGTGCCGGACGAAAGTGAATAAGGTACCGCCATAGCATCTTCTGTGCCAATGCGCCAATAGGCACTATTCTTTCCTTGCTCCCCTTGCCTAAGACTTTCAAATAGCCTTCCTCAACGTGAGCATCGTCGATATGAAGGCTGCAAAGCTCACTTAGTCTGATCCCGGTATCGAGCATAAGTACCAGGATGGCAATATCGCGGCAGCCAATAGCAGTTAACAGGTTATGGTAGCCCACTAGCTGGTCTATTTCACCACTGGAGAGCGGCTCAATCAGGTTCACTGGAACCTTGGGAAGCTTGAAATTACTGAGTAGATTATCGCTCGTATATCCTTCCCTGAATAACCACGAGGAAAAGGCTTTTAAAGCTCTCACTTTCCCTTGTACGGTATAGGGAGAGAGCCCTCGTTCCTGCTCGGAAACCACAAACTCCCTTACCGTTTCCACATCAAAGTTGGAAAGTATGCTTCTATAGCCCGCTGATTCAACAAATCTGGTGAAGTCGGTGAGCATCTCCGAATACCAGGCTATTGTCTTTGGCGATTTCCCCTCAGCTTTGTTAGGCTGGGCGAAATGGAGTATTAGCTTATCCAGTTCCACCTCTGCCATGTCGATATCCAACCATTTTAGATTTCTTCTACTACCTACCATATACTTGCCTGCCTTTCCTGTACATTGTCCAGCGGACAAGTAGTAAAGGTGATGCGACGAAAAAAAAATTGTTTAACGAATCAGGGTGTCACTTTTAGGTAAAAAGAAAAACCACCCTGGTTTTCGGGTGGTTTTGTCTAACTATGACTTAGCTACAAACTAAAGTATTTTGGTAGGCCGTACAGGTCTCGAACCTGTAACACCCTGATTAAAAGATACAGACCTATTGTACCGCCAAGTACCATCGAGTGATATCCAGTCCCATGTTGTTCTATGATTCAGCTATGTTTTATACCATCCAGTACTTTTTGGTGTTTTATAATGCTGAGGAATTCGTTAGCAAAAACGTTAGCAAATAACATCGGAGGCCCACGTGTACAATAGACAGAGCATCCAGCCTCTCCTCCACTTTTTCCGATTAGGTAATGGAATTATATGCCTGTCGATCATTTTGTCATGTTTAGAAAAGCAAGGATAGATTGTAAAACATCTATACTTAATAGATGCATAGCTTTGAGTGATTCAACTGTATCATTGAATAGATATTGCATATCTATTCTCAATAGACGTATGTCCATAGCTGAGATAGAAGATTTACAAACAGGGGGTCACATACCATGTACTATAAAAAAGTAAATGAAATTCAGCAACGCTTTAGAAAAGCAATCAATCTCATGATTAACA
>CAZQRP010000035.1:0-20797 GCA_964596125.1 uncultured Dehalococcoidales bacterium | reverse complement strand
GATACGCCCTTTTTTCTTCTATTTGGAATTTACACAAAATAGGATACGCTATCTAGCTAATTTTTCTCATGGACACAAGGGTATAATAGTTGGAGTTTGACAATATTGCGTGAATTAGGGTAAATTGACTATCACTGGTTATCTGCATTTACAATTCTGTTTTAAGCAGATCACACACAACTGGTTGATATAGCTACATAACTATTAGTGATATTTGTGCAAGAATTTCAATAATAGTTCAGAAATAATACGGTATATTGTTGAGTAAATGTCAAACCATAAGAGGAGGTTAAGTAATGGAAAAGACGCTGTATGTGGATCCGAGCAAATGTACAGGATGCCGCACTTGTGAAATTGTTTGTTCCATAAAAAATGAGGGCATAGTTAATCCGAGTTTATCCCGGATTAGAATTGTTGCCGATAAGTATCAGGGTTTTCGAGTTCCTATGATATGCCAACAATGCCAGGATGCCGTCTGTAAATCTGTATGTCCTACGGGTGCACTGATATTGGATGAGGAGCTTGGCGTAGTAAGGCGCGACGAAGACAGGTGTATTAACTGCCGTATGTGTGTTGCTGCCTGCCCATTTGGAGCGATGGGATTTGATACCTTTACCAAGAAGGTCTTTAAATGTGAGTTATGTGAAGGTGATCCGGAGTGTGTCAAATTCTGTGAGGAAGAGGCTATTGTATTTGTTGAGCCGGAGGTAATGGTGATGAATAAAAAAAGAGAGGCAGTTGAAAGCCTTTCTCCGCTGTTTGAGAAATACGCAGGCCGCTCAGGAGTTGTTCATATGGCCCACTAGAAACATAATTGCTGTACTGAGCAATTGATTAGAAAGGAGGGGAAATGGCCGATAATTATAAAGACTATGGAAGTAAGGAAGAAGTCAGGGAGAAGCCAGTAGTTCGTTGTAAAGCATGCATTAAGAGGTTCGAGGTGCCATTAGGCGCAAATTTAGCCGATTGCCCTCATTGCGGTAAGAAATGGCGTATCTCGTGGCCACAACCGGGAGTCGCCTATCTACAGGGCGAAGCATAGGCGGTCGTTATTACAAGCGAGGAGTTATAAATGGAGTTAAAGCAGAAAGCGTTATTTGTTAATTTATCTACGGGAGCTATAGAAAAAAAGATAATTACAGAAGAACTGAGAAGGAAATTCCTGGGAGGCAGGGGTATTGACGCTTATATTTTATACAGCCGCATTAAGCCAGGTATCGACCCATTAGGACCAGAAAATGTCCTGTCAATAGGTGCTGGGATTCTTGTAGGTACGGGTATGCCGTCCAGTGCTCGGACCCATGTTGGTGCCAAATCACCGCTGACAGACTTATTTGGTAGTACCAACATGGGCGGCGAGTTTGGTCCAGAACTCCGCTATGCCGGATATGATCACATAGTAGTTACCGGAAAAGCGGAACAGCCGGTCTATCTTTGGATAAACAATGATAATGTAGAAATAAGAGATGCCTCGTTGCTCTGGGGAAAAACTACCTGGGATACGGAAAAGCTAATTCACAAGATGCATGGTAATCGGGAAATAAAGGTTATGTGTATTGGACCAGCCGGCGAGAATATGGTGAGGTTTGCCTGCATTGTATCTCCTCCTAAAAATGCCGGTGGCAGGACAGGAATGGGCGCAGTGATGGGGTCCAAGAACCTGAAGGCGATCGCTGTTCAAGGAACGAAAGGGCTACCCGTATACGATCCAAAGAATGTTCTTGCTTTGAGAAAGGAAATGGTTAAGCGACTTCTGAAAAGCAAGGCAATCATTGCTGTAGGCACTTATGGAACGGATTTTATTTATAGTACGTCTAATGCCAGTGGGCAAATCAGGGTACGCAATTTTCAACTTAATCAGATGGTAAACGGTCAAGAACTGGAGCCAGAGAACTTACATAAGAAATATTCCATTGGCAAGGTCGCCTGTGTCGGTTGTCCTGTCCATTGTCGGGATAAATATGTTGTCCCTTTGGGAGAGTACAAGGGCGAAGTTGCCGAGGGCCCGGAATATACCTATATAGGAGCCTTCGGCACTGAAGTTGATAATCCCAGGCTTGACGTGGTACTTACTGCTGGTCATCTGGCGAATCTATACGGTATGGATGTACTCGAATATGGCTCCATGCTCTCCTGGGCAATGGAACTGTACGAGAAGGGCTTGATTACAAAAAAGGATACCGGGGGAATCGCTTTAGAGTGGGGAGACCCTGATTTAATAATGGGTATGGTCGAAAAGGTGGCCAAGCGAGAAGGATTTGGCGATGTTCTGGCAGAGGGTCCCAAGAGGGCCATCAAGAGGTTAGGTGAAAAAACTGGCTACTATAATATAAACGTAAAAGGTCAGTCGGGACTTCATTCAGATGAACGTTCCGTGCCGAGCTTTGCCTTAGGTATAGGTGTGTCGACGCGGGGAGCAGACCATTTGAGGAGTCGGCCAGCCTTAGATCTTCTCAATCTACCAGAAAAGGTACTTAAAAATCTCTATGGATTTGAGGTGAGTAATGATTACCGGGATTATGAGACCAAGGGGAGGATGGTCGCATGGCATGAAGAGAGTTATGCTTTAGGAGATTGTACCGGAATTTGCAAGACAGAGTTCACATTCTTTACCCCACATTTGTTTTCTTTTGGGGACTTTGCCAGAATGGTCACGGAGATTACCGGGCTTAAATTTACTGAAGATGAGATGAAGGAGATTGGACGGCGAATTTATGCTCTGGAACGACTGTTTAACATCAGGGAGGGTGCAAGCAGGAAGGATGATTATCTGCCCGAGCGCTTTTATGTCGAACCGACTCCTTTAGGACAGGAAATTAACCGGGACAAAGTCATTGAGAAGGAAAAATACGATATGATGCTTGACGAATACTATGACTTTCATGGCTGGGACCGGGAAGGAAATCCGACGCCGGAGACATTAAAGAAGATCGGTCTGGAAAATGTAGATAAGTGGAACCTTATATAATTTAGAACTATAATAAGTTAAAAAAGGAAGTGGGGCTGAGGTTGTTGATTACAAGAGAGTTTTATTAGCAGCTTTACAAACTGTAGGCCTCGTTAATCAATATAATAGGGTGGTCTACCTTGAGTCCAGTGCCGGATTCAATCTGTAGTTTGCAGCCACCACAATCAGTTACTATCCGGTCAGTAGGATGGTCCTCTATCTCACTATAGAGTTTACTTGCTATTTCTTTAGATAGTTGGTAGTTTATCTTTTCGTTACCATAGGCACCACCCATGCCACAGCATTCCTGGCTAATGTGCTTTATGATGATATCCGGAATCAACTGTAGTAGCTTAATCGTTGGACTATCTATCTCTTGTGCTCTCAGGTGGCAAGGTGTATGATAAAAGACAGTCTGATGAATAGACTGAAAGTCAGTATTTAGCTTATCCATATCCTTTAACTTAACCATGTATTCACTAAAAAGATAGATGTTTTGTGCTACTTTCTCAGCCTGTTGACTGCCTATTAGCTTAATGTAGTCTCTTTTGATCATTAGCTGGCAACTTGTGCAGGTACTTATGATAGCATAGCCATCTTCTACCGCCTTACCTAATTTTCTAAGGTTATATTCCATATTTTTATATGCTTCCCGGATATTTCCCTTAGCAATCATAGGAAGTGCACAGCATACCTGGTCAGGTACAATTATCTCTACCCCGTTTTTATGTAATACCTTTACCACGGCTTTTCCAACTTCGGGATAGTAGTAGTTGGCAAAACAGCCAGTATAATAGGCTATCTTTTTATTAACAATTAAGTTATCTGGCATTCTCTTTAAACCATTTTCTAAATGTAGTAAAGTGGAACTCGGGCAGCTTGGCTCTTCTATCTATTCCGGTTATGATTTCCATTGGTATCCTCACCAGTTTAATTCGCATCAACCAATTGCTCAGGAATGCAAAGCAGGTACCGAATTTGGCTAGTATCTCGGGTATGCCAAGTATTTTGTGACGGAATGACCTGCCATGTTTCGAAATATAGTCTATTTTTGCCTCCCACATAAGAGAAGGTAGGTCTATATCGAGTGGACATTCCATACGGCAAGCCTCACAGTGCAGGCATGTGTCAATAGACCTGCTTATCCCATGTAGAAACTGATTGAGGTAATTACGTGGCGTCCAGATATAGTCGACATTGGTTAGAGAGTGATGGACTGGACAGTGCTTATTACATGCCCGGCAGCCAATGCAAAGGAATAAATCACTGAATTTACCATCAAGGAGCCCTGTCCGTCCGTTGTCAAGAATAATTAGATGGAGTTCACGTTCTTTATTAGCCTGCAATAGCGATAACTTATCAATTGCCGGTCGATCTCTCATTTTCGACCCAATGCTAAGAATAATGCTTTCCATGCCAAAAATACCCATGCACTGAGTTTGAAAAGCAGCCTCATGCCTTGTTTTAACTATCTTATCTAGGCCGACAACGAGAATCACCTTGCCCGCCTCTCTCAAGTCTTTAATAATATTGGAGAAGTGTTCCAGAAAAAACACAGTCCCATCTTCAGCGGATATGGCATTTACGCCAAGAACTGTCATGTAGTTCCTGGTATCAAAATCCGGGAGTCCTGTCATCTTCTGGGTCACATCAAAAGTACCTGTGAGGTCTTTTTCCAATAGCCTGGGAAGGTCCCAGTAATCATGTACCTCATTTTCCTTCATATCAAATTCATCTAGGTAGGAGTTGATAACTGTAAATCCGCTGTTTGTTAGACCTGGCATTAATTCCTGGGTAACAATACTGGAGTTGTTGATTGATATTGTGTCTGTTCCATCGGAAATTTCGGTAAGGTACCGCACGGCATCGACATTATCCACTGCCGATTTTACCTTTATGTCCGGGAATACGCTGTCTATAGTCATTTTAAGTTCATCAGCCAGCGAATAGATATTATCCCGCGCATACCGTCGTATTGTTTTAAGCTGCTGCTCTAGCCCTTCAATAGTGATTGTACTGGTAACATCAGCCGCTTTCTGCCCGCCCTTAACTAACTTTAAAGCTGCTAAGTCTCTTTTTTCAGTTTGTGCCGGTTCAATTATCCAAATAGGTAATTTGGTATTCATCTAAGTGCCTTTATATTCTGTTTACATGACAGCTACAGATAACATTCATCCCTTATCATACTGTGAATTCAAAAGAGCATCTATTTACCAGAGATGGATTGCAGTAAGCATGATTTATGAAAATCTTAATCGGATGAACAACTGATAATACCGTATTCCAATCGTCAGGGTCAAATCCAAAATGGTTCTTGGCATATATCTGAAGTATTAAGATAATGTTCAGAACCAACCGGTCTTTCAACATTGGACATTTACATTTGTCAATTTGTATAACATTTGACTCAGACCAAGTTTATATTTGTAGCAAATGTACATAGTTGCGAGATTAAATATAATTATGATTTGACAATATTGCCACATTTATTTAAAGTTAAGTGTAGATTGCTGCTTTTCTGCCTGAAACGACGTTGCTGTCACAACCTTCGTTCGAAGCACAATAACTTGTTGTAATATCCAAATACTGATATCAGCAGTCGAGCGGTAATGAAAAAACTGTAATCAAGGTAAATGTCCTGAATTAGAGGAGGACTTGTTAATGGCGAAGATACTCTATGTCGACCCGAGCAAATGTACTGGATGTCGTACTTGTGAGCTTGTGTGTTCCATAAAGAATGAAGGTATTGCTAACTCGGTTTTGTCCAGAATAAGGATTGTTGCCGAAAAATATGAGGGTCTTCGAATCCCTATGCTTTGCCAGCAATGCCAGGATGCTCCTTGTATATCTGTATGTCCTGTAGGAGCCCTCAGGAGAGATAAAAAGCTTGGCGTTGTTAAGCATGATAAAGACCGCTGCATTGACTGTAAAGTTTGTGTTCAGGCCTGTCCCTTTGGTGGCATTGCGATTGCTCCTCAAACCGGGCATATTTTCAAATGTGAATTATGTGACGGTGAGCCCGAATGTGTCAGATTTTGCGTAGAAGATGCGATTACGTATGTAGAGCCGGATGTTATAGTAATGGATAAAAAAAGGCAGGCTATTCAAAACCTTTCACCGCTATTCGAAAAATATTCCGGGCATGAAGGGATTATCCATGCGGTGAAAGAAGAAGGATAGTACTGACGCAGCCAGGCAGCTAATAGATTATTGAATGAGACTTCTATTCTAATGTTAGTGATAGGGAGAGTGAAATGGAATTAAAGCAGATGGCATTATTTGTTGATTTATCATCAGTAGCTATAGAAAAAAAAGCCATTCCCGAGGCTCTTAGACGGAATTTCCTGGGAGGCAGAGGTATTGACGGCTACATTATGTATAATCATATCAAGCCAGGTATAGATCCATTGGGACCGGAGAATGTTTTAACAGTAGGTGCTGGCATATTGGTAGGCACAGGGATGCCAGCCTGCTCAAGAACACATATCGGTGCCAAATCACCACTGACAGACTTTTTCGGCAGTACCAATATGGGAGGTGAACTTTCTACCGAAATGCGATTTGCTGGTTACGACCACATTATCGTTACCGGTAAAGCCGAGCATCCTGTCTATCTGTGGATACGAGACGACGATGTAGAGCTAAGGGATGCCTCGATGCTATGGGGAAAAACTACCTGGGATACGGAAAAGCTAATTCAAGATATGCTTGATGACAGGGAAGTTAAGGTAATGTGTATTGGACCAGCAGGTGAGAATTTAGTGCGATTTGCCAGTGTCATTACACCGCCCAAAAATGCCGGTGGAAGAACCGGAATGGGTGCTGTTATGGGCTCTAAGAACCTGAAAGCGATTGCTGTAAGAGGGACAAAGGGTATTCCAATAAATGATCCCCAAAATGTCCTTGCTTTAAGAGAAGAGATGGTCAATCGTGCTCTCAGAAGCAAGAATATAAATGCCAACAGAATATACGGGACAATGGTTGTTTACAGCACGGCAAATACAGCCGGGCAGATCAGGGTGCGCAATTTTCAACTTAACCAGATGGTAAATGGTCAAGATCTTGAACCGGAGAGCTTCGTTGAAAAATATTCCATTGGTCCTGTTGCATGCGTGGGTTGTCCAGTCCGTTGCAGGCATAAGTATGTTGTTCCATTGGGAGAATACGAAGGCACGATAGCAGAGGGGCCTGAATATACCTACCTGGGAGCATTCGGCACCGAGGTTGATAATCCCAGGCTTGATGTCGTACTTACCGCGGGTCACAGGGCTAACCTGTATGGTATGGATGTTCTGGAATATGGTTCCATGCTCTCTTGGGCAATGGAACTGTATGAGAAAGGTATAATCACAAAAGACGATACTGATGGAGTTGCCTTGGAATGGGGAGACCCAGACATTATTATCGGTATGGTTGAAAAAGTTGCCAGGCGCGAAGGATTTGGCGATATCCTGGCTGATGGTCCCAAGAGGGCTATCAAAAGACTGGGTGAGGAGTCTGGATATTATAATATAAATATAAAAGGTATGTCTGGGCTTCACTCTGATGAGCGAGCAATACCCAGCTTTGCACTGGGAATAGGTGTGTCTACACGGGGGGCAGACCACCTGAGAAGTAGACCAGCTCTGGACCTTTTCAATCTGCCGACTCCAATTTTAGAAAATCTTTATGGATTTGAGATTGCCAACAACTACCAGGAGTATAAAACAAAAGGTAAAATTATCGGATGGCACGAGGAGCTTTATGCTGTTGCGGATGCTACCGGTACCTGCAAGACCTTAAGTGTCATGTTTACGCCTCACCTGTGGTCCTTTAAAGACTATGCCAGGATGGTCACAGAAGTAACTGGACTTGCAGTTACTGAGGAGGAGATAAGGGACATCGGTCGTCGGATTTATAACTTGGAAAGACTCTTTAACATACGGGAGGGAGCTAGCAGGAAGGATGATTACCTGCCAGAGCGCCACTATTTAGAACCGACACCTATAGGACAGAAAATTAACCAGGGCAAGGTTATAGAGAGAGATAAGTACGATATGATGCTTGATGAGTACTATGACTATCACGGTTGGGATAGAGACGGAAATCCAACACCGGAGACTTTGAAGAAGATCGGGCTGGAAGACGTAGACAAGTTGAACCTATTATAGCCCTCCTTAAAGTACTGTATTACCTGAACAATATAATGAATGTGGAGGAGAGTCCTGAAACGCTCTCACGTTTCATTTACCAGTTAAAAGCCGATAATTTTAGCTGTTATTGGCCCGTGTAACAAATATAGTAGTTCTTTGTTAATTTTCTGGTTCATTAATTAATTCTCCGATTACGACTATTAGAATTAATGAACAATTCTCTTGAACCCAGCAGAGAGACACTACAACTCTAAAAGTGGATGAACTAACACACCATTTAATTTTAGCTGGTGGTTATGGTTATAAATGGACAATCAACCATGTTATGAACTGGACATAAAAACATTATTCCAGTAATTTATTTGGGAGTTAACCGTGAAATATCACAGTACTGTAAGCAAGCATCAGTATATGAACTGGCTGGGATTAGGATGGGCCTTTGCCAAAGCTGTTACTCCAGTATTCCATGACCTGGACGAAGTCATCGCCTTACCTATTGCTGAGTGGAAACGACCCTGGTGGGTGCGCCAGGTTGATAAGCCCACTATAGAGGTAGACTGGGACAATAAACAGCGGTTTGATGGCCGTAAAATGCAGCAGGTATCTTGGGCTAAATATGTGGGTGAAGATGTCGCCAACCGTTTGAATAAGCTCAGGGAGAAAAGGACGATACAGTGGATAGAGGAAAATAAGCCCGGCTATACCCTGAGAGACCGTGCCATGCTCCTGTCGGGAGCCCAGGCAGGGTCAGTCACAACAAGCTATCTCGGCTTATGGAGAGATTCAACCGAAACAAAAAATATATATCCCCAGCAGTCTGGTACGGGAGCACACATAAAGGTAAAAGACCCATTTCAGCCGGCGCCTCGCAGTCCTTCGGAAATGGGAGTACCTCGCTGGGAAGGACGCCCGGAAGATAATGCGCGTATGATACGATCTGCTTTGCGTCATTTTGGAGCAGACCAGGTGGGCTTTCTTGAACTGGATGTAAATATCAGAAAGTTGGTCTATTCATTTGATGCCCGGGATGGCAAGGCGCTGGAATTTGAAAATGTCGATCTTGCTTACGAAACTGAATATAAACGTGTAATACCCAACGGGGCAAGATGGATTATCGTTTTCTCCGTGCAGCTATCCGAGGAGCTAATCAAGAGAAACTCAGGTGGTGCGCCCACTGCATTGTCCGGTTCCACTACCGGTATGGCCTATGCCCGCGCCAGAAATATTCTGGATAGGCTGCAGACTTTCCTCTATGTATTGGGCTATCAGGGATTGATGGGGACCTGGTACAATGGACTGGCTATTGCTCCTGCCCTTGGTGTTATGGCTGGACTGGGAGAGCTCAGTCGATTGCAAAAGATGATCAGCCCGGAACACGGACCTCTACAGCGAATATTCAAGGTTATTACCGACCTGCCGCTTGCTCCTACCAAACCGATAGATGCCGGGATAATGCGTTTTTGTCGTACCTGTAAGATATGTGCTGAAGCCTGTCCGGCAAGAGCATTAAGCATGGATACAGAACCATCATGGGATGTTGTAGGACCCTGGAATAATCCAGGCCACCGGGCCTATTTCCAGGATGGAGTAAAGTGTCGAACCTGGTGGTCAGTAAATACGGCAGGTTGTGCTACATGCCTGGCAGTTTGTCCCTTCAGCCACAAGGACAAATCATTTATACATAAGATAGTAGCGCCAACCCTATCCAGGACATCACTATTCAATAGATTCTTTACCCGCATGCATTCTGTCTTTGGTTATGAGACACCAAAAGAGCCTGAGTCATGGTGGAACCTTAATATGCCTCCACACGGTATCGATACTGTGAAACATACCCAGCTAGAATGATAGCAGGAGGTAGTTTATCATGTGGTGGTTTTTTTATGGTCTGATAATGGGTGCTTGTATAATGCGTCTGGTAATGTGGGTCCAATATGAGGATAAGGCTGTTGCCTGGTATTCATGGCTTACAGGGGCACTAGCAATTCTACTTTTAACTCTTACAGCACAACATTTCTTTGCTTCGTATAGAGAACTAGAGCCTAGAGCTGCCTGGATGGGAGTACTGGTTATGGGGATACCTGCAATCATATTCGCTGGTGTGACCACATGGCTCTTTCTGACTATGTAGCTGACTATGTAGATATACGGAGTGACCCATAACTGCATATTGATAACTGATTTTGCATCAATTAAAGGTTATCGATAATCAAACACTAATGCACACAATCAGTTTATGATTATGCAGAACGGGATAACTTCAGGTTATGAGTCAGAATACGTGTACTATTCTATATACGAGTATGATTTATAAGTCAGTAAGTAAGGAGTTATTGCCATGACAAATATAACGGGTAGCAGAGCAATTATCGAGATATTACTTGGGGAGGAAGTAGAATATGTTTTCGGTATACCAGGCTCAACTGAGGTACTGTTTATGGATGCTCTTGAAGACCATCCGGAGCTACACTATATCCTTGGACTTCATGAAACAGTAGCCGTTGGTATGGCTGATGGCTATTCCAGAGTATCCGGGAAGGTGGGATTCGTTAACCTGCATACGGCTCCGGGGCTGGCCGGTGGGATGGCTATGTTGATTAATGCCTATGCGGGTGGTGCTCCTCTTGTAGTCACTGCCGGTCAGCAGGATACCCGCTTATTTATGCAGGAACCTGATTTAACAGGTGACCTAAAAACAATGGCCAGCCCATATGTGAAATGGAGCACTGAGGTATTGCATACTGCTGACCTTCCGATAGCGCTGCGACGTGCCTTTAAAGTGGCGAAGCATCCTCCTACGGGACCTGTCTTTGTCTCATTACCACAGAATGTACTGGCGCAGACTATAGATCTTGAGTATGTGCCCAGCGGGCAGGCCTTTACAAGGTTGCGTCCCGACCGGGAGGTCATTGGGCAGGCGGTGGAATTACTGCTGAAAGCTAAAACACCGTCGATCATTGTAGGCAGTGGAGTTGCAAAACATGAGGCAGTTCCTGAGGTAGTGAGACTGGCTGAAATAATTGGAGCGCGCGTTTATCATACCTGGGCGTCTGACGTGAATTTCCCCACCAGCCATCATCAATTCCTGGGAGATTTAAGGACAAGCACTCTAGCAACTAGAGATACGCTTCAATCCGTGGATGTTCTTATTGTAGTGGGGAATCCTCTTTTTCGACAGCCTCTCCAACTTTCCGAACCACTGCTTACTACAAATACCAAGATTATTCAAATTGATGATGATTCCTGGGAAATAGCTAAGAATTTCCCGGTAGCTGCGGGTCTTGAGGGTGACATTAAAATATCTCTGGCTGAACTAAACGATGATCTCGAGGAGAAGATGCCTGCATCAGCACAACAGGCAGCCAGTGCCAGGGTTAAAGAAATTGCTCGAGAGAAAGAGGAAATGAGAGCACCTTTCCTGAAGAAGGCTAAGGAGGAATGGAATAACGTTCCTATTTCCGTTTCTCGGCTAATGCAGGAACTGGGCGCATCACTAAAGCCGGGGACAATAGTTGTCGATGACACCTGGTCCAGTACGGGAACCCTGCGCCGATTCATAGATTTTTCTGAGCCTGGGAGCTATCAACGGCATCGTGGTGGAGGAAGTATCGGATGGGGAATGCCAGCTTCTCTTGGTGTTAAACTGGCATCACCAAATCGTCCGGTAGTAGCTGTGTGTGGAGATGGTGGTGCCATTTTTTCCTTTCAGAGCCTGTGGACGGCGGCGCACTATAATTTACCGGTAACCTATGTCATTTGCGCCAATGCAAGTTACGGTATGGTCAAATATACCAAGATGCTGTTTATGGGTGAGAAAGTGAAGGGCAGATTTTTAGCTTTGGACCTCGATAATCCCAGAATTGATTTTTGCCAGATAGCGCAAGGATTGGGAGTCTATAGTCAGAAAGTCAAGCACCCCGATGAGCTTGAAGATGTCTTCAACAATGCATTCAATTTAAACAAACCATCGCTCGTTGAGGTGATCATTGAGGACGTTGCCTGATTTTCTATTTTAAATTGCAGGATCGACATCGATACGTGTTTTTACAAATTAAGGAAATACGTTATGCTTACTATACATCCTGAATTTCATAGAATACTCTTAACCAGATAGGTTCTCGTGGAAACTTTAGGTTCTCTTTATTAAATAAACTATAGACCATTTATGTTGCCCGAACTCGAGATGATAGAAGGCGCCTCAAAAATCGATACGAATAGGAATTAAATTGGGGAGAACGAAAAAGATGGTTAGAGAAATAAAAAAGTCAGTCTGTTATTTCTGTAAGGGATACTGTCCGGTGCTGGTTGAGAGCGAAAGCGGCCGGCTTATCAGTGTTGAAGAAGATTCCTCTAGTCCTGCTGCCGGTGCCATATTTCCTCGAACCAGCGGCTGTATCAGAAGACGCAGCGCTAAAGAGTTTATGTACCATCCAGACCGTGTTAACTTTCCATTGAAACGAGCCGGCGAGAGAGGTGAGGCGAGGTGGAACAAAATTTCGTGGGAGCAAGCCTTCGATGAGATTGCAAAGAAATTGCAAGGTATAAAAGATAAATATGGAGCGGAAGCTATTGCCGGCGTTAAGGGCACAATGCGAAATAAGAACTTTCAATCCCGGTTCTTTATGCTCCTCGGGAGCCCTAATTCTACTACTGCCGGTAAAATCTGTAGTGGTCCTTTATTTGGTGTTGCTAATGCCATGTTCGGGTGGACAGGGGCCCGGTATAATCTCCCTGGTGGGCATATAGTCGTTGGCGGTACCACTCCTAAGTGTATCTTTTTAACAGGCACCGATCCCCATGAAAGTTGGCCAAGAGTGGCAAAAACAGTTCGGGATTCTAAGAAAATAGGGGGTAAGCTTATAGTAGTCGATCCCAGGGAAACAGGATTGACCAAGCTGGCTGACCTTTGGCTGCAGCTCAGGCCAGGCACAGATACTGCCCTCTTTATGTCTATGATACATGTAATTATCGATGAAGGACTCTATGACAAAGATTTTGTAGAAAAGTGGTGTTACGGATTCGATAAACTGGCTGAGAGAGCAAGGAATTATTCACCGGAGAAGGTTGCAGAAATAACCTGGGTCCCAGAGGAAAAAATCAAGGAAGCGGCCAGATTACTGGGTGAGAACAGGCCACATTATTCATGGAATGGTATGGGGACAGAACAACTTCATAATGTCATCCAGGCTATTCAGGCTCGATTTATCCTGGCTGCGATTACAGGCAGCATTGATGCCGAAGGGGGGACCTATATAGGTCGACCTGGTGAAGCCAAAGGTCTGGACTCTATAAGCGAAACTGATAAACTACCAATTGAGCAGAGGCGAAAGCAATTGGGTGCGGACCGTTTCAAGTTCCTGGCTTTTCCAGCGTACGACTTGATTTCTGAGAATACAATGCGTGTGTGGGGAAGATTGCCTTGGGGAGAGCAGACTGCTGTGGCTTCTTCTCACCAGCCGACCATGTATCGGGCCATGATAACCGGTGAACCATATCCAGTCAGGGCTTTAATCGTACATGCTCATAATCCCATGGCTGCACAGGCCAACACCAAATTGGTGTATAAGGCACTTAAGAGTCTCGACCTGAGTGTGGTGTTAGACTATTGGCTAACTCCATCGGCGGAACTGGCTGACTATGTGCTGCCCATAGCTTCATGGCTGGAGAGACCTGATTTCATGGGGGAATATGGGGGCGAACAGGCATTGCCATCATCGATACCGGGTGAATATGACCATAAGACTGATTATGAAATATTCCGTGAGCTTGGTATAAGGCTGGGACAAGACTGGCCCTGGAAGGACCTTGAGGAAGTTTTCAATTATTGGCTGGAAGAAATGGGCATAACATTTAAGCAATTTCTTGAGAAGGGTAATCAGGATATCCCGAAGATCGAATACAAGAATTACGAAAAGGCAGGTTTTGCTACTACCACGGGAAAAGTTGAGCTATATTCGACAATACTGGAAAAGCTGGGATATGACCCTTTGCCTGAGTATGAAGAGCCCCCTGAAACTCCACTATCACGCCCTGACTTAGTAAAAAAATATCCATTAATATTAATAACCGGGGGCAGGTTTAGGCCCCTGTTTCACTCGGAATTCAGGCAAATAGATTCGCTTCGCAGCAGACATCCTTATCCATTGGTACAAGTCCACCCGCAGACAGCGAAGAGCCTCGGCATTGAAGATAGCGATTGGGTATGGATCGAGTCCCCACGGGGCAGAATCAGGATGAAATGCCAGCACTATGAGGGAATAGACAAACGAGTAGTTCACTGCCAGCATAGCTGGTGGTATCCGGAGCTTCCAGGGGAAGAACCCTGGCTGCATGGAATCTGGGAGTCAAATATAAATGTACTCACTGACGATGAGCCTGACCACTGTAATCCGATTAGCGGTGGCTGGCCATTAAGAACAGCTCTGTGTAAAGTCTATAAGATGAAACAGTATTGACAACGATGCAACTAATGTATGATTGATCACGTATTTCTGATTAAAATATAATCCGAAGGCTTTCTTGAGGTAGAATAGGTACTATTAAGAATTGATTTGAGAAGATGTACACAGAACTATTCGAAGAATTTATAACCAGCAAAGATACTCTACGAGTGTATGAAGGTAATGAGTTAGTCTTTTCTTCGGGAAAGGACAGATTAATTCCAATGCTTGAATATAACGATAGCTACAAGTATAAACATGCCGATACTGTAATATTCGATAAAATTCTGGGTAATGCCGCTGCGTTATTGGCAGTGAGAGTAGGTTGCCGTGAGATCTACAGTCCTTTAGGCAGCCAATTAGCTATCCAAACCATGGAAAAATATAACATTAAACATCATCTCGTTAGAATTGTACCTTATATCCAGCAGCCCAATCGGGCAGACATGTGCCCGATGGAAAAAATGTCAATAAATAAGAGGCCTGATGAGTTCTACGACTTATTAAAAACGCTGCAAACCGGATAGATACAGATAGTTAGCATATTGGCAGTAGCTACTCATGTAGAGCTAAAATTGGCACCTCGATACTACTTCTATTAACTTCATTTTCTCAAAATTTTCGATTACGTTATAAGTGGATTGTACCTGAAAGATAAAGAGTCCTCTAGCTCGGCAAGACGGGCCTTTACTGAAGACAATCAAGATCGTTCATAGTAGTAGCCGGGAGTATGACTTAACATACCATTTTACCTGGTAGCTCGTCTCCTGTTCTTCAACCGTGATATAATAACCTACACAATTTCATCAATACTCTGCACTGATATATAAATTACATCGTTATATGATAAACAAGATGGCATATCGGGCAAATTTTTTAGGAGCAGAATGGTTAATAACCTGCCATTCGTGCGATAAGCCATCTTATTAAGTCTCATCAATCAAAATCAGTATCTTGGAGAAGCGGATTTATGAGCAAAGTCCTCAAAATCAATATTGATAAGTGTACCGGATGCCGGACCTGTGAAATGGTCTGCTCTTTGAAAAAAGAAGGAAGAGTCAATCCATCGAAGTCACGAATACAAATAGCCCGTTGGGATGCAAGAGCAGTTGACATACCGATAGTCTGTCAACAATGCGAAGCCCCACTTTGCCTTACGATTTGTCCGGTAAACGCTCGCTCTAGAAACGAAAAACTGAGTAATATAGAGATTGACCAGGATATGTGCATTGGTTGTCAAATATGTTTAGTTGCCTGTCCTTTCGGTGGTAACTATTTTGATCCGGTAACGAACAAAGTAATCAAATGCGACCTGTGTCAAGGAGATCCGGAATGTGTAAAATTTTGTGAAACAAAAGCCATAGAGTATATAGAAGAAACAGCACTTAATATCCGGAGCAGAATAAATGCAGCTCAGAAAATAATGGAATTAGCAAAAGAATATGCCAAATAAACGTACCATAAATGTTGTAATAATTGGCAGCGGAATTGCTGGTAACACTGCTATTATGACTATGCGCCAGGGTAATTCCAAAGCCAGGCTTACTCTTATCTCCGAAGAAATTCACCCTCTTTATTCAGCATGTGCTTTGCCCTATTACCTTGCTGGCAGTATAAGCCGTGACGGAGTTTTTATCAAAGGTCATGAAAATTATACTGAGAAAGGCACAAAATATATAGTCGGTGAGAAGGCTGAAGACATCGATACTAATAATAAAAAAATCTTTCTATCAAGTAAGAAGCTTCCTTATGACAAGTTAGTTATCGCCACAGGGGGTGAGGTTATCATACCCCCCATCAAAGGAATAGATAAGGAAGGAGTCTTTACCTTTAAATCGCTTTCAGATGCTGATAGCGTGTATGGGTGGGACGGAAAGAAAGCAGTAGTAATTGGCTCAGGTCTGATAGGTATTGAAGTAGCTATAGCTCTAAAGGAGAGAGGGTATCAGGTCTCTATCATTGAATTACTGGACTGGATATTGCCAAGGGTATTCGATTCGCAGCCAGCGTTATTGTTAATAGAACTTCTAGAGAAAAACGGTATAAAAATATACCTCAAAGAAAGAGTAAATAGCATTATTGGCACTACCAGGATTACAGGGATAGTAACAGATAAAAGAGAGATAGAGTGTGACACAGTGATTTTAGCTACTGGTATAAGGCCCAATGTGGAGCTTGCCCGAAAAGCCGGTTTGAAAATTGGTGAACTCGGTGGCATTGAGGTTGACAGTCTGATGCAAAGTAGTTTGGGTGATATATATGCATGCGGTGACTGCGTTGAAAGTACAGACGTAGTCAGCGGGGAAAAAGCTTTAAACCTACTCTGGCACAATGCCAAGCAACAAGCTGATGTAGCTGCTCATAATTGTCTTGGGGATAATAAACAATATCATGGCTCTATGAATATCACTGGAGTAGATGTTTTCGGAACTAAGGCGATTTCTCTTGGTATTACCTCAACGAACATTAGCTCGGGGAAGACTGGTAAGTTGGAAGTGGTTGAAAAGAACTGGGATAAAGATTATCTTCGCCTGGTCATCCATGATAATTATCTTATTGGTATCCAGTCAGTAAGTAGAATGAAGGACCTTGGTTTTCTATTAGGAGCACTATTACGAAAAGATGAATTGAGAACATACGAAGAAGCTCATGGTAGACTATTTCCATACGCCTGGTGGCGTCATAAAATAGCCGAGTATTGTGAACGGTAGCCTACGGCATAATACTTGACATAAAGTAAGATATTTGGTCAAGTAGTGGTGAAGGAAGCAATTTGGCATATCCGGTTGATATTGGGGAAAGTCCAATGCTCCGTGTAAAGCATACAGTATCATTAGTATCCACGGGTATGAATTACTATAATACTGATAACATTGATACTAAACCATATATGTTAGATTGTATCGGGAAAGTCTTCTGCCATGAAGCTTATTAAAACTGATTGTCTGGCATGCGCTAATGGGTGTGGCATAAATGCCTATGTTGAAAATGGCAGGCTGGTCAAAGTGGAAGGCATGGCAGAACACCCGCTGAATGAAGGGGTTCTATGCACCAGAGCTCAGCATCTTATTGACTTTATCTATTCACCGGACCGCCTCAAACACCCGCTCAAGAAGGTGAACGGAAACTGGGAAAGGACTTCGTGGGAAGAAGCACTAGACATAATAGCCGGCAGGTTACAGCACATAAAGGATGAATTTGGTGCTCACGCCCTGGCCATCTTCTGTGGCTCGATAGGCGTGGAAAACAATGAACTGGTTGCATTTGCCCGCCGGTTTCGCGGTGCCTACGGTACGCCGAACTTCCTCTCGGTAGAGAGCAACTGCTACCGTTCCCGCATCCTGGCAAATCAGTTAACCTTCGGCACTTTCCTGCTTGAGGAACCGGACAAGGCGAAGTGCGCAATCCTTTGGGGTCACGATCCGGATAAATCAAAGCAACCACCGTTAGCTCATAAACTTTATCGGGCTCTCGATGATGGATTGCAGCTCGTTGTTGTCGATCCCAGGCAGACAGAGCTGGCAAAAAGGGGCATGCACATCCAGATACGGCCGGGAACAGACTGCGCCCTGGCCTTGAGTATGCTCAATGTCATCATTTCCGAAAACCTCTACAACAAGAAATTCGTTGATAAATATACAATCGGCTTTGACAGGCTCGTGGATCATGTCAAACAGTATCCACCGGAGATGGTTGAGAAGATAACCTGGATTCCCGCCGACGATATCAGAACGATCGCCAGAATGTTTGCCGGTGCTGAGTCGGCCTGTATCGTCCCCGGTATCTGTTCCATGGACCAGCACACAAATGGCCTGCAAAACGGCCGGGCGTTCGCCATTTTACAGGTGGTAACCGGTAATATTGACATCCCCGGCAGTTGGGTTAATGTTCCCTTTCCCAGACTGGGCAGCCTCCACATCAAGGTCGATGAAGACCCGATCGGGACCGCCGAGCACCCATTATTCTACCGTCTGTGGGGCAGAGAATCCCCTTATGGCCAGACAATGTATCTCACCGATGCCATAATTGATGAGAAGCCCTACCCTATCAAAGCCCTGATTGTGAGCGGGGGCAATCCATTGATCACTCTTCCCGACTATAACAGGATCAGGCAGGCCTTTGAGAAGCTGGACTTTATGGTAGTTATCGACCTTTTCATGACCGAAACTGCCAGGATGGCGGATATCGTGCTTCCCGCCTGCTCATTTATGGAGCGGAGCGGAGTAGGCTACATCTATGCCGTCACTGGTGGGCTACCCTACCTCCTGCTGCGCAAGAAAGTGATCGAGCCACTCGGGGAGTGCTGGCCCGATTGGAAGTTCTGGTCTGAGCTGGGGAGAAAAATGGGCTACGGCGACCTTTTTCCATGGCGGACCGATGATGACATAGTGGAATACTGGATAGAACCTACGGGTTTAACTGTTGAACAACTTACAGAACAACATCCGGAAGGTCTTTTCTACGCAGAGAAGAAATACGAAATGCTCCGGAAAGGTGAATTCAATACGCCGTCGAAGAAGATTGAGATTTACTCTCAGACGCTGGCTGATTACGGCTATGACCCACTGCCGGTTCACATCGAGCCGAGCCAGAGTCCGGTGAGCAGCCCGGAGCTGGCCAGGAAATACCCACTGATTCTAACAACTGGTGCAAGGACCCCTGAGTATACCCACGCCCAGTTTAGAAACGTCCCCGCATTGCGGCAGGAAGCCCCGGAGCCAGTCGCCGAGATGCATCCCGATACCGCCAGGGCACATGGTATCTCCGATGGGGACATGATAGTAATCGAGACAAAGAAAGGCGAAATAAGAATGAGGGCCAGGACAACTGAGGACCTGGTCCCTCATGTAGTCAGCATACCTCATGGCTGGTCTGAAGCCAATGCCAATGTACTGACATCACAAGAACCCCGTGACCCTGTTACCGGATATACCGAGCTTAAAGCACTACTCTGCAAGATAGCGCGGATCTAAGAAAAATGTTTAGAGTAATGACAATTACCCTCGCCATAGACAGTTAATAAAGAAACGAGGTTCTTTCACTCAGAGAGTCTAAGTATCACCATGCAATCTTTCAGGCTCCTGGTACTCTTCTCCCTTTTCTGCTTTGCCAACATAGATAACCTTTCCCTCTTTTATAAGCTTGTCGACCCAGGAGCCGGGCTTTGGTTTCACTGAATACCTGACAAAGCTCTGAAACTCAACTTCTTTGTAACCCTGGTCATACAATGCCTGCTTGCCAAGTTTCGTCAGCAAAGCGGCATTCGCAACGTTTCTACCGGTATTCCTTAACGTTCTTTCATTTCTTGATCCCATTGTCGGTGGAACGGTACGGCAGGCTTCTTTGCTCAAAGCATCTTTCCCGTATATAACGCGCCCATCTGTAGATGAAACTATGCCTCCGATGGTTGAATTGACAGGATTGGGATCCTCTCTTGTAGGCCAGGGGCCTACCGGATACATGGCAACAGCCATTGCCCAGTCAACGAAGGCCATAAGAGTACTTTCCTGTCCACCATGATTCTGGCCACCGACTACTACTGCTCCTGCGGGCTTGTAAGCAAGCATACGTGCACCCCTGCCAAATGACTGAGGTCCAAACATATGACACTTTTCCATAAGTATTCTGGAAAGTGAATTTATGCCATGCGTGTAGACCACAATACCAAATATTAAGCCATCCATCTCCAACATCTTTTCCATCAGGATTTGCGTGTCGTCATTCCATTCATAGCAACGGAGCCCTTCATCTGCCGGATGCTGCCAACCAAAACATTTCATGCATCCTGTGCAGGGTTTCAGATTATAGTCGGCAAGGGACACCAGCTCTGTTTCTACATAACCTACCGACTCAGCACCTTCAAGTGCTAGCTTGGTAGCCCATTCAGTGCTGGCATGTCGTGGGCTACCGTTAATGCCAAGGATTTTTATTTTCTTCTCGCTCATCTTATTACTCCTTATATTTTTATATTATTATTATTTACTAAGAATACCCAAACATATGCTCTTTATATGATTCTTTCCCCCTTTTATAGTATCTAATGCCCTGAATGTAAGCAAATTGACTGCGATATAGACAAAACTGAATAAACCTATATCTTCATTAGTCCTCAATTTTAAAACATTCTCGGTAAAAGAAGATAACGATGATATTCCATAGTATAAAGTTCTGTTCTGTAATAGCGCGTTCAGGCCAATCTTAATATAAAAGCTTCATATTTTACATCATTTTTTCGATGCAGCCATGATAGCTTGGACGATTTTGGTATACCCGGTACA
>CAZQRP010000034.1:0-21951 GCA_964596125.1 uncultured Dehalococcoidales bacterium | reverse complement strand
AAAGTCTTGGACGAGTCTCTTGAGAGTATAAGAAAAGGTACATCAATCAGAAATTGCTTGGATAAACATCCACATTTATGTAAACAACTGGAACCGTTTCTACATATTGCATCATCTATTTTGGCTGCACCTAAAGAACTGCCCTCGGACGAGTTTAGAGTGACATCAAAAGAGCGTCTGATGACAAGAATCCGCGAGGAATCTAATAAAGCCAATGCGGCACAATCAGAGCAGAGGACAGAAGGACCTAATGCACTTTGTGTTGCCTGGCAATCACTGGTAAATACCATCACAAGTCCGAGAAAAGTTGCTGTCCACATCGCACTGGCTTTAGTCGTTGCGCTTGGTGGAGGCATCTTTCTGTACGGTTTACCCAGTTTTGCATCGTCACACAGCGCCCTGGCCTCAAGCTGTACACTCAGCATAGAAGCTGGCCAGGTTGAGATTCAACCGGCAGGAACGACTATCTGGCAAGCAGGTTTCGATGGGATGACGCTGGATGACGGTTCCCGGGTGAAAACAGCACCACAGTCACGAGCACTGCTCACTTTTTTCGAAGGTAGTACTATTGAGCTTGAGGCTAATACGGAGTTGGAGATCGAGCAAGCCGAATGTATCGAGAAAGGGGCTACTGTCATTGTTTTAAAGCAATGGTTGGGGACTACCTGGAGTCGTGTGGTAACGTTGACAAATCCCCAATCGCGTTATGAGGTACATACCCCTTCTGCGTATGCTATGGTCCGTGGCACTTCGTTTATTACCAACGTTGACAGCAAGGGCTCTACTACCGTCCAGGTTGATGAAGGGCTGGTCGCCGTCGGCGGCACACAGGGTAACGAGACACTTGTACCGGCTGGCAACGAAGTCAATGTAGAGGCTGGCGACAGTCCCGGTCAACCTTCGCCGATTAGTAACTCAATTGGCAGGGGTGGCGACAAAGGTAACGGCAAAGGCAGCGATAAAGGTAGTGACAGGGGTACTGACAAAGGGACTGGCAATAGCAACGCAGGCGTTAACAGTAACGCAGGCGGCAATGATAACGGTAACGGTGGCGGCAATGGCAACGGTGGTGGCAACGGTAACGCAGGCGGCAACGGTAACGCAGGCGGCAATGGCAACGGTGGCGGCAATGGCAACGGTGGTGGCAACGGCAACGCAGGCGGCAATGGTAACGGTGGCGGCAATGGTAATGGTGGCGGCAATGGTAACGGAGGCGGCAATGGTAACGGTGGCGGCAATGGTAACGGAGGCGGCAGCGGAAAAGATAGGTAAACGTGAGGTGATGACGACAAAGATAAAGGTAACCTGATGCGTCAGGAGTTGTATTGATAAATGTGCTGGTAGAGGAGTAGATACGAGAGATAAGATTTGCAGGAAACGCGGATGCTATAGTTAACAAAAGGTTATTTGATAGTTGAGTAATTGCCTGCTTTGTACAGATGAAGCAACAAGGCAGGCAATTGAACGGAATGCTCCTTCAGCGAACGGATTACCGCGCTTTAATTTCCTGCCGGCATGTATATCATATCTTGTTTATCCAAAGAAAGATATATAATCCACCTCACATACCTGTCCACAAAGTAACCTGCGCTATAGTCGCTATCTATGGATTTATTTCCGCTGTTAGCTGGTGGTGGGCCCTGTTCAAAATGTTCCTCTGTTCCTGTCGGATCAGGCAGCTTTAAGAGTTAAAGCTCCATTACTCGTGGGAATGTCTGCCGGAATGTGAAAGCCGGTGGCAAATGTTCCCTCAGCTCTTTTCGATTAAAACATTCGTCGCCTTGATTATTGCCGTGACCTTATCCCCTTCCCTGAGGTTCATGTCATGGGCTGAGTGGCGGCTAATGATTGAGACTATCTTGAAATCCCCAGCCGCTATGACTACCTCTGTCATCAGCTTGCCGTGCTCAACGCTCTTAATAAGACCTTGAAATTTGTTGCGTGCACTTAACATTTCTTCCCTTCCTAGCTTACTGCTCCCTAATAAAGACTATAGCCATAACCGGGTATTGTCAATACGAAGCTAATAAGAAGGTCTAATTAATTGTTAGATTACCAGTGGCCCATACGTCTTCCGTGTTGCGTCAAATAAAACTGTTACCGAACAGCAGTCATTGCCTCATGTCCGTAGCATCGCCGACGCCCTCGTCGTCGTTTCTCTCGCCATTGTGACCGATTCTGGCGTAGTAACCGAATGACTGCCTTGCGGTGATAGCCTGTCACCCGGATAAACTCATCCAATATCCTTCCTTTGTCCTTTTTTCTGGCATTCAAGTAATGCCAGCGCACTGCCTCTGTATATTCCAGTATGCTGTCTCTTGTCATACTACCTCCGTTGGTAACATTTTTATGAGGCAACAATACCATTTTCGGTAACTTTAATTATGAGTCAATTCGCGGTATTGACAAAGTCCCCAGGCGGGACTATATTGGAGGTACAGCACGTGAAATAACTATATAAACACAATAGAGCCGGGTTAGAGAAGATGGGAGGATGAAACAAGGGCACTGGAACCGATGTTTATTGATGATTCTGGTGCTCTTTTTATTTAGCAGAGGGATTTGTAATAACAATTAAGCAATCTCAAAGCAAAAAGGAGGTAAAACAAAAGTATAGAATATCAATCGATAACGGTCGGTACTATGAGGTGATACTATGGAGAAAAGTGAGAAAAAGTATTACCAGAGTTTATATGAAATAGCTGCTGCCATAAATTCAGCCGGCACGCCGGAAAATGTGCTTCACAGCATCGTTGAGAGTGTGGCCAAAGCTTTAGACGCCAAGGGATGCTCACTCATGCTTATTTCTCCGGACAGGAAACTCCTGATTTATACCACGTCCTATGGTCTGAGCGACAGGTATGTCCGAAAAGGCCCGGTGTCTGCTGATAAAAGCATTGCTGAAGCACTGCAAGGCCGGCCGGTTGCCGTTGTTAATGCTACTATGGATGAAAGAATTCAATATCAGAAGCAGGCTAAAGAGGAGGGAATTGCTTCTATCCTCAGCGTCCCGGTCGTATTGAGGCAGGAGGTAGTGGGAGTGATTCGAGTGTACACTGCTGAGCTCCGTAGCTTCAACGATGCCGATACTTATTTTGTAGGAGCAGCGGCTAACCTCGGCGCGATTGCCCTGGAAAACGCCAGGCTTTATGAATCAGTGAAGAAAGACTACGAGGCGCTTCGGTTATATTCAGGATGGCTGCCCAGGCAAGAATAGCTGCAATCTGATACCGGGGATAGTCCATCTATGGTCAGGGTGGATTTATTGGTACATTTCATGAAACATGGAAGAACCAGTACTATAGGGGCAGAGGTAGCACTATCAATAAGCGGATCGTGATGGACCTCTCGTCTGCCCCCAACGTTGCAGCTACAACTAGTATTGTTTCACCTTGTAAACCTTGCATAAGGCGGTCTTTAACGGCCAGCCACCGCTAATTGTGTTGCAGTGCTCTAGTTCATCATCGGTGAGGACGTTAACATTTGACTCCCACATACCGTGCAGCCAGGGCTCCTCACCTGGCAGCTCTGGGAACCACCAACCATGTTCACAGTGAACTACCCTTGGGTCAATCCCCTTAAAGAGCTGGCATTTCATTCTGATCCTTCCCCTTAAAGTCTCTATCCAGACCCAGTCTCCGTCAACAATGCCGAGTCCCTGTGCTGTATCGGGATGTACCTGTACCAGGGGGTCTGGGTGTTTCCTGCGTACTACATCAATCTGCCGATGTTCAGAGTGAAACATCGGCTGGAACCGTCCACCGTTAATCAGCATTAGAGGATATTCCCTTGCCAGCCCGGGATTGCTTAACGGGTTCTCAAAATTTTCCGTATACTTTGGCAGCGGATCATACCCCAGCCTGTCAAGCACTGTTGAATACAGTTCGACCTTGCCGGTGGGTGTACCAAAACCGACCTTTTCATGCTTTTTATAGACAGGTACGGGGAATTCATGGCCTCCGCCTGCCATAAATTCCTTAAAGGTAATACCACGAGGCTCAAGCTTGTAATCATAGAACTGCTCAAGGTTTTCCCACGGCCAGTGTTCCTCTTGTCCAAGCCTTACAGCTAAACCTCGTACAATCTGGTAGTCGTCTTTGTGGTCATATTCGCCGGGCACTGTGGAGGGCAGGGCCTGTTCTCCACCGATCAGGGCATCATCAGCCGATAATGTTCCAAAGAAAGGTCTTTCCATCCAAGATGCCGCCGGCAGGACGTAGTCGGCGATCTCTGCCGATGGAGTCATCCAGTAATCTGCTACTACGTAGAGGTCAAGGCTTTTCAGCGCTTTGTATACCAGCTTGCTATTACCCTGGGTGATAAGCGGGTTTGAGATCATTGATATTGCTGCCCTCACCGGGTACGGCTCACCGGTAAGCATGGCACGGTAAACAGTCGGATTGTGGGCCATTGACAGCGAGCCATCAGGTACCACTCCCCACACTTTCTTAGAATACTCAGCCGTAAGCTCAAAGCCGGGCCAGGAGATCTGCTTAAAACGATTAGCACCTAGCTGTTTCATTTGCTGCTCTCTGGACAGCATTTTGAGTGCCGGCAGGTCATTTATATTTTTCACCGGCTCGGGTATATAATGGCCTCCCTTGACATCGATATTGCCTGTAATTGCGGCGAGAATGAATCTGGCCTGAATACCCTCCATGCAGTCCTGCAGGTGTTCCAGCCCCATCCCGTTTACTGATACCGATGGTTTGCTTATCGCATATACCCTGGCTGCTTCTCTTATCTTCTCAGCAGGGATCCAGGTGACTTCAGCCATTTTCTCGGGTGAATACGGTAAAACACGCTCGACCAGCTTATCAAAGCCATAACACCATTTGTCAACGAACTCGCTATCATAGAGTTTTTCCTCAATAATTACATTTATCATGGACATGAGGAGTGCGGTGTCGGTGCCCGGCCGGAGCTGCAGCCAGATGTCGGCAAGCTCCGCAGTGTCGGTCTTTCTGGGATCGATAACGATGATTTTTACGCCTTCTTCCTTGGCCTCACGTATAGACTTCCAGAGACGCAGCACAGCCTTTGAAGGGTCCAATCCCATCAGAAGTACAGATCTTGTAGCTATTTTGCCATTATCATCTCGCTCAAATGTAACAACCATCCGGTGACGGTGTACTCTACCAAACATGGCAATACAGGTAGAGTTCACCGGACCGAAACATATTCTGCCTTGCCCGATGATGTTTGGACTTCCAAATAGATTGAGAAAGCCGGTTAGAAC
Source organism: uncultured Dehalococcoidales bacterium (assembly GCA_964596125.1). GTDB lineage: Bacteria > Chloroflexota > Dehalococcoidia > GIF9 > UBA5629 > CAZQRP01. Next base: position 16,712 of record CAZQRP010000034.1, on the reverse strand, counting down.
ATCCATCATCGCTAAAAGCCGCCCGGTGCCCTGAGTCATAGCCAAAGCTTCAGCACCATGCTTCTGTCTTATATCACTTAACTTGCCAGCGATCTCATCAAACGCCTGGTCCCAGGATACTCTTTGCCACTTTCCCTCTCCTCTCTCACCAATTCTTTTCAGTGGAAAGTTGATCCTGTCCGGGTGTGTCATCCACTCTGTGGCTCCCTGACGCCTGAGACAGGCCCTGGTTGGTGGATATATATTGTCTACCCTGGGATCCGTTCTATCTTCTTCAATTCTAACCAGTCGATTATTTTCACTGACCACCGCAACCCTGCATCGAGCATGGCACATTTCGCATACCGACCTTATTGTCTTTTCCACCATTGTATTCCCTCCTTACTCATGCTTTCTCCGACAGTGTGTCGCTTTATAGTCAGGACATCTCACGTGCAGTGTTCTCATTATAAACGTCTTTTCGTTCCTGTCAATGCCATAACACAAAAATTATTCCCGTTGCTACTCTAACCCCTTGTAAAGACCCCCTTTTACTCCAGCATATGACAACAAGTCCATATGATATTCTAAGCAGCAAACAGAAAATGAAGCATAATGACCATTTCACCAGGTTTTTACATTTTGGCACATAAAGAGAGATAATAGGTTGGCCTTAAATAAAAGAACAGGAGTGAAATTTAATGATTGTGAGAAATATCAAGCAGGAAGTGGTACAAAACCGATGGTACCTGGCACATGGTGGAGGGACAGCTACTATGCTCTTTGATGCCAGCGAACTGCAAGGAATATTGTTTTTTGCCCATGGGGAATTAAAACCGGGCAAAATGCTGGAGGCACATATCGATCCTTATGAAGAGATCTATTACGTTCTTAAAGGGCAGGCACTGATGAGAGTAGGAGATGACGAACAGCAGGTGACCGCTGGAGATGCTATCTGGCTTCCTTATGGCTTCCCTCATAGTATGGTAAATAACGGACCAGAAGACTGCATTGTAGTGGTTACAGCGGCAATGCCACGAGCCTGAGGATATGATTGATAACCTTGCTGACCAAGGATTCTCCTTCAGTGCATTTCGTAGAGGGGCAGGCAGTTCCAGAGTAAACAGATTTGAGAGGCCTACCGGAATCAACTGACAAGAACTGTTCAGCCAGGATTAAAAGGCTCAAGGACAAGATATTCGCTGTGATAGTACCATCATTAAAGAAGAAATCGCCCGTGTTCCGGAAAAAGACCTGACCTGGAAAGGCAAGAAACAGAGGACTGAGATGGGGAAAGTAAAATTACCAGGGCTAATCTCCGGGGGACTGCTTCTTTCCTACCAATGCAACGCTGAGTGTCGCCACTGTATGTATGCTTGCTCGCCAAAGTGGAAGGGCCGGATTTCGGAGGAGCAGCTTGTAACTATTTTGGTCCAATTAGCCGGTAGAATAAAGCCAAGTCCATATGGACCTGACGGGGTGAGCTTCAACCACGGACTTCACTTCACCGGCGGAGAACCCTTCCTAAATTTCCAGCTTTTGCTCAAGGCAGCGGAAATTGCCAAAGAGCTTAATATCCCTTCAACATTTGTTGAAACGGACTGCTACTGGTGTACCAATGACATGGTAACGAGAGAAAAACTCCTCTTGCTTAAAAGGGCGGGGCTTAAGGGAATTCTAATCTCGGTCAATCCATACTATCTGGAATATGTGCCATTCGAAAGAACAGAGAGGGGAATCAGAGCTGCTCGGGAAATATTCGGCGAAAATTTAATGATTTATCAGTTGAGCTATTACATCGTCTTTAAAAAGCTGGGCATCAAAGGAAAATATTTACTCGAGGATTATCTGAACTTGGTAAACCATGAAGACCTGGCGAGAGGAGTGGAGATGTTCCTGATGGGAAGAGCAGCCTACAGACTCAACGCATTGTATACCAAGTATCCCATGGAACGTTTCTTCGACAATCCATGCGAGCCATCTTTTCTGAGAAACTGGCATAACCATTTCGATAGCTACGGGAATTACTTGCCCGGCTACTGTGGCGGTATCTCACTGGGCAGTTGCCAGCACTTAAATGAGCTTTTGGACGAAGGGGTGGACCTGGACCAACATCCAATACTACGGTTCATAATTGAACAGGATTTTCAAGGGCTTTACCATTTTGCCAGGGAATTTGGCTACGGGGAGTTAGCTGAAGGCTACATTTCCAAATGTCATCTCTGTATAGACATAAGGAAACACCTCTCTGCGGCAGGAGAATTTGAAGAGCTGAGACCAAAGGAGTTTTATTCCCACCTGGAGTAACCGGTTTTTCCTTAGCTCCTTGCAGCAAGCTCCGGGGGAAGTATCCAGTCTAGTGACCATGCGCCGTCTGTCATTCCGAGGCAGACAACACCACCCATCTTAAACTTGATTACCTCCTTATCAGGATTATCGATGATAAGTAAGGAGGCCAGTCTAGTCAGATGAGGGAGATGTCCCACGAGCATTACCGATTGTTCAGCTTGCTCTACCATCTGTCTCACTTCACCGGGATCGTCCATAGGCCCGAGACCGCTTTTCTCTGAAACGCCCTGAGCCGGTTGAAGATAACGGGCAAAAAGTTCTGCTGTTTGTTTTGCCCTGAGCTTCCCGGAATGGAAGATACGGTGGACGCTTACTCCGGCAACAGCTATATGGCGGGCTACCGCCTCCACCTCGCTTCTGCCTTTATCTGTTAAAGAACGCTCCGGATCTTCCGACTCCGGTTTAGCTTCCCCATGCTGTACTAGATACACCTGCATTGGCCACCTCCTTTTCTGCCGTACCGGTTTGCAGTCTCACATCACCAGCAGGTCCAGCCTCCATCATTAGCTATTACCTCCCCGGTTACGAAGCTTGAACTATCCGAGGCCAGGAAAAGCAGCAAACCCCGAAGCTCTTTCGGTTGACCTGTCCGCTTCATAGGAGTTTTTGAAGCCAGTACTTGCATCCATGCATCACGTTCCTCCTCACTCCGCTTAATTCCTGCATCCACTCCGAGTCTCGTCCCGATATACCATCCCGGAGCAATGCAATTTACACGGATGCCATGACGTCCGTATTCAGCAGCACCTTGTTTAGTAAGCCCAACTACGGCGAACTTGGCTGCCAAATAAGGCGCCATTGCACCGATATCAGGGTCCACCGCACGGAGTCCGGCTATAGATGCGATATTGATGATCGAGCCTTTCTTCTGCTCCATCATGAGATGAAGGCCTTCTTTCATACAATAGAAAACGCCATGCAGGTTGACATTTAGTACTCTATGCCACTCGTCTATATCGATTTGATCGATAACTATTGAAGGCGTTGTAATGCCAGCATTGTTTACCAGTACATCAAGCCTGCCGAAGGTGTCTTTCAACTGCTTGAACATTGATTGGACCTGGTCATATTTGGAAACATCTGCTTCAATTGCCAGTGTCTTATGTCCACACTTTTTTATTAATTCACAAGTCTCCTCAGCACGATCTTTGTAAAGGTCGGGACATACAACATCAGCTCCAAACTCAGCAAGCACTTCGCAAAATTCACGCCCCAAACCGCTGCCTCCACCGGTAACCATCGCTACCTTACCAGTAAGACTAAAAGGGGAATGTACTCCAGTGGTCATTTTACCCTCCTTCTTGCTCTGCACCTAAGACTTAATATAAGTTGGATATTATTTATCAATATTGGACAGCATACACCTGATTTACTTTACTACAGGTTACTGTTAACCATCCGTACCGCTAATCCTGCGGAATTACCGGCAAAAGCAAGTATGATGCATAGTTTTTATCGTGATGAATCCTGTGCAGTGTCGTTTTGCTGCTACACACATGCAGGCCACCAGGGACAGTATCAATACTGGCAATTTCCAGCTCAACACGGTGTCTTGCCTTGAAGATATTTGACATCGGAGACAGCCCGATTGCATACTCGTAAACTACATCCGGTGAGACCGGTTCTCGCTGTGTATGCAAATGCCACGGTAGCCAGGTCTTTGACTTATCCTTATCAAGAGCCCTGTGTGATGCTTTAAGCCAGTTCCCCGTTAGTTGCCTCGGTGAACCGTATTCATCTACGTCTTTCAGTTTTACGAACCAATTCGTATCATCGGTATCAATTGAAGCGTAAAGATACAATGTCATAGGACCGGTAACCTCCAGGTCCTGAGGCAAAGGAGCAGTCCGGTATTTGACCGAATTGACCTGCGAAGTCTGGTACAGGGGTTCCTGGACAAAACAATCCGGACTTTCATCCAGCACTGGTTGCTCTTGCGACAGACGTCCCCAACTGCGGAGATAGAAGTTTGTCCACTTGGTCCTTGCCAGGGGCCACTCATGCTCAAAGCGCCACTCGTTGGTTCCCATGACAAAGATCTTTATCGGCGGCTCATCCAGAATCCCTGTGTCTATTCCCTTAAGCCAATAATCATACCACCTTATCAACTCATTGTGATATTCATGCCACGGCCGTTCTACGCTGCTTGGAGGGACCATGAGCACCTTCTTGGGCGAGTCAACTTCAAGAAAAAGACCAAACGCTCCCTCAGGACAGAAAAGGCTCCACGGGCCACCCGTGTAAAATGGTATCTTTATTCTGTCATATTTCGTATACGGAGTTCTTCCCCGATAAAATGGTCCATCCTCCGGATTCAGCAGGAAGTCGGCAAAGAGAGGATTTTTCGTCGGATATCTGAGTACGCTCCAGTAGATACTATACTTTCGCAGATCGGGATCGTTAAGCCTCTCTTGAAATAAACTCTCCAGCTCTTTCTCAGGCAAATTCTTCATGGTAGCAGATACGACATTTCTCGGAGCGAAACCACTCCCGTTTGTCGGTCCCGGGTCCATACCACGTCCACTAAATAGCCGATATATAAGCGGGTTGATAACACCTTCACTCGTAGCAATCTGGCGATACAGGTCATACCATACCTCAAAGGGAAAGATAGCCTTAAGATGCGGCGGTTGCTCAGCAGCAACAAAGAGTTGTTCAGTCCCGTAGTATGATATCCCAATCATTCCTACGTTGCCATCACACCAGGGCTGTCCGGCAATCCACTCGACAAGGTCATAGCCATCCTGGGATTCGCTCCTATCGAACATGCCGACATGCTCTCCTTCAGAGTCACCTGTTCCCCGCGCGTCTGCGATAATATGGGCATAGCCTCTCGACACTATGTACTCGGTATTTCCGGCTTCAATACATCCGTCCCAAATAAGAGAGTCCGGTTTTATCTGAGGAGGAATGGGTAAGACCTGCAGGTCCTTGCCATACACCGCCATTGCGAGCAATGCCGGGAATTTCCCTTCGGCATCAGGACGATAGACATCAACTGCCACGCGAACTCCATCACGCATCTCAACATATACATTCTTGTCTGTCTTTACTTTATATATCGGTTGAGACCCCTTTTCATGTTTCATTTAAACCTCCTAACAGCAGTAAACCTTATTTAGTTCAACTTCTCATTTCAGATTTGAAATCTCCGCCTTTATGGTATCTTCTCTATAAGAATCGATTGAGAACTGTAATTGTATTCCTTATATTACACCTCCATACTTCTTAAAATTATCCATTGTTAGATTTAACAGTTTCTATTGTTTATGTGTTTCGAATACATTTGTGACCACCCGAAATCAACTTATAATCCATTTTGTAAAAGGGTATTATCCTGCGCCTGAAGTACAAATCGTGGGGGCACCTGTTTCAATATACCAGTCTGTTCCATCAAATCTTTTGAAATCCCCTTGTCCTCACAATTCCTACTGTATTAGCCGACCGGGATCTATATTGCCCTGGCCTGTAGTGAAGACGACCGTTCTAGCCATGTCTTTTGATTATTAAGATAGAGTTCATTTATTTTAAGGTTTGTCCGGCCATCAACAGTAAATGACTTATTATGTCATTCAAACTACACCTTTGTAAATAGGGGGCTAGATAGGCAGGTTGTAAAATACCAGTATGTTTATACGACAACAATTCTCGCTATCGTTGCACCCGAAGGTTAAAACGAGAGAATGTTTCATAGTGAGCAACTTCAATATTCGTTTTAAGGATTGATTAACATAAGTAGTCTTTTCTCTGATTGAGCAACTATGGCTTAACTTGCCCTAAATGTGTTCGCTGAGTACTGTCCTGCCAACAACCATGAAATATGATGATGTGTTTCGCCAGTGGCGCGAGACTCATAATACTCGCACTCCCCTAGTTCTTTAATGGTCAGAAAGCAAAAGTATTCCTCCAACTCCTCTCACATACAAAAGTGAAGATATTTTTCATCCAAAAGGGAATGTATCTCATTGGCGAGATGCTCAAACGAATCTCCTACGGTCTGGAAAACGTGGAGGTCCAGTGGAGAAAAATGATCCTGTGGTTTGTACCATCTCAAAGCTATTTCCACACTATTTGACAAAGAGCCCATAACGGTTTGACAACTATGCATGGTGCAGTGTATCATTTTTCCTTGATTAGTAAATATTCTTGAGTTGTTCTAAAGTAAAGAGAGATCACTTTTGCCATCCCGAGAAATATTCTGGAATATACCGTACAATTACGTGCTTTACATATTGGCAGCTATTGCCGTAGCTTTCTGGGTGTTCAGTATCTACCGGCGCTATAAGCTATGGCAAGTAGGAAAGCCAGATGACTGCTCTAAGAACATAAGCAAAAGAATACTGGTCTTCATCCGCACCGCAGTTGTGGATATTTTAGCCCACCGGCGCTTTCTTCGCGATCTCTACCCCGGGATTATGCACCTGGTTATCTTCTGGGGCTGTGTCATACTCCTTTTGGCTGCGGCTATTGATGCTGTCACCCATTACATCGGTCATCATGTAACTGGTGCTCCCTACCTGTGGTTCTCACTCATAGTTGATATTGGCGGCCTCCTGATTCTTATTGGGATAATCATGGCTGCCTACCGCCGTTACATCTGGAAACCCGAGAGGCTGAATACCATACTCGACGATGGCATCGTGATGGCGTTGATTATAGTGATACTTTTTACTGGTTACCTGGTTGAAGGACTACGACAGGCAGCTACCGAAATCAACATTCACCCTGACTGGGCAGTCTGGTCCCCGGGCGGATTTGTCTTCGCCAAAGCCTTTGCTGGCATGAGCCAGGACGCACTTATGTTCTGGCACAGGTCTTTATGGTGGTTCCATTCGGCGCTAGTCATCGGTGCCATTATTTATTTCGGTCTGGTCTTTTCTAAATTACAGCATATCGTCGTATCTCCATTGAATGTCTTTTTCCGCTCACTCAAACCCAAAGGAGCGCTAACTCCCATAGATTTTGAGTCCACAGAGCAGTTTGGTGTGTCTAAGATCGAGGAGTTTAGCTGGAAGCAGCTCCTTGACCTGGATGCTTGCACCAGCTGCGGGCGCTGCCAGGATGCTTGTCCTGCCTATTTCAGTGGTAAAGCGCTCAATCCCAAGCAGGTCATTTTAAACCTGAAAGACCATCTCAATGAGGTATATCCTGTACCTCTGCTGAGAAAGCCCGTTGAGTCTCGTAAAGATATGATTTCCGAAGTAATTACGGACGAGGTAATCTGGGATTGCACCACCTGCCGTGCCTGCATGCAAGCATGCCCGGTCTACATCGAGCATATCGATAAGATAATAGATATGCGCCGCAATCTAGCCATGGAGAGGGGCCAGTTGCCCAAAGATGTTCAAAATACGCTCAAAAGCCTGGGAGACAGAGGGCATCCATGGAGAGGAACTACCGCGACGAGGACCACCTGGTTCGAAGGTTTGGAATTACAGGTGATGGCGGAGAATAATAACTCTGATATGCTGTACTGGGTAGGCTGTAGTGCGGCCCTCGAAGACAGGAACATGAGTGTATCCAGAGCTATGGCTAAGATATTACAGGCAGCAGGAGTAAATTGTGCAGTACTCGGCGACGAAGAGAAGTGTTGTGGCGATCCGGCTCGAAGAATGGGAGACGAATACCTGTTCCAGACAATCTGCCAAAATAATATCGAGATCCTTAAGGCACATAATGTCAGAAAGATCCTCACCACTTGTCCCCATTGCTTCAACAGTCTAAAGTATGAGTACCCACAATTCGGTGGCGACTTCGAGGTAATTCACCATACGCAGTTTATTGCGGACTTGATCCGCGATGGCAAACTGAAGTGTGGCATCTTGGATGGCAGGAGGGTTGCATATCACGATTCATGCTATCTTGGACGTTACAACGATATTTATCAGGAACCCAGGGCAATATTGAGGTCTATCGGCGGGACTACAGGCAGGGAGCTCGGTCGCTCAGGGACGAGAAGCTTTTGTTGCGGCGGAGGCGGTGGCCATATATGGATGGAAGAGGACCCTGGCAAACGTGTTAATGAACGGAGGGTCGAGGAGATAATTCAGGCCAGAGTGGACATCGTAGCAACGGCCTGCCCATATTGTTTGACAATGTTCGAGGATGGTGTAAAAGCCAAGGAGGCGGAAGAAACCTTACGAGTCAAGGACCTGAGCGAGCTGGTTGTCGAAGCATTAGGCAAAGATGGGTAACTGAGATAGTTTTGCTCATCCAACAGCCGGTAACATCAACACAAGCCACGTATTTCTTTTCATGTACCGGGTTGGTAAGGCACTGTGGCCTGACTCGACCATTCTGGCACAGCATCTCCGAAGTAAAATTCAGGTATGTACCTTTCTTACTGCTACCTACTTTCCTCTTCTACCGGCTGCCGCCGCCAGAGGTGCTACTGCCAACCACAGTGTGATGGTCATCAACATGGCCATCGGATAGTCAATGCCAGCCAGACCTATTTTAGGAGCAATTACTCCCCATAAAAGCATGAAGAAGAATGAACTCAGAAAGAATCCGGGAATAGCTGCCAGTATAGTGAAATAGCCCATAGTAGTTCTCCTTTCCCCTGTTATTATCCATTAACTTCAAATCAATCAATTGTATCCACACTGTAATGTTCTGCTTCTCTCAAGTCTTCCAGGGCCTGGTACCTTGTCTGACCTGCGCCGACAATAATAGATCGTCAGATTATGTAGTAGTCCCGACTTTCTTCATCAAATTCTATCTTGATGCTGTTCTTTTTCGACACAGTTACCCGTCCTTTCACTATTCTATTCTTCCAATATAGCCTTAATATCCTGATAAGCGCGGTCAATAACATCTCGAATACGCTGCATTTTTCCAGGATCTGTATGGTGCCCCCGTTGCCTTATTAGTTTTGCCAGCTCGCCAAATTCGCCCATCATTTGAACAAGCACACCTACATTCTGAGGATTCCAGTGATGCCTCATTTGCTTTTTCACCTCGTCGGCCAGGTCTTTTCTCTCAGCCAGGAACTGAATACCTGCTTCAGTCACCGTATATACTTTCTTTCCATCCCTTTCCACGGAGCTGGCATAGCCCATCTCTTCAAGCATCTGAAGTGTGGGATAGACTACGCCCGGACTCGGGGTATAGAAACCATGAGAACGCTCATCAAGTGCGCGAATAATCTCATAACCATACCGGGGCTTGTCTTTTATCAAGTCCAGGACAACGTATTTCAAGTCCCCCTTTTGAAAAGGGCTTTCCCGCCATGGTCCTCTATGAAACCGTTCATCTCGTAAAAATCGATCTCCAAACATCATAACTCCCTAACCTGTTTTCATCTTTTGTTATAACGTGTTATATCACGATATATCTAGATACATTTTAGTTTAGAAGAATGTCGTTGTCAAGAGCTTTTAGTAAAAAATCTGTCTTGATACTATATTTATGCTAGGCAGTTACCGCATCAAATAAATTATTCGTTATTGATGTTTACTTCTAAGATGTGAAGTCATGCAGGCTGCTCAATATGGTACAATCATAATTTCAATGGAGCCGGTTGATTCAATTTTCATAGATTGCGGAGGATAGTATGCATATTTTAGTGATGTACCAGGGGCATTATGGCGAGAGGATATTGAACAACGTTAAAAATTCGGCGCTGCCTGAATGGATCGTCGAGACTATCAGTGTGCCACAAGCACTACCTCATATCATCGACGATCCCGGAGAATTTCTGCCCTCAGATATACCACAGGCTGACCTGTTACTGGCACTGAGCGAATCTGCTGAAGCAGCTCAACTGGTAACGGCCACTGTTAGGCTCTCAGGCGCGAAGGCAGTGATCATGCCCATCGATAGCTCAGCATGGCTGCCTCCCGGTTTGCAGAACCAGATACGAAATGAAACGAACAAAGAGGGAGTAGCTGCTATCTTTCCCAAGACGTTCTGCACACTAACCGAAGAGAACGCCGGCTTCGGTGTTGACGCTGAATCATATAAAAATGAGTACATTAGCTCCTTTGCCGTGTACTTCGGGTGGCCGAGGCTTACTATCGAGGTCGACCGGCATAGTGGCAAAATAGTCGGTGTTAAAGTAGAGCGCAGTGCTCCCTGTGGCTCCACCCATCTGGTTGCCGAGAAACTGATCGGTATACCTGTGGAGGAAGCAGTGCCACAGGCCGGCCTCTTTGCGCATGTCTATCCCTGTCTTGCGTCTATGGCAAGAGAGCCAAACGGCGAGACACTGATGCATATCTCTGGATACGTCGTCAATGATGAGGTAAAACGGCACATAGAGCCGCTCTTGTAATGACGCCTGTTTTTTAAATTCAAGGTTTCTCTGAGGGTGTTTCCGCTACAACAAACTCCCATTTGCACCCTTTTGGACAAACCGTTTTATTACGACGAAAAAGGCAGAAAAGAGATATGGGGGATATTTCAATGCCGTTCCATAAAGAGGTCACAGTAGCTGAACAACTCAGGTGATTGTTGCCCCTGTGTTATGCCCTGAGAAAGGTACGTTAACTTACGGAGCTACGAGTACGCGATGGCTTCTCTACCTTAAAAGTAAACCCTTTCTCTTTGAAAAGGCATAAGCAGGCGTCTACCACTTCCGGATCATACAGGATACCACTATTTTGTGAGATCTCCCGCAACGCATTGTCTATACCGATAGCCGGTCGGTAAGGCCGGTGAGAGGCCATAGCCTCAACGACATCAGCCACAGCCAAGATTCTAGCTTCCATGAGAACGTTGTCCCCTGATAGGCCTTGAGGATATCCAAAGCCGTCCATCCTTTCATGATGCTGTAGCACCGTTAAAGCAACCGGGTAGGGAAATCTCATCTCCTTCAACACATCGTAGCCAACCTGTGGGTGAGTCTTAATAATACTGGATTCGATGTCAGCCAGCTTACCTGGTTTACTGAGAATCTCGGCAGGTATATATATTTTACCGATATCATGAATAGCTGCGGCCATACGGATCCCATCAACCTGGCTTTCGGGAAGGCACATCTCTTCAGCGATGGCACAGGCCAGGGTTGTCACACGGCGTTGATGACCAGCAGTATAGGGATCTCTTGCTTCCACTATCAATGCTATAGCCTGGACCGCTCCTTCCATAGCTTCCCGCAAGCTCCTTAAGCTCTGGCGAAGCTCCGATTCAGCTTGCTTACGGTCCGTAATGTCCATAAAGTTTCCAACCGTAGCCCGCTTCCCCCTGTACTCGGTTGAGGTAACCCTTTCCAGGACCCACAAAATATCCCCGTCCTTCTTTATTAAACGATACTCATAGGGCAAAGGATTTTGCTGCCCTTTCAAGTTTGCTATCGCTTCCATTCTGACAACTTCTCTGTCATCCGAATGAACAAGATTGAGGGAATACGTATTGAGCAGTTCTTCCTCTGAGTAGCCTGTAAGTTCCTGAAACAGGGAGTTGACATACTGAAACTTGCCCTCCTGGACAATATATATCCCTGTCCCCGCGCTGCGCATCAGAGCTTCAGCCAATTCACCCGATCCGACCAGCTTCGAATGGTTTTGCTTAACCGGCTTATCTATTGCAACAGACTTGCTTACCATCGATTTTACACAAGCTTCAACTGAATTGATCTATAAAACCGTAAAACTGAACCTTATTTTCAGTATGACATCTCGCATACGAATAGTAAATAGTCCATTGGTAATGTTATGTATAGCGAAATAGTCCTGTTTGCTACTTGATTAATTGCTAGAAAAAGTTACTTAGCTCGCTGTCAAGCTCGTCAGTCCTTACTCGCACCACTCCCGGATTACTGGTCTGACAACGCTCAATCAAGGAAGTGACCAGCTTGGTGGCCATTCTTTCCTCTGGTAGTCCGGACCAACACCCAGAATCTGAATCAATCCCGTTTCTCCATTACTCAGAAAATTGATAATCCGTCTAATCATCTTCAGTTCAGCGCATGTTTTTACTATCTCCAAGCTCAAATTGCCGTTATAGCTAAATCAAGTATATCTATAAGTCTATTTTCAATTACAATCCCCGTCGATCTTTCCTAAACGCACCTCCTCAATATGAGAGTTAAGGGCCGGTGACAAAAGGATACTAGCTGATTGTCATGCTCCCAACATCCGCCGGAAGTGAAAAAGGGCACCGAAAATTACTATTAAAAAGTAATTCCAGCACCCAATTTCACCCTCACTCCTCCAATCGGGCCTGTCGTATTTCTAAGGTATTTATGTATCCGTTGCCATCAATATAATCCTACGTCGAAGCTTTGTCAATGCTGACTTAGTTACCCGTATACGTATTCGCCCGGTAGGAAGTATCACTGCAAAAAGAAAAACAATAGCTTGGTCAATCCCTTCTCCCGGTGAGTTCTTGAGCCGAGCTTGCCGACTGAGTATCTATGTCGACCTGAAGTGGTACAAGTAACCGCGCCACCATCCCCCAGTAGCCGATCGACATCGTCAATTCAACGATACTTTGCTCACTCAGATGCTGCCGGAGCGCTTTAAAGATGTCGTCATTTACTTCAACATTGTCGGCAACCTCGTCTGTATACTGAAGCACAGCGCGTTCTTTATCACTGAAGGCTATTGAATCGCTCCAGTGTGATAGTGCCTCAGCTTGCTCATGTCTTACACCGGCTTCCAGCGCAACGGGGTAATGCTGCGTCCATTCATATTCGCTTCCGGTCAGTCTGGCTACACGAAGGATCGCCAGCTCGCGTAATATCGGAGAGAGTTCTGTCCTGGCAAGCAGCGAGTTGCCAAGCCGCAGGAAATTTCGCAATACGTCGGCATTATGAGCTACCGTCTTATATAGATTGAGAACCCTGGCACCGTTCTGTTCGATCTTATCGTATATCTCTCTTACTTCAGGTGGCGCTTCATCTTTTTGCACCTTTCGAACACGCGACACACAGCACCTCCATATGTCTTAGCTGCCCAAACACTGCCCGAGACCAGCTACTTGCTTCAGGAACCTACCCTGGTTACCTGACAGCGAAACCGCCGGTTCGGGGTCGACCCTGAAATGAGGTCCCGCTCCTCATCACTGGTGAGAACATTAACATTGGCTCCCTGGTCCCCGGGATTACCCCAGCCAAAGTCTATTATCACCACTCCCGGCGATATTTCATCGGTCACCTTAGCCGTGACCTCAATCGTCCCCTTCAGCGAGTCCACCTTCGTTACCTCACCTCCCTTAATCCCCCGGCTCTGCGCATCAACAGGATGTATTCTGATCAATGGCTCCGGCTCCTTCTTCCGTAACACAGGTATATTGCGAAAACGGGTATGGGTATATACCCCCGGCCTCCTGGTAGTGCCGATCAGGGGATAGTTCTCAAGCAGGTCAGGCCGGCCTGCAAAAGCCTTATCAAGCTCCTGATACTCAGGTAGTGGCGAGTAGCCATGGTCACTGAATTTCTTTGAGTAAATCTCAACTTTGCCCGAAGGAGTATTGAAACCATCTCTCAGGTACTTTTCATACTCTATCGGCGGTGTCACATAAATAACCGATTTCTCCTTAAAATCCTCCAGGGTAATCCCACTAGCCTTAAGCCGGTGATTAATCCACCCCTCGGTATCAGTCCAGGGAAAAGCAGACGCCAGTCCCATCCTTTTAGCCAGCTCATACTCAATATCAAATACAGGGCGTGATTCGCCCGCCGGTTCAATAACCTTACGTCCCAGCGCGATAAAGCCGCCTTCAGCGCTGGCATACCATCTATAATCATACCGCTCTAAATCAGATGTTTCAGGCAATATTATATCCGCCAGTTCCGCAGTTGCTGTCTTGAAAATATCGCACACAACCAGAAAGTCCAGTTTCCGCAGGGCCTCTATCGTCCTGGTGCTGTCGGCATTTATCAATGCTGGATTGCCGTGGTGGACGATCATTGCCCGTGGCTTGTATGGCTTACCGTTTAAAATAGCATCAACGAGATGAGGAACCGGTGTCCCCGGAAACAGTGGAAATGTATCGGCACTGATACGCTTTACCCCTGACGGCCTATTAGTAAAGCCGGGCAGTCTTATATGAGGGAAGAAAACGTTACCTCCCTTTTTATCGAGATTGCCGGTGATAGCCATAAGTATGCCGATAGCGCGCGCTGTCTGTACCGCATTAGGATACATGTCCACAAAGTTACCCTCACGGATAGCGGCTGGCCTGGTTGTAGCATACATCCTGGCAACCTCACGAATATCGCTTGCCTCAAGCCCGGTAATACCCTGGGCCCACTCCGGAGTAAACCGCTGTACATGTGCCGTGAGCTGGTCAAAGCCTATAGTCCATTTATCAACAAACTCCTTGTCGTAAAGCCCTTCGTTGATGATTACGTTGAGCATGGCCAGGGCCAGTGCATAATCCCTCCCCGGCTCGATAGCCAGCCACTTGTCTGCAATATCGACCAGGTCGATGCGCCGGGGATCGATGACTATCAGCTTTGCTCCTCTAAGTTTGGCGTCAGAAATTAACCTGCTAAATCTTCCATAGGCCACACCTTGCCCATATCGTCTAGAATCTGCTGGATTGGAGCCCCACACTACCATACACCTGGTATGTTTATAATCTACCTCGGTCATGCGACCATACGTCGCTTCATATGCAATCTGCCTCGGAACATGGCAGAGATGGCCAGCGCCAACTGTATTTATCGAGCCATATGCCAGCAAAAACTGCATGAAACCATCCCATGCTGCTCCACTCACCGGAGCCCCGCCACAGCGTACCAAAGTCTCGGCACCGTACTTCTCCCTGATTTCCAGCAGCCTGCTAGCCATTATATCCAGGGCTTCGTCCCACGAGATCCGCTGGAACCCGCCATTCATTTTGCGAAGAGGATACTTGAGCCGGTCGGGTGAATAGACGACTTTCGGTGCCGCAGTACCTTTAGGACATATGTACCCCTTGCTGGCAGGATGGTCCGGGTCCGCTTTTATCCGGTGGAGCTTACCATCACTGACATAGGCAATTATCCCGCAGTTGGCGTGACAGAAGCTGCAAATAGTCGGTATGGCCGTCCCATTTAAAACCGCCATGGTATCCATCCTTCAGATTTTCTATACAACTAATTTCTCAGAGTGCTGAAAAACTCAGATTCAATCCATGTATCCCACAATCTTTAGTGAATTTTGAAGCTGGGGGATACAACCAGATGGTCATGACCTTCGCTAAACCATCCAACTATATACCTGGATTTATATAGAAAAAGCGGGGAAGCTTCTTACCCAAGCCACCTATTTCAGACCTTTCTCAATTAAAATTCTCTTATGTAGTTCATTGAAATCAGGTGATGGCACCCGACCAGTTCTCGGTTCCAATTTCGCTGCTGAAGTAGGGCAGTGAGCCACGCAAATACCACAACCTATGCACCACTCCCGGTCAACGGAAGAATGGTCTCCCTCTACGGTTACAGCATCAACGGGACAGATTTCAACACAGTCCCCACATCCTGTGCACTGCTCCAAATCTGTATATCTCAGGTAATACGTAGCCATAATCACATCTCGTGGTATCTTTCTTCTCCTAATACTACCCACCGACCAGCAAGCGCAGCCGCAGCAGTTACAGGTATGCTTTATATCCTCTATAGAGTTATCCACGAAGTGAACCAGGCCGGCTTCTTCAGCCATTTTAATGATCCGCAGTGCCTCACCCTTGGTAATCTCTCTACCCAATCCCTGTTCTATTACATACTCGGCAATCTCATCATATTTAAGACATACCTCGAGAGGATGGTCACATCCTTTTCCCTTAAACCGAGCAATCATGCGGCAGGGACAGTGACAGACAGCAATTACCCTGGCTTTATCGATAACTCTTTCCATCAAGTCATAAGGATAGACCGCTTGCATATCATGGGCTATGGTACCTCCGACCGGAATATAGCGAGAGGCTTTCGTTTCGGTGTCACCATACATTTCTCTGGTCACACTGCGGTTAAGGTACCTGGCAATGAGATTGGCCATGTTCCTGGCATGGGGTGTGTCCTCTCCCTTCCAGAAAAAAGACTGGGGAAAACCATAGCCTACCTGCTGCAATGCATAACCTTTTTCTCCGTCTTTCGTTTTACCTGTGAACAACAGTCCTCGTTGTGCCAGCTTCTCCAGTATATTTTCCAGTGCTTCCCTGGAAACACTGACCTTATCAACGATATCACCTACCGTAGCTAATTCAAGTGGAGTAACTTTTGTGGGTAGTGCCAGAGCAACTTCAGCTTCCAGAGCACTGAAATTCTCTTTTAATATCTCACCAAGGTCATCTGTTACAGGATATCCCATTCCTAAGAGAGAAAGGTGATTAGACAGTTGTTTGTATATACCTTCAGACATTTCTAGAACCCACCTCTATTTTATAATAGTACTTATATCCGAGACCAGCTACTTGCTTCAGGAACCTACCCTGGTTACCTGACAGCGAAACCG
>CAZQRP010000033.1:0-28692 GCA_964596125.1 uncultured Dehalococcoidales bacterium | reverse complement strand
TTGCACCGCAAATTATGCTTATGGGAGGCGGCGCTATTCTATTGATAGTCACACTCTTATGGCAATGGCTAAGAATGCGGCCTAAAAGCCAGGCTACCTGAGCAAAATTGGAAAGGAGTTTATGAATGGCCTTAAAAACGGATTTAGCAGGCATAGTTGGCTCAGAACATGTATATGACGACCAAAAGACACTTGAGTTGTATTCAAGAGATTACAGTTTCGTCCAGCCAAGAAGCCCAAGATGTATTGTCTATCCCCAAAATACAGAGGAGATTCAGGCAGTAGTTAAATATGCCGATATCCACCTCATACCGATCACCCCTCGCTCTTCACGCATCAGTTTTTATGGTGCCGGTATACCCAGCCAAGGAGGGATTATTCTCGACCTTACCAGAATGAATAAAATTCTGGAGGTCGATGAACTCGATACAAAGGTGAAAGTTGAGCCCGGAGTTACCTGGGCTCAGATTCAGGAGGAACTCGAAAAACACGGCATGATGGTCTGTAACCCATTACTCCCTCACCCGCTGAAGTCGGTGCTCACCAGTGCCATGGAAAGAGAGCCAATACTGATTCCAAAGTATGAATATAATGAAACCCTTTTAACTGCGGAGATGGTATTAGCCAGCGGTGATTTATTCTACCTGGGCACAGCCATCGGTAAGGCCACGAAAGCGGGTTCTCCCGATGCCTTTATTCCGAGCACGAGACTTTTTCTAGGAGCTCAAGGGACCCTGGGTATAATGACCTGGGCAAACTTAAAAACCGTATACATACCTACCAAAGACACTCTTTTCTTTATACCCTTTGAAAAGATTGAAAATCTTGCTGATCCTATATACAGGATACAAAAGCTAATGCTAGGCAGTGAATGCTTTGCTTTAAACAGCTTAAATCTGGCAGCCATCTTGAGTAATGGGACACAGGAGTTTGAAACCTTAAGAAAAACTTTACCGCCATGGACGCTCATCCTCTGCCTTTCGGGATTCCATAGACATCCGGAGGGAAGAATAGAATACGAGAAGGAAGCCCTGATGAAGATCGCCTCGGAACAACATTTCGAAGTTTTGCCCACAATGTCTACCATCCCCGGATTGGAAAAAACCACAGTAACGTGGTTACGAAAGCCGTGGACACAAGACGGATATTGGAAGTTTCGCTTTAAGGGCTCATGTCACGATATTTTCTTCCACACTACATTAGATAGGATCACAGAGTTCACAAAGGCAATCAACAGACTGGCGGCTAAATATAAATATCCGGCAAGGGATATCGGTCTCTATCTACAACCAATAGAACGGGGGCGAATTTGCTATTGCCAGTATGGTTTTCACTGTGATCCGGATGATTCCAAGGATGTGTCAAGAATACGCAGCCTGTATCTTGAAGCCAGTGAACTGGTGGTAACTATGGGTGGACTCTTTACCACTCCGTACGGGTATTGGGCTGATATGGTATATAGCCGTAGTACTACTTATACTACGGCGATGAAAGTTGTCAAGAATGCTTTCGACCCCAATAATATTATGAATCCTGGTAAATTATGTTTTTAAAACACTTATCGCACAACAATAAGTAATAGAGAACTATAAACAGGAACTTACATAAGGAGATAAGGCTAATGGTAACAGTGGAACACATAACGTATCCATCCTTCCCAAAGGATGATTTCTATCATAAGTATTACTACGACATGAGAAAGGTTGCCTGGGCTTGTGCCCGTTGCTCTGCATGCAAGTGGATAGACTCGTGGGAAGTTAAAGATGCCAGGTTTGCTAAGGTCTGTCCATCCAACTCAAGATACCTGTTCGATGCTTACTCCTGCCAGGGCAGAATGGATATAGCCCTAGCATTGATTGACGGGACATTTAGCTACGATGATTCTGAAGACTTACTGGATGTAATATACAAATGCGACACCTGTGGTGGCTGTGATGCTTCTTGTAAGCGTTGCCAGAATATGGAGCCGCTCAGGGTGATGCTCGACCTCAGGGCTAAACTGGTTGAGGACGGCCAGATCCTGCCGCAGCATATGGTACTTATAGATAACCTTCGTAAACAGGATAACATGATGATGAAACTCAAGGCCGATCGTGGTAGATGGGCTGAGGGGCTGAATCTGAAAGACCTCACAACAGAGTCGGCTGATGTTGCTTTCCATGCTGGATGTGAGCTCAGCTTCGATGAAGAGCTATGGGACATCGCCAGGACAACCGTAACAATACTGAAAAACGCCGGGATCGATGTGGGTATCATGGGGAAAGACGAGACCTGTTGCGGCGCTCGAGCATACGATATCGGCTACAGGGGAGAATTCACCAAATATGCAGAAAATAACATCGAAGCCTGGACCAATGCCGGCGTAAAAACAGTAGTCACCGCCTGCTCTGATGGCTACTGGGCCATGAAAAACCTCTATCCGGAAGTCGGCTCAAAGTTTGAGGTACTACATATTACAGAATTCATTAACCGTCTTATCAAGCAGGGCAAGATTAGATTTAATAAAACCATTCCTCTGACAGTCACCTATCATGATCCGTGTCATCTGGGGAGACGCGCTAATATATATGTACCTGGTAAAGCTATTATGGGCATTTACGAACCACCTCGAGAGATATTGAGAAGCATACCGGGCATAGAGCTGATAGAAATGAATAGAATCAAGGAATATGCCTGGTGCTGCGGGGCCGGTGGTGGAGTCAAAGAAGCCTATCCAGACTTCTCATCATTTACTGCCAAAGAAAGAATCGAGGAGGCACTATACACCGGCGCCGATGCACTGGTGAGCGCCTGCCCCTGGTGCGAACGGAACTTTATCGATGCCACCAACCAGAACAAGAAGAAAATAAAGGTTTATGATATTATCGAGCTGGTTCAACAAGCAAAGTAATCGGAGTATTGAAATAGCCTATAAATATTATAGGGGGACAAATTAAAATGCCAAGAGGAGATGAAAAACACAAGCTAATATATGAGGAGCTTATCAATATACTGGGTGCGGATTACGTTTCTGACGACCGTGCGGTCGTTGAAGCCTTCGGGCGAGGATGGGGAGCACCGCACCATCCGATGAGGCCAGAATTTATCGTGCTGCCCGGCTGCACCGAGGATGTACAACAAATAGTCAGGCTGGCAAATCGTTATCAATTTCCTTTCTCTATAACCAGTACCGGACTTATGATGCCGACCTGCAGTGCGGTTAAACCTTACTGGTGTTTTATCGATCCAAAGAGAATGAACAGGCTGGAGATAAATGAGAAGAACATGTATGCCATAGTCGAGCCCTATGTCACCATTGCGCAGGTACAGGCTGAGGCTATGAAAGTAGGACTGTTCTATCCGGTCCCGGGGGCAAGCTCACAAGCCTCTGCGCTGGCTAACAGCATGTACCATCTGGGACACTGGACAAGCTACCGGACCGGCATGGGTACGCTCAATCTGGGAGTAGAGTGGGTATTACCTACCGGCGAGGTCTTAAGAACAGGTTCGCTCGCTGTTCCTGGAGGAGAATATTGCTGGGGTGAGGGGCCGGGACCAGATGCCAGGGGAATACTCAGAGCTCATTTTGGTCATTTAGGCACTCTGGGCGTCATAACAAGACTCGCAGTCAAGCTTTTTCCATGGCCCGGACCACCTGTCTGGCCAACTGAGGGAGTACAACCGGAAAAGATAAGCGTCTTGCCCCGTGAAAAGTTTAAATCGTATTTTATCAGTTATCCTACGTTTGAGAATTCAATTGAGGCAATACGGGAAATAGGCAAAACCGAGATCGCGGGAGCACTGATGAAATTTGTTCCATGGGACCTGGTCTGCTGGGCAGCCAAATCAAGGGAGGAGTTCTGGGACAAGTGGCAAAACGAATTCTGGTCTAAACAGATTAACGAAAGTGGGCACATGGTCTGGGTCTGCCTCTGGGGCTTCGCCTCAGAGAAACAGCTAGAGTACGAGGACAAGGTATTACAGGATATTATTAAAGACACGGGCGGCGAATTGTTTCCTGACGACATCCACCAGTGGTTAGATGCCTGCATCACCCCTAACAGTGTCAGAGACACACATCGTTTACGTTTCTTAGGAATTGGTGGCCGTGTCGCTCCAACAAATATGGTTATGGACACTTTGCATGACGTACTGAGAAGTACAAAATTAGCCTTAGAGATCAAAGATAAATACACTCCTCCTTTCGGGCAGACCGGCCGGTCAAACAAATTCTGGCTTGCTAACTTCACTCGCTTAGCATTCACTGAAATGGACGCACTCTGCGATAAATCGGCTGAGGCTGAAAAATTAGCAGTCCAAATGAGAGAGGAGCGCGTAGTCCAGTCAATGAAGGAGGCTTCTCCTTGTGACCTGACCGTGCGCGCCCTGCATGTAGTTGGGCCGACATTTTCCAATATCCATCTATTATTCGGCAAAATTAAGAAGGGATTCGATCCGAATAACGTAGCCAATCCTACACGGATTATAGATATGGAGCAGATGGAAAAAATTGAGAGTACAACTGGCTAAAAAGTATCTTATGCATTGCCGAGCTGCATGTCACTGCCAACATTGGGCAAGTCAACTGCACGGCTCGGAACAGGTGCTTTTGCAATCGCGGCAGCAATTATCTGATATCGGCTCATGACGAGAAATAGAATGCCTGCTAGCATACAGAGAAAGGATGACGGAAAGATCCAGATGCTATTACGTCATCCATTTGGGGGACGGATTCCATGAATATGACATCATCATATATAGCAAAATTTGATTGGCAGGTCGATACAGAAAAATGCAACGGTTGTGGCGACTGTATTGTCATTTGCCCGGTAAAAGCTTTGAAAATGAGGAAAAAAGTACCCTTTATGGCTGACGAGGCGAGTTGTTGTCGAGAGTCTTGCCGGATCTGTGAGCGTCAATGCTGGAGTGGCGCAATTAGAGCATATTAGGGGAGAGATGGAACACGACATTGTTGAAACCGATGTGCTGATAATAGGAGCCGGGATTGCAGGTTGTAGGGCTGCGATAGAAGCTCAAGCCCGTGGCGCCAGGGTACTTCTAACTACGAAAGGGCTATTCGCTAAGGATTGTGGTGCGACCTGGATGGCCCACAATGCCTATCAATGCTGGGGGATATATTCCCATGATACCCTTGACGTACATGTCGAAGATACTCTCAAGTGCGGGTGGTTTCTGAACAATCAAGAGAATGTATACGCCTTCCTGGCCCATGCACCTGATACGGCTGCGGACCTTATTGAATGGGGCAGCCGGTTCAAAATGAAGAATGATCAGCTTGAGACATTTTGGACTCTCGGCTGTAGTACTTCGGAGGGAAGAAGCATTTTCCCTTCCCGGGGAGATCATGGTGATGTTTACTTGAAGATATTTCCACACCTGATCAGAACCAGGAAAATTGACGTTATGGAAGACGTTTTCATTATGGATCTGATCAATGATGGGAACACCATAGTGGGTGCAGCGGGAATCGATATCAGGACCGGTAGATTCAAGGTATTTGTATCCAAGGCGACAATCCTCTCTACAGGCGGCTATCAGGGTCTCTACAGGGTCACTACGGCAAATCCCAATCTAACAGGCGACGGGCAGGCAATAGCTCTACGGGCCGGAGTGGATATGATGGATTTTGAATTCAATCAGACGCTCCCGGTTGCGCTATGGCCTCCAGAAATTGTTGGGAAGGGGCTACCATTCGGCATGATAGCACAGTGGGACGGACGAATGTACAATAGCAATAACGAGAGGTTTATGTCCAAATGGGACCCGGTCAAGATGGAACGTTCAACCAGAGCGATCATATCACGGGCTATCTTTCACGAAATCAAAGAGGGCAAAGTATCACCCCACGGCGGTATCTATGTCGGGATTACTCATCAGCCGGTGGATTTCATCGAGAAAGTCAAAAGACATTATCAAAGACTACCTACCTACGCAGCCCTAGGAAGGGCAGATATCAATCTGGCTACGGATTATATCGAGGCAGGATATGCTATACACTACTGCCAGGGCGGTTGTGACGTGAGTACAAGGTGCGAGACCGACAAGCCCGGACTTTACGCCGTGGGAGAAGTAGCATCAGGAGGGAAAGATGGCTCTGACAGGATGATGGCCAATGCGTTACCTTACTGCATGGCCATGGGAACAATTGCCGGACGAGAGGCAGCACAATGGGCGGCTACAAGGGAAAAGCCGACAATAGATAAGGCACAGGTGGAGATGCTGCAGCGAAATGCACTCGCACTCTTAGAACGTGAGGACGGTACAATGGTGTACCAGGTCAAATCCGTGCTGCAGGATATTGTGGTCGGGGCAATCGGATACGGAAGGACTGAGGAAGGCCTCACGCTAGCTCTTAAAGAAGTCGAGAGATACAAGAGCGAAGTCATACCCAATCTGTCGGTCTCAAACAAGTCAAAGAGGTTTAATCTTGAGTGGATCAATGCCCTTGAATTTAAAAATTTAATACTGATTGCCGAATGTATTATCAGAAATGCACTTATTAGAACAGAGAGCCGCGGTCTGCATGACAGATGGGACTTTCCTTCCCCGGATCCAAACTGGTACAAAAACATTCATTTAAGGTTGGTTGATGGCGAGTTGAAACAGTGGACAACACCGGTCGAATTCAAATACTGGCGGCCCGAAGAAGATACACTGGGAGACCCGTGGCATAAAGCTATTCGTGTCAAAGAATATAATGGGTGGAGAGCGGAGCCGCTATACAAAGGTATGCAAGGTAGAGAGCATGGCTGAAGATGAACTGAGCACCGTAAAATTATACAGGTTCGATCCTGAAGTGGACACAGCGCCCAGATACGACGAGTTTCACGTCCCTTATAGCGGACGTACAGTTTTGGATGTCTTGCGATATATCTATGAGAATCTGGACAGCACCTTTGCTTTCAGGTGGGCCTGTACAAAAATATGTTGCAGGTGCTGTGCAGTATCGGTCAATGAGAAACCGGTGCTCTCGTGCGGCGAACCGGCTAGCAAGAACATGAAGATAGAACCTCATCCGAAGTTTAAAGTGCTAAAAGACCTCATCGTTGATTTTAACCAGTTAAGGTGAACAATTAAAATGGAGGTGATATACATGAGCAGCAAGAATTCATCTTATGAGTATCAAGTTTTGAATCCGTGGTCTGAGACTGATCCCGTACCGTTAAAGGGTATAGTACCTCGTGTTACGGACTTGAAGGATAAAACAATCGGTCTCTTCGATTCTCATAAAAGTGGCTCAGGGGCAATACTGAGCGTAGTAGAAGGTAAATTAAGAGAGAAATTCCCTTCCAGTAAGATCAGCCGTTACGTTGCCAGGTTCGCGTTGGAGGAAATTGGGCCTGAGGACAGGGCAAGATTTGAGGAGTGGGTAAAAGGAGTGGACACTGTTATTGCTGCCGTAGGCGACTGAGGGTCTTGCACTCAGTACCTTGTGTACAATTCAATTGCCATAGAAGAGCTGGGTACACCGGCAGTAGTCCTTATTAATGAATATTTCCAGGGTGAATACAAAAGGGCAGCTTCCGAGAAAAGAATGCCTTTGCTGCGAGCAACAATAGAAACTGTGCCCTGTGAGTGTCATTCCAGTGAAGAAGCAGAAGCGGGAGTAAATACAGCAATGGACGACATTATCTCGGCGTTAACTCGGCCCCTATCCGAAGAAGAGAAATCTCCAAAGAGCAAAGAGGAAAAGCCTTCAAGAATTGTCTTCACAGGTGATCTGGAAGAGGTCAATCGATTCTATTATAAGAGAGGGTGGACCGATGGCTTGCCGATACTACCACCTACCGAAGAAGCAGTCGGGGAAATGATGAAAGGCGTGGACTTCCCGCCTGAACACGTCGTGGCAAATATCGTACCACGAGCGGGAAAGGCCACGGTGGAAAAGATTGCTATCAATGCGGTAATGGCTGGAGCTCTGCCAACCTATATGCCACTCTTGACAGCCGGGGTACAAGCCCTGGCAGATCCGAAATCAGGTCTCGGTGTCTGGTCGGTTAGTACTGGCTCATGGACCGCTTTCTGGACTATAAATGGTCCTGTGTGCAGGGACTTGAATATAAACCAGTCTGTTGGTGTGCTGGGACCAGGGAATATAGCCAACGCTACGATTGGACGGGCCATGTCACTCATAATGAAGAACATAGGTGGGAGCCGTCCAGGCATAGAAGATATGTCACAGCTTGGGCATCCAGGAAGATATACCCAGGTCGTTGCTGAAAACGAGGAAGAGAATCCCTGGGAACCGCTCCATGTAGATCGCGGCCTTAAAAATGAAGACAGCGCGATCAGTGTTTTCTTTCCCCACGACCAGGTGTATGTATGGCCTTATGGCACTGACGCCAGCGCCATACTGAAAGCCATTGTCCATAATATTCCACCAGGATCAAACCACGAACTCGGCGTACTGATGAATCCGGTACACGCTAAGCGGCTCGCCGACGAAGGCTGGACCAAACAAGAGGTAAAAACTTATATTGCGGAGTTTGCTTCTATTCCAGCTTATAGACACCCATATAGATATGGGCAAACACGGCGTAAGGCATTTGTACCACTAACTGACATGGACTCAGTGCGGCTGATCTATTCACCCGATGATGTTCACATTGTAACCAGTGGTGGAAAAGGTGGTAATTTCGTGGGCCTGTTCATAGGATTTCGTCTCCCTGGAAGCGATGTAAGGCCTGTAACCAAAAAAGTGGAGTTGCCAGCAAACTGGGGAACGTTGGTAGATAAGTATAAGGACATGGTACCTACCTATATTCGATACTAACACCAGCATATTTTACAGGTGGATGGGGCAGGTACTAAAGATGGCTATGTACAGGAGCGGGTGGTCCAAGCAGCATAATCCCCTCCCGGATTACGTAAAGTACCTGTGTACTGCCAAAGGCAATATATTGCTTTAGACACAAGTAAAGTACTGAACAGAGGTACAATATGTTCGATTACGATGTCGTAATTATCGGTGGAGGGCCGGCTGGTTTAGCAGCAGGACTATATTTAAGCCGGGCCGGGCGAAGCACCATACTATTAGAGAAAGGGAACTTCGGCGGGCAAATAAAAAATGTGGAATGGATAGAAAACTATCCCGGATTTGCGGATGGGATTTCAGGACCGCAGCTTGCTTCAGAAATGGTAACTCAGGCTACCAAATACGGGGTAACACTCAAGAAAGCTGAGGTAATAGGTATCGACCTTTACAAGAGCGCCAGGTGGGTCAAATGTACCGATGGAGAAGGTTATACAACTTCTATAGTCCTTATAGCCGCTGGTGCTCATCCAAAGAAATTGGGTATCCCCGGTGAAGACGAGCTCTCAGGGAAGGGCGTATTCACCTGTGCTCTGTGTGACGGTGGGCAATTTGCTGATAAGGTAGTAGCAGTATGCGGTGGCGGAGACTCCGGTATTACGGAGGCTCTCTATATGACACGTCTTGCCTCTAAAGTCGTTCTTATTGAGGCAATGCCTGCGCTCACCGCAAGTACTGTTCTTCAGGAAAGGGCTTCAAGCAATCCGAAGCTGGACATCCGTTGTGGTATGAAAGTTGAAGCTATACTCGGCGACCAGCGGGTTGAGGCAGTCGAGTTGACCGGGACGGAGGCCGCGGCAAGGCAGACACTGGAAATAGACGGTATCCTGGTCCATGTGGGGCTTGAGCCTAATACGGACTATCTAAAAGACATCGTTTCGCTAGATGAACTGGGTCGAATCAAAGTGGATGAGAAAATGGAGACGAGTACTCAATACATACTCTCTGCCGGTGATATTAGAAGCGGCTCACATAATCAAATAGTAACCGCAGTGGGTGACGGTGCAACGGCGGCACTGTCTGCTGAAAGACTGCTCAGAGAACAGGCATAGCTCGGAGCAGAAAATGGGAAGCCGAAGACGCCGAACTTATATTGTGTTCTTGAAAAGTCAGCAGGCAAGAGTATGCATTCTATCGATCAAGAGATTAGTCCATTCCAGCACGTAAGGAGGCAAATCACTGATGCAGAGTTTGACAAAAGAGCTGGTAAAGTTTGCCTTAGAAACCGATTTTAATGACATACCTGAAAAAGCAAAGCATGAAGCAAAGCGGATCTTTCTTGATTCTATGGGATGCGCCCTTGCTGGAACAACTGTTGACAAAGGGAAACTTTCTATCCAGTTTGCCAGGGGACTAGGTGACGCCGCTGAATCAACGATAGTTGGTACCGGTGACAGGGTCTCAAGTCCGGCAGCAGCTTTTGCCAATGGTGAGCTCATTAATGCAACTGATATGGACTGTATTCTGGCACCGGCGCATGTTACTCCCTATGTACTATCAGCACCTTTAGCTTTAGGTGAAACCAGGAAAGCTTCGGGCAAGGATTTAATTGTGGCTATTGCCTTGAGTCACGAAATTTCCACGAGGATCGGGAAGGCTTTACGAGAGACGATTTTTAACAGGGAAGGTAAGTTCAAACAATCTGAGGTCAATGGATTCAATTCTGCTATCCTGGGTGGGGCAATCGGGGCAGGCAAGATGGCGAGACTCAACGACGAAGGAATGTTACACGCCATCGGGCTGGCTGGTCATATGACTCCTGTGCCAGCAGAAGTAAAATGGCGAATGACAGTACCCTCCGGTATGGATAAATATGGTCCGGCAGGATGGATCTCACTGGCAGAAGTTACTGCTGTGCTGCTCGCACAGATGGGCTATACCGGAGACACCACCGTACTGGATGGGGATTACGGATTCTGGAAGTTTTATGGCGCAAAGGCCTGGCGACCTGATATGGTAGTACAGGAACTGGGTGATACATGGCATTTTGTGGAAACATCGTACAAACCCTATCCTTGTTGCCGTCTTTATCATGGTGCGCTCGACTGCTTTATCGAAATCATAGAAGAAAATCACCTTATACCGAAAGATATCGAAAGGATCAGTACTCTATTGAACCCGATGATCAATGTTCCGGTCTGGAGAAATACACAAGTTACCACTCATATTGATACTCAATTCAATGTGCCTTACGCCTTTGCAGTTGCGGCTCATAGAATACCTGTCGCTGACTGGCAAGACCCGGATACAATGAATAATCCTGAAATAGTAGAGTTTATGAAAAGAATAAGCTTCAGTCCTCACCCTGATTTTGGTAAGGTCTGGCTTCAAAATCCTCAAAACTGCCTCGCTTCAGTTGAAGTGGCAGCCAAAGGAAGAACATTTAAAAAAGAAAAGATATGGTGTAAGGGAGACCATTTTTCTGAAGAAGCAAGAATAAATGATGACGATCTGGAAGCAAAGTTCAGAATGAATGCAGCTAAAGTATTAAGCCAGAACAGGATCGATAAAGCGGTTGAAGCGATATTTGAATTAGAGAACGTACCTGATATGGCTGAGCTATTACCGGGTTTTTGCTCATAATAGGTATTAAATAGTACGTTTCTCCAGTTAACCGGTAGAGTATTGTATCAGGCTCTATTCTTATTAGAACAGGCATGGAGAGAGAATAACTATAATCCTCTTGCGTTTGATTCTGGACTCCAGTCCGACAGCTCGTATGTCTTCAATACGAATATTAGGTAAAACCTGCCAACCAGTGACCACACCACTTAGATGCTCTGAAATTGTTCTGTTATAATGCCGAATCATGTCAACTTCTCCTTTATAACGTACGATAGACAAAGGACTTTCAAACTGCGGAATGCCAGGCCTTTCAGCCTGTGTTATACTTACTGTATCGAAATTACAAATGAGGTGGTGTCTGGAAAGCCAAACATTCGTATTACAGTACCCTGCAACGTCAGGTGTTGAGAAAGGGGTGATACATGACTAAAAAGCTGTTACTGGTGATAGTTGCCCTGTGTCTTCTCACATCAGCTATAGCCTGTGCTCCAAAAGAAGCAGTGGAAACGAAAATAGGCTGCGTGCTTTCTACCACTGGACTGCTTGGCCCGAAGGGCATAGATAGATTGAGTGCTGCCAGACTGGCGATTACGGAAATAAATGCCAAGGGGGGAGTCCTGGGAAATCAGGTAGAGCTGGTGGAAGCGGATGATGGCACCGACGCTGCCAGGTGCCTGGAAAAAGTGAAAGAGATGGTTGAAAACAACGGTGTAAAGGTACTCGTCGGTGGTATGAGTAGTGGTGCAGTCATGGCAACAGGTCCTTATCTGGCCCAGAAAAACGTGTTAATGGTATCGCCATCAGCTACCTCACCGGAGATCTCCGATCAGGCCTGGACAAACTGGTTCTACCGTACCACGCCTAACGATACGCTTCAGGGCATCATACTGGCCGATGTTATTATACAAAAAGGATTTACCAGGCTGGCAACCATGGTCCAGGCTAATTCTTATGGTGTAGGATTAGAGAAGGCATTGGTTGAAGCGCTTATGAAGACCGGGTGGTCAGGTAAACATGTGCTATCGATATATTTCGATCCCAACGAAAAGAACTATCGTACCCAGCTACAGAACATTGAAGATAGCAACCCGGACGTGATTCTTGCAGTTACCTATGTGAAAGATGGGATCATACTATTCAAACAGGCTGCAGAAATGGGCCTGGATGAAATAGCATGGCTGGGTTGTGACGGCAACTACGGCGAGACAATGTTTGCTGACCAAAAATGTGCCGAGTTTATGGAAAAAGCCATTATTGCGGGTACCAGAAGTATTGCCCCTTCGGATGCCACGTATGACAAGTTCACTAATGCTTATAAAGCCGCCACTGGAAAGAATCCTAGTGTGTATTGCGATACTACGTACGATGCTCTATTGTTGATCGCCAGGGCGATAGAAAAAGCCGGCGTCTACGACGGTAAGGCTATAAGGGATGCACTCCTGGCAACAGGGCAGAAATATCGCGGCGTCAGCGGCATTATCACGTTCAATGCTAAAGGCGACCGTACCTCGGGCATCTTCGAAATCTGGAAAGTGGAAAGGGACACTTCTACCGAAACGGGGTATAAGAACGTCCAAATAGACCGAATTAGCATTATATAACTAAACAGCGATGATATTTCTGTCATTGTCTGAGCTTCTGGCTAGCTCATTGTATAGAAATACCCGATGTTCCAGGCTGTCAGATGAAATAGTAAATAGTTCACCAATATTAGCCTGGTGTGTCTAGAAAAAATTAAGCAGGTCACTTGAATCGGAGCAAAACTCTGCTATTTTATTGGACGCTTATGCAAGAGGTTATTGACAGTACATTATCGAAAAGGTCGCAATACTCATAAATTTCCCTTTCGGCAGATTTAGCTTATAGCAATAAAAGCCAAAGCTGACTATAATATCAAGTATGGGCGAAAAGACAGATACAAGCGAAGAAAAGGCCTACCTTTCTGCTAAGTTAAAGAATGCCCTGGAGCTTGATGGAAACCCAGTTGCCACAAGCATTACGTATGACACCCCCCAAGGATTAAAGAAGTGGCAACGCGGAGGAACACTATGTATGTTGATCCAAAAAGCCAGAAGAGGCCTGTCCTTGTATTGCTCAGGTGACACTATCATTTGTAATGGTAAATTCCATGTAGGGATAGGCAACTCGCCAAATTGGGATCTAGAGGATTTTCTCGTCCGAAGAGAAAAAATAGTTGGTTCTAAAAGTGCTGCACGTAGAATGCTTGATTTGGCCAAAGTGCAATCATCCGAGTTAGGGAAATATATTATTCTCGCCCCATTAATGAAGGCAAACTTCCAACCTGATGTGGTTTTGTTCGTGGGTACGCCCCTTCAGATTAGTCGCATCTTGTTCCTTGAAGCATTCGAAACAGGAGAGATTAACACGCTGCATAGAGAGCCTCTTTGTTCTGGAGTTATTGCCATACCAATTGCAACAAGACAAATCGGAGTAAGTTTCTTAGATATATCATGTAGATCCCTTGGACAATACAGACCAGAAGAAATGGCTATTGGTGTCCCATACCACAGAGTCTCCAAGATCGTAGACAATATTGACCATAGTGTCGCTGGAACCGCAAAATCTAGTTTCCTTCTTAGACTTCTTGCCAGGATAATGAATTACGATGGATCAAGGCAGCCCACTTCATAGAAGACCTCGTCTACTTTTAATCGTAGCCCCACACCCAGTTTAGATGAACATTATGGCTTGTACAGGAACAAAAAGATAAACTGTTTAACTAATTGCGCATTTCAGGCAATCGTGTCTTATTCAAGTAGAATTACCATCTATTCTTGTCAAATTCTTCAATCCTATTGACTTTATTGTTATAATTGTGAATTATCCTCGTGTGACAGTTGTGAAAGAAAGAGTGTACAACTTGCTGACACATGGCCATATAATTACTAACAAAGGAAGAAGGGCATGGTAAAGGAAATAATAGAAGCAGATGTTCTGTGTGTAGGCGGTGGTATAGCCGGCTTGATGGCGGCCATACGGGCAAGTGAACTCGGCGCAAAAGTCGTTGTTGCCGAAAAAGGAAACACACTGCGCAGTGGTGCCGGGGCTTGTGGTAACGACCACTTTCAGTGCTACATACCGGAATTCCACGGCACCGATTTCGCAGCATTTATGGAAGGCCTCTCTTTCGGTCAAATGAGTGCGCTAACGAGAATGAAGAACAGGGAGTTTTTACATACCTGGCTATTAAATTCATTCGAAATCGTGAAACTGTGGGATAGCTGGGGTATCCCTATGAAATATAACGGAAAGTGGGAATTCGCCGGACATACTTACCCGGGGCTTGTTCCCAGACACCTGAAGTATTCAGGTAAGGACCAGAAGTCGATACTGACCAGGGAAGCTCAGCGAAGGGGGGCACAGATAAGGAACAGGTTGATGGTATTTGACCTGGTTGGTGATAATAGTGTCACCGGAGCCATAGGTATCGATACCAGACAAGATAAGATGGTCGGAGTTTTAGCAAAAAGCGTGGTCTTGAGCACCGGGGGTTGCGTCAGGCTATACCCGGCCCCAACGCCTGGTTGGCTGTCCAACCTTTCTTTCCCTTTTAACGTTACGGGAGATGGACGTGCCATGGCATATCGGCTCGGAGCTGAACTGGCTAATATAGAGTTACCCGCCCGTCATGCTGGCACCAAGTACTTTTCCAGGTGTGGGCAAGCGACCTGGATAGGTATTTTAAAAGATCCGCGGGGCAATCCGGTAGGCCCATTTCTTGAGAAGCCCGATAAAAGATATGGCGAGATGACGATTGAGATGCACAAAGGTATATTCGAAGACTTTATGAGATCCGGTAAGGGGCCTGTCTACATGGACTGCTCGGATATTTCAGACGAAGATTTTGAGTATATGAACTACTGGCTGAAGCATGAAGGACTGACCAGCATGCTGGATTACTTTACAGCAGAGGGTATAGATCTCAGGAAAAATCCCGTTGAATTTATGACCTACGAGACACGCCTTCGCGGCGGGGTCCATACCGACGAGAAAGCCCGAACTTCGATAGAGGGTCTCTATGCTGCGGGAGACGAAGCGTTCATGGAAATATCCAATGCGGCAGTGTTCGGGTGGATCGCCGGGGAAAACGCAGCCAGGTCTGCCGGAGAAATCGGTTTTACTACTAGTGCAAAACTAAACGCAAAGATCGAAGAAAAGGAAAGCTTCTTCAATGAGATTCGAGGTCGAAAAGCAGGACCGGACTGGAAAGAGGTCAATATTGCCCTTCAGATGGTGATGTCTGACTATGCGGGGCTTGTCCGCTCGGAAACGCTCTTAACAGCAGGAGCCCAGCACCTGCGAAGGCTAAAAGAGAAAGCTTATAATTCGGTCATCGTCAGAAACCAGCATGAGCTGGTGCGTTGTTTAGAGATATTTGATTTGATCGACTTGGGAGAGCTTATGTTTGTTACGGCTGAAGCAAGGAAAGAGACAAGAGGACTGCATGTCCGTGCTGATTACCCATTTACTAATCCACTGCTTGAGCAACTGCTGATAGTCAAGAGAGAGAATGGAAAGCCATGTACCGAATGGCGGAAAGTAAGGCATTAGAGGAGGAAATCCATGCCACCGGTAATCGATAATGATAAATGTAATAGTTGTGGTACCTGCGTTGACATCTGCTCATCGGACGTCTTTTTTAGCTCCAAGGAAGGAGAGATTCCTACTGTAAGCTATCCGGACGAGTGCTGGCATTGTAATGCCTGCGTACTGGACTGTCCGGTAGAAGCGGTTACCCTGAGGATTCCCCTGCCAGCGATGCTACTTTATAAGTAGCTGTATGCCCTCTGGCTCAGCGCATATTGTAATCATCCACCAATATTGAGTGTAGCTTACAGTACTACGCGAAAAATGATCAATGCAAAATTGTATGCAATATGATTTTCGAAACAGACTCTCAATTATTTCCCCTTCAAGATTGCTCTTTCATAAGTATTTGTTTAATCCTGTTCAAGTCTCTAATTCCCTCATAACAATTATATCGTCTCTAGTACCTGAATATTGTCTAAAAGTTTAAAGCTATTTGGTAAAGCTGTTTTTGGATTTTCGTGTCGGATTACCCTACAAGATACACCAATTCCTAAATCCTTTGAGTGATCTATTCTGGCAGGCATTGTACATGTCAATATGATGGCATTTATTCTCCGGTTTTGTTCACCACGAAGTTTTGGAGATACTTCAGCATTGATTTCATCAAATCGCAACTTTAAAAAGTTACCACCTTCAGCAGAAAACACTGGAGGAGGTGCCATTTCAATAAAAATAAGTCCAGGTCCGTCTGGAGGTAACTGTTTGTGTTTACGTACATCAGCTAATGAGTTGACTACAGTCGTTACATAATCTCTTTTCTCCTGTGATTTGAATCCAAACGCACGGAAATTGCTTATCTCTCCTGCTTTTGGTTGCCAATGACAACGTAAATTTAAATATTGTGGTATCCCTTTCCAAGCTGGCCCTATTGCAATGTTATCCTGAGACTTAATAGGTTTCTCTACAGTACCCTTGCCCCAAGATGGATTATTAGGATAAATGCCCACCATGTTGAATGAACCATGTTGAATTTCATCTGAAGGATGTAGTTCTTGAAATAAGAAGAAAAACTTGTCATCAGGAAGTAATTGCTGATCTTCCACAGGCATTGTCCCATGTACTCCTGCTGAAGGTCCGACAGCACAAAATAGGTCCTTATAACCTTGTACTGAATCACCAACCTGATCAAAGACTTTCCCTACAAATGACTCTATAAATGTAATGTCTTCACTAGTAAGATCCGAGGCTGATTCCATCCATATAAAGCCAGATTTCCTTTTTTTATCCATAACTTGATTCAACCGTCGTTCTAATTCTTCCCAGTTTGTTTGTGCTATTTGGTCTCTTTGAGTTTTCCCCTTCTTCTTACACTCTATTGGTATATTACATTCAGGAAATACAACATGAAAGTCATATCCATAGGGAGGCCGATCATTAAACTCGATCTCATAACCTTGTGCCAAACATAAATTTACAATCTCAATCATGTATAAATGCTTCAAACATTCCTTAGGATCACGAAGCCACATTCGGAGGTTATTACTTTCTAAACGAGAAAGAACATTACTCAGATTAGCCACCCAGAAAATGAGTCGGATTGCATGCTCATTGCCCGCTATGATAGATTCGTCTTTATCTAGAACAGATTCTGCAAAATGGTATGTGGAAATTATTGGATGATTCCAAGCATATTGTTTCCAATGCCGATTGTGTTTTTCTAACCAATCAATCCCTACCAGTTCTTTCATAACTCCCATAGACCAGATTAAAGATTGTTTTATATAATTCATAATATATTGTTACTATCTAGATTCTTATATCTTTAAAAGGATGCTTAAGTCTGACTTTAATGTTAAAACTAGAGATACAGTTATCTATACCTATCTCTAGCTTTTTCACATAATTCTATACAATGCTTAATCCACGAATCATACCAGTACCAAGTATCAGCCACATAAGCTCCATAACCTTTCCCTTACTTTTTAGCACCTTCGGATTTACATATTTGAACATGTTCCCGATTGCGACGAAATTTCAGAAATCCTACTTTCTGCACCTCTGCTACTACATCAGTGGCACGATACTTTGGACGTTCGACTTCTTTCTTGAACCAATACAGCTTATCGATATCTTTGGAGTCAAAACATAGGTTACACTTTAAAGCAGTTACATAGTTAACAGTCACTAACACTTAAACCTTACTCAACTTTTTCATAGGGATATGAACGATGAAAGTATTTCCAAGTTGTCTACTTGTAAACCACTATTAAAAACCACATCAGGCACTGCACAATCTAATAATCCCTGAGATATCCTCCACGTTCTCCAGACCGGAGATGGCAGCTATTATCCCGTCGATATTCTTCTCTGGCAAGCCTTTGGTGGCAAAGGCCATGCAGTCGGTAAACTTTTCCCTGATCTCTTCATCGGTGAGGGGATTTGCAGGGGTGCCTTTATGATACTTCATAAACCTTGAATATTTCGCGCCACCTTTCATTTTTATTTCCATGAAACACCCCCCTGAGTCCCCCAGTCCCTCAGCCTCAGTCCCAACTACAGGATGTACCTTCCCAGCAAGTTTGATAATTTCCGGGTCTCTAATGAATCTGTCAGTAAAGTGTTCCAGTTTTGAGCCTCCCCGCAGCAGTGCACTGGCGACAGCATATTGTATACTGAACTGAGCATCCACTACAGGATTATCTCTGATCTCGAAGGGACGACCGACCAGATTATACGCCGACTGCGATATATATACGTCAATCCGGGCTATCTCGTCCGGGCTAATATCATACTCCCGGCGAAGCTCTAAAACTGCCTCAACGGCATTTAACGTTGCTCCACAGCTTGGGTATTTCTTATACATGAGCTTATTTACGCCGAACTCCTGTCCCAGACCGGCAAAAAGGGCATCCATATCGCCGGCACTTGCAGAAAACAGTTGAAAGTACCCATAAATACCCTGCAATATATTTTTAACTCCGGTAATACCCTTCTGAGCAAGGACCGCAGCCAGGATACCAGACCTGGAAGTGAAACCCTGAATTGCACGAACAACGAGGGCACCATCAATATTGCTCTGGAAACTACCTGCCGCCTCATTAAATGCAATCCCCAAAGCATTCAGCATCCTTTCCTGGTCTAATCCCATTATTCTGCCCGCTACCGCGGTTGTCCCAAACACCATGCATACACCGGTAGGATCAAATCCTCTTTGTGTCGTTGCCATATTTATCCTGACAGCCAGGTCTTCTCCCAGCAGTACGGCAGCAAGAAGCTCTTTTCCACTGAGATTACCACACATTTCAGCCACTGCTAAAGCAGTAGGTATAGCAGAAGCGCCAAGGTGCATTCCCTTTTCTACGGAATCGTCAAAATCCAGGGCCCGGGCCATCACACTATTTACCATAGCTGCATTATATGCCGGCACCTTCCCACCATGAACCAGAATCGTGCTCTCTTCTTTTCCACCCCACTCCCGAACTAAATCAATCATGACATTGCAGCCGGGAGCGGTAGCACCGGCAATAAGGACCCCAATCGTATCCAGGATGCCCCTCTTCGTAGTCTGTATAGCTTCTGCCGGCAATGACTCGTATCTCGTCGTTACCACGTGCTTTACCAGGTTTTCTATACTATCCATACTGTTCCTCACTACTGAAGTCTATTGAGCCTCCGCAAGGCTAAACAGGACTACTGCTATCATTTGATAAGCAGCCTTGCAGACCGAAAACAGGTAATCGCTAGTTTGACAGGGAACTCGAAGTAACACCCTTTAGAGATTTCAACTCTGCTTCCCTGGAGGCAGAAGAGCGTCCATGAAAATACTCAAAATCGAATTCCGTGCCGTGCGATAAGCAATGACGGCACATTGTTGGATAGAGATGGTCAAAACCATGCTTCTGACGAAGCTCTAAATATCCTTTTCCAAGTTCAAGAAAATATTCAAGCGGCGGTGGTGACTGACCGGCCAATTTACTGTCCTTTTCAATACACCAGAAGTCGCCCTGCCTGGGAAGCACTCCATTCCCCATCAGGAAATCAAATCCTGCCAGTGTGGACTTCACTGCATCCTCATACTTCTTGAATCCAAACGGCTGGGCCATTTCCACTCCGGAAACAAAATTTGGATTAACGTTCCCCGGTCCCCAGTACTTCACTGAGTTGATGGTACGCTTTATCCACTCATCATATCCAACTACCTCGTTCTTACCCGGACATATAATTTCAAATAATTTCTTGTCCCAGACCTCAATATTGGGCTCAATACACGGAATACCGGTGTCATGCAGTCTTTTCCATCCTTCATCGTCCAGTGCACCGACCTGAAGACAGGCCGGGTACCAGGCCCAAATACTTTCTCTAATGCTATTCAGAAAGTCAGCATACCACTTAACCTCCGACTTACCTTGATAGCTGGAGAGAAAGGTACCACCGGTAATAAGTATGTGACGAAAACGGTTTTCCTGAAGCGCTGCGTAAACGATTTCAGCAACCTGTTCAGACTGTTTACGCAATACCATCGCTTCTCCACCCTGCTTCTGATGATGGGCATGTGAGCTTAGATCGCAAAACAAACATTCCTTTTTCCGCGAGAAGTAATCACAGTGTTTGTTAGCAGTAACAAAGAGCTGGTCCCTGCCCACGCTAAAAACAAGTGCCTGATAAGGAATGCCATCCTCAGTTACCCGGTCATAGAATTTGGCCTGCTTTTCAAAACAAAGGATGTCGCCAATCTTTTCCTGATTCCAATATATGGAGAAATCACCATCTATAAAATCAACAAGGTAAGGAGTATCCTGTGAAATCCGCACCTGAATATGAGTCCCGTCTTCAGTGCCATCTTTAAGATAAAAGGTGTTTGGTATCATCTCACGGGCAAGGGTAATTTTTTTACCGAAGTCATAGCTGAACAGGCCGTAACCCTTTACCCTGATGTCCTTCATTTTTCTTATCTCGTCAAGCGCTGCCTGGCTGAACCTTTTGCCCAGTCTCAACATGTCCGACTTGATAATGATTGCTTTCTCAATATCAGGATACGCTTCAAATGCCTGTAAGAGATCCACGTCCAACCCCTTTTTATGCAGTATACTATTCACAGACCGAATGTCAAGAGTATCTAATACCTTGAGGTACCGGTACATTTCATTAAGATAACATCACCTGAATGCCCTGAAATGGCTTTGTCACAATGAGTGAGAAAGGTGTAGTTTACCATCTGCCCCACTAATTATTGGGATATCTTAAATCACAGGAGTTCATTGAAAAATACAGGTAACCGGTACAGAATGTAGTTGCCGGCAGCGTTAGCACTACGGGAGCAATAGAAATCTGTCCGGTTACCGGTGGGCTGCTACCTGCGCAGGATTTTTTCCACCACCCTGGTACTCACTCTGATCAATCCCACCATTATACTACCCACCTGGGTATTCACTGAGTGGAAGCTAGTGGCTTACACTTGTACAAGGTGAACCCGTCACTAATGTCTTCAAACTATACTTCGACCGGCATGTCAAGCGTTATATTTTCCGGCTTACAGCCGAGTATGTTGCTCAATAGACGGGTCCCCTCATGATACCTCACAGGTTGACAATCACTCAGTTAATTTATAAAGTGATACCGAATTAATTATGTTAGCTTGCATGCTTTCTCACCTGCTGATAAAGAAAATTTAAGGAGTTTACTGTGGAATTTGGTTTTACACCAGAAGAAGAAGCCTTCCGCGAGGAGGTAAGAAGCTTTCTCGACAAAGAATTACCGTCGGACCAGGTGATGCCCATTATCAATCCCGCCGAAGACCCTTTCCTCGATGATTTGATGGACCTGAACAGGATAATGGCCCGTAAACTGGCAAAAAAGGGTTGGCTTACATTATTTTGGCCGAAAGAGTATGGCGGTAAAGAAAGTAGCCTTATCCTTCGTGCCATTCTGAGCGAAGAAATGAGGTCCAGAGGAGCGCCGGGACTCAGCAGCTCCGGAGTGGCCATGTTAGCTCCGACTATTATGCGCTTTGGAACAGAGCAGCAAAAGAAACAGCATTTACCGCCTATTGCAAAAGGCGAAGTGTTCTGGTGCCAGGGCTTTAGTGAACCAGAAGCCGGCTGTGATTTAGCTTCATTACAAACCACAGCCAAAGAGGATGGTGATAGCTATGTTCTTAATGGCCAGAAGATCTGGACCACAGGTGCCCATGCTTCGGATTGGTGTTTCCTTTTAGCAAGAACAGACCCTTCTGCCCCTAAGAAACACTTAGGCATTACTTTTTTTCTGCTGGATATGGTAACTCCTGGTGTAAACGTCCGTCGTATAAAGGACATGGGAGGTGGCGACTGTCTCTGCGAGGTATTCCTCGACGAGGTAAGAGTCCCTCGCGAGAACATACTGGGAGAGAAGAACCGTGGATGGGAAGTAGCTATGGCACTGCTGGACGCTGAGCGAGGGCTCGATGTGGGAGCGATCGGTATGATACGGCGAGTCCTTACCGTGATAATGCAATACGTGAAAGAGCAGGGAATGGGAAATAATCCACTAATTCGAAATCGTCTTGCTGACATTGAGATAGCAATTGAGACAGCTCGTTTACTTTGCTACCGGGCACTTTGGCTTGCCAGTAGAGGACTCCCGAGTACAGCAGAGGTATCCATGAGTAAATGCTTCATTAATAAAGTACAGCAGCAAGTTTCAAATAGTTTGATGACAGTTTTGGGTTCGTATGGGCAATTAAGGAAGGACTCTAAATACGCCGTGCTGCAAGGCATTGTAGAGCGCTGGTACATTGAGACTTTTTCATTCACCCTTTTCGGTGGTACGTCGGAAATTCAGAGAAATATAGTGGCAACAAGAGGGCTGGGACTACCCCGGGGTTAATTTGTAGAACCTGTATCAATCTGGCATAGAATGTCCGAGACATACAGACCCTGTACGAAGTACGTTATAAATGCAACGGTGATGAATTTTACTCACAATTTTCATCTGGATGCTCTTGCTTATTAGCACGATCCATCATCGCTTCAGTCCCGCTAATAAGATTTAGCCTTGTAGACCTTGCACAGCGCTGTTCTCAAAGGCCAGTTACCCGAGAGCCGGTTGCAGTGCTCAGGCTCATCATCGGTAAGGACATTGACATTTGATTCCAGTGCTCCATGCAACCAGGGCTCCTCACCGGGAAGCTCCGGAAACCACCAGCCATGCTCACAATGAACTACCCGCGGATCAATTCCCTTAAAGAGCTGACACTCCATCCTTATCTTGCCCCGCGGCGATTCTATCCAGACCCAATCACCATCGTTAATTCCCACACTTTTTGCTGTCTCAGGATGAATTTGTACCAGCGGATGTGGGTGTTTACTACGGACCGAGTCTATCTGGCGATGCTCCGAGTGATACATCCATACAAACCGCCCACCGGTAATCAGCATGAATGGATATTCCTTTACCAGCTCTGTTCCGGATACCGGAGTTTCAACGGACTCTTCATACCGGGGTAAAGGATCATATCCCAGCTTTTCCATCACTGTGGAATAAAGCTCCACCTTCCCCGTTGAAGTGGCAAAACCTATCTTTTCATACTTCTTATATTCATCCGGGGGAAAATCATAGCCACCTTTATCCATAAACTCTTTAAAGGTAAGGTTTACTGGCTCAAGCATATAATCATAGACTTCTTCAAGGTCTTTCCACGGCCAGTCTTGCTGCTGGCCCAGTCTTAATCCCAACTCTCTGAACATATCGTAATCGGTCCTGTGGTCATATTCACCAGGTAGTACCGATGGCAGAGCTTTCTCCCCTCCATACACACCAGTATCGGAGGTGATCATAAGCGCCGGCCGCTCCAGCCACGAAGCTATCGGTAAAATGTAATCAGCCAACTCTGCCGACGGTGTCCTCCATAAATCCATAACCACGTAGAGATCCAGGCTCTTCAGCGCTCTGTAGACCAGTTTGCTATTGGCCTGAGTGATCAGCGGATTACTATGTGTCGAAATCGCAGCTCTAACCGGATAAGGCTCGTTAGTAAGCATAGCCCGGTATACGGTCGGAGCATGGGCATTAGCCACGTTGGAAAGGAGCGTATACGGCTTTCCCCATACAGGAAGTGTACCCTCCAGTATTAAATCAAATCCCGGCCAACCCTGGAATTGGAATCGGTCGCTGCCAATCTGTTTCCGCTTCTGCTCCTTTGACAGTCGCTCGAACGCCTCCATTTCCGGATACATCCTGCATTTGGGCGGCCCCGGTATGTAATGCCCACCTTCTACATCGATGCTACCGGTTATCGCTGCCAGTATAAGCCTGGCATGAATAGCTTCGATAGCATTTTGTATATGTTCTATACCCATACCATGCGTGGTAAATATCGGCTCACTGTTACCGCATATCCTGGCAGCTTCTTTTATCTTGTCCGCGGCAATCCAGGTAATCTCTGCTGCTTTTTCAGGGGGAAACTCACGGACACGTTCTCTCACTTTATCAAAGCCATGACACCATTTCTCTACAAATTCTTTATCGTAGAGACCCTCTTCGATAATCACATTAATCATGGACATCAATAAAGCTGAATCTGTACCCGGCCTGAGTTGCAGCCAGAGATCGGCCATCCTGGCTGCGTCTGTCTCTCTGGGATCGATAACGATTAGCTTGTATCCAGCATCCTTGGCATCACGTATTGATTTCCAAACGCGGAAATAGCTTTGTGAAACATTGGCGCCGACCAACAATATACACTTATTTTCCGCCTTTTGACTGGTACGGGTGTCAACCAGTCTCATGGCAGTTCTGGGGCGCAGCGGCCATCCGAACATGGCAGCGCTGGTCTGAATCCAGGGTCCAAAGCAAATATTACTCTGCCCTATCAGATTCGGTGTCCCGAAAATATTACAAAAACGGCCCTGAAAGTCTCTGGTCCGCCATGTGCCTGTGGTGACAGCGAGAGCTTCAGTTCCGTGTTTCTGCTTTGTTTTTTCCAGACTGGCTGCGATTTCATTAAGCGCATCCTCCCAGGGTATTTCCTTCCACTGCCCCCCTCCTTTTTCACCAACTCTTTTAAGGGGGTAATTAACACGGTCCGGGTGGTACATCATCTCCTTGGCACCACGTAACCTGACACAACCTCTGGTAGCTGGAAATATTTTATCCCATAAAGGGTATGATCGATCTTCCTCAAACCTGGTAAGCCTGTTATCTTCACTGTGCACAAGCACTCTGCAACGTGAATGGCAGTGCTCACAAACAGCCCGTTTCGTTTCAGTAGTCATATTGCAGGTTCCTCCTTTTTCAGATTATATAATTATTCTTCAGTTGAGATATATTTGTTGCTGTATCTTTTCGATATATAGACTGTTTATCTTAGTCCTGTATAGGGGCACTGTCAATTATACTCAAGGTATAGATGAGGCTACATGCATGTAAGCATTCCTTAAGATTGCCTTGCCCACAGGCAACCTCACCTCTTGAGTGGTATGGAAATGCCATTGCTATTTGCCGAACCATATTCATTTCCTGTTTGTAACGGGTGAGAGACGCAGAATCTACAACTTCAGTAAAGACACCGTAGCGATATAACCTCAATCCAAACCAATGACAGGAAATAGAAGGTACGCTGTAGCAAACCTTCAATCGGATTGAAGATGTCTATCAGGAACATCAGGGACAAAACCAAACCGAGCACACCAACAACGATTGAGAATCGAGCAAAACCTCTCCATGCTGGGTCCTGGTAAGTGATCTTGGCGAGCATCCAGATCACAGCCATCAACGCCAGGAAGCTGATTGAGGAAACAGCGTCATGCAGGATCCCTGTCAGCGTTGCTATAGTATAAGGTGTCTTGGGATCGTCTTTAAAGACCGCTGAAAAAATGATGCCGATACCGTGAATTTCGAGCAACAGCCAGACTGCTCGGGCACTGCTATGATTTCCAAGGCATCGATACATATAGAGTGCAAAACCATTGATGAGCACTCCGTATAGAATAAATCCGGTCACCATTATTTCGGGATGAGGTCTACCCCGGGCCGCGAGTTGACTGACTGTCTCTGACAAATGGTTATAGCCGGGCGTCACCAGACCTGCTATGACTATGAAAACCGTCAATGCCGGGAGCGTAAGCACACCGCACAGCGCCAGCCATCGAGAGATCTTATCGTTCCCTGCTCCAATCAACATTCTGTTCGTTATCGATCTGTTGGGCGACATTCTACTTCGAGGTTTTGCTAGTAACTATGCATGCATATTCACCCAATCATCAACACAGGACTTTTTCGCTGCCACCTAGAGAGCTTAGTATATTTATGTCAGGTATGTAATCTCGACTTTATTATATGGTAGTAATCATATACAGCGCTTAATGTCAATATTATTGAAAGGGCAAGTATCGCTTCCGAAACGACATCGACTCTTGATAAGGCATAAAGGATCATGAGGACTGTCAATACCCAAAATCTTACAATGTGTAACAGACTGGATGCCTCCGGCTTGAAAAGCCAGTCCGATTTCACCCCACAATTTCGTTTTATCACCGATAACCACCAGGACAATGATACGACGAATATGAAATAAGCCCCCAGGAAACCCGAGACCAGACCCTGCCATATTAATGCGAGCGGAAAAACGACGACCATGAAATTGTCAGCCATTACGTCTTCGAATTTACCCAGGTCAGAATCTGTTTTCAAATTCCTGGCTAAATCGCCGTCAACCATATCCAGTAAGAAGTTAATAGCCAGCAACAAGACAGCGATATAATAATGTTGGCCGATCCACAGAGGGAGAAATATGATCAGCAGGACAAATCTGGTAATAGTGATGTGGGACTGGTTGATATGTAGTCTGATTAACAACTCACAGAGCGGAGTCGTTACCGGTTGGCGAAACTTTTGTAACTCCCGCTTCGCCAATACTCTCCTGCGGTCAATGGCGTTATCAAATCCTTCTATGGCCTGCCATATTCCTGTTATCATAGCCACCATCGGCACACAGTGTCAGGAAGAGCTATTGGACTCCTTCAAGCCCAACTGCATCATACCGACCTATTTACAGTTGTCGAAGCTCAATAGTGACAGCACAATAGTACAGACACCTATTGCTGTGTTTACTTTTCTCAGGATCTTTTCAGGAAAGGATTATACGAGTTTTGGTATCGAATTACAACGAATATTGTATCGTTGTAGTTTTGCGTGCACAATTCTATAACTGTTTTTGAAAAGAATCAACTGTCATGTTCCACCAGGTAGAAAGCTATGATCGATAACTACCTTGAACTCATCTACTATGAATTTGGTGGGTTAAGGTGGT
This sequence comes from uncultured Dehalococcoidales bacterium, assembly GCA_964596125.1. Taxonomy (GTDB): domain Bacteria; phylum Chloroflexota; class Dehalococcoidia; order GIF9; family UBA5629; genus CAZQRP01. Next base: position 1,477 of record CAZQRP010000033.1, on the reverse strand, counting down.
GTTTTTAATGGATAAGGTAGCCAGCAAGGCAGAGACAGAATCGTGGAACGGCGTTAACCACCACAATTATATCACTATTAAGGGCACTCTTCTTTTTCTGCCCCACCTATTGATAGAGGCCCTGTCTCAGTATGATACTTAAACAATTCAAGCCCTGTCACTGGCATTTGTATATTTGTTGACATCTCTCTTAACTCTTCAGGTGACCGCCATCGAGCAATTTCAATGAACTCTTTACTTGAAACTCGTCGTTCAAGCCATCCGGCGTTTTCGTACCTTCTTTCCTCTCTAAAACACCTATCCAATCTTGACTGCCAATAGTTAGCAGAGGCCTCCATGCCATTACGCTTATTCTCGTCTCTACAGAACCTGTACCAATCTTTCTCCTCTTCTCTAAGCCTGACCATCTCTGGGTCATTCCACGTATTAAACTCCCAGGCTTCAGCATGTTCGTGTGGAGTCGCAGGTATATTGGGAAGCTGTGGTAGGTCAAACACCGTTGTACTTTGTCCAATATTAATAATCCCCGTCCCTCCAGGCATGTCTATCTGCATCTGCGGAACAAAGAGAATAGACGATGTTATTATTGCACCACTCCCTATAGTGATAAATACTATCTTTTTTTTAGTCCACCATTCTGGTTTCCAAAACCAAAGCCTGGGTTTATCGATATAAACCTTGTTATTTTCCTCAGTCTTAATTCCAACATACTGCCTTAAAAACCCGCCCAATCCTAATTTTATCTTTTTAGGTTCATTATTAGCTGCCCTCTTATCATTCCCCATTTCCTACTCCTGTTACATCAGATTACTATATTACCTGCCAAAAAGAACTTCACCTCATACAGTACGAGTTTAATATAGTCCCCGTTTGTGTGCTTGTCAATACTATGCTCAAACGGAAAATGGGTATTTGAAAATTGCCTCATGGTATCTATCCGTGCAGATTTTTTAAAATATAAAAAAGGGGGATTTATGTTAATACTTATATATGGCTATCCTTAACATTATGTTGGTCATATACTGTGATATGAAGTAGTGCGATGGAAACAAAAACAAGTAACCATATGCATGAAAAAGATATATATATTCATCCCGACGCTCTGTTGACTGACAATGTGACGAATGCCGATCGTTCACCTGCAAGCACCCCGAACTAAGAGGCTATTTGACCGCTGGTCTGGCAACAGAAACGCCAATCCATGCGGTGATAGACCGCTGCGCATCGTTATGTGGTCGCCCTTTCATACATGCTTCATCGACAGAGATAAATAATTTTCAAAGCAGGTCATCTATGAACAGGCCCCGGCTGCCCTTCATTCTTGAGTCGATTCACAAGTTATTCATCTAATGTACTCAATGTGACCAATACCATCATATCCCGCCGTATTCTGATTGAATTTGCAATAATTATCATCAAACATATGAGCTAGTTCAGATAGATCACGGACACTTATAATAGTGTCTTATGAAGATAA
>CAZQRP010000032.1:0-29995 GCA_964596125.1 uncultured Dehalococcoidales bacterium | reverse complement strand
CCCCAACCCTCTGAAGATGTCGTAATCCGTCCTGTGCTCATACTCACCGGGTATCTCGGATGGCAAAGCCTTCTCTCCTCCGACGATGATGTTGTCACAGTTACCGCCGTTGAATAAGAACGGCCTTTCCAGCCATGACGCTATGGGTAATATATAGTCGGCCAGCTCTGCTGAGGGAGTTTGCCAAATATCGGCGACTACATAAAGGTCGAGGCTCTTCAGAGCTTTATATACCAGCTTCATATTCGCCTGGGTGACCAGGGGATTACTATGAGTGCTAATCGCCGCCCTGACCGGATATGGCTCACCGGTGAGCATGGCCCGGTATACGGTTGGTGCATGAGCATTAGCCCCCACAGCAGAGATAATATACGGCCTTCCCCACAGTGGTAAGGTATGCTCCAGAATCATATCATATCCCGGCCAACCCTGGAATTTGAATTGGTCCCTGCCCAGTTGCTTCTGCTTCTGCTCCGGAGTCAGATGTTCGCTTCCCTGTAATTGTTGAAAACTCCTGGATCTTGCGGGGCCTGGTATATAGTGTCCCCCCTCGACGTCGATACTGCCCGTTATTGATGCAAGGATAAGCCTGGCATGAATAGCCTGGATGCTGTTTTGCAGGTGTTCTGTACCCATACCATTTACGCTGTATATCGGCTTACTATTACCTATTATCCTGGCCGCCTCCCTTATTTTATCAGCCGTTACCCAGGTAATTTCGGCAACCTTCTCTGGAGGGTATTCTCTTGCTCGTTCCGTGACTTTATCAAAGCCGTAACACCATTTCTCTACGAATTCTTTATCATACAGCTCCTCTTCAATAATTACCTGTATCATTGACATTATCAGAGCTGTATCTGTGCCCGGCCGTAGCTGTAGCCAGATGTCTGCCATCCTCGTTGTTTGTGTTTCCCTGGGGTCGACGACAATTATCTTGTATCCCGTCTCTCTGGCATCGCGCACCGATTTCCATAAGCGGAGTATACTTTGCGAAGGATCCACTCCTATCAAAATAGCACATTTACTTGCTGTCTTTTTACCGGTGGTATCGTCAGCAAGCCTGAAAGTGGTTCTGGGACGCTGTGGCCAACCAAATAACGCCGCGGATGTTTGCAGGACAGGGCCGGAACAGATATTTCCCTGGCCTACGTAATTGACAGTCCCGAAGAGGTGACAGAACGGAAGATACAAGTCTCTCTGGCGAAGGGTGCCTGTCGTAAGAGCCACGGCCTCGGCCCCATAGTCCTGCTTTATCCGCTCCAGCTTTTCCGCAATCTCGTCAAGTGCATCATCCCAGGATATTTTTTCCCATTTCCCCCCTCCTTTTTCGCCGGCCCTTCTCAGCGGGAAATTGACACGGTCAGGATGATACATCCATTCCCTGGCACCCTGTAATCTGGGACAACTTATTGTTGCCGGAAATATTCTGTCCCATAGAGGATAAGAACGATCTACTTCGAATCCGGCAAGCCTATAGTTCTCCGTGTGTACCAGCACCCGACACCGCGAATGACAGTGTTCACAAATTACTCTTTTAGTTTCTTTACTCATTTTACATTTTACAGTCCCTTCTCTTTTTGACTCATAAAATACAGCCATAATAGCCTTATGTATTTTTTCTCTCTATGTCCATATGCAGTTGAACGTAATGTATTGGGTCTGTAAAATTTTTCACCGGTCTTTTACTCTTTTATCCACGACCCTTTTGGATTTCACCTCGAACCTTGGCAGAGAACCCGGCTCCATAACCTGTACTACAGGCCTTAAGCGCAGACTCTCCCTCATCATATCTACCAGCTTTCTTATCGCTTGTTCCTCTTCATCGGAAGTGAATCTTTCCTTTCTGTTAGGCTCCACCTGAATAATTAATTCGTAGACCCCGTTGATCTCATCTATTACTATCATGAATTCACTGCTAAGCTCCGGGCATCTCTTGACCATCTCCTCTATTGTGGAAGGAAAAACATTGGTGCCTTTTATGAGGAGCATATCATCTCTTCTCCCCAGGACTTTAATCCTTATCGACTCCTGTCCGCACGGGCAGGGCTCGTCGGTATAGGTCACTAAATCGCCCGTCCTGAACCGAAGAATAGGCATGGTCTTGGATACCACGTTTGAGAATGCCAGCTCTCCTGTTTCGCCGGGGGCAACCTGTTCTCCATCTTCGTTTATGATTTCAGGAATAAAAACATATTCGGCGATATGGAGTCCGTTTTGTTCTGCACACTCCCCGGCAACGACGGCTAAACTTTCACTGGCTCCATATTGATCGTACACTTTTGCCTGCCACATCTCCTCCAGCCTTTTCCTGGAACCAGGTACCGCGGCTAAAGGTTCGCCTCCGGTATGGATAATCCTCATGGGAATTGACCTGATATCAATGCCCTCTTCTTCGGCTACGTTCGCCAGGCGGTGAGCATATGTTGGAGTAGCACACAGGACCGTCGCTTTCATGTCTTTCATAAGGTTCAGTCTTTCCCTGGTGGAGATTCCACCGCCCGGGATGACCATACAGCCTATCTTTTCGCAGGCATAATGCGAAGTCCACAGTGAAATGAATGTACTGTAGGGAAAGGCGATGAATGCCCTGTCCTCTGCTCTGATACCTACGGAATACTTCAGCCGTGCCATAATCTCACAGCTAATATTCCACCAGTCATGATAACTGTAGGCAAAATTGCGTGGACGTAAGGTGGTGCCACTGGTCCTGAAGTACCTGACGATATCCCTTTCGGGTACGCAGAGGAACTCTCCGAATGGAGGGTGACTTTCCTGGCTTTCTCCGACCATGTATTTATTTATAAAAGGTATCCTTTTCAGGTCATCCAGTCTTTTAAAGTCTTCTGGAGTTAACTTACACTCTTTAAATACTCTCTGGTAATACGGAGAGTGATTATAAAGATACTCAATTTGTTCTTTAAGCTGTCTGAGCTGAAGCTCTTTCAGTTCAGCTCTTGACAACGTCTCTACTTCACTCCAGAACTTCTTGTCCATAGTTTAGTCTCCTTTCCTCTGGAAAAGGATGGTCAACCGATTGCCCTGGTTCTTCGGAGACGATACTTCCAGCGGTCGGTCAAATGTGAAACCAGCGGCTTTTTTAAAATATGATTCCGTTGTCTAAGTTCAATAGGTCATTAGCCCGGGCAGGAATGTGGCGATTTGAGGGAAAGCCATGAGGATCGCCAGACAGACTATGATTGCTGCTACGAAGGGAAATATTCCTTTGAATATGGTACCAAGGGGAACATCCTCGGCGACCCCTTTTATCACGTATACATTAATCCCGACCGGTGGAGTAATGACTCCCATCTCGCCCACCACAACAAACATTACTCCGAACCATATCGGATCGTATCCGAGAGCTATAACCGTAGGGAAGATGACGGGTATCGTCAGTGTGAGCAGGGCCATACCATCCATGAAACAGCCGCCGATCATGTAAAGAATCAATATGAGTATCATAATCACCGTTGGGGGAACGGCCAGGCCGGACAGCCAGTCTGATAAGATCATGGGGATCTTGGATACCGCCATAAAACGGCCGAAAACTATGGCCGCAGTTACGATGAACATGACCATGCAGGTTATCCGCACTGAGTCCTTGAGGGCGAAGATAAATCCCTCCCGGGTAATCTGACGTCTTATCAGGGAGATGAGGAGAACGGCGCCAGCCAGGGCACCACCTGCCTGCGTAGGGGAGAACCACCCCAGCGATAATCCCCCTATTGCCAGTAAAAATAGAACAAGGGTCTCAGCTACCCCTATAACTCCGGCTATCTTTTCCCTCCGAGTGCTCACAGGTCCACGTGGGGCAAGGGAAGGGTTACGCCGGCAGAGAATGGCAATTGTTATGATAAACAAAGAGGCCAGCAGTATTCCAGGTAAAATACCGGCTATAAAAAGTTTGCCAATAGACTGCTCGGTCAGTATGGCATAGATAATAAAGACAGTGCTGGGCGGAATAAGCACGCCCAGTGTGCCGGCAGCGGCAATACTACCTGTGGCCAGCGAGTCATCATAGCCGAATTTTTTCATCATCGGCAGGGCAATTCTGCCCATGGCAGCGGCAGTGGCAACGCTTGAACCACAGATGGCGGCGAAACCAGCACAGGCAGCGGTGCTGGCTATCGCCAGACTCCCCGGCAACCGACCTAACAAGGCGTACGCAGCACCGAAGAGCCTGCCGCCCAATCCGGCGACAAAGGCAAAGGAACCGGCAAGAACGAACATGGGAATGACAGTAAAGGAGTAATTTGAGAACTGCGCGAACACCTCGGAGCCAAGCAGGGAAAGCCCTGCCTTTGGTGAAGCTAAAAGAGAAAAACCTAGTGACCCGACGACCAGCATGGTAAAAGCGATCGGCATCCTCAGAAGAAAAAGTACCACCAGAACGACGATGCCGATTATGCCGATGGTAATCGAGTTCATTTCTTCATTACCTTGCTAACTGATTTAAGGAACTGCACCACGAGGAGCAGACAGACCATGAAAAAGCAGAGAGCTGCTGCATAGGTAAAAGGGAAAAACGGTATATACATGGTGGCAGTTGTCCTGCCTGCTAGCTGGATGGTCAGAGCAAAGTCGAACATTTGCCAGGTAAGTACTGCGAACAGGACCACTCCAAAAAGAGAGATGAAAGTGGCAACAATTCTCCGCACACGCTCCGGGAGCCTTTCTTCAAAGAACTCCACCTCTATGTGCCCCCGCAGTACCTGTGTATAGGGTAGTGCAAAGGCAATTATTACCAGACCCAGAAGTTCTGTTATTTCGAAACTGCCCGGCACCGGCCATCTAAAAAGCTTGGCACCGATCACATCGAGAAGAGTTAGAGCCAGCATGGCTACCATTCCGGCGATTGCCAGCCAGTTAAGCCAGCGGCTTACCAAATCTGAAGATTTTTCCAGACGCTCTATTTTTTCTGACATGTAAAAAGACCTAAATTTTATTCAAAGCCCTCCGCAGGATGATGCCCGTTTTCCTCTTCCTGTGGAGGGCTTTTTTTCACGAGCATTGATATGTGGGGGATTTAACTCCCCTTCAGATAATGAAAAAGTCTGTTCTCCTGAAAAAAGTTACTACTATATAAACGGATCGTGTCTATCTCTTCTACTAGGATAGCTCCTTACTCCAGTAGGCGATACGCTCCTGTAGATACTTAACATAGTCGGCAGCCGGAAGGCCCATGGCAGACTTTTCACTAATGTACCTGTCTATAGCAGCCTGGGCGGCGGCTTTAAACTTGGGCAGCTCATCCGGCGGGATTTGTACCTCTTCTTTACCTGGCTTTGCCAGGAAAGCTTGCCGTCCTTTCTGCTCTTCCTCGTCCCAGCACTCGCCTCTGAGCACCGCCATCTCACGCCCCAGTTCAAGAAGGGTCTTCTGTTCCTTCGATGTCAGCTTGCTCCAGGAGTCCTTGTTCGCTACCCAAAAGCTCAGGCTGCCGTAGGCAACAGGCCTTACATCTATTGTATAGTTGATCACCTCATCGAACTTAAATGGTGCATATGCTTCATAAGGATTTACCGTTCCCTCTACTACCCCCTTGGACAATGCCTCATAGGTTTCGGTTATAGGCATGACCCGCGGCGTAGCACCGAGCGCTTCTATCAGGGGGGCCGAACCTCCATGGGCTCTCAGGGTTAGCCCCTTCAAGTCAGCAAGTTTGGTCACTTTTTTCTTAGCTGTGCCGATAAAGGCTGGAGGGGGAGAATGGCCTGTAATGAATACCACTTCGTCATATTCCTTGGGTTTGAACTTATCAAAAAAGTCCATCCAGACATACCCCATGACCAGGGAACTGGGATAGCCGAGTGGCAGGTCAAAAGCCTCGGTAGCGGGGAAGCGCCCCTTGGTGTAGGCAGCAGTCTGTTCGCCTATATCGCAGACGCCTTTGAGCGTGGCATCGAAAGTCTCCGCCGGTGGTGCTAACGTTGAGCCGTGAAAGACATTTATTTTTACCCTGCCGTTGGTACGCTTGGCAACTTCATCGGCAAAAGTGTTAGCTTCTAATGTGGGACATTTCTGAACTTCAGGCCCCTGTTTATTGAAGTTTAGCTCAACCGTTCCAGTCGGCGCAGCGGCACAGGCAGGGAACACCAATGAGGCAACTATGGTAAGAGTGATAACTGATATCAACCAATATTTTTTGCTCATTTCGTTTCCTCCATCTAAAAACATCATTAAGTTCAGGAGAACTCTTCGATTCTCTGTCAGGTCATATCCATATCACCCCCTTCCCCTATCGAGCTTCAGTTAAACTCGCTTTGACCTTTGAAAATCACTCCGATATTTTTTTGTGAAAGAAAGCGAATACTACGTTCCACGTTGTTAGAGCATATTAGTTGAGACATGACAATTATATCATCTTTGTCAAATCACGATTCCGTTTATGATAGAAAGACATTGTATGAGCTCTCCGTCTTTCCATACCTTTCGTTGCTGAGTCAGAGCAGGATTGTAACATAGTTTGGACAATGCTATAGTACAGGGAACTCCTTTCTGGTACTTTGTCATGTCCTCCAGCAGCTCGATAGATGAGATAAAGCCCGATTTTCAGAGCTGACCTATATCATAGACACCGCACAATCCCAGATTTGCACTGCGAAGACCAATTGCTTATACTTTCATACTTGGGAGGTAGTGGATGTTGTAGAGGATGGTTATGCCGTGGTCTGCCATTGATTTTAATACTGCAGCTTAAGCTGTTTTTTTGAGAGAAACCACCTCGTTAGCACACAAATAAAATTGACGTACCGGCAGTCCTGAGGCTTTCTCAATGAAGGTGGGAACTCCGGGATCGGGGTCCTGCTTGGGATGTGCCGATTATCGTCGGTTAATAAACGATAAGGAGACAGGTCATGGCTGTTTCTGACTTAGGGTATCTGCTGTCGCTCCCGCAGTTTGAACACCGGGAAGTGAAGACCATTGGGGACGCCTGCCGTTTGTTGACCGAATACCAGGATAGAGCAGTCGTCATTGCCGGTGGCACAGACCTGCTGGTCCTGGTCAAGAAGAGACGGATTAGTCCCCGATGCGTAATTGATATCAAGAATATCCCGGACCTGGACTATATTGACTACAACCAGCAAGGTGGACTAAAGATCGGCGCCCTTGCCAGGCTTCATTCAATAGCCAGTTCAACCATTGTGAAAGAGAAGTTCGGACCGTTGGCTGAATCCTGCAATAAGATCGGCACGCCGCAGGTCAGGAATATGGGTACTATCGGTGGTAATATCTGTACGGCGGGCCCGTCACAGGACTCTGTCCCGGCCCTGCTTGTCCTCGATGCCAGTCTGAAACTGGTTGGTCCTGACGGGGAGAGAATAGTGCCGGTAGAAGAGTTTTTCGTAGCCCCGTTTCAAACAGCTATCAACAGGGGGGAGCTGCTCACTGAAATCCGGATACCGACTCCACCGCCAATGAGTGCCGGCCGCTACGAATGGCTGACAAAATGGACTGCGGTCGACGAGACGCTGGTGGGAGTTGCTGTGCACATGACACGGGACCCCGGCAAAGACGATGTATGTCAGGATATAAAGATAGCGTTATGCTCTGTTGCTCCTACGCCGCTCCGTGCCAGACAGGCGGAAGCCTTACTCGTCGGGAAACGGTTCGAGGCGACAAGAGTAGAGCAAGCTGGCCGGACTGCCGCCCGGGAGATTAAGCCGCGCTCACGGGCCGGGTACCGCAGAGAAATGACAGCGCTGCTGGTTGCCCGGACAATAACTGAAGTCTGGTCAAGGATAAAACAGCGTTAATAGTATTGTCAGGCATTAAGGGAGATACTATGGGTCAATATTCAGTAGTCGGCAAGCCACTGCCCAGAATTGATGGCAGAGTAAAGGCTACCGGTGAGGCAAAGTTTACCGGTGACTTTGTATTGCCGGGGATGCTGCACGGGAAAATTCTCAGGAGTCCCTATCCGCATGCCAGAATCGTTGCTATCGACACCAGCAGGGCGAAAGCGCTGCCGGGTGTCAAGTCGGTAATTACCGGTAAGGATGTTGGCGTTGTCAGGTTTTCCTTCCTCGATACCCCCCGTTATCCTGCTGACCAGTGCCCGCTGGCGGTAGACAAGGTACGCTATATCGGTGAAGAGGTAGCTGCGGTAGCTGCCATCAGTAAGGATATTGCCGAAGAGGCTCTGGGCTTGATTACCGTAGAATACCAAGAACTGCCTGCCGTGTTCGATCCGGAGGAAGCGATGAAGGATGGTGCCCCTCGGGTCCATGACAGGATTGTGCCTACCACGACTACGGCCTGGGAAGACTTCGGGGTACCGCGAAAAGCCAGGACGTATGAGGTGGTTAACAACATTTCCAATACGGTTTCAACGATCATCGGTGACGTTGAGCAGGGATTCAACGACTCGGACTATGTGAGGCAGGAGCGGTTCATAATTCCGGCAACATCTCACGTTGCTCTGGAAACCCATATCGCCTTAGCCAGCTTTGATTCATCAGGAAAGCTGGACGTATGGCTTACCCATATGGGCTATGAGCATAAGCGCTACTGGCTTGCCAAGACATTGGGAATTCCCATCGGTAAGGTGAGGGTGCATAAAACGTATGTGGGCGGCGCTTTTGGTGGCAAAATCAGCATGTTTCCTTATGAATTCCTGGCTGCCTTTCTCTCCAGGAAGACGCAGAAGCCGGTTAAGATAGTCCTGTCGCGGGAAGAGGTGCTGACTGCATGCCCGCAGAGTCGCCGGATGATCATCGATGTCACGACCGGTGTTAAAAAAGATGGCAGGATAATGGCACAGCAATTGAACATCATTGATGATGTTGGTGCCTACCGGAGCAGCTCTCCGACAGCCCTGTACCTTGCCCATGTATTTCGACATGCCATATATGACATACCGAACGTGAAACACGAGGGGGTTGGGGTATATACCAACAAAGTCATCACCTGTCCCAAACGTGGACACGGGCTGCAGCAGGTCAGCTTTGCCGTTGAAGCTCAACTGGACAGGATAGCCGATCATCTGGGTATCGACCAGTTGGAGCTGAGACTGAAGAATCTCAGGAAATTGGGTGACGTTTTGCCCAACGGGGACCGGCTGGACAGCTACGGTCTTCCGGAATGCCTGAAGCGTGTGGCTGAGGCAGGAGGTTGGAAGCGACTGAGTAAGCTGCCGGACGGTCATGGCATGGGTATCAGCACTGCTGGTATGTTCAGCGGTGCTCATAACTACCCGTTCGGCAGTGCCGCCACCGTCAAGCTTAATCCCGATGGTACTGTTACCCTTTATACCGGCCAGACAGAGTTCGGGGAAGGTGCAGATACGGCGATGTGCCAGATAGCTGCTGAAGGACTTGGCGTTACTATGGATGATATCGTTTTAGTCTCCGGCGATTCCGAGCTGTGTCCGTATGATATCGGCAACTGGCTGAGTGCCGGTATTTATGTTTCAGGTGAGGCGGTCAGGAGGGCCGCTGCCGATGCCAGGCAGCAGTTGTTAGCTTTTGCGGCAGAGGCGCTCAAAGAAAAAGTCGGGGACCTGGATGTCAACAGTGGTCGCATTTACAGTAAGACCGACCCGGACAAAGGCGTATCTTTTGCTGAGATGTATAAGTACGGTGTTCAACTACACGGCGGAGACTCTATAATCGGGAAGGGCTACTGTAAAGCAGTGCCTGAAGCCCAGTTCTGGGGTGGCATTGTCAGGGGGACGACGGCCGTGTCTTCGGGTGGCGGGCGGTTTACCGATGCCTATGGCTTTGCCACTGCGCTTGCCGAAGTTGAAGTCAATAAACAGACCGGTAGGGTGAAAATTTTAAAGCTGACAGTGGCCGATGATTGCGGTTTCGATATTAATCCGCTGAGTGTGGAAGGTCAACTTGAGAGCCAGGCGGTAATGGCAATAGGCGATGTGCTGTTCGAGGAGGCTATTAACCGGGAGGGACGCGTGATAACCCAGACCCTCAGTGATTACAAAATACCCGGCTCACTCGATATTCCCCCGATTGAGACGATCAGTGTCCAGAGCAATGAGCCGAAGGGTCCGTATGGAGCCAAGGAGGTTGGAGAGACAGCCCGCGGCGCTGTCATTGCGGCTATAGCCAATGCCGTCTGTAATGCCATCGGCGCTCAAATTTACAGCCTGCCCATGGTCCCGGAGAAGGTCCTTGACGCCGTGAAAGAAAAGGGGGAGAAGGGCTTAGAACGGCATTGATAGTTGGTTGTTGGTATCATTACCGGAAGGCATAGCCGCTCTGAAGGTATGTTTTGGACGTGGTGGAGCGATAAAACGGTACATAGAGAGGTAGTCTATCGTGAAACAACTAATAGAGCTTCATGTAAACGGTGAACTGTATGAAGTGGCGGTCGAACCGCACCGGACATTACTGGAAGTGCTCAGGGACAACCTCGGGCTTACAGGTGCCAAGGAGGCCTGTGGCACCGGTGACTGCGGTGCCTGCACCGTTATTGTCGATGGAAAGCCGGTGATATCCTGTCTGATGTTGGCAGTTGAATCACAGAATAAGGAGATACTTACTATCGAGGGGCTGTCCAGGAACGGGGAACTCCACCCCCTTCAACAGGCGTTCATTGACCATGGCGCTATCCAGTGTGGCTTTTGCACACCGGGAATGATTCTCTCTGCCAAGGCGCTTTTGGATGAGAATCCGAGACCGACCGAGGCTGAGGTCCGGAGTGCTCTGGCCGGCAACCTCTGCCGCTGCACCGGCTATACCAAGATCGTTGATGCTATACTGGCTGCATCTGAGAAGCTGTAGCCTGCCGTTTCAATAGGTCTACAGTGGTCCTGTTTTACGGCAGCTTTACTCACCGGTAAACGCTTTAAAAATCCGCTGTTTCCCATTGTTGATGTATAGTAAAACATCTAATGCGTCTAGACTCACACGGACCAACTTGAGATGGGTACTGATTATATACTCTATACATAGGTTACACATGGGAATGGGGAACTCGGGTGACGCTGTGGTTCCAGATAAAGTCTTTTATCTCTGCATCTGATCTGAGTTTTCCCATGTCGTAATGTTCATAATGGATTATATCTTTCAGCTCTCTTCGAAAACGAGCTCTCTCTGTTACAATGCGAAGCCCCGGTGGCCTGTTTTCTTGCTCTTCGTCGGGATATCCTAATGGCACAATATGGTCTACTGAATATATATCAGGAATTCCCAGCAACTTCTTGACTTCTATCTCGGTCGGCCCGCTTTGTATCGTCGCCCAGGCCGTAGCCAGGCCAAAGCATGCTGCCGCCAGTTGCATGGCATAGATGCAGTTGGACAGGCTTTGATGAAAAAGGAGGTTTCTGTCCTTCCATGCAGGATAGGCATCGCGCAATCGCGGGTCACCACAGACTACAATAAGAACCGGTGCGGTAAACAGATGGGGTTGGACGGCTGCATTCGGATGTAGGGTCTGATCTTTTTCCGTCTGTGTTTTAATTTTCAGCCCGATATTTTTTGAAATGCTCTTCTTGGTTGTGGGGTCTTCCACGATTATAAATTCCCATGGCTGGGTATTCCCGGCAGAGGGCGCATACCGTGATGCTTCCAGTATCCTTTCTATAGTAACTCGTGGTATTGGTTCGTTCTTAAATCTGCGAACGCTCCTTCTCTTTTTGACCAATTCGAGGAAACTGTCATAGTCCAATGTAGTCCTCCTTTATTTTAGTCTCTTGTTTATTTTGCCTAGTGATCTGGAATCTTTCTTTTGTTCGATCTTGAGATTAGCTACTTCATCCCTGGTAGCGTCACGTATGGTATCACGGGTCAGCCTAGTCTTGCACGCTTCCATAAAATCTCTCAGCCAGGCATGATACATGTTCGGCTTGATGCCTTCGCGACGGCACAAGTCTCGGATTGTTACCTCGTACCGGAATCCCTCCGGAACGATACGGATCTTCTCTTCCGGGGTATATTTACGCCTGGTGATGCGCCTGACCCCTTTGATAAAGCCCCTCGTTTGCTCGGTCTTTGATTTTGCTTCAGCAATGACACTTGATGCTTCTTCGAACACTTCAGGCTCCTTGCTCACTATTACTTTATCTGGTTGGGAAAATTTGCCAGGCTGCTAAGTGTTCTTTAGTGTATGCCTCTAATCTGTGCCATTGTTGTTGACGATTTGCAATCTAGCACATACAAGTCAATCTGTGTATTGTAGTATAATAGTTAATCCGAGTGGGCGTTACAACCAGGCAACAAACTACAAAGTCAGAAGGAGGTTAGTTATATGGAATGGGGAATGGCAAACCGTATGGCACAACTAGTTCAACCGGATGGACATGCTCTGTTCTTGCCGGTAGATCACGGATATTTTCAGGGTCCAACCAGAAGATTGGAGGAACCCCGTAGAACTATCGAGCCACTCCTGCCTTACGCTGATGCAATCTTCATTACCAGGGGGGTGTTGCGCTCATGTGTTGACCCCGATAACACCAGACCGGTCATTCTCAGAGTCTCAGGCGGCACCAGCATGGTAGGGAAAGACCTGGCTAATGAAGGAATTACCACTTCCATGGAAGAGGCAATCCGCTTGAACGCTTCGGCTCTGGGTATTTCTATCTTTGTTGGCAGTGACTATGAAAAAGAGTCGCTGTTAAATCTATCAAAACTTGTCGACGAGGGAGAAAAGTACGGTATACCAGTGATGGCAGTTACTGCTGTGGGCAAGGAGCTTGAAAAACGAGACGCTCGCTACCTTGCTTTGTCCTGTCGCATTGCGGCCGAGCTGGGAGCGCGTGTGGTAAAAACCTACTGGTGTGAGAACTTCGATAAAGTAGCAACGGGCTGTCCTTCCCCGGTGATTATGGCAGGTGGCCCTCAGGTCGATACTGAGCTTGAGGTTTTTGACTTTATCTACGACGGCATGGGTAAGGGTGCTATCGGGGTGAATCTAGGAAGGAACATCTGGCAGAATGATTTCCCGGTGGCAATGATTAAAGCGATACGCGCTATTGTTCACCAGAATGCGACCCCAAAAGAGGCTCTGGAGACGTTCAATTGTGAAAAGGAGGCAACGGTAAAGGAGTCATGACAGGCACCGGTCGCAGGATGCGCGTTGCCTATTGGTATAACAACCGGGATGTGCGGATCGAGGAGGTGCCTGTTCCACAAATTGGTCCCGGTGAGTTGCTGGTGCGGGTAGAGGCCAGTGGTATCTGCGGCAGTGACGTCATGGAGTGGTATCGGCTCGACCGGGCGCCCCTTGTGCTGGGTCATGAGATTGCCGGGCAGATTGAAATAGTCGGAGGAGGAGTGGAGCGCTACAAGGCAGGTGAGAATGTATCCGTCGCTCACCACATCCCCTGCAACACCTGTCATTACTGCCTGAGTGGTCACCACACCGTTTGCGATACCCTGCGTCGGACGAATTTCGACCCGGGTGGGTTTGCTGAATATGTTCGCTTGCCAAGCATCAATGTTGACCGCGGTGTATTCCTCATGCCCGACCAGGTATCGTATGAAGAAGCAACCTTTGTTGAACCGCTAGCCTGCGTCCTGCGTGGACAAAGGCTGGCAGGATTGAAGCCGGGCGATACCGTGCTCGTAATCGGGAGCGGCATTGCTGGGCTGCTTCATACCATGCTAGCCCGGACTATGGGGGCGAGTCGAGTGATAGCCACGGACATAAATGAGTACCGTCTGAAGGCAGCACAACAGTTCGGGGCTGACGCTACTATTCATGGCAGCGAAGACGTACCTGACCGGCTGCGCCAGGCTAATCAAGGTCGCCTGGCCGACCTGGTGGTAGTTGCCACCGGTGCGGCAACTGCGATTGCTCAGGCGTTAAAGTCAGTAGACCGTGGTGGGACCATTCTGTTGTTTGCTCCAACAGACCCCGGTGTAACTATCCCGATTTCACTCAACGAGCTTTTCTGGCGTAACGATGTAACTCTAACCACCTCGTATGCGGGCAGTCCCGCTGATTACCAAACAGCTCTTGATCTCATTGGCGCTGGCACCGTTAGCATACGCCAGATGATTACTCATCGTCTGAGCCTGGAGGAGACAGGCCTGGGTTTCCAGCTTGTCATGAATGCCCAGAATTCCATCAAGGTAATTATCGAGCCACAAAGGTAGCCACGACATATACAGTACAATCAAGATTGGCTTGGCACATATGATTTCTTCACCCCTAAACATTGAGACATGGTGGCAATTAGGTACTTGACACACCAAAACATTTGTGTTATAATAAGCTTGTATCAAAGGTGGAGTAATGAAAATGAATACAAGCGATGTAACATTTCAAAAGGTACTCAGGTGGTCGGATGAACAATGCCGTGAATATCTGGAAAGTAAACGTTGGCCTAATGGTGCTTATTGCCCAAAATGCAACGCTAATAATCCATATACTTTAGAACGGAAAACAAAGACTAAAAATAAAGTACAAAAACTCTACAAATGTCGCAAGTGTGGGAAGCAATACACAGCTACAATTGGCACTATCTTTGAAGATAGCCATATTCCACTTAATAAATGGTTTGCTGCAATATTTCTCATGTGTGCATCTAAAAAAGGTATTAGTGCACACCAGTTACATCGCACCCTAGATATTACATATAAATCAGCTTGGTTTATGGCTCATAGAATCCGTGAGGCCATGCGAGATAAAGGACAATTTAGTCTGCTTACTGGTACAGTTGAGGCAGACGAAACTTATATTGATGGTAAAAGTCGTGGTCATTATGTCTGGAAAGAACGTATCAAGGATGAAATTCAGATGGGGCTCAGACCCAAACCGAAGTTTCCGCATCATCCAAGAATGGACAAGGCTGCGGTATTCGGCATACTAGAACGCAGTGGTAAGGCTAGAACCATGACAGTCCCAGAAGTCAATGCTAATACGATGGGGACTATCCTAAGAAAGAACCTAGACCTTAAAAATGCCAGGTTAGTTACAGATGGTAACAAAGCATATAAACATATAAAGCAACACGTTAAGCACGATGTAATTAATCATGAATTAACCTATGTTGATGGTGATATTCATATTCAGGGAATTGAGAATTACTGGAGTTTATTGAAACGTGGTTTATATGGTATCTTCCACCACGTAAACAGGAAATATTTACCTCAATACTTGAATGAATTTCAGTATAGGTATAATCAGCGTGGTGTTACTGATTCGGACAGGTTTGAGAATCTTATGACTTAGACTCAGGGGAGGCTTCTTTGGTATTGTCAGACTCCTCAGCCTGAGAATCCTTTTGTTTAGGAGTTTGGGCTAGTTTGGTTATAGCCTCATCAAAAGTAAGGGGCTGTAGAGAGAGTTTAGTATCTTGATGCTTTTTACCCATTAATGTATTATTATCTTCAAAGTAGATATTGATTCATCTACCAAATTTACCCCATTATGGGATAGTTAGACCTCGACAATCTAATTATAACATAATGGAGGTTAAATTGTTATGGCCGAATCACAAGGGTTATATTCAACTTCTCAGGTTTCCAGATTAGCTCGTATTCCTATCTCAACTTTATATGATTGGAAGAAAAGGGGAATATTACGCCCATCACTTTATTTGGAAGAAGGTGGACTAATTGCTCATGAGGGGTATTCATATGCTGATTTAACGCTGGCACGTATTATTAAAGCATTAAGGGACAAACACCTAGACTTTGATTCAGCTTCGAAAGCACTTTACCATATGTATCAAAGGCTCGGTCCACCAAGTCGTGGATGGGCTAATGAAAGAGTTTATGTTTTCGGTAACCGCATTTACGTTGACCGACCAGACCAATGGCAGGTAACAGATGCAACTAAATTAGGACAAAAAGTAATGGAAGTATGTTTTGGTGACCTATTTGATGAACTAAGAGAAATAGATGAAGAAGCTTCTATTATTGTGCCTCCTCAATTTCGTAAATATGTTCAGGTTAATCCCAATATTATGGGTGGAGAACCAGTAATAAGAGATACGAGAGTTCCGACAGCTACAATTGTTGCCTTATTTGATGAATATCAGGATATTCATAAATTAGCAAGACTATATCGGCGTATTCCAGAAATTAAAATAGAGAAGGCACTTGAGTACGAACGATATCTCGATAGAGAAGCAGTCTCAGTCTAAGATAGAACGCTTTCTTATTGATTCAGATATTAATCCTGAATTGGTATTCTTATTACGCAAAATAGGCTCTAAGTCTACTCACGCAACATGGCATCAAAGTATACCTAATGATGACACAGAATATTTAAAATGGGCTAGAAATCATAATTACATACTTGTTTGCCATGATAAACACAGAGATGCAAAAACCAGATATTCGTTTTATTCAGAAATGTATTATCGTGGTGGTCAAGTCATAAGAGTTGGTAGACCAGGACAAAATATTTTACGTCTACTTGGTGTAATATTTGCTCAGCGTCATAACTGGCAAAAATATTTTGAAAAGGATAGTGGGGAAGCTATAGCTCACCCTTCTGGATGTAAATTTATAGATGCTAAAACATTATTAGAACGAAGCCAATATAGTTTAAGACTGCCCTTTGAAGACCCTTCAATACCATTAAAGACTCGCAAATTAAGAGAACAAAAACCAAGACCGAAACATAAAGCTAAAAACATATACCAATCACAGTTTAATGGTATGCAATAGCTATGATAATCGCTCTACCCATTGACAAATATGTAATTATGTGTTATATTACCACTAATCTTACCCGCCCTTCACTCTTACGAGTGAATTGGCGGGATTTATTTTTACATGGACATAAATAGAACAGAAACATACACTCTTTTTGTAGATGCACAGAATGTGTATAATTCTGCACGGCATACCTTTTTCAGTAGAGAAGATTCTAGTTGTTACGGGCAAATTAATTTTGTTAAATTAGCTAAATTAATTGAGTCTCGTTGTCCGTATAATGACGTTTCCAGACAATTAAAAGAAATACGAGTATATACAGGAATCCCAAGTAATCGTAGAGAGCCATTTACTTATAATGCATATATTAATCAAAAAAATGCATGGGAAAGAGATGAAATTAAGGTAATTGCACGCCCACTAAGATATTTACCTGGACAAGGGGCACAACAAAAAGGCGTTGATGTTCAGTTAGCAATAGATTTTATTATACTTGCAATTGACCATAATCATGATGTTGGTATTCTAGTTTCTGCTGATACCGACCTTAAACCTGCATTAGAGTTAGTAAAAACTAGATGTAAGGATAAATGTAAAGTTGAAGTGGTTGGTATTGATGGGGGCGATAATAGGCATAAACGGGCACTTTATTCTATAGATACTCATTGTTATTGGATAAATAGGGCAGATTACGACCAAATTGCTGATTTAACGAGTTATAGTAGACAAGAGTCTCATACACAATTAGGTTTTGACATTAATACTTCACAGTAATAGGTAGTCTCTATTTACCACTTCTTTGGTGTGTCAAAGAGATAATCGCCGACATGCTTGACATTACCCCTTGCACAATCAATATCTTGAAGGTTATCTTGAATATGCTACCTTGTATCCTGTACGGCCTTATCTGAACTGGCTATGTTCCTTGACAGCCGGGCAGTCGGGGTTTTAACATGGCTGTAATGCGAGGCAATACGGATTACGGTTGGCAGCGCCGGACAATGGTTTTTAGTCACTGTGAATGGGAGAATAGTCCACATGTGGAACACTGAAAAGAAAGCGGTCCTCGAAGCGGCTCAGCAGATGGTCCGGGAAGGCCTGGTAGTAGGTACTATGGGCAATGTGAGCATGCGTTTTACCGGGCCTGACGACCGGGAATTGCTGGCTATTACTCCCAGCGGGCGCTACTACGATTCGCTGGGTTTAGATGACATAATAATAATAAACGGCGACGGTGAGCGCATAGAGGGAGATAGTACACCTTCTATGGAGACGATGCTGCATATCGGTATTTATAAAGCCCGTAAAAAAGTAAATGCCATTATCCATTTCCATCCCGTTTTCGGCAGTGTTCTATCGGTTGCCGGCATTGAGATCCCGGCTATTCTCGATGACCAGGTTGTCTGTCTCGGCGGGGATATAAAAGTAGCCGGCTATGCTCTTTCCGACAGGCGGGAGCTGGTGCAGAATGTCGTATCGGCGCTGGGACCCAGGAACGCGGTGATACTGGCAAATCATGGCGCACTAAGCGTGGGGAGGGACATGAAGGAGGCTTTTACCAACTGCCAGATGCTGGAGAAAACAGCAAAGATATATGTATACGTTCTCAGCGCCGGAAAGCTGAACCTGCTTCCTGCTGAAGCGTTGGATGTAGAGCAAGCTTTCTTTCGTCTTCACCACGGCGAGAGCGAGTAAGCGCCTTATAATCAGTTAACTACTGTTGTTGTCGAGCCGTTTGGTTTCAGGTTGTTTGTTCGTTTCTAAGGGGCGGTTTTAACAATAGACTTAGGACGCAACTTATAACGGTCATACTGGCAGCCACCCAAAAGGCTAGACTGTAGCTGCCGGTTATATCAAATATGTGACCGGAGATGACAGGTCCGGCCGCACCACCTATGGTGAAAATACAGGTAACCGTTCCCATTATTACTCCAATTGAATGTAGCCCGAATAATTCAGCCGGGACAAGTGCCATAAAAGACAATACCCCGCCATAGGCAAAGCCAAATATAATGCTGAATACGTAGAGCATCCATAACTCCCCGGCCAACTGCAGCCAGAGCAGGGCGGCTACTATTAAAACAAGCCCGAAAATAAGAGATGGTTTAACACCAAACCTGTCACTGGCTATTCCAAGTATGATTCTTCCAACAATATTTAAACCGCCGATAACAGCCAGAACGCTGGCGGCGCTGGCTGCTGAAATTCCAATGTCGATGGAATGAGGGACAATATGCACCATGACCGAGTGCATACAGAAACCGAAACAGAAGTATATGATACAGATTATCCAGAACTGGCCGGTGCGGATGGCTTCTCCAAAATCAAGACCACGGATTTCTGAAGCCGCACTTTCTTGCTTCATTTTATCCTCGCCGTAAGGCACCTGCCCTATCTGGGCGGGGTCCCGTTTCAGAAACTGTGCCGCCAGCATCATTAACACCATTGCGCCGATACCGATGATGCCGTAGGCAAGACGCCAGTCGTATGTGTAGGTGAGCCAACTGGCAAATTGGGGAATCGTTATTATGCCCAGTCCTGCTCCCGAAGTGACAATACCGGTAATCAGCCCTCTTCTCAAGCTAAACCACCTGGCGACCGTGGGCATTACTATGGGCCAGCAACTGCCTACGCCGGCAGCTATGATCAGTCCATAGACCAGATATACTTGCCAGACGGCGTTCACCCGTGACATTAATAGAAAGCCGAGACCTAAAAAGAAGCCGCAAGCTGTACCAGCTATCTTTGAACCAAGCCAATCGGTCAGTTTTCCGGCAAAGATACCCAGGAAGCCGGATATAAATGTGGACAGTGAGTAAGCGCCAGAAGTTAACGCCCTCGTCCATCCGAACTCGGCTGACAGAGGATTAAAGAAGATGCCAAAACTGTAGCTTACGCCGAAGTTCAGCATCATCATAGCAAAGGCAGCTATGGCAATAACGTAGCCGTAAAAGAAACCTGGTTTTTCACGTTCGGTTGATGACATATCTTTATGCCGGGCCAACAGTCCTCATCCGGTTGTCTCCGCATATTGTAAAACAAGTTTTCCCGGTAAACCCTTAATTGAGTGGTACATGCACCGGAGCGATCAACCTGGAGACTCCTCCGTTTCTACTGCGTGAGGAGTTCCTCGCCGCCGGCCCAGAGAACAAACTGTGGAGTTATGAAGACCTCGATTATTGCTGCAATAAACAGGCCGATGAGAATCCATTTGAGATAGACCTTGAGGCCATAGCGCAACTGGGTTCTCACCATACTCTTTCGTTTGATTATATATTTCAGCGATTCCATGCCTATCATCAGGCCCAGAGCCGTCGATAGTACCAGTGCAGGAATCTCTATGATCCCGTGTGGTATCAGGCTTGCGGCGATTACTCCGTATCCGGTTATAGATTTCATTCCCCCTATTACAACGCCGATAATGAGCCCGTTGAAGACCAAGAATATAATTGGCGGTAGTCCCAGGACAATTCCCAGAATGACCGCCCCCAGAGCCTTTAATGCGTTGTTAAGGAAAATAATGAAAATCAGGGCAAGAGGACCCAGAGAAGCCAGTGGCCCGAGCGTGTCCCTGAAATCTGCCAGTGTATCGTTAGAGAAGCCCGGCGGGACATTAAGTCCCACTACCAGCGATATCACGAAAAGGGCAGCAGACCCCACAAGGCTTAGCTTGATGCTTTTTCCCCGGTTAATATGATCATTCACGTCATTCACTGGCCTGTTTGCCCTTGTGTCTTCATTCGCTTCGAACAACTGGACTGCTACCCCCGTTTTAAATTGCTCATTTCAACCTCTATCTTTTCTGAGGCTTCTTTACTACAAAATTTGATGACTTCGGCAAAGCTGTTGATCCTCGCCAGGTTGTTGCTTTCCAGAAAGCCGTCGTAGGTGAGGCTTATCCAGGGCTTTTGATAGACTGTGCTGAACTTTTCCGCCATTGCAGCCACGATTCCGCCGGGCATACACCCATGAGGCATTACCGATATCACACCGGCGAAGCCGGGATTTTCCATCCATTCGATTCCACAACCTATACTGAGAACTGCCTCGCTGCCGCACTTGGGGGAAAGATACCGGCTTGTCCGCTCCAGTAGTTCGGATGTAGAAGGCTCTCTTGTGTCCAGCAGATTACGGAAATTGTCTGCTACCATATGCTCGTCCTGCTCTTGTATACGCTTCTTAACAAAACTGGTTACCATCTTCTTGAGTTTTCGTTCTTTTGTAGCATCCTCGAGGTTTCTATATGAGGTGTATTTAAGCCATTCTCCCATTGGAGAAACAATAACTTCCAGACCTGCATCTTCGCATACCTTCACCAGGTTGCTGTTGCTGAACTTATTTGAGCGCAGATAAATCTCGCCGTTGATTCCAACCAGCGGCTTTCTGGGAAGGTCGGGATTTATAAGTGATCCGAATTCAGTAGTCGCCTGCCGCAGGATATCTTCAAAAGGCTCTTTCCTGCGAAAGACGTCCGCGAGCATGTTCGTATATTCGCTGAACAGTCTGTCTGCTGCTCCGGCCTGCTTTTCATAGGGGCGGGTGCGCCAGCGGAGTTTTTCCAGGTAGTCTGTGGCTACTATTCCTCTCCAGGCGAGCCGTTCAAATTCAGGACCGAGGTTTATATCACGGTAGGCGTTGTTTGATACGGTGGTGCGTATCGGGAGGTCAATGCCGATATCTTTGAGTAACCTGATCTGCTCTATAGCATACTTGCCAAGGCGGCATGGGCCATATGACCCGGCAGCGAATCCCTCGAAGTCTTTAAAGGTAGTGCCGTTTTCATGGTAGAATCTTATAAAATCGCCCAGAGTTACCCGGTAGGGCAGACATTCTGTCCCCGATGTCACCTGATTGCTGTAGAGGAGGTTTCGTTCGTCCGGCTCCGGTAGTACGACCGTCTTGGCCCCGCAGGCCTCCATGGCTGCGGCTATAATCACGGCATGAGCCGCCATCCTGGGAATGAGAAGTGTTTTCTGTGAATTGATGAATGCCGATGTTCCGCGGTAAATATCCTTATGCCGGGCTTCGAATTTCTTGGAGGCTCGAGCGAAACCCTTAATAGTATCGACAAAGGCTTCGAGACGGGTAACGATACCGGCTTCGGCGGCGTGTTCATCGATTTCCAGTTGTCCCAGAGGTTTGCTGCCCATGATGTCTTCCATCATCGTGAGTATAAATGAGTTCGGACCGCATCCGAAGTTTGTCAGCGCCAGACCATAGAGCCGTGGGTCTGCTTCAGTTATAGCGGCCCCGGCTATATGTTTACTTTCGTAGAGCCAGTATGGTCGGTCAGAGTACTTCCTGGGGGACACTGAATTGAGGGGCAGGAAATCCAGTGGTATAGGTACTACACCGAGCTGAGCGAGCTTCTCGGCTATGCCGAGATTAGCTCCGGAGTCCTGTGACATGTATGACCTGGCGAAAAGGACAACTCCCAGTTGGTCGCTTTCACGCACCTGTTGTAACAGCTTCTCACCGAGGGCTGCCCTATCTGCCTCAAACCTCTGCTGTGCCCTGATACCGGCTAAGGCTGCCATCCTGCTGTTTTTCCTGGAGAATCCCATCTTTACGCCGACATTTGCCAGGTTGTTTATAATGTCGGCATTGCCCCGGCTGAGGTCTATTATCGGTGTCAACAGACGTTCACCGAGACCGAGGACCTGACGTATTATGAATGGCGATGCCTGTACCAGAGGACAGGCGTATTTCTGGTTCTCGTCCCCTTCTTTTTCACCCAGCCGGATAGCACAGGGGTAGAGAATATAGTCGACATCTTTTAGATTTGCCACGTGCCCGTGGAGCAGCTTGACTGGGAAACAACTATCGGTGTAGCTCAGCTCGACTGACTGCTCCATTATTTCCTTGGTGGTCTTACTGGAGAGGACGACCTTTACATTGAGCGCATTTAAAAAACCGATAAGCAGCGGTGCATAGTCGTATACCAGAAGTGCTCTGGGTATTCCTACCGAAGGCCCCGTGCCGGAACCTTCACTGTAGTCCCGGAACAGTAACTTTTCCCGATCGTCGAAGAAGGTCTCTATTTTTGCCTGGTCGATGGTACTGTCATAACGGTCGCACCTGCTGCCATAAAACGTTGGTTTTTCATCGGGCATCTGCATTCTGGTGATGGTGCAGTTATTATCACATCCCTTACAGGTGAAGGTAGAAAGGGTGCACTCGGCATCTATTACCTCCTGAAATCCTTTGAACTTTGACACCTGTCCGGATAACTCTTCTTTTGCCAGCAGGGCTGCACCTATTGCGCCGCTGATTTCCTTGTGTTCCGCTACGGTAAGGGTCTTTCCCTCGAGTTGCTTGTAAAACGCAGAGACAACAGCCTGGTTATAGAATACCGCTCCGGTGAGGATAATTTTGCTGCCCAGTTTCTTGTTGCCGACTACCTTGGAGAGATAGTTCCTGGCGATGGAGTTTGAAAGGCTGGCTGTGATTATCCCCAGTGGTATGCCTTCCTGCTGCGCTGCAGCCACTGCTTGACCCATGAAGGCGGCACACCTTGTTCCCAGGTCGATGGTGTAGGGTGCCTCGAACGCCAGATTGGCGAACTCGCCGTTTTTTACCGAGACCTCCAGCATTTCAGCGAGTTCATCAATAAAACTGCCGGTCCCGGCAGCACATGCTTTATTCATCTGGTAGTCAACAACAATACCGTTTCTCTTAATGACGAGCTTTGAATCCTGACCGCCGATCTCGATGATGTCTGCATCGGCATCTATTTCTGCGGCAGCCCTTGTCTGAGCGGTGATCTCGTTCTTGATCAGGTCTGCTCCGATCAGGCTCCCGATAAGATACCTCCCTGACCCTGTAACGCCTGCGCCGGCTATTTTCGCCTTGTCCGCACCATTGCCCAGCAGGTTCCTGAAGACCTCTTTGACCGCATCAACCGGCCTTCCCGCAGTCATCAAGTAGTGCTTCGCCAGTACTTTTTTGCCTGACTCGTCCAGTATCACCGCCTTGGTGCTGGTTGAGCCAACATCGACTCCCAGATAACCCAGGCACCGCCTCTCGATTGTCCCGTCTTTTGTACTATCTTGCTGGTGAAAAGGTTCCAGCCGGGGCATTTCAAAGTAGCTCTTACGGACATCCGTTTCCGGAAGCAGTACCATGCGAGCTCTTTTCCCTGTTGAAAGTAAAGCCGAACCCAGAGCCTCAATATGCAGGTAGTTTTCGGGGACAATTACCCGTACCGGACTATTATTCCTGGCAGAAAGTGCAGCATCAAGCGATTTTACTATGGCGCTATTGGCTGCCACGCCGCCTACAAAATATATCGGCTCCTCAAAATCTCCTTTCTTGAGCGAAACGACCATCCGGGCTATGCTTTCGCAAAGTGCATAGAGCATTGCTTCGACTTTCACGCCCTTCTGCTGTAGGTGGATGAGATCAGTCTTGGCAAAGACACTGCACCTGGCTGCTATTCGGGGTGGCCTATCATCACACTGGAGCGCCAGGCTGGCAAAGTCATCTATACGTATACCGAGCCTGTATGCTTGCTGTTCCATGAATCGCCCGGTGCCTGCAGCACAAAGCGGATTAGATGCAACTTTCCACGGCTTTTTTAGTCCATCTTCCAGCACGATAACAAGGGAGGTCTGGCCGCCAATTTGTAGTATCGTTTTAGCTTCTGGATGGTAGTGAAGTATACCTGAAGCGATTGACAGCGAGCTGCTGTATTCCGCCCAGTCGAGCTCTTTGGGAATAACATTCTTACCGGACCCGGATACCCCGGCGCTGACAATCTGTTCCAGATTGAAATTTTGGCCTAACCTGGCAATGAGTGTAGTAACAGCAGCACTGGGACCTGCGGTTATTTTTTCGGTATCAAAATAAATGGCCCTGTTATTTTCATTGATAAGCGACAGCTTGGTATTGACAGAGCCTATATCGATGCCCAGTGAATAACTCATTTTGCGAACCCAATTGTAACAAAATTTTTCTCACTTGGGAAAACCGCAAACTTTGTACAGGAGAAGGTTTTTATTATTTGATCCCTGTTATCATTTTATAATGTAATGAATGGAGAAGCAGTATGCCGCAAGCCGGGATGAGATGTTTGCTAATTTTCGACGGGGTGTTGTTTTCACATTGTATAAGAGTATTGCAGATTTTTATCCTTCTCATGTGGAAGTACCTGTTTATTTTGAGGATGACATATTTAGCGGGAGATTACAGTTCTTCAGAGTCTATCCTTAAGGCTACGGCGGAGGACAACCCGTCGCCAGTTGCCACCTCCTGCCAGATATATCTCCTTGATTCTGGGTATGTACATTAACACCGGTACCAGTAAAAGGACGACGGGATAAATAACCAGCTCTATCGAATGGTAGACGAACCAGGCTACCAATGGAAAGCAAATGAACGCTATGCTATAGCTGAGGGTGGGGAAACGGGTGATAAACAAAAAAAGTAAAAATAGACCGAGGTAAATAGGAGCGGCCCAGGGTATTAGAAAAGCGAAAACTCCAATACAGGTAGCTCCACCTTTGCCGCCACGAAACTTGAGAAATACTGGAAAGTTATGACCGATTACTGCGACAGCTCCTGAAATAAGCTGAACCAAAAGCGGTAATCCGAGCAAGCTGGTTACAAAAACTGCGGCAGCGCCCTTAGCTATATCGATGACCAAAACCAGGAGACCTTGGACTACTCCTACTTTATAGAAAACATTCATAGCTCCCATATTCCGACTTCCCACCTCCCGAATGTCTATACCCTTGCTGATGCGCCCGATGACGTAAGCCGTTGGAAACGAGCCGATGAGATAACTGGAAATGAGGGCAATGATGATAAGATATATTGTCACCATTTTATAACGATAAACTGCTATAGGTGAGTATAGTAGATGTCGCCTGAAATATCAATCTTTTTTAAGGTTGTCATGGATATACTGCATACTTAATTTGACAAATTGTTCGCAGAGCTATAATGTTGGAATCGATTATCTTGAGTGTAGGTAGATGATGCCTGTACCGTATGCCAGGGTAGTTGTCAATCCTGCGGCTGGTGGTTACTCGATACGCAGCGAGTGGCCACGTATTGCCAGGCATTTACGTGATAGAGGGCTGTTATTTGATTTTGAATACACTGAAGCAAAAGGCCATGCCATAGAGCTGGCTCGCATAGCCGTAGACAATGGTTGTCGCTATCTTATTGCTGTCGGTGGCGACGGGACTGTCAACGAGGTGGCAAACGGCATACTTTGTTCAGCAGGTTCGAGTAACACAGTTCTTGGCATAGTCAGTGCCGGAACCGCTTGTAGCTTTGTACGTTCGATAGGTATTCCACAAGACTATGCTGATGCCTGCTCTGTCTTGACCGGGGAGGGAAGATTATCGATTGATGTTGGTGTTGTTGAATACTCAAAGGAGGGGAAGTCCTTACAGCGATTTTTTGTAAATGAGGCCAATGTGGGTTTTGGTGCTGCGGTGATGGAGGCTTCCGCAGGTTTACACAAGCATGTTAGCCCGATCATCATAGGTCCCACTGTAAATTTTACCCTTCATTTACTGGGAGGTATCAGGTCTCTATTTAGCTATGGGAACAAAGGTGTTCTCCTGCATGTCGAAAACGATATCGGGTCTACGTACACGTGCGCACTGGCGGTAGTGGCCAATGGACGCTACCTTGGTGGTGGGATGTATGCAGCACCACGTGCCAAGCTCGATGATGGCTTACTGGATGTAGTCACTGTGCGTGATTCAGGAACATTTGAACTGCTGAAGATATGGCCAACCCTCTATGACGGCAGTCATGTTACCAATCCTAAAATTAAAATGGAACAGGTATCAGGGGTGACAATTCACTCCCGTGAGCGAGTCCCTGTAGAGGCTGATGGGGAGATCCTCGGCGAAGTTCCAGCAACTTTTCGGGTGGTACCATCAGCATTGACCATTGTGGTGTAGGATCGGGGACTGACGTTTTCTCTCTGGAAATATTTTCGGCAGCGCTTTGTTTTAAGGTAATCATGGCTTGGATTCAGCACGCTTCTTATAGTGGATTTGGATGAAGCAACCACGTTGTCACTGCACCTGGAAATGGTCTGCAGCTAGACCGAACTGCTGAACTCCTTTATTTGAATTTGTCAACGGTTTGCTATGCTGTCCAGTCTTTGGTCGCTGTGGCGAGGCTTAACCTGTATACCTGTCTGATTGCCGGTATCTGGGACACCAATAAAATAACGACTGCGGACACGGCAGCTATGATATACGTTCTGGGTAAAATTGTTAAGATCATGCTTACCGTACCTTCTGCCGACGTATTCATTGCTTCAAAGTAATAGTGTGCTAAATACTTTCCAAGTTCAGTTCCAACAATAATACCCAGGCAGGCTATGGCGAGGTTCTCAAGGGTAAGCATGATGGTAAGGCGTGTGTTACTTGTACCCATCGCCCGCATAATAGCGATTTCACGGGTCCGCTGCAGTACATTTACGGTCACGCTGTTGAAGATGATGGCTATTCCCAGGGCAGCGCCCATAGCCAACATCATGCCAATAAAAGCCCAGAAGAAGCCCATCTGCTCATCGAGAAGTTGCAGGGTATCCTCGACAAATTCTATCGAAGCTGCACCGGGAAGGTTGTAGAGCTTTTTCAAAAGGTTAGTAGATGGTTTACCATCGAAGGTAAGCAGTATGCCTGTGGCAGCTCCGGGTGTGTGCAGCATTTTTTGTACCTCCTGGAGTGGCATGAACGCCCTGCCGCCGATAGGGGTATCCACGAATCCTGCCAGCCGTTTTTCTGTCTCACCGACTGTTCCCACTATTGGTTCCAGTCGAACAGTATCACCAATCTCCGCTCCTATTTTATCCTTTAGAGCAAAGGGTATCAGTATACCGTCCTCAACCACATCTATGGGATAGCCTTCAGGTGTTAGCAGATTGTACATTGACGATTCTGGAGACAATCCCATGACGCTGGTATCCGCTGTATTATCGCCATATCTGATACGATAAGGCATTTCAAGAATAGCCTCAGCCTGTTTTACTCCATTGAGGTTGCGTGCGTACGCGGCAGTAGAGGTCGCTCCCATGCCCTGTAAATAGACCAGGGCATCATAGTTCTGGATCACGTCATATTGTGTATCCAGTGCTTTCTCCATTGCATCCACAAAAGACATAGATACTAAAATGAGGATGACTGCTGAAGCTACACCCATGCCCATAAACAGGCTCCGGCGTAAATTACGGAAGATGTTTCTCAGGGGTAATTTAAATATGGAAGGTAGTTTAGACATAAAGGGTAACAAGATTTCAAGCACGGTCCTGTGACCGGTCGCCGGTGTCCTGGGACGCATTGCCTCTGCAGGGCGCATTTTCATCGTTGACCACGCCGGCAGAAAGCCAGCTATTAACGGTACCATAACTCCGATAATTGTACCCATTAGCATCAAGTTCCAGTGCATACTGGTCATAATAAAAGGTAGACTTAGCTGATCGGCGTACACATTGGTTAGACCTCTGCCCATAGCAAAACCCAGCCCTACTCCCAGTAGCGAGCCAACTATGCCCAGGATCAGCGAGAATCCCAGGTAGTGAAATAGAACGGCTGCTTTACCGTAGCCGAGCGCCCGCATCAGACCGATCTGTACCTGCTGTGACTCTATCAGGCGGTTTAACAGAACATAGATAGTCATAGAAGCCATGGAAAGAAACAGCAAAGGAAAGAGGAATGCCAGCTGTTCAAAACCTTCCAGGTCCTGCTTGAGAAGCATGTTGCCTATATGGTCAGCTCTCTCAATCATATAAGCCGAGCGGACGCCTTTAATAACGTCTATCTTCCTGGTACGGATAATAATAGTGTCATCTTTTGAGGTCAATCTCTTTATGTGGTATTTCCTGAGTATGAGTTTGATATCATCAATTACTTTATCATGATCAGTAGTTTGCGATACGGTCAGATTTATTTCATTGATAAGGCCATCCATTTCGAACAGATTTTCCGCTACAGGCTGTGTCATGTACAGGACTCCAAAAACACGTGGTGACGGCATCGGCTCCTGGGCGCTCTTGGCGACCCAGATATACTCCGGACTGGTCACTATACCTGCAATTTTAAAACGAGCTTTGCTGTTGCCCCTTTCGATAGTGAGCCAGTCGCCGGGTTTAAATTTATGGTAGTCGGCAAAGTGTTGTTCAACGAGTATTTCACGACCTGAGAGAGAACTGAAATAGGTACCGTTATTGATATAGACATCGTTCACCGCAGGATGCTTATGCGGTGGCAGAGAAACGACCCTTCCTACCACTCGTTCGCCGCTTTCTTGCTCCATATCAACGAAAACTTCCTGCACGATACGGCCCTGGGCGGTGACACCCGGGATTTTGTCCATTTCCCTGGCAGCTTTTTCATCCACGTAGTCAACCGATATCCAGTAGTCTGCCATTCGTAGCCGGTCATAGGATTCTTCATATGATTGATCGAGATTGAGATATGCCTCATAAGCGCCGATGAACAGGGCGACACCCAGAAGGATTATGAATACTACGGCACCGAACTGTACTTTGGCCGTTGTAATGTCGCGAAAGAGCTTGCGGTGTATCTTGGGCACAGTTACCATTTCAGATCCTCGGGATCAAGCAGGTGTTCATTACGTATTATTTCGGTTATTCTCCCGTCGCGCAGACGTACGATACGGTCGGCAATCTCTCCGACCGGGGCGTTATGTGTGACTATTACTATAGTCTTCTGTCTGGTTTCGTTAAGCGTCCTGAGCAGTTTGAAAATGCGTTTGCCGGTTTCAAAGTCGAGACTCCCTGTGGGTTCATCGCAAAGTATAATAGGTGGATCAGTAGCCAGCGCCCTGGCTACGGCTACTCTCTGGTTCTCACCGCCAGAGAGTTCGCTGGGGAAATGGTTTATACGGTCTCCAAGACCGACTTCGTGTAGTAGCTCTTCAGCCGACCTGTGATTCCTGGCAAGTTCAGAGGCAAACTCGACGTTTTCCTTAGCGGTGAGGGTGGGAATCAGGTTGAAAAATTGGAAGATGAATCCTATTTGAGTACGGCGGAACCTGGTAAGCTGGTTCTCTCTGAACCGTGTGATATCGATGTCGTTGATAACAATCCTGCCCGAGCTGGGAGAGTCCATGCCTCCGATGAGGTTAAGAAGGGTCGTCTTTCCAGATCCGCTGGGACCAAGTAACACAATGAATTCTCCCGCCATGACATCGAGAGTAACTTCATTGAGAGCGGTTACCTTGACCTGTCCCATCTGGTAGATTTTCGAAGCTTTTTCCAGCTTGATAGTCGTTTTTGCCGTATCCTGTCGGTTGCCATCTGTGTTTATGGTATCGCCCATAACTTATATTCCTCCCTTGGTCTGAAGAGAAGGTATAGCCTGGTGTGTTGCTTGTCAGCTATTTAAAAAAGCCCGCCGGGCGTTGGCCGCCTGCTTTCCTCGATTACCTTCTCT
>CAZQRP010000031.1:0-31783 GCA_964596125.1 uncultured Dehalococcoidales bacterium | reverse complement strand
GAAAATAATGAGAAAACTCTAACTGCGGTTGGCCTATAAAATGGGGTAAGGTCATGGATTGCCTATAACTACACGTTTTTCTGTACCATTACATTTAGCTGGACTATAACGCTTTTCACCTTCAGGATCGTTACCATATAGTTTAACCAATGTCGCATAATCAATGTCATCGCTAAATACATCATCTACTACATCAAAATATGCTCTATGACCATCTGTGGTTAATTGTACTCTATTAGCTAATCTACGCTTTAAATCACTTAGGAATTGGTATGCATAGCCAGCATTCCTTAAGCCAACCAGCCAGGATGGAACAAGTTTAGTATCCGCATCAATAGCTACCCATGTCCAGACATCCCCATACCCGAATTTACCACGTTTATTGTCTGGCAAATGGTCTTGTTTTGCGTAGCAAAATGACCATATCTCATCACATTGTATTCTACGTGATTGCAGATTCTTTATATTCTTATACTGATATATATAACAGGCTTTACCTAAGTCAACAAGTAACTTAGTGACTGTCATCCTAGCGATTCCAGTCATGCGACAAGTAGCTCTAACCGAATTACCTTCAACTAGAGCCTTTACCACCTGTATTCTTTGTCGTGTGCTTAACTGATTCATACACATATTATACTTGCTCGACTTAGTATTGTCAATAGGTATTTGTCTATTTAATAGAAAAAATTTTATTTATTTTGTCGAGCAAGTATTGACATTACATGCTTGAGCATGTATAATTTAGGCATGACAGATGAAATAAAAAAAATAAACAGAAATGCAAAAGCATTATCAAAACTAGGTGCCTCCAAAGGTGGAAAAGCTAGATCAGCAGTTTTGACACCTGAACAGCGTAAAGAAATAGCCAGAAAAGCGATAAAAACTAGATGGGCAAAAGAAAAAGGAACGCCATTGGAAGCTATTGAGCAAGTATCTGATTCGCTGGGCCACACTACTCCTATAATAGAAACACAAAAGGAATTGACCACAAGGCCTATTTCTTTATTTCAGGGAGAACTTGAAATTGGCGATGTGGTTTTGCCATGTCATGTATTAGACAATTATAAGCGTGTTATCGTACAACGTGCTGTTGTTAGAGCAATAGCTGATAGAGATAGTGGTAACATAAATCGTTATTTAACAGCTAACAACATAAGTAAGTATATAGACCTGGGCCAGATAGAAAACAGAACTATAAGGTTTTCTGTTCCGGGTACTCAATATGAGGCTATAGGATACGAGGCCACACTGTTAGTCGAAATCTGCAATGCATATCTTCAGGCTAGAGAAGATGGGGTGTTAGCAAAAAGCCAACAGAAATTAGCAAAAAAAGCAGAAATTATTATGCGAGCATGTGCTAAGGTTGGCATAATCGCACTTATTGATGAGGCTACTGGATATCAAAAATATAGAGAAGAAACAGCACTTAGAGTTAAACTCCAAGCCTTCATTGCTGAAGAAATGCAGGAATGGGCTAGGATGTTTCCTGAAGAATTTTGGTTTGAATTAGCTAGATTAGAAAATACTCACTATTCCCCAAGAAATCGCCCTATTCGATGGGGCAAATATGTTATGGCCTTTGTATATGATGCTGTTGATAAAGATGTTGGCAAGGAACTAAGAAAGAAAAATCCTAATCCCCATTTTAGAAAAAATCATCATCAATGGTTAAAGGATTTTGGTAGAGATAAAGTTAGAGACCATCTTAACCAAGTGCTAGGTGTTATGAAAATGTGTCGTGATATGGATGATTTTAATAGGCACTTTGGGTATATATTTAAGAAAGAACCATTACAATTAACATTCTTTGATATAGTTGATACATATACAAAGAATTAATCTTTCTTTTCCCCTTTGGGTTTATCTTCTTTAGTAGACTGTTCTACTATATAAGCAGCCAATTGGTTAAGGTCTTTAGGTACTTTCTTTTTGTTCAATTCTTTATCCATATAACTACCTACTTCAGAAAAACTACCAATAAAGCTATTACGGCAAGAGCTATCGGAATGAACCATTTTAGAAATATTATTGAATCAGATAATGATTTTACATTCAGACTTAATTCTCCTAATAATTTTATTACTTGCCCAAAGGTCATTCCTTGAGCTTCTACTAGGTTTTCTAAGTCTTGTGGTGATATGCCCATTTGGTCTTGATATTCACCTTTGTAAGGCATTTTCGCTGGTTCTACTAATTTATAGAATTCTAAAGTACAAAATCTTTCCTTATAAGGAATCGTAATATCCCTGGGACTTAAATTAGACAAACCTACTACAAGAACACCATTAAAACCAGGATCAATCTGAGGGCCAGATAAAATTGTTAATCCCTTTTTACTGTAATGTGAACGTAAACCAATATGTCCGGCAATGCTTGTAGAAAGTTTAAAATTCTCATGCGTCGTTACAAGTGCAAAATCTCCAGCGGGTATAGTTAGTAAACCTTTATTTGCAGGATTTATTTTTTCTCTATGAGTACTAGTTATAGCTTCTTCGCCAAGCCTAGCATCATAGGACGCAGGAGATAAAGCCGAATCAGCAAAGTTGAGAATTTGGAAGTCACCTTTTTGCATTGCTGAACGAATCATTTCGTCAGTCATTAACATCGGTAAACCCCCTAATATTTTCTCATTAAGTATCATTTTAGTCTAAAACAATTGTTCTTGTCAAATCCTAACATTATGTCCAAACTAGCCCACTACCCAATACCTGTTGAAATTGAGCAGTGGCTGAGAGAAATTGCCTTTTAGGCTTTAATGAACTTATACTAAGAGTATTGCGTTACCATAACAGGGAAGTTTTATTCAATTTTAAACAGGAGGTCAGGAGTGGCAAATAAAATCGGAGAACAATTTAAAAGCAGTTGGAAGTCTATTCTATGGGGACTGGTTCCTATTGCCATTGTAGCTATAATATTTGCGTTACCCTTGAAGACAATTGCAGTACAAACAACCGTAAAATACTGGGACACCGAGATTAAGAGCGAGCCGTACACTGTACAGGAAAGCTACACAGATACCGAATCATATGTGACAACTGAGATGAAGACGGAGACTATCTATAATGCGTATCTGTCCCCTAGTAAAACCCATACGTTCCAGGTCGATAAGCCGGGCAGTACCGTGGCGGTGAGCCTGGAAGGTTTACCTTACTACAATTATCCACAGTATTACATTGTTTATGATCCTGATGGAGACCCGGTCTACCGCTTCTGGCCTTACGGTTATTGGGGCGGTCAGACGAAGCTGATTATTAAGTTAAGTTATCCCGAGGAAGTGACCAAAGAGAGGACTGTCACCAAACTCAGGGATGTGACAAAATACCGTGATGTCCCCACTCAGGTGTTAAAGGAAAAAACGGCGACCGACTATAAAAAAATAAGTATCTGGAGTTATTTATTTACTGACCAGCAGCGGTAGTAATGGCTTGCCAAAGATTATGATGGAAGGAGTATGAAATGAAGCATGGACTTATGAACATACTGGCTTGCCCGGTATGCAAAGGCTCACTTGAATTAAATGTGGTTGAAGAAAAAGAAGGCGAGATAATCACGGGTTCTCTCTTCTGCTCAAAATGCGATCATACTTACCCTATCGTTGAAAGTATCCCCAATTTATTGCCGCCGGACTCGGAAGGCTAGATAGTTAAGGGCTGAATGTCACGCAGCTTTGCGGAGATTCCCAGACTTCGATACTGGATAGCACTACATCCCCGGAGAATCCCGGTTTAAGCCTGTCATAGATAGTTGCGGCGATGTTCTCCGACGAAGGATTAATTGTATCGAACGGTGGGATGTCATTAAGGCAAGTATGGTCAAATTGGGCCAGGATATCACCCAGGTACTGTTTGAGATCCACAAAATCATAAGCCAGGCCGATTTCACTAAGCTTTTCGGACTTCACACTCACGACTACTTTAAATCGATGTCCATGTAGGTTTTCACATTTGCCATGATAATCCCTGAGGTAATGGGCAGCATCGAAATGTTGTTCAACGGACACTTGGTACATCATGCCTCCTGTTTACTAGTTCTTCTGCCTCAGCACACTTATAAACACCGGATATAGTACCCAGATTGTTTGTCAGTTCCCTCACTGTCTTTCCGCTTTCCGGATGAGGCATTTCCGGTGCGAGTTCGGCGAGCGGAACAAGTACAAAAGCCCGCTCGGTTAAGCGGGGATGTGGGATGGTCAATGTTAGGCTGGAAACGACTTTATTGCCATAAAAAAGAATGTCTATATCAAGCGGCCTTGGAGCATTGGGGAAGCTGGGTATTCTGCCTGAAGCAGCTTCGATTTCCTTGACCAGCTTGAGAAGTTGCCTGGGGCTTAGTTGAGTGGAAATACGAAGCACAGCATTAAGGAAGGGTGGTTGCTCCCTGTAGCCTACAGGCTCAGTTTCATAAATAGAGGATAGCTGTTGTACCTCAACGTGCCGTGAAATCAGCTCCAGGGCTTGTGCCAGGTTCTGCTTTCTGTCTCCAAGATTTGAGCCGAGACCAAGATAAACAATTGTCATCACTGGCTTTCTTGACTCCGAACAATAGCATCACTCATCTGGCAGACCCGCCGCATTTCTCTAACATCGTGTACGCGGACCACATCAGCGCCTTTAGCGATACCAATGGCAATACCCGCTGCTGTCTCGTGCAGATGTTGCTCGGCGGGCAAGTCCAGAACAAACCTGATCATTGGCTTTCGCGAGATACCCAGGAGGATTGGCCTTCCCAGCACTTTAAGCTCGTCCAGTCTTCGTATGATTTCAAAGTTATGTTCCACGGTTCTAACGAAGCCGATACCGGGGTCGATTATGATATTTTGCCAGGAAACGCCTGCATCTAAAGCTATGTCCATAGACGTCTTCAGGTTAGCGAGGACTGCCGGCATGATGTCCTGTCGTGGCTGGTCCCACTGATTTGCCATCAGCACTATGGGCACATTTCTTTCCGCTGCCAGGTCAGCTAATCCGGGCTCACGCTTTAGCCCCCAGATGTCGTTTATCATATGGGCCCCGGTATCCAGGGCGTGACGGGCAACTTCTAACTTGTAGGTGTCGATACTCAGAGGTGTTGTCACCTCGATGGCCAGCCGTTCCAGCACCGGTATCACCCGGCGAAGCTCCTCATCAACCGATATTGGAGTAGAGCGCGGGCGAGTAGACTCACCGCCTACATCGATGATATCGACGCCGTCTGTGACGAAACGATGTGCCAGGGCCAGGGCTTTGCCAACGCTGTCTAGCCCATCTCCGGAAAAGGATTCCGGGGAAACATTGATGATCCCCATGACGTAGGTTCGCTCTCCCCAGCAGAAAGCTGTTTCCCCGCAATAGGTGATACCGGGGAGGTCACTACCTCTGGCCCTGCGCCACTTTGTTAAGGATGCTTTGGTGATGCTATTAGTCATCAGATATTCATTTTACCACGCTGTTTCCATTGAGGGCTATTATGGTGGGGGCCCAGGATATAGTATCCATCCACGGCCCCAGTTCAACAGCAGCCTTGTCCGGCATTATTCGGAATAACAGACCTTAGCGTATCATCATGTGCGGCAGTTATGCTTTGAGATAAGGGAATAATGCCCGGTCAGTAAAGAAAGGATATTCTCACACACTACTATACACGGTATATCCCGGATTGAAAATTGTAGAGCATATTCTGGATATCCAGCAGAATACGTTGACTTGGTTAGTGGTTTGTGTTAATATTAATCGTTAACGACCTAAGTTCTGGCTGTTTGTAGTTTTCAAAAGGAGGGGTGCTATAGTGGATCCGTTGTTTGACGAAGAGTATAACCTTTGGGTGATGCTGCTCCAAACAAGAGACGTTGCCTGGACGGCCAGGGAAAAAGACCTGGCTAAATTTGACCTGTCAGTTACAGAGGCTGCCGTTTTGAATTTTGTGCAGCTTATCGAGCGGACTGTTGATAGGCAAGCAACTGTCGCTGAGATATCACGATGGCTGTTTCGTAAGCCTAATTCAATGTCGGAACTCCTCAGCCGTATGGAGAATAAGGGACTGGTAAAAAGAGTCAGGGACCTACCTAAAAACAGTGCGGTCAGGATCGAGTTAACGGAAAAAGGGAAGCAGTTTTATAACATGCAAATTAAAAGCCCTTTTGTTAGCGAAATAATATCTACCCTGTCTGAAGAAGAGCGACAGCAGATGTGGACTGTTCTGGGTAAGTTACGCAATAAGGCTCTTAAGATACTTGGCATAACCAGGAAGCCGCCTTTTCCGAACTTCCCGTGAGATGCTTTAAATAAGCTATTGATAGGCCTGTCGAATACCATGAGTTCGCTATTAGTGGGAAACCAGTGGTCTGAGGAATGGTGGGAACGACGACGTAGTTAAGAGTAGATCAAGTCCTTATGTCAAATCTGAATTGAGGAGGCTACATGGAGATTGCCGTTAGGAATAAGAAATGGGACGAGGAAAGGTTTTTGAGGGAAAGAAAAGAGAGCCCGTCAGTGAAAATCCCGCGGTATATATAACGAGTTCAAACATAGCACATCCGTTGTGTAAAATAGAATCGTATCAGATGTATTTGTAACGTACTTAACCTTGTTAATCGTTGTCAAGACTTTGCATAAAAAATCTTTAAGATATCATGCGTGACTCCACAGCATCAGTTAGCTAATATATAGCAGAATATGCTAAAATATACCCTGATTTTTTTAAAAAGGCCGGATTGTTTCGATGCTTTTGAAGCTAATGTAATGGGAAATCTGAAGTGGGAAACGAAGAAAAAATAGCTGAATTACGTAAGTTAAGGGAACAGGCCAGTGCCGGTGGTGGAGCCGGGCGCATTGAAGCTCAACACGGGCAGGGTAAACTGACAGCCAGGGAGCGTATCGAGGTTCTGTTGGATCCCGGTAGTTTTGAAGAGACCGATCCTTTTGTCCTCCACCGATGTACTGATTTCGGACTGGAGCAAAAAAAATATTATGGCGATTCTGTTGTTACTGGCTGTGGTAAAATTAGTGGGAGGTATGCTTTTGTCTTCTCTCAAGATTTTACAGTCTTTGGTGGTTCTCTATCGAAAGTAGCTTCGGAAAAAATCTGCAAGGTCATGGACCTGGCTGCTAAGAACGGGGCCCCCATTATCGGCATACTTGATTCAGGGGGTGCTCGTATCCAGGAGGGAGTGGACAGCCTGTTCGGCTATGGGGAGATTTTTACCCGTAATACCATTTATTCCGGTGTGATCCCGCAAATATCGGTCATTCTGGGACCGTGTGCTGGTGGTGCTGTTTACTCACCGGCCATAACTGACTTTATTTTCATGGCAAAGGGTACGGGACAAATGTACATTACCGGACCGGCTGTAATTAGGGCTGCTACCAGCGAAGAAATCGGTTTTGAGGAGTTGGGTGGTGCCATAACCCATGCCACCAGGAGCGGTAACTGTCATTTCGTTGCAGACAATGACCGCCATTGCCTCGAAATGGTGCGCCGTCTGCTGGGCTTTTTACCCCAAAACAACATGGAAAAGCCTGTTCACATTGCAACCGGTGATGACACCGACCGTATGGATGCGGAACTTCTTACGATTGTACCCGATAGTACGTCCAAGGTCTATGATATGCAGCAGGTTATAACCAGAATTGTGGATAACGGTGATATTATGGAGGTGCAGAGCAGATTTGCTCCCAGTCTTATCACCGGATTTGCCCGGCTGGGAGGATGCGCCGTTGGGATTGTTGCGCAGCAGCCTTCATTTTATGCTGGTGCTATTGATGTTGATGCTTCGGACAAAGGTGCCAGATTCGTCCGCTTTTGTGATTGTTTTAATATCCCCCTGATTACTTTTGTAGACGTACCAGGATTTTTACCAGGTTCTGACCAGGAATACAGGGGTATTATCAGGCATGGTGCCAAGTTTCTTTATGCGTACGCTGAGGCTACAGTGCCTAAAATAAGCGTAATTACCCGTAAAGCGTACGGGGGAGCTTATATAGTTATGAGCAGTAAGTGCCTGCGTGGTGATATTAACTATGCCTGGCCTACGGCTGAGATCGCTGTAATGGGTCCGGAAGGGGCAGTGGACATTGTTTTCAAAGATACAATCAGCAAATCGGAAAAACCTGAGGAAACGCGGCAGCAATTGGTCGCTGATTATAGGGAGAAGTTTGCCAATCCTTATGTAGCTGCCAGCAAAGGGTATGTCGATGATGTTATTGATCCAAGGACGACACGGCCCAGACTGATCAGAGCCCTGGAAATGCTTCAAAATAAGGTCGATACTAATCCAGCCAAGAAGCATGGAAATATTCCGCTGTAAAGAGTGACAAATGAAAAAAGACCTGATGGCAGCCATTATAGGAGCGGTGAGTACTTACATTCAACAAGAAAAGGTGACCAAAGTAAATGATAACATAGTAACTCACACTGAAATGAGTCTTTGGTGGATTTTTGGGCACCAGGAAATGATGAGAGCCAGGTCCAACTGGCGACTTAAAAAAATTAATAGATTTGGAATTTAGCAAACAATATATATGGAGTACTACTAATGAGCGTTACCAAGACTAATAG
Organism: uncultured Dehalococcoidales bacterium; assembly: GCA_964596125.1. Classification (GTDB taxonomy): domain Bacteria; phylum Chloroflexota; class Dehalococcoidia; order GIF9; family UBA5629; genus CAZQRP01. Next base: position 23,248 of record CAZQRP010000031.1, on the reverse strand, counting down.
AAATCCTGTAAAAATAACTGACCTTACTTTTCGTGATGGACATCAATCTCTGTTTGCTACACGTGTTCGGACTGCTGACCTTGAAGCCATTGCCCCTGAAATGAACAAAGCTGGATTCTGGTCAATGGAAGTGTGGGGTGGTGCTACCTTTGATGTTATGACCCGTTTTTTAAATGAGGACCCGTGGGAAAGAATCCGGATTCTGAAAAAATTAATGCCCGATACAAAGTTACAGATGCTTTTACGCGGCCAGAACCTCGTCGGGTATCGTAACTACGCTGATGATGTGGTTACTGCTTTTGTTCATCATGCGGCAGATTGTGGTATCGATGTCTTCCGCGTTTTTGATGCGGTGAATGACGAACGTAATTTTGAAACTGCCTTTAAAGCAATCAAGGAAAAAGGCAAGCATATTCAGAGTTCCCTGTCCTACTCATTAACGGAACCGAAGCTGGGCGGTCCTGTATATGATATCGATTACTATGTAGAGAAGTCCATCATTATTCAGGATATGGGTGCCGATAGTCTGTGTATTAAGGACATGGCTGGCCTCATCTCTCCGGACGATGCGTACAAACTGGTCACAGCGTTAAAGAAGGCCCTGAAAATACCGGTAAATTTGCATAGTCACTTCACCAGTGGCATGGCTTCCATGAGCCATCTAAAAGCTATTGAGGCCGGAGTCGATTTTATCGATACCTGTATTGCCCCGTTTGCCTTACGTACCTCTCACCCCGCAGTAGAGCCTATTGTGGTTGCCCTTCAAGGTACGCCCCGGGATACCGGACTTGATTTAAAGCATTTACTAAAGCTGGATGAATACTTTGAATCAATAGCACCAAAGTATAGAGACTTTCTTGATACCACAAAAATGTCAGTGATTGATACTGGAGTGCTGTGGCATCAGATTCCCGGTGGTATGTTTACCAATATGGTAGCCCAGTTGAGAGAGGCAGGTGCCCTTGACCGTATATCGGAAGTCTATGCCGAGCTACCACGGACACGAAAAGAGTTGGGATATCCCCCCCTGGTTACTCCTACAAGCCAGATCGTAGGCACCCAGGCTATTCAGAATGTCCTCTTTGGTAGATATAAAATGATTTCTTCCCAGGTCAAGGATTATGTGTATGGCTTGTATGGCAAACCGCCAGCCCCGGTTGATCCCGAAGTGCAGAAAATCGTTCTCAAAGGATATAAACGTGGAGGTGAACCTATCACCTGCCGACCGGCTGACATACTCGAGCCGGAGTTGGAGAAAGCCAAGGAAGATACCAAAGATATTGCCAGGGATATTGGTGACGTACTTGTCTATGCCCTTTATCCAGCAACAGGGATGCAATTCCTGAAATGGAAGTATGGCCTGGAGGAGCCACCGGCCGAAGTAAAACCGAAGACGCTGGAAGATGTGAAAAGAGAAGATGAGCTTATCGCCAGAGCTAAATCTGGCAGGTTAGCTGAGAAGGTAGAGATGAAGGCACCGGTTAAAGGACCCGCGGTCAGAACATTCAATGTTTATGTCGGTGATGAATATTACAAAGTGGAGGTTGAACCGACAGATGGTACTGGTGATTTTGCTGCTCCTCGGGTCTCTGCTCCGGCACAACCAGAAGCAGAAACGCCTGTAACGACCGCAAAGTCTGAACCAGAAACTACCCGGCAGCAGAAACAGAAAGCAGAAGACCCTCCCGCACCCAGGGTAGCTGTTAAGGTTGAGGGGACCGAGATAACTACCCCAATACCGGGCACCATCATTCGCTCCATGGTCAATGAAGGTGATGAGGTTGTGGAAGGTACTTGCATTCTTGTCCTGGAAGCCATGAAGATGGAAAATGAAATAGTGACTCCGGTCTCTGGTAAAGTTAAGGCTATAAATTTTGGTCCCGGCGATAAGGTAAACGCCGGGGATGTTCTGGCTATTATCGGATAGGCTTCAATGGGGAAAACCTTAAGTGAGAAAATACTAAGCGATAAATCAGGATCAAATGCCCGGGCCGGTGAGATAGTTGTAGCAACGATAGACGTGGCTTTCGTTCAGGATACTACCGGTCCTCTAACTTTAAAGCAATTCCAGGAAAGCGGTTTTGAGGATTTAGCCAATCCGCAGCAAACGGTTATTTTCCTCGATCATGCCGTACCTAGCCCGGACCGTCAGTTATCCAATGATCATCGATTTCTACGCAGCTTTGCCAAGGATGCCGGATGCTTGATTTTTGAAGGCGGCAGTGGCATCTGTCATCAGTTGGTAGCCGAGCTATTTGCCAGTCCCGGGGATGTTATTGTAGGTGCGGACTCCCATACGGTAACTGCTGGTGCTCTGGGGGCATTTGCTACCGGGATGGGGTCCAGTGATATCGCAGTTGCATTTGCCCTCGGCAAGACCTGGTTTCGCGTGCCGGAAAGCTTCAAGATCACTATTACGGGCAGGCTTCAAAATATGACTAATGCTAAAGACGTTGTCCTTTATCTCGTTGGCAGAATAGGAGCTGATGGCGCCAATTATAAAGCGTTGGAATTCGACGGGGAAACAGTGGACAGAATGACTATATCACAGCGGTTAACTATAGCAAATATGGCTGTAGAAGTTGGTGCTAAGGTTGGGCTTTTTGCCAGTGACAATATCACTAAGAAACATCTGATTGCCCAGGGAAGAGACCATAAGTATAAAGCTCTTTATCCTGATTCTGATGCTGATTACGCACAGGAAATCGCCATTGACGCTTCCGGTATTGAGCCGATGGTAGCTTTACCTCACACTGTGGATAATGTTGCTCCGGCACGCACACTGGAAGGTATTAAACTACATCAAGTATTTATCGGCACATGTACTAATGGTCGCCTTGAAGATTTAGCTGTGGCGGCTACCATTCTCAGGAATAAGAGCTGTCATCCGCATGTCAGGTTAATAGTTGCTCCGGCATCGAGACAGATCCTCGCCAGAGCAATAAAAGCTGGCTACATACAGGCTCTTATCGCCGCAGGTGCTGCTGTACTTCCGCCGGGATGTGCTGCCTGTATCGGTCTTCACCAGGGTGTACTTGGGGACGGTGAGGTCTGTTTATCCACGGCTAATCGTAACTTTAAAGGCAGGATGGGCAATCCCGAGGCCTTGATATATTTAGCCAGTCCGGCTACAGCCGCGGCCTCAGCTATAACCGGCGAAATCACTGATCCACGAAAGGTAATATGATGACCTCTATGGTCCTTAAAGGCAGGGCTTTCAAATTTGGCGATAGTATTTCTACTGACCTTATTATTCCAGGTAAATATGCTCAGTTAAGGAGCAATTTGCCTGAACTGGCCAAACATGTCATGGAGGATGCGGACCCGACATTTGCCGGCAAAGTACGACAGGGTGATTTTATTGTCGCTGGTATAGATTTTGGGCTTGGCTCCAGCCGGGAACATGCTCCGCTGGTTATTAAGATGTCTGGCATAAGCGCCGTCCTGGTAAAGTCCGTGGCACGTATCTTTTTCAGAAATGCTATAAATCAAGGACTGCCGGTCTTAATATGTGATACCGATGGGATTGACACGGGGGATGAATTAGAGATAAACTTATCCAAGGGTATAATTACTGACCTGACCAATGGCGCTCGTCTTACCTTCAGTAAAATCCCGAAAGTGATGCTGGATATACTTAATGAAGGCGGGCTCATTTCCTATATTAGCAAACATGGTGATTTCAAGCTGTAGTTTTCACGATGGGGGCACACAATATTCCTCATAAGGTAACCCTTATCCCTGGGGATGGTGTGGGACCTGAAGTTACCAGGGCAACGGAAAGGGTATTAGAAGCTACCGGCGTGAAATTTGAATGGGATATTTGGATGGTCGGTGAGAGTGCTCAAACCCAATTCGGTACACCTCTACCTGACGAAGTCCTCGAGTCCATAAGAAAAAATAGAGTAGCCCTCAAAGGGCCGGTCACCACACCTATTGGCATTGGGTTCAGGAGCGTCAATGTAGATTTACGTAAAAACCTTGATCTCTATGCTTGCCTCCGTCCATGTAAAACATTTCCCGGGGCACCTACCGGTTTTCAGAATGTGGATATCGCAGTTGTTAGAGAAAACACAGAAGACCTTTATGCCGGCGTCGAGTTTGCCAGAGATACCCATGAAGCTGAGAAACTTATTGAGCTTATCTACGAGGCTACAGAAACGAGGGTGAGAAAAGATTCAGGTTTCAGCATAAAAATGATTTCTGAAACGGGATCGAGGCGTATTATCAGGTTCGCTTTTCAGTATGCCCGTACAAATAATAGAAAGAAGGTTTCGGCTGTTCACAAAGCCAATATCCTCAAGTTCTCAGATGGTCTTTTTCTGGATATTGCCCGTGAGATAGCCAGAGAGTATCCAGATATAGAGTTTGAAGATGTAGTTGTCGATGCTTTATGTATGCGGCTGGTCAGGAAGCCACAATTGTTTGATGTAATTGTATCACCCAATTTATATGGAGATATTATCTCCGACCTTTGTGCTGGGCTGGTAGGTGGTCTCGGACTGGCTCCGGGAGCAAATATCGGGGACGATATTGCGGTTTTTGAACCTACTCATGGTAGTGCTCCCAAATACGCTGATCAAAATATGATAAATCCAATGGCAATGATGCTCTCTGCAACAATGATGCTTCGTTATCTGGGAGAAAAGGATGCGGGTGACAGGTTGGAAAAAGCCGTAGCTGGTGTAATTGCTGAGGGTAAAGACGTCACCTACGATTTACAAGCAGACAGTGATCAGCCCCCGGCGAGCACCATGGGTGTCGCTGAGGCCGTTGTTAATAAATTAAAGGAGGATAGCAGTGTCACGAGAAATGACTGAAGAAGAGCTTCTAGCTAAAGCGCAGGAGCCCGCATTAAACGCTATGAAATTGCATCCGTTCTATCGAGGGAAAATGCAAACGGTACCCAAGTGTGCTGTTCGCGGTTTCGATGATTTCGCTATCTGGTATTCTCCTGGGGTGGCTGCACCCTGTAAAGCAATACAGGCGGATAAGGAAAAGGTCTATGAACTCACTAATAAGTGGAACACCGTTGCCGTAGTTTCCGATGGCACCAGGGTATTGGGATTAGGTGACATTGGTCCTGAAGGTAGTATGCCGGTCATGGAAGGTAAGGCACTGCTATTCAAATATCTGGGTGGAGTGGACGCCGTGCCTATTTGTCTCGATACCAAGGACCCTGACGAGATTATTCAGGCAGTGAAATGGCTTCAACCGTCATTCGGCGGCATTAATCTGGAGGATATAGCCAATCCCAAATGCTTTTATATACTCGATAAATTAAGAGCGGAAGCCGATATTCCTGTATGGCACGATGATCAACAGGGTACAGCGGCTGTTACGCTCGCCGGTCTTATCAATGCTTTAAAGATTGTAGGTAAGAAAAAGGAAGATGTTACCCTGGCTATTATTGGATCGGGTGCAGCAAATGTAGCTATCCTGAGATTACTTTTCGCTGATGGTTTTAAACCGGGAAACACTATTGTTGTGGATACCAAGGGTATACTGCATAAGGGTAGAACTGATCTCGAAGAGGGTCAGAATAAAAATCCTTATAAATGGGAACTCGCCGTAAAAACCAATCCTGAGAAAAGAGACGGTGGCATAGCCGAAGCCTTAAAGGGGACTGATGTATGTATCTCATTATCACAGTCAGGACCGGGAGTAATTAAGGCTGAGTGGATAGCCGGCATGGCTAAAGATGCCGTGATATTTGCCTGCGCCAATCCTATTCCTGAAATATGGCCCTGGGAAGCCAAGGAGGCTGGGGCCAGGATTATAGCTACGGGAAGGTCTGATTTTCCCAATCAGGTGAATAACTCAACGGGCTTCCCGGCTATTTTCCGCGGCACACTGGATGTTAAATCCAGGACTATCACCGATGAGATGTGTCTCGCTGCTGCATACGAACTTGCCAGATGTGCTGAAGACAGAGGGATAGATGAAGAAAATATAGCTCCAACTATGGCAGAATGGGAAATTTTTGTGCGGGAAGCAGTAGCAGTAGCTTTGAAAGCACAGGAGCAAGGCGTTGCAAGGGTCAAAGCCAGCCGGGAACAGTTGACTAAACAGGCTGAGGAAATGATTAAAAATGCCAGGGAAATCACTGCCCTCCTTATGAAGGAAGGTTATATCCCTCAAGTACCTGAAGATTAATCATATTTCAGATAACGCTACGGAAAGTGGGGGCTACTAGGTTGAGAGAAATTGATGCCCAGGAAGTAGTTAAAACAGTCTCCCGCCTGTGTCAAGAGGCAAACTTTTTTCTTCCAGATGATGTCCTTGACGCTCTCAAGCAAGCTCGCCAGGCCGAAGTGTCACCTGTTGGTCAGCAAATACTGGAACAGATACTGGCTAATGCCCAACTGGCTAAAGAAGAAAGACTGGCTATATGTCAGGATTGCGGTACCACGGTAGTCTATCTTAAGATAGGCCAGGATGTCCATATTAGCGGCGGTTATCTATATGAAGCGGTTAATGAAGGAGTACGTCAGGGCTATGATGAAGGATACCTGCGTAAGTCTATGGCTTCGCAGCCTTTTTCAGGCCGGATCAATACAAAAGACAACACGCCGGCTGTAATCCATACCGATATTGTTCCTGGCGATAAGCTCAAGATAATAGTAGTGACTAAAGGTGGCGGCAGTGAAAATATGAGCCGCCTTTTTATGTTGGCCCCTGCTCGTGGCCGTCAGGGTATCATTGATTCTGTGGTACAGGCGGTTGATGAAGCTGGTAGCAATCCCTGTCCGCCATTAATTATTGGTGTTGGCATCGGTGGCACTGCTGAGAAAGCAATGGCCCTGGCTAAAGAGTCACTGCTGCGTAATGTTGGAGACCACAATGCCGATACTGAAGTTGCTGAATTAGAGAAAGACCTGTTGAAACAGGTCAATGCTCTGGGGATTGGCCCGCAGGGTTTTGGTGGCAGGACCACTGCTTTAGCCGTTAATGTCGAAGTTTTTCCTGCTCATATCGCCAGTCTGCCGGTTGCCGTTAATATGCAATGTCATGCTGCTCGTCATAAAGAGGCGATATTGTGATAACAAGAAAACATGATATCATCGTTCTGGGCGCTGGACTTGCCGGACTGCGGGCAGCCGTAGAAATTGCGCGGAATAACTCGGAGGCTGATATAGCCATTATCTCCAAGGTCCAGCTTATGCGTGCTCATTCGGTCTGTGCTGAAGGAGGTACCGCAGCAGTAATGCAACCGGATAAAGGTGATAGTCTGGAGCTTCATGCCTGGGACACAGTAAGGGGCGGTGATTTCCTCTGCGACCAGGATGTCGTGATGCGCTTTGTTGAAGAAATGCCGGAAGAGATCCTACTTTTGGAGCATTGGGGCATTCCCTGGTCCCGCCGACCTGATGGACGGATTGCTCAGAGGCCATTTGGTGGCCATAGCTATGATCGAGCTACGTTCGCTGCTGATAAAACAGGCTTCTTTGAAATGCAGACTCTCTATGATACCCTGCAAAAATATAACGGTATCAGCAGGTACGATGAATGCTACGTCAGCTCCATCATGATAAAGAATAATGTATTTTATGGTGTTACAGTTTGGGACCTTGCCAGCGGCGAGTTCTTCTTTATGCAGGGTAAGGCCTTAATTATCGCTACTGGTGGCGGTTGTCGGATGTTTGGCTTTACCACCTATTCGCTTACTGCCACTGGCGATGGTTTGGCTATGGCTTACCGGGCCGGGCTGCCTATTAAGGACTTAGAGTTCGTCCAATTTCATCCTACCGGCCTTGTTCCGTCTGGTATTCTCATTACGGAAGCAGCACGTGGGGAAGGCGGCTATTTATACAATAGCAAGAATGAAAGATTCATGGAAAAATACGCTTCGACAAAAATGGAATTAGCCCCGCGTGATATTGTATCCCGCTCCGAGATAACAGAAATCGAAGAGGGCAGAGGTTTTCCAGGACCCGAAGGCCTTGATTATGTTCACGTTGACCTGCGCCATCTTGGGGCGGATAAAATAAACGAGCTGCTGCCTATGATTAGAGAGGTAGCCATGAGGTTTAACTTCATCGATCCTATATATGAGCCGATTCCTGTTCGACCGGCAGCACATTATTTCATGGGTGGTGTCCACACGGATATCGATGGAGCTACTTTGGTAGAAGGGATCTGGGCCGCCGGTGAGGCTGCCTGCGGTTCGCTTCACGGCGGCAACCGCCTCGGTTCAAACTCGACTGCCGAATGCCTGGTCTGGGGTAAAATCGCTGGCACAAATGCTTCCAGATATATCGTGAAACAAAAGGCTTATCCTCCATCACCTGAAGAAGCAGCATTGAAAGAAGAAGCTCTTATTTTTAGCAGATTTGGTGCTAATGGCAAGGAAAGTGCTCATGTCTTACGTAAAGAGCTACAAAAAACAATGGACAATCACGTTGGTGTCTACCGAATCGGCTCGGAACTTGAAGAGGCTCTGAACAAAATTAGAGAGCTTAAGCAGTGTCTGCCAGATGTCCAGGTTAAAGACAGGGGACACGTATATAATACCGATCTGTTAAGCGCCCTGGAAATCGAAAATCTCCTTGATTTGGCTGAAGTAGTTGTTGCCGGAGCTCTGGCCCGTACCGAGTCTCGCGGAGCTCATTCCCGCCGTGACTTCACTCAGCGGGATGATGCCGGCTGGCTTAAGCATACCCTGGCATATCATACACCTGCCGGGCCAAGGCTTGAGTATATTCCGGTGGCTGTAACTATGTGGCAGCCTGTAGAAAGGAAGTACTAGGGGATTTGTAGTGGTACAAATACAACCTCGACAAAACTACCTTGGACCGCGCGGGTGGGTCTGGGCAGGTAAATATACGCTGGAACGTTATCTCTACCTGCTCCATAGAGTTACCGGCCTGGGCATCCTGTTATTCCTGTTGTTTCATCTAACGGCGACAACTATTTTCCGTATTCAAGGTCAGGATGTATGGGAAGCAACGGTAGCATTTCTTTCAAATCCCTGGTTTAAAGTCGGTGAATACCTGGTATGTGTCGCATTTGTCTACCATGCGATAAATGGTCTGCGCCTTATTTTGCAGGAATTAGGATTCACACTGGGTCGGCCGACCCCGCCGGTGTATCCATACAAAGACTCCATTCGTAAAAAGCGTCCCTGGACAATTGTACTTATGGTAGTGATTATAGTATTCTCGTTAGTCTTTTTTTACGACTTTATTGCAGGTGGATGGTGATGCGTAATACCTACTTGCAATTATTACAACTGATTAGCGGTGCACTTATAGTTATCTTTTTAGGCATACATATGGTACTAATGCACCTTGATGCCGTCCTCGGTTTCTTCGGGATCCATATCACTGAGTCTACCTCGTGGGAATCGATGATAGAGCGGGCTCGACAGGGTCTCTGGACAGGTATTTATATAGCCCTCTTGGTTTTTGCTCTCTATCATGCTCTTAATGGACTACGCGGCATCATACTGGAGCTAACTCCCTCACCCAGAAGTGAACGTATTATTACCGGGATTATCATAATGTTGGGTATAATTTTCCTCATTCTGGGCACGTTCGTGCCATTAGCACTGTTATCAGCGTAAGGATGTAGTATGACGGAAGACGGAAGGAAGCAGATAAAATTTAGAGTCCAGAGGTATGATCCTGAACGGGATATTCCTCCCCATTTTGAGGAATTTATTGTCCCATCTGAAAGAGGGATGACAGTGCTGGATGGTCTTTTATACATAAAAGAGAATCTGGACAGCAGCCTTGCTTTTCGCACCTCATGCCGAATGGGTATCTGTGGCTCTTGTGGCATGCTCGTCAATGATTATCCCCACCTTGCCTGTCACACACAAATTGAGGAATTTCACTCCAATGTCTTACGTATTAAATCCCTGCCTAACCTGTCTGTTATTAAAGATTTGGTACCTGAATTAAGACCTCTTTTCGATAACCATAAATTATTAAAGCCTTATATTATCCGGGCTGATATCGGGGAAATGGAAAGACCGACCGCTGAATTCGTCCAGTCGCCAAAAGAGTTAGAAGCCTTTTTACAGTTTACCTACTGCATAAAGTGCGGTATATGTATTTCTGCCTGCCCAACTTCAGCCAGCGACAAGCTTTACCTTGGGCCACAAGCTCTGGCTCAGTGCTATCGTTACTGTGCTGACAGTCGGGATAGTGGAGAAGAGGAGAGATTCCCCTTAGTAGATATGGAACATGGTATATGGCATTGTCACTTTGCTGGTGCTTGCTCCGAAGCTTGTCCCAAGGGACTAGACCCTGCTCTTGCTATCCAGTTTCTCAGGAGATGGATGGTTGCTAAAACCATTAAACTCGGGAAAAAGAAGCAGCCTTCTCCGGTAGCTCCACTGCCTGTGGAAACAAAGCCCAAAATTTCCGTTCCCGAATTCACTGTGAAAAACACTGGACAATCTGCTATAGAGGAGGAACAGCCTTGAAAACGTTGAATATCAAATCCCCGCTGGATGATGAGACGATTAATAATCTGAAGGCCGGCGATCAGGTTTTCATTACCGGTGTTATCTACACTGCCCGTGATGCTGCACACAAACGGTTAGTTGAGGCTATAGACAAAGGAGAAAAACTTCCTTTCGATATCCATAACCAGGTGGTCTACTATATGGGACCTGCACCGGCCAGACCGGGCTATGCTATCGGCTCGGCCGGTCCCACAACCAGTGGACGAATGGATAGCTATACCCTTCCCCTGCTCGCTGCCGGGCTGAAAGGTATGATCGGTAAAGGCAACCGGTCGCAGGTAGTGAAGGATGCTATAAAGAAGTACAAAGCAGTGTATTTTGCTGCCATAGGCGGTGCCGGAGCCTTGATTTCCAAGAGTATCAAGAAATCGGAGATAATAGCTTATGAGGACTTAGGAGCAGAGGCGATCCGTCGGCTGCAAGTAGAAGATTTCCCGGCTATTGTCATTGATGATACATATGGCAATGACCTGTATGAGCAGGGAAAGGCCGAGTATCAGGTTAAAGTGTAGCAGGACCGCTAACTCCCCTTCAGCCCCAGGGTAATAACTGTAAGTAATCCAGCTATGCTTTTAGCATCAAGGATTTCCCCTGAAGCTATAAGATTGGGTATTTCCGATAGAGGTACTTTAACCACCTCGATGCTCTCCGTATCTTCAGCCTCAAGGCGGCTGGGTTCGAGGTCTGAAGCCAGATAAAGGTGCAGGTACTCTGTGGAATAGCCAGGAGCCGAGTAAAATCCACCGAGCTTATCTATTTTGTTAGGCAGAAGACCTATCTCCTCCTGTAATTCCCGGCGTACACTGTCGATTGGTTGTTCATCAGGGTCGATACCGCCAGCCGGTATTTCCAGCAAGCTTTTGTCTACAGGTTTGCGAAACTGGCGGACCAGAATAGTCTTATTGTCATTATCAAGCACTACTACTGCTACACAATTGCTGTGTTCAACTATTTCTCGTGTTGTTTTTGTACCGTTTTCCTTTTCTACGGTGTCAACACGCAAATTTACCGCCCGACCCATGTAAATTTGCTCAGTCGATACAGTTCGTTCTAACAATTTTGCCTCCTAACTTTCGCCTGACGGAAATCTATAGACGAGAGCTATTTCGTCACAATCCGGGAATTTTGGGCAGTGATAACACTCAGACCATATCTTGCGTGGCAAGTCCATTTTGTCAACCTGTAGAAAGTTGTATTTCTCAAAAAAAACCGGTTTGTAGGTTAAACAAAAGACTGTAGGTATCCCCAATACCTTAGCCTCATCAAGGCAGGCTTTAACGAGCAGTGAGCCGAATCCCTGGCTCTGGTTGTATTCACTCACCGCCAGCGAGCGAATCTCGGCCAGGTCGGCCCAACTGATATGGAGAGCAACACAGGCCAGGACATAATTATTACTGTCCCTGATTACAAAATAGTCACGTATGTTCTCATATATGTCGCTTAAAGCTCGAGGAAGCATCTCGCCTCTCTCAGCGAAGCTATTAACCAGCTCATAGATAGGCTGAACATCGGTTATCTTGGCTTTTTCTACGTTCACGCTATCTTCCCTTTCAGTCTCGATTCTAATGATTTATAGAAATAGCTTTTGGGTTGAACTCTTAAAAAAAGAGCTGTGTGGGGACTGATTGATACTTTGACCTGGTCTCCACTTACCAGTGGTGATTCTACCTGTCCATCTATACTGACCATGGCTTCGTGACTGGTGGTAACCTTTAACTCGATTACAGTTTTCGGCGGCAGTACCAGGGCTTTGTTAAAGGTAAAGTGGGAGCATACAGGCTCGAGTATCATTTCTCTGGCTTGCGGCTGAAGTATTGGCCCACCAGCCGCTAATGAATAGCCGGTACTGCCACTAGCAGTAGCTATTAATACGCCGTCAGCTCGATAGGTAGTAAGGTTCTGACCATCTATTTTACAATCGATAGTAATCAGCCGTGCCGAGTTTCTACGGCCTACAAAGGCGTCATTGAGAGCATAAATAGTCTTGCCCTGAGATAACAGCGTAACTTCAAGCGTAGCCCTTTTTTCAATCCATCCTTTACCATTCAGTAAGGTAGTCAGCTTGTTGATAGCATCGTCACTCTTTAGTTCGGTCATGAATCCCAGGCTACCTAAATTTATTCCGAGAATCGGCACCGGCTCTGGAATAACAGCTCGGACTGTCCGAAGGATAGTACCATCGCCGCCGATACTCAAGATTAAATCTGAGCCAGGTATCTGAGGCCTTGCTTTTTCAGGTTCCCAGGCGGAGCATAGCCATGACAAAATATTTTTGGTGTGCAGAAACCTGTCGACTTCATGGCTGAAGGCTATGGCTTTTTCATGTTTTGGATGGTATAAGATACCTACTTGTTTCACAGGCAAAAGGAGTCTATCATCGCTTGACGTAGAGTGTCAAGGAGAAATCCTCTATTGAATTGGACTGGCTTTAATTGTTGCATATAAAAGCTTCGAGGAGACCGTTTAATGACTTCGGATGCCATTATATGTAGAGTGAAAAGTAGTAGTGAAGACTTTTAAGAAGTGAAAATCTTAACGGCGGCTTCAGCTATGCTGACAAAACTACCGGGAACAACACCCAGAAGAAATACACTCAAGCAACTGAGGACCAGAGCGATACGTAGAGCCCATGACGATGGTACATTTTCCTGGGAGGCTGGTGTTCCCAGCCACATCATCTTCACGACTCTTAAATAGTAGTAGGCTGATATACAACTGTTTATTACGGCTACGATTACCAGCCATAATAGCCCGTGTTGCACCGCTCCATTGAAGATATAAATCTTGGCGATTAGCCCTCCTGTCGGTGGCAGACCGATCAAAGAGATCAGGCAGAAGCTCAGGGCCAGGGCTAAGATGGGGGCGCGTTTTATCATGCCCGTGAAATCGTCAATCATATCGCTTTTGGTCTTATTGGTAATGGCAATGATAGCGATGAAGGCTCCGAGGTTGGTCACGGTATAGCTCATCAGGAAGAAAAGCAAACCACTACGCCCAATAGCATCGGAGGTTGCTGCCATTCCTACGGTTGCCAGTCCTACCATAAGATAGCCGGCTTGCGCTATGCTGGAGTAACCAAGCATGCGCTTTATATTGCTCTGTACGATAGCCACCACATTGCCCACGGTCATGGTAATGGCGCTTAAAATGGCAATTATAATCCCCCAGTTCATACTGAGCCAGTCAGGAGTACCAAAGGCAACAAAGAATATGCGTGTGATAACTGCGAAACCGGCAGCCTTACTGGCGACTGAAAGGTAGGCAGTAATGGGTGTTGGTGCGCCTTCGTAAACATCCGGTACCCACATCTGGAATGGGAAGCTGGCAATTTTGAAACCAAAGCCCCCGACCAGTAAAACGATACCCAGGAGTAAAGCCGGATAACTTAACAGGCTGGTAATGGGCATGGAACCGATGACATCATCGATGCACACTAAACAGACTTTCCCGGTGATCCCAAAGACAAGGGCCATTCCGTATAGAAGCGTTGCCGAAGCAACGGCACCTAGAAGCAGGTATTTTAATCCGGATTCGGTTGATTTCTGGTCTTTCAAAAAGCTTGTCAGTATGTACAGAGAAATGCCGCTGAGTTCCAAAGCAACGAAGATGGCAATCAGGTTGGTTGCTGCCGTCAGCAGCATCATACCGAGAGCTGAGATAAGTACCAGAGCATAGTATTCACCTTGAAATCTCTCAAATTTGCTCACATAGTCCTGAGATGCCAGTATTACCAGACCGGCTGCCACAATAAGCAGCAATTTGAAGAAAATGGCAAACTGGTCGACTGCCAGCATGGCGTAGAAGATATCAACTGTCTCTGTTCCCCACATCGCCAGGGCAAAGCCCGCGGAAACTAGTAAACCAACAATGCTGATGCCTGCCAGGGCCTTCTTCTGTTTAATAAACAAATCAAGCAGGATCACCAGCAGGGCGAATACCAGAAGGCTGAGTTCTGGTGCTATTAAGTGAAGTTCGTCAATTATCATAAAATGTTGCCTTTATTACTGCCGATATTTAATAGTTACAATCTATCTATATTACAAACCAACCAGTTTCATTATTGGTTCGATACCGAGTTTAATAACATCGGTAAGGATAGCCGGATATATGCCAACCAGCAGAATGGCGCCGACAAAGGAAAATATACAGACCTTTTCAACGTTGTCGGCATCGGGCACGCCGTTAAATTTCTCTTGAGGCGGGCCGTAAAATGTCCTCTGTAGCATCCACAGAATATAGCCGGCTGTTAACACAATTCCAAAGACCCCTAAAAGGGTATATATCTGGATCCCTGCAACAGCCGTGCTGGAGAAAGCCCCGGTAAAAGTAATGAATTCAGCAGCGAAGCCGCTTGTACCGGGTAGACCTAAGGATGCCAGACCTGCAATGCTGAAAACAACCACAATAACCGGCATTTGCCGGGCAAGTCCGCCCAGTGTTTTAAGGTTACGGTCATGAGTCTTATCATAGACCAGCCCTACCATGGCGAAAAGGAGTCCTGTAATGATACCGTGGCTGAACATCTGTAATGTAGCGCCCGTCAGGCTTATCTCACTTAAGGCAAAAATACCAAGGAGCACATATCCCATGTGACTGACGCTGCTGTAAGCGATCAGGCGCTTTAAATCTGTCTGCCTTAAGGTAACTGCTGCTCCGTATACTATACCTACCGCAGCGAGCGCTGTCAGCAATGGAGCAAAGCGTAAAGCCATTTCAGGCAGGATGCTGACACAGAGACGTATCATTCCGTAGCCGCCCATTTTAAGAAGGGCCCCAGCCAGAATCACACTTACTGCCGTGGGAGCATCTGTGTGTGCGTCAGGTAGCCAGGTGTGTAGTGGAAACATCGGCAGCTTAATGGCAAAACCGATAAAGAGCAGGAAGAACATAGCGGTAAATGGTATAACAGGCTTAACAAGGGACAGGCTGCCTGCCAGTTCCATCATATTCAGGCTGCCGGTGGTAAAGTAAACACTTAAAATGCCGGCCAGCATCATAGCGCTGCCGATAAGTGTATAGATAACGTACTTTATGGATGAATACTCTTTTCTGCCACTACCCCAGATGGAGATGAGGAAGTACATTGGTATAAGCTCTAATTCCCAGAATAGGAAGAACAGGATGAGGTCCAGTGCGCAGAAGACTCCCAGGATGCTTGTTTCCAGGAGTAGTAACCAGATAAAGTACTCCCGAGGCCTTAATTCGACTTTCCATGACACCAGTACGGTTAGAAAGCCGAGGAATGTCATCAGCATTACCAGGGGCAGGCTGAGACCATCGACACCGAGGTGGTAGTTGGCATTGATAGCTGGAATCCAGGATAGCTTGTCTTCAAACTGCATATGCCCGATAGCACCGGCAGAACGATCAAAAAGACAGAAGACAACAATTGAGAGGATAAAAGAAGCAAGAGTGAAAACAAGTGCCGTATATTTGATTGCCTTCCCCTGCTCCTTAGGAAGGAATGCAATAATAATAAGACCTATTAACGGGAGGCCCAGTATAGCTGATAGATATAAAGAGTTCAATTACCTTTACCTCAACTAAATAAATAGACACATACTAAGATAGCTATAACACCCAGTGCAATCGCCATGGCGTAGACTTGAAGTTGACCTGTCTGTGCCCGCCGCAAAGCCTTACTGGCGACTGAAGTACCATTGCCTAAACCATTAACTGCTCCGTCGACAACGCGAGAATCAAAAAATCCAAGGGCTGCAAATATTCCATCGATCAGCACCTTAACTACGATCACCCTCTCATAAAGCTCGTCGAAGTAGTATTTCCTAGAAAACAGGATATGAAACGGCTTGAAGATCCTGCCCACGGCTTCGGCTGAAATCCATTTAGCGCCATACATGGCGTAAGCCAGAAAGATACCCAGGAGACCGATTACCAGGGATATCAATGGTATCGGGTGGCTAAGGACACCGAAGAAACTTCCGGCAAAACTGTATATTTCACCATGAGCCTCACCGTGTCCCATGAATTCACCAAAGCCGCCAGTGATGTTGAACCACCCCGAGAATATGGAAAGGACAGAGAGAATAACCAATGGAATGACCATCACCTTAGTTGATTCATGAGGTCCATGAGATTCGTGACTGCCGTGCTCGGAGGGCGCTCCACCACGGTATTCACCACCAAAAGTCATGAAGATGGCCCTGAACATATAAAAGGCGGTCATGAAAACGGTAATCATTGCCAGGTAGAATAGTATTGGATTGCTCTGTGCATTTGCTACGATTTCATCTTTGCTCCAGAATCCGGAAAGGGGCCATATACCGGCTAGGCTTAACGAGCCGATAAGGAATGTGGCATAGGTCCACGGCATTGCCTTGCGCAGACCACCCATCTCCCGCATATCGAATGTGCCGGTGCTGTGGTTAACACTGCCGGCACCCAGAAACAGCAGGGCCTTAAAGAAAGCATGGTTGAAGAGGTGGAAAATGCCGATGGCAATACCACCTGTGCCCAGGCCCAGCATCATATAACCAAGCTGGCTGATAGTAGAGTAAGCCAGAACACGCTTGATATCGTACATTACCAGACCCATGCTGGCAGCGAAGATGGCAGTGATACCACCGATTACAGCGACAGTGGTTAGCGCCTCATAGGAACCTTCGAATAGAGGATAGAAGCGGGCTACCAGGAAAACACCGGCAGCAACCATAGTAGCGGCATGGATTAAAGCGCTGACAGGTGTTGGGCCTTCCATAGCGTCGGGAAGCCAGACGTGGAGGGGGAACTGGGCTGATTTGCCCATTGCTCCTGCAAAAATACCAAGAGCTACCAGGGTTAGAGTGGCGCCTGCCAGGGTGCCTTTTTCAACAAGTCCATACAAAATCTCTGTATCAAAGGTGCCTGTATTGGTAAAAAGCAAAAGGATAGCGGCGAGAAAACCAAGGTCACCAAAGCGAGTGACTATAAAAGCCTTCTTTGCCGCATTGGCTGCGGAAGGTCTGTGGAACCAGAAGCCGATGAGAAGATAGGAGCCTAGGCCAACGCCTTCCCAGAAAAGGAACATCAGGACCAGGTTATCAGACAATACCAGGCCCAGCATACATGCAGTGAACAAGGACATAAAAGCAAAGTAGCGGTGGTACCCGGGATCACCATCCATATAGCCTTGAGAATAGATTTGGACCATCAGGCTGACTATAGTAACCACGATTAACATCACCGCAGTTAAAGAATCGACGATCAATCCGACACTAATAGTGAGATCACCGATTATTACCCAGGGTATATTGGGTATTTCCAGCTTATGCCCCGGAGTACCAATGACCTCTGCAAGAACCCAGAAAGAAAGGGCACAGGCGATACCTATAGCGCCAATGGTAACATAACCGCCGAGCTTGGGGCGGTGATTAAAGAAAGGTCTAAGAATACAGGCAATTATAATAAGCGAGAGGATGGGTAAAAGAAGGATGAGCCATGGAATCTGGTATGGCATTAGAGTTTTCTTAAAACCTCCTCGATAACATGTACTCTCTCCTTTGATACTAACAGTTGGTATCCGGGAAGTTCTTTAGAGTCGGATTTCTCCGGGTCGGGCAGTATCCGGGTCGGTATTCCCTCGCCCTCGAAGAACTCTTTCCACATCTCTGCTATTGTCAAATTAGTCGCACTTTTTATTTTAACCCACATTTGCTTGCTCGTTACCATTTCGTAAGATCGAATTTATCAACGTTTACAGATTCACGGTTACGATAGATAGTAATTATTATGGCTATGCCTACAGCAGCCTCTGCGGCAGCCACCGCCATGACAAATATAGCAAAAATCTGTCCGGTAAGGAGTGCAGGTGTTACATATCGAGAAAACGCAACCAGCGTAATATTCACGGCATTGAGCATTATTTCAATGCACATCAGAATAACGACAGCGTTGCGCTTAGCCAGTACTCCGTACAGGCCGATAGTAAAAAGGACTACCGATAAAACAAGATAATGCTCCAGTCCAACCGACATATGATTATTTCTCCCTTAATAACACAATAGCGCCTAATATCGCTGTTAGAAGTAATACTGCCGTAATTTCCACGGGCAAAAGAAAACCGCCCCGGTCAAATAGTTTTGAGCCCAGTAACCCTGTTGTCGGCTCCTGAGGCGGGAGAGGACTTATCCCCCATACAGTATTGCTGATAGCAAATACCAGCGAGCCTAAAAGCAAAATACCTACTATTAAAGCAGGGATACGTAATTTACCTGAAGGATTTCCGCTTTGAACGTCACGGGTAAGCATGATACCGACTATGATGAGAATCGATATAGCACCGACATAGACCAGGATCTGGACCACAGCCAGGAAGTCTGCGTGAAGGGTAATATAGATGCCGGCTATGGTTATAAAAAGCAACACGAGAGCAAGTGCAGCTCTAAATACGTCGCGCAGGAAAACAACAGCTAGCGCTGCCGCTACAGTGACCAGTGCTAATATCCAGAAAACGACATCAAACACCGCGCCCCCTTTTCTTGGTTAGTGGCAGGAAACTCAATTTCTGTCCACCTTCCTCCCTCTCTTTATCCCAGTCAACAAGTAAAGTCTGTTTGGGTAGAGTTATCTCAATCTTGGGCCGTCCATAACCACTGGGCTGCCTGTTATCAGATATGTGGACTTCTTCCTTGCTCAATACTAGGTCTCTCCGGCGATACTGCGCTCGCTCATAACTGAGCCCCATAGCTATTGCCTCATACGGGCAGGCCTCGACGCACAAGCCGCAGAACATACAACGTCCCGTGTCGACTTCGAACTTGTCGACTACATAATTGTTTGATTCATCCTTATGGGTAATGATCTCGATGTTGCCCTGAGGGCAGCTCTTGGCACAGGTGGCACAGCCGGTGCATTTATCAGAAAACCAGACCAGTTCATTGCCTCGTATTCGCCGTGAAATAACCAGTTTTTCTTCAGGATACTGCACCGTGATGGGAGGACGGAAAAGGTGCTTGAAGGTCAGGGCCATTCCCTTGGCTATACCGATTCCATATCTTTCAAACTTCAACTCTGCCGCCTCCAAGAGTGAATAGTCTTGACCATAATAAAATTAGAATACCGGCGAAAGCAAAATTACATAGTATCATTAT
The DNA here is from genome assembly GCA_964596125.1 of uncultured Dehalococcoidales bacterium. Taxonomy (GTDB): domain Bacteria; phylum Chloroflexota; class Dehalococcoidia; order GIF9; family UBA5629; genus CAZQRP01. Next base: position 3,685 of record CAZQRP010000031.1, on the reverse strand, counting down.
CCACAGCATGTTTCCCGGCAGCCACAGTACCTCGGCAGCTATAATAAACAGATTAATTACCGCCATGGGAAATAGACCTTTCCAGGCGAAAGACATTAACTGGTCGACACGCAGCCGTGGTAGTGTGCTGCGCATCCAAACGATAACAAAAAACACTATTACCATTTTAATCAGGAGCCAGATGATTGGCGGTAATAAAGGTCCCCGCCAGCCGCTGAGGAAAAGAGTAGCGATGATTGCCGAATAGACCACGGCATGACCGTATTCGCCGAGATAAAACATGGCAAATTTCATACCTGAGTATTCAGTATGATAGCCGGCAACAATTTCCGAATCAGCCTCAAGAAGGTCAAATGGACACCTGTTCATTTCGGCAACCGCGCCTAGGAAAAAGATGATGAAACCGAGCGGCTGAAGCAATATAAAAGGAATACTCTGGGACTCCACGATCCGGTTCATAGATAATGATCCAACCATCAATACCACACCGAGAAGGGATAATACCACCGGCAGCTCATAGCTAACCATCTGGGCAACTGTTCGCATGGCTGCTATCAGGGCGTATTTATTATTGGAGCCCCAGCCTGCCATGTATATGCCAACTGTAGATATGGAGCTAATTGCAACCACGTAAACTATCCCAACATTGAGATCGGTGAATATAACGCCTTTATGAACAGGTACGACGGCAAAGATGAGCAGTATTGGTACAAAGACGACTATCGGTGCCAGCCAGTGAACCAGTTTATCGGCTTTAGCTGGTACGATGTTCTCCTTTAACAAGACTTTGACTGCGGTCGCTATTGGTTGGAATATCCCTTCGGGTCCGAGCCTGTTGGGCCCCACACGAATTTGAAATCGGCTCAGTAGACGACGCTCCAGGTAGATAAAAACTATTACTATGGTCAACACAAATGCAAGAACACCTACTATGCCGATTATCGCTGGCGTGAGATAAGCTGCCCACTCTGGCCAGATTCCGGATAACCACAGGTGAAGTTGTTCAAGAAGTGTCATTACCTGTCAATCTCTCCTAAACAGACATCGATACTACCAAAGGTAATTATTAAATCGGCTACTTTCCAGCCGATAATCATGTCACGTAATGCTGTTAAGTTAATTAATTCGGTTGGGCGGATGTGAAAGCGGTACGGGGCAATGGAATTATCGCTGACCAGATAAAAGCCAAGCTCACCTTTCGGCGCCTCGATACGTGAATAGACCTCGCCTACCGGCGGTCGTATTAATTTAGGTACGTCAGCGCAGATTTCCCCTTCCGGTAACTGTGCCAGCGCCTGCTCTAATATTCGGACGCTTTGCCTCATCTCCTGTATTTTTATCCAGTAACGGTCATAGCAGTCACCCGTATTGCATACCGGTATATCGAAGTCGAATCTGTCATAAATAGAATAAGGGTCTGCCTTGCGAATATCCCATTTAACACCGCTGGCCCTCAGTACCGGACCGCTCGCCCCGATATTGATTGCCAGGTCTTTGGGTAAAATGCCGACACCTTTAGTCCGCGCCAGTAGAATCTCATTCTGGGCCAGGAGCTGGTCATATTCATCGATAAATCCCGGCATCTCCGCTACAAATCTCTTCAAAGCCGGTATAAATTCTTCAGGTACATCCTGGCTGACGCCGCCGATGCGCATATAATTGTAGGTAAGCCTCTGACCGCAGACCATCTCAAACAGGTCCATGATCTTCTCCCTTTCCCGCCACATATATAAGACCGGAGTCATCATTGCTCCCAGGTCGTTGAGGAAAAAGCCAACACCCATGAGATGACTGGAGATCCGCATCATCTCGGCCATGATAATCCTCAGGTATTCGGCTCGCTCGGGGACCTTTATCCCTGCCAGTTTCTCCACAGCCAGTACATAGGCAAGGTTATTAGTCATCGAGGTCAGGTAATCGATTCTATCAGTGAATGGAATGTTCTGGGTATAGGTCCTTGCCTCAGCTAGTTTTTCAATGCCGCGGTGAAGATAACCGATAACGGGTTCTACATCAACGATCACTTCCCCGTCAAGGGTAACTCTCATACGGAATACGCCGTGTGTTGACGGGTGTTGAGGACCCATATTGAGGATAAAGGGTTCGGTCTTGAGTACCATGTTAGAGATAGTCCCTCCGCAGTGGGTGTCCTGGAAATCCTTCCCAGAGGAATAAACGTTTTAAATTGGGATGACCGGTAAAGGTGATTCCCATCAGGTCATAGACCTCGCGTTCCTGATAATCAGCGGTGCGCCACAGGTTGACCACTGAAGATACTTCAGGTTTATCACGATCGTAACATCTTGTTTTCAGTACCAGGCTGTGATTATGATCGAGCGAAACTAAGTTGTAGACAATCTCAAAATAATCGATATAATCGACAGCAGTAAGGTTGGCTAGATAGTTAAATTCATATCCTGAAGTTTTTTTTAAAAATTCGGCTACCTGGTACAGGGACTGGTTGTTAACTACAACAGTCGCTTTATCAGAAAAGGCGATGGAATCAGGAAATGTATCAGCTATTTTCTTGGCTACTTCTTCTCCATTTAAGCATACAGTCACTTCTGTTAGTAACCTCCAGATATAACTGCTGTTAGAGGATTACCTGGACCTTTTTAGGCTATCCTTGCCGATTTTTTTATGTATCATGGTAATAGCATATATCAAGCCCTCAGGCCGTGGCGGGCATCCCGGAACATAGACATCGACTGGTATGATACGATTGATACCCGGAACGACGCTATAAGACTCCCTGAAGGTACCGCCGCTAATTGCACAGGCACCCATAGCTATTACCCATTTGGGCTCTGGCATCTGTTCGTAAATCATTTTCACTGCCGGCGCCATCTTCCATGTTAACGTTCCGGCAACGATCATCAGGTCAGCCTGACGCGGTGACCAGCGAAAAATATCCATTCCAAAACGCGAGATATCGAATCGCGAACATGCGGTACCGATCATCTCAAAAGCACAGCAGGCCAATCCGAACATCAGTGGAAATATTGACCTCGACCGCGCCCAATCCAGTACGGCATCCACTGTTGTCAGGCCGATGCTCCGTCTTATATCTTCATCAAGCCAGCTATCGGGGTCAGGAATAATAGCCTGCTCTGCGCTTTCTTTTAACTTAGTAATTCTTGCTTCTTCGGCAAGATCGATTTCACGAGAAGAGACAATCCCTGGCCCTTCTATTTCCATTCCAGGGCTCCTTTATACCAGGCATAGACATAACCGATCATAATTATAAAAAAGAAAGAAAAAATGGCGATAAGCCCGAACAGTCCTAAGTCCTTGAGATTAACTGCCCAGGGGTACAAGAAAACGGTCAGCACATCGAGAGCCACGAATATAACGGCAAAGAAATAATACCTGAAATTGAATTGTACCCACGTTTTGCCGATTGTTTCCATACCACATTCATAGGTGGAGGTTTTGGCTGGATTGCTCTTTCTGGGGACGATACCAAAATAGCTTAAAATTAAAGGGATAATTGGTATCATGACAGTGAACAGGATAGCTACAATAAGGAGTATCCCGACGTAACCATACTCAGCCAGCATATATGTAGACCTCTCGGAATTAAAAAATGCCGATGGGAAGTATACCATATTTTAAAAATGGAAAGCAAGCGGGTGTATAGGTTCAGTTGATGGCGGACACTATCCTCCTTATCATTTTACTAAAC
>CAZQRP010000030.1:0-36857 GCA_964596125.1 uncultured Dehalococcoidales bacterium | reverse complement strand
GAGTCCTGGAAGGAGAACCCCTTTATTCAATTTACACAAAATAATTGACATTACCTCCTACGGTCCGAACCCTACAACCGGGCCCGGACTAAACAAACCATTCTTTTCCGGCAGGACCCGCCGGACTGTGATCATCCTCACCCGTAACCCGCAGCAGGCTGTGCTTGAGGTGCAACCTGCTGAAAACCGATATGATAACCTATACCGACAGCGATTAAGAAGATACCTACTATCAGCAGTACCAGTCCTATCCACCTCTTCCGAAGCACGTTTTTCACTTCTTCTTTTGTTCCTGTGGTATGGTCAATGCGTAACGTCCCGGGCAGTTCATACCTTGTTTTTGCCCCTCAGGTAATCAATCATCGGTTGTGTCACCAGCGGTACCACATCACCAACCATGTGCGGCATCAGATTATCCATGACCTTGGGCATAAGCTCCGGCATCTGCTCACGCATATAATCGGGCATCGGAATAGACTCTCCCACTCGATCCAGCATAGTAGGCATGACTTTGGGCATCATCATGGGCAGCAGTATCGGGAAGAGGACTGGGAACATAGGTTTCATAAGCTGTAATGCTCCGGGAATCTTGCCCATCAGCCGCATCATACCACCCATGCCAAAGGGCATGGCATCGATAAGCTCAGGCCACATGGTGCCCATGAGGTCTGCAAATCCCCGGGGGCTCATGAGTGCTATCATAGCTTCGAAGACCGCCCACTGCTTCTGTACCTCCGGATTAGAATCGGGAAATTCAAAGCCAAGAAATGAGGCGGCAAAGCGTGCCAGATCGACGGTCTGAATATCGAGCTTCTTCTTCTGTGTTGTAACCCGAAACTGAAACTGGCAGCATGGGCACAAAGCCAGTATCTTCTCGGCACCCGATTCTATCGCCTCGTCTATTCGTAACTTACCTATATCAGCCGCTACCGGCGGGTCCTTGATAAGGGTAAGAACACTGCCACAGCAGTGCGCCCATTCCCGATTATGTTGCATTTCAACCAACTCCACCCCTGGAATCGCCTTGATTAGATCGCGAGGTGCATCATACACGTTCGAGACACGACCTATATGGCATGAGTCATGCAGAGTCACAGTCGTCTTCTTCCGACCGGTATCGGGAAAGGCAAACTCTCCATTTTTGATCTTTTCAGCGACTATCTCACTATAGTGTTTTGCAGTGATACCGTACTCTATTCCTAACTTTTTCGTCCATATCGGATAATACTGCCGCCACATCATGTCGCAGGCAGGGCATGAGGTAACAACTGTATCTATGCCAGCATCCTTCATTGTCTGGATGTTTTGCCGCATTGTCTCCTCGAAGACATCCCACTTGCCGCAGACAAGCATGGGTGTTCCGCAACAGTTGTCCTTCTCTCCCAGGGTGGTAAAATCCACGCCCGCGGCATCAAGTAGCCGGACGGTTGCCATCGCAATGTCCTGCTCCACATGGCTGGCAGTACATCCAGCAAAATAAGCTGTTTTCGCTTTATGAGATGGGCCATGTTTCTCTTTCAGGTCATCCGGGAACCAGAGAGAACGGTCTTTACGGTACGCAGCCCAGATATCACCCTCCTTACGCACGGAGGCAGCCATCATCTCAAAAGGTGGAAATGTCATTTTCTTCTGTTCATCCACGAGCTGGCCACGCAGCTTCATCCATGATGGCTCGATTGGTAGCGAGGCAGAACAACGCAGGTTACACAGTTCACAGGTAGTACATACCAGGATGGTATCCACCATGAACTGGTTCCATTGCTCCCGGCCTTCCATGTACTCGCGCAACCAGTACCACTTGCCCCGCGGACTCTGGCTCTCCCATTTCCGACCGTAGAACTGATCGCATTCATCAATACAATAACCACACTGGGAACAGCCGTAGGCGTACCAGGCAACATCGGCGGGAATATCACGTACCGGCTTTGTTGGTCTCTCGCCTATCCGGGCAATGACGTAGTTGCCAAAAGGTCTGAGCAGCGGTTCAAAGATTCTGGCAAAGAGCATAGCTATGCCGAGGACTCCGCCGCCGATCACCTTTCCGGGATTCAAAATGGACCCGGGATCGACCTTATTCTTAAATTCCTTCAACCGTGTAACTGTTTCCTGTCCTAACACCTGCGGCGCTTTATGTGAGAAATAGAGACCTGTGGAATAAGGACGGCCACCATACTTTTCGGCGATTTTAATAACGGTTAACGCCAGGGGAAAAACCAGGTTATAGCCAAACCTGCGCTGATCACCGGGAATGAAACCGAGAATCACTACCTCGGGCTGACCATTCAAGCTCTCCCGTATAACAACACCCTCTTTTACAACGGGCTGGTTTACCTTTTGCTCAACCTCCGACATTACCTTATCCAGACTGGAGAGGGGCATAACAAATTCAGTAGGTATGAGGCTGGGACCCAGGCGTTTAACCAGCATCAGCCTGAAGCGGTTTTTCCATTCATGCTCGGCAATATTTTCACTGAGTAGTTCCGCCTGACAGGACTTCATGATATCGGGTAACTTGCCCATAACAGCAGCATAGTCCTTTTTACGGAATGCAAGCGTGATAATATACGATGCAGGCAGGAGTACATGTTCCTCGACCGGGTGCCCAAAATGTTCCAGTAAAGGAGCCTTGTTCTTCAACTCCGCCATACGCGGATTAATAAAGAGCAATGACCAGATAGGAAGCTTTTCGTCAATAATGGACCGTATTAGCTGTTGAAGTTCGTTGGCATGGGGACAACCGATGGCCAACACCTCCAGGTCCTCCAGTGGCTGTACCTGTATCGTTACCTGGCTGATAAGTCCGGTAATGCCCTCAGCACCGGATATCAAATCGAGATCCGAGCCGCTGAATTCCCTGGTCTCGCCACCAGGCAGTACCACGCGGGCGTTGACTACATTATCACGGAACCATCCGAACTCAAACGAACCGATACCGGTACCTCCTTGAGCTAACCAGCCGCCGACGGTAGCAGCGGGATAGCTGCTGGGATACAGCTTCAGCGTCAGCCCGTATTTCTTCAGCTCATTGTCCAGTTTTTCCCAGACCACCCCCGCCTCGACCGTGACTGTACCAGCGTCCTGGTCGACCCTGACAACCCGGTTCATACGATAAAAATCTACTACCACACCATTTTTAATGGGCAACGTACCTCCATAGCCGGTAGTAGCCTTGCCTCGCGGCGTCAGCGATACCTTATGTTCGGCAGCCCATTTGACGAGTCCTATCAATTCCTCCTCATTTTCAGGCTGCACGACGATATCGGGTATCGTACTGCCGATAATTGGCTTAATAAGGCTGGGGACTTCAGCAATATCATGACCATAAAGCTTCCGCTCAATCCTGTTCAAGGATAGCCGGTCACCGAATTTGTTCTTTAGTTCTTCCACCGCCCGTGTTTTCATAAAATTACACTCCTTCCTATTCCCGAGGAACATACACAATAATTACGTTATCAGCCTCTCGGTGAGTTCTCTATTTTTTTCCATCCGGTTTATCAATACCTCATGGATCAGATCGCAAGCCATCACTATCTTAGGATCCGATAAACTATAGTATACGCTCGTCCCTTCGCGACGGGGTGTCACTACTCCCCGGTCACGGAGTATAGCCAGTTCCCGGGATACGACAGCCTGGCCCAGTCCAAGGGCCTGAGCCAGGTCACCTACCGACTTCTCACCGGTCCGTAACTCATTAATGATAACCAGCCTCTTGGGATCTGAGAATGTCTTACACAGCTCCGCCTTCAATTTGTACAGTTCCAGTTTATCTCGATCTAACATCCATATCTCCATTTATAAATATATATGTATATTCACATATATAATACTAATGTTTGGACTATTTGTCAATCCCCGCTCTTAACAACCGTGAATAATAACCAGGCAACAGTGATTTGACAGGTACATGGTTGATAGTTATACTGTAATCAATTACAAGTTAATATAGTTAAAGGCTGGGAACGAGACTAGTATACCTCCAGCGATGCTCAGAGAGCCGGGAAAGGTGTGAGCCGGTGCTGGCGCAGAGGTTGAATGGACTCGGGAGCTGCAAACCGAAAGTGATTAATCCGAGTAGGCTTTGACGGAGAGGGCACCGTTACCAGAGCCCGGAGTATCGCTTCCAGAGAAGGAGGCTGTATTCGACAAAGATGATTGCTGATTTAGCTGGCAGTCAATTAGGGTGGTACCGCGAAGGTTAACCTCTCGCCCCTATGGACGGGAGGTTTTTTATTGTTATCTTGCCAGGAGGTTTACATGTATTATCCCACAATAGAAGAGGTGGAAAAACACAGAGAGGACGGCAACCTCATACCTGTTTACCGTGAAATCGTTGCCGACTTAGAGACACCCGTGTCCGCCTTCCTAAAAGTTAACCGGGGCGGCTATGCTTTCCTCCTGGAAAGTGTCGAAGGTGGGCAGAGACTGGCACGCTATAGCTTTATCGGTGTGGAACCATACCGGGTAGTAGCTATCAGCAGTGAAGACAACACCAATCCTCTCCCTCTCATTGCCGAAGAACTCAATAAATATAAAGTAGTGCCGGTCGGTGACCTCCCCAGATTTTGTGGCGGCGCTGTCGGTTATCTTGGCTACGAAGTAATTACCCGCTTCGAAGAGCTGCCTTCTCCGGTCAGTGATCCCCTGGGCTTGCCCGAATCACTGTTTATGTTTATTGATACCATGCTTGTCTTTGACCACGTTACACACAAAATTAAGGTCTTAAGCTATGTTCATCTCGACGGAGACATAGAGAAAGCCTATCAGCAGGCGTTGGACAGGATCGATAACCTCGTGGAAAGGTTGAGCCAACCGCTCACACCGGACCAGCATACAAAGACCGGCGCTTCCACCAAAAACAGCGCCCTTTCCTCAAACTTTTCCAGAGAGGGATTTGAAGCTAGTGTAGACAAGATAAAGCAATATATCACATCTGGCGAAGCCATTCAGGTTGTGCTGTCCCAGCGCCTGGCTCAACCAACCAACGCCGATCCATTTGAAATCTATAGAGCGCTGCGCACTATAAATCCGTCTCCATATATGTTCTTTCTCGATTTAAATGACTTTTGCATTATCGGGGCCTCCCCTGAGATATTGGTGAGAGTGGAAGACGGTACAGTAATGACTCGTCCACTTGCCGGCACCAGACCAAGAGGGAAAAATCCAGAAGAGGATGCCGCCCTTGAGAATGAGCTCCGCAATGATGAAAAGGAGCGCGCTGAGCATATTATGCTGGTGGACCTGGGGCGCAATGACATCGGGCGCGTGAGCGAGCCTGGCACTGTAGAAGTGAGCGAATTAATGGACGTAGAGCGTTACTCTCATGTAATGCACCTGGTCACTCACGTTCAGGGTAAGCTGCGGCATGGTCTGACCTCATTCGATGCACTGAAGGCCTGCTTTCCTGCCGGTACTGTTTCCGGCGCTCCGAAGATCAGGGCAATGGAAATAATTGCTGAACTTGAACCTGATAAACGAGGACCATATGCCGGAGCAGCGGGCTACTTCTCATTCACTGGCAACATGGATATGGCCATAGCCATAAGGACTATGGTAAAAAAGAAAGGCATCGTCTATGTGCAATCAGGATGTGGGATTGTTTACGACAGTGTACCGGAACGCGAGTACGAGGAAACCATGAATAAGGCGCTGGCGCAGCTTAAAGCCATTAACCAGGCAGAAAGCATAGACAGGATAAACGGAGTCAGCCATGCTGTTATTGATCGATAACTATGATAGCTTCACCTATAACCTCTTTCAGTACTTGAGTGAGCTGGGCGAAACAGTGGTGGTAGTACGCAACGATAAGACTACCCTTGAAGCAATTGAGTTAATGAATCCACAGACAATAGTCATTTCCCCCGGTCCGTCCACTCCGCTGCGGGCTGGAATCTCCAATCAGGTCATACAGCATTTCGGCTCCAGGTTACCCGTACTGGGCGTCTGCCTGGGGCATCAGTGTATCGGTTACAGCTACGGTGGATCCTTCGGGCAAGCCAGGGAGATTATGCATGGCAAGTCCTCTCCCATATATCATGACAGTCGGGGAGTATTTGCCGGGCTACCGAATCCCTTTCCCGCCATTCGCTACCACTCACTGGTAGTTCAACGCGATGGACTTCCAGACTGTCTTCAAGTGACTGCCTGGACAGCGGACGGCACAATTATGGGACTGCGTCATCGTCAGTACCCGGTAGAGGGAGTACAATTCCATCCCGAGTCATTCATGACCCAGGTAGGTAAGGACGTGTTAAGAAATTTTTTAACTGGAGGAAGAAAAGACCATGATTAAAGATGCTATTTCTTTATTGATATCGGGGCAGTCGCTTTCCAGCGAACTGGCGGCGGCTGTCATGGAGGAAATCATGAGCGGTGATGCCACTCCAGCCCAACTCGGCTCATTCCTCACCGCGTTGAGACTCAAGGGAGAAACGGTAGATGAAATTATCGGCTTTGCCAGGACCATGCGTGCTAAAGCCATTCCCGTGAACGCCGACGGGCCAGTGGTAGATGTCGTCGGGACTGGTGGTGATGGTTCTGGTACGTTTAACATATCCACGGCTGCAGCCTTCGTAGCCGCCGCAGCCGGGCTCAAGGTAGCCAAGCATGGCAACCGTGCCATGAGCAGCCAGTGCGGCAGCGCTGACGTGCTGGAGGCTTGTGGTGTCAAGATCGACCTCAATGCCGAGCAAGTCCGGCAATGCCTCCAGGAAACAGGTATGGGTTTTATGTTCGCTCCGACCTTCCACCCGGCAATGAAATATGCCGCAGCTACCCGGCGCGAAATCGGAATCCGCACCGTCTTTAACATCCTCGGCCCGCTCACCAATCCGGCCGGCGCTAAAGCACAGGTACTGGGAGTAGCCAATGAATCGCTGGTAAAGGATATGTCATTAGTACTTCAGGGCCTGGGTTGTCTTCATACCCTGGTAGTACACGGGGAGGACGGCCTGGATGAAATCACCGTTTCCGGGAAGACCCTTGTGTGTGAACTCAAGGGCAATCGTATGGAAAGCTACGAAATCAGCCCCGAGGACTTCGGTATATCCAGAGCCAGCACAGACAGCTTGAAGGGAGGTACCAGTCAAGAAAATGCCGACCTGCTGCGCGGGATCTTTACTGGCAGCCGGGGGCCACAGCGAGATGTAGTAGTAATGAACGCAGCCGCTGCGCTGCTGGCCGGGGACATGGTAGAAACACTACAAAAGGGAGTAGAATTAGCTAAAGAGGTATTAGACAGCGGCCGTGCCATTTCCAAACTGGACCAGTTGGTCGAGTTTAGCCAGAAGGTGAGCCAGGGGTAATGATTCTAGACGAGATAGTGTCACATAAGCTGGAGGAACTCAAACACAAAAAGGGCAGCCTCCCCACGGCAGAGCTCAAACAAATAGCACTGGAGCAGCCACCGCCGCTTGACTTTGCATCAGCACTGCGGGGTGATGGGATTCAGCTTATTGCCGAGGTCAAGAAAGCATCGCCATCCAGAGGCGTTATCAGGCCTTACTTTAGCCCGGTGGAGATAGCTAAAACGTATGCTTATAACGGTGCCTCAGCTATCTCAGTGCTCACCGAAGCTAAGTACTTCCAGGGCAGCCTCGACCACCTGAGTGACATTAGAAATACACTGGGGGAACAGAGACCCCCCTTACTTAGAAAGGACTTCCTTACTGATCCCTACCAGATTTACGAGTCCCGCGCCTACGGTGCTGACAGCCTGCTGCTTATCGTGGCCATCTTAACACCGGAGATACTGCATGACCTTCTAGTGATAAGCCACGAGCTGAACATGACCTGTCTGGTCGAAGTACATAATGAGGTCGAGGTGGAAATCGCCCTGAGGAGTGAGGCCAAAATTATCGGCATCAATAACCGCGATCTCACCAGCTTTAACGTGGATGTAACAACTACCGAGCGACTTCGGCCGCTTATCCCGCCAGACCGCATAGTGGTCAGCGAAAGTGGTATTAAAGAACACAGCGATATAGAAAAGTTACAGCAGTTAGGTATTGACGCAGTTCTCATCGGTGAGGCCCTGATGACAGCACCTGATATTGCTGACAGGCTTAAGGAGCTATTGTGACCAGGGTCAAGATTTGCGGGCTTACCGAGGTACGGCATATCGAGGCGGCAGCCAGGGCTGGAGCAGACTTTATAGGGCTGGTCTTCGCTCCCAGCAGGCGCCAGGTACCAGTCGAAAAAGCGTCTCAGCTCGCCGAAGCAGCCCGTGGTGTAAGACCCAGCCTGTCCGTGGTCGGCGTCTTCGTCAATTCGACAGCCGATGAGGTGAACCGTATTGCGGACCACTGCCGACTCGACTGGGTACAGCTCAGTGGGGACGAAACCTGGCAATACTGTAAACAGATTGAGCGACCAATTATCAAAGCCATACATGTGTCAACCACCGGGGCGACAAGCGATATCACCACAGAGATATCCATGGGGTACCAACTGTTGCTCTACCAGAAACTTGTCTGCCTCCTCGATTCAAAAAGAGGAGATACCTACGGAGGGACAGGTCAAACATTTGACTGGACACTAGCACGGGAGGTAGTGGCCAAGTTCCCGGTGATTATCGCCGGAGGGCTGAATCCGGCCAATGTCATGCGGTTGGTCAGCAAAGTTCATCCATGGGGAGTTGATGTCTCCAGCGGTGTAGAGACGAAAGGTAAAAAAGATGCTGCCAAAATCACGTCTTTTATAGAGACGGTAAAGAAAGTTGAGACCCATGCACATCAGTCCGGGTAAGATAAACGTGTCGGATTTCGGCCAAAGGAGGTTATTCATTGCTGCCTGACAGTAAAGGATATTTCGGGCATTACGGAGGACGTTTTGTCCCCGAGACACTGGTACCGGCACTGGACCAGTTGGAAGCAGCCTATGAAGAGGTCAAAGCGGATGCTTCCTTCTGGAGCAGGTTCGAATCACTGTCTCGTGACTATTCAGGAAGGCCAACGCCGCTGTACCTGGCAGAAACGTTAAGCAGGCACAGCGGCGGCGCTCAGATTTATCTAAAGAGAGAGGACCTGGCTCACACCGGAGCCCATAAAATTAACAATGCCCTGGGGCAGGGTATTCTGGCACAGAGAATGGGAAAACACAGAATCCTTGCCGAGACAGGAGCCGGGCAGCATGGTGTGGCTACTGCCGCTGTCTGTGCCATGCTCGGGCTGGAATGTATCGTCTACATGGGCGAGGAGGATGTACGCCGCCAGTCACACAATGTCTTGCGCATGAGACTAATGGGCGCCGAGGTAAGACCTGTTTCCAGTGGCAGCCAAACGCTTAAAGATGCTATCAACGAGGCGATAAGAGACTGGGTAACCAATGTCAGCAGCAGTTATTACCTGATAGGCTCGGTGGTAGGTCCCTATCCCTACCCTGTGATTGTACGTGATTTTCAGTCGGTAATCGGCAGGGAAACCAGAGAGCAGATTCTGGAAAAATGTGACCGCCTGCCCGACTATATAATCGCCTGCGTCGGCGGCGGCAGTAACGCCATGGGCATATTCTATCCCTTCCTCGATGACACAAACGTCCGGCTTATCGGCGTGGAGGCGGCCGGGAGGGGACTGGAGACGGGGGAACATGCTGCCTCACTCGTTGCAGGTCAGGTAGGAGTACTGCATGGAGCAAAGTCCTACGTTCTCCAGGACGGTGACGGACAGGTCAGGGAAACGCACAGCATCTCTGCCGGTCTGGACTACCCGGGTGTCGGCCCTGAGCACAGCTATCTCAAGGACAGCGGGCACGCCGCTTACGTGGCAGTAAACGACGAAGAGGCCCTTGAAGCCTTCCAACTGCTCTGCCGTACCGAGGGCATTACTCCCGCCCTGGAACCGGCCCATGCTGTCTCCTATGCAGCCAAGATGGCTGGTACGTTAAAAAAAGAGCAAATCATAGTCGTCAACCTTTCCGGGCGGGGAGATAAAGATATGGGCATCGTGGTTGAAGCACTGGGGCTGCAGCAATGACACGTATACATTCTGTGTTCAACCAGCCTGGTCGCGTAGCTCTTATACCATACATCACCGTGGGTTACCCAAGCATAGAGGCCACCATGAAAGCGGTCCCCCTTCTCGCCAGTAGCGGTTGCGATATCGTTGAGCTGGGGATACCTTTTTCCGATCCACTGGCCGATGGTGTCACTATACAAAACGCCAGCTTTCATGCCCTGGAGAATGGAGTCACACCTGAACTCTGCCTGGAGATAGCCAGGGACTTGAGCCATAAAGTCGATATACCCCTGGTGTTCATGACCTACTTCAACCCGGTATTTCATTACGGCCTGGAAAAATTCTGCAAGGCCTGTACCGCATCCGGAATCGACGGCCTGATTATCCCCGACCTGCCACCGGACGAGGGCTTACAACTGGAAGATATTAGCCAACGTCAAGACCTCGACCTCATTTATCTCCTGGCTCCGACCAGCACAGAAGTACGCATCAGACTTGTGGCCGAGAGGTCCAGAGGGTTTATATACCTGGTCTCGGTAACCGGCGTTACCGGCGCCAGAAATAGTCTTCCCCTGGAACTGGATACCTTTGTCACCAGAGTAAGGAAGATAGCTGCTCAGCCGCTTTGCGTCGGGTTCGGTATATCTACGCCCGAGCAGGCTACACAGGTAGCACGAATAGCAGACGGGGTTATTGTGGGCAGCCGGATAATTCAGCTTATGGAATCCGATGATAGCCTCACCCCGGTCGGCGATTTCATAAAGGGTCTGAGACACGCCATTGACAGGGCAAGCCGGAGCAGCCAGCATTAAGCCATAGCCCAGGGCATAGCTACCCGAAGTCACTATATACTTCATTCAAGTGAGATGACAGGACTGTAATGAAAAGGTCTTTCCTTCTGGTCAACACCAATACCGCCCGGCCACCGGTCAGTCCCATAGGCCTGGAATACACCGGTGAAGCCCTGGTAACTGCCGGGGTGCCGGTCCATGTCCTGGACCTTTCCTTTGAAACGGACTGGAAAGCAGCCCTGGCCAGAAAGCTGAACGAAAGCGAACCACTCGCGATCGGACTGACGGTACGCAATACGGATGATTGCTCCTATGTCACCAGAAAATCATTTCTACCCTGGATCAGTGAGGTTATCGACGAAGTCAGGCAGCAGACCCGGGCGTTCGTCCTCCTCGGCGGTGTCGGCTTCTCCATAATGCCCGAGCTGATTCTCCGATTGACCCGGGCTGATGCCGGTATTGCCGGTGATAGCGAAGAAATGGTACAGGCCCTGGCCGCATGCCTTGCCGGCGGCAACGACTATTCTCATTTGCCGAATTTAGTCTACCGGCGTAACGGAGACATTGTCCGTAATCCACGGGCCGATGTCGACCTTCAACACCTGCCACTATCCCGCCGCCGCCTTGTAGACAACAAACGGTACCAGCAGGAAGGTGCAATGGTTGGCATAGAGACTAAGAGAGGCTGCGCTGAAAAATGCATATTCTGCGCTGACCCTGTTGCCAAGGGGCGTACTGTTCGGCTGCGGCCGCCTATGCAGGTGGTACTGGAGTTTCGGGACCTCCTTGCCCAGGATGTATCATGGTTCCACCTATGTGACAGCGAGTTTAACCTGCCCATAGCACATGCCAAAGAGGTATGCAGCGCTTTAATCCAAGCCGGTCTGGGGGATAAGCTGAATTGGTACTGTTACTGCTCACCGGCACCTTTCGATATCGAACTGGCCGAACTGATGAAGGGCGCCGGCTGTGCCGGTATAAACTTCGGTGTCGACTCCCTCTGCGATGAGCAGCTCCGCAGGCTCGAAAAGAGTTTCTCCACGGACGACATTCATCGACTGGTACAGATTTTGAAAAAGGCGGGGCTCAACTACATATTTGACCTGCTTATAGGCGGTCCCGGCGAGACAGAAGAGACGGTTACAACGACCATAGAGAAGGTCAAGCAGCTCAATATTCCCCTGGCCGGTATAGCAGCCGGTGTCAGAGTATATCATGAAACACCGCTGGCACAGGCTATAGCCAACGGCACTGTCAAGGCAGGACAGTCCCTGATGGCCGGCCAAACGTCATACGATCCTGTATTCTATTTATCTCCGCAGCTCGGCAGCGATGTTTCGGCATTGATTAATGAACTTGTTGCCGGCGACTCACGCTTTCTGGTGCTGTCCTCGCCCGAGGAGGAGGGAAGCTATAACTACGCTGACGACGAAACTCTGTGCCGAACCATCAAGGAAGGGGCTCGCGGCGCCTACTGGGATATCATCAGCAGGGCTAGAGGCGGCTAAGGAAAAGCCGCATTCCTTTACCACAAGAGAGACAGGCACCGGGACATGTCAAACAGGTAACTGGCAGCAAATGACTTCCCAGGACTGGTATCAATTCACCGACGGCAACAGGATTTTCCGCCCAACTGCTCCACCCACTGCTGCAAGCTCTATAATGAGATGCGTCAGTTCAGAAGTCGATATCGTCTGGTTGGCATCGCTCACCGAGTCCGCAGGCGAGTAGTGCGTCTCCACAATAATCCCATCGGCACCACAGGCTATCGCTGCCCTGCTCATGGCTGGCACCAGACTGGCACTGCCGGTACCGTGGCTGGGATCAACTATCACCGGGAGATGAGTCCTTTCCTGAAGGTACGGCACTGCGTTCAGGTCCAGGGTGAAGCGCAGCTCGTTGGATAGGCCCCGTATACCGCGCTCGCATAGTATCACCTGCTCGTTGCCCTCTGCCATAATATATTCCGCCGCCAGCAGGAACTCCCGATAGGTAGCAGCCAGGCCGCGCTTGAGCAGCACCGGCCTGGCTGACCTCCCCACTTCACGCAGCAGGGGATAATTCTGCATATTTCGGGAACCAACCTGAAGGCAATGAGCGTACCTGGCTACCAGCTCAACGTCATGCGGATTGATTACCTCTGTGATAACCTTGAGGCCGGTCTGTCCGGACGCAGCCTGCAGGTACTCAAGTCCAACCCTGCCCAGGCCCTGGAAATCGTAGGGAGATGTCCTGGGCTTAAATGCGCCGCCGCGCAGCACCGTGGCCCCGGCTATCTTAATTTCGCGGGCAATGCGCAGTATCTGCTCGGCACTCTCAACAGTGCACGGTCCGGCCATCACCACCAGCTCTTCATCTCCCACCCTGACTCCACCGATATCTACTACGGTACCCGCTGTCTTTCGCTCGAGGCTGGTCAGAAGATGTTCAGGCGTCCCGCCGCCATTGCCGGACGCCTTCGCAATCTCGTCACTTCTCCTGGTGTCTGTTGCCATTTCCCCGAATCCTTTAAAAATGTGCCAATAAAAAAACCCTCCTGCCTCGGAGGGTTCCTTTGACTGCTCGGGATATTCTGTTACTGTTTCCTGTTTTTAGGTCAATGCCCTCCCAGACCCGCATAGCTTGCTATACCAGAAATAAAAGTAAAAATAGTTTATGGCCTGATTATGCATTTCGACCTTCACTGTGAAGGATAGTAACACAACATGAGGAGCCTGTCAACTAACAATGCGGAGTCCCGATAGTTTGGATAGAGTACGCTCGCCCGTGGGCGGTAATCCTCAAAAATAGTCTGATGTCTCAGGCAGCATATTTATAATCCCGTCCTACCCCTATGGTAGCCCCTACCTTTCAGCAGATGTTATTATTATAAGAGTCACCTGTGGGCAGATGTCGCACACAAGAATGCCTAAACGAAGCTGTATATCTATCGATAAAATCATGGAACAGTCGTTAGTCTACCTTGCTGAGACTGAGGATAGAATTTCCTTTGTCAACAACGTCCTGGAGAAGGTCAGGGCTGATTTTACCCGGACTCCTGGATTGAAGGTCTTCGTTAAGCCCAACATTGTTTCCAGTGAAACGTACCCCACTACCACTCACCCACAGGTGCTTGCCTCAGTCCTGGACTTCTTGTTCGGTTGCGGATGTCAGATCGTGGTTGCTGATGGTCCCGCTGTCGATGCCGGCAACGCTCAGAAAGTAATAGCAGACCACCCCTTAAGCGAAGTCTGTAACGAGAGGGGAATCGAGCTGCAGAACCTGCACGGACAGGGATTTACCAGGGTGACAGCAGGCAGCATGCATCTAGAGGTCTCCAGGTTGGCATTTGACTGTGACCGGATCATCTCACTGCCCGTTTTGAAGGCGCATGGAATTTGCCGCATGACCGGGGCACTCAAGAACCAGTTGGGACTCCTGCACAACCGTGACCGGATCATGATGCACATCAGGTTAAAGAGCCTTGGCAAAGGTATCGCTGGAATCAACAGCATTGTAAAGCCGAATTTTTACATTGTGGATGCTATCGAGACCTACAGGAATACCAACGAGCGACGACATGGTGGAAGCAAGGCGAGTCTGGGTTATATGCTGGCCGGCACGGACCCCGTGGCACTGGACTCTCTTGGCCTGAAGCTGTTACAGAGAGTCGAGACCAAGTTGCACAATACGGGCCCGGAAGATATCGATTATATAGCCCACGCATTCAAGCTGGGTCTGGGAAGCATCGATTATCAGGTGGAGCCGATTATCGGGAAATGATTCACATCCTCTGTCAGGGCAGACCAGGATAAAGTTGGGCCAGATAGTCCTCCACCCGGGTCTCAGGTTTCGCTGCGGTGGCCCTGCTACCTAATGATGGTCCCCATCCTCATCCCCAAATTCCTTCATATCGATGAACGGGCCATGCCAGCTATGGTACCACACAGCACCTGTCGTGCCGTTAACGCTGAGCATTCCCTCTATCTGGCCGGACCTCAACGTATGCAGCGTATAGTACCCGTAGAAAGTCTCCGCCTCACCTGCTGTAACTCCAGGCATGTTGGCATCAAGAAACTGCTGGGCAAGACGCTCAGCCGTTTCCGGCGTTATTCGCATCTCGCCTGCTGATTCTCCCCCTGAAGAGTATGCATGCATACCATACCTGGTGTTCCACATCATATTGGGACCCATCTCGGGATATACCCGTCCTGTATACTTATCGATGAGAAGCTCCATAGCATGAATGCCTGTGCTTTCTTCTTCGATCTCAGCATAAAAGTTACGGCCGAACTCCATGATTTCGACAAGCGTCAGGTCCTGTTCATATGCCTGTATATAGAACTCTACTGCCTCTGCAGTCTGGTCAATGGTGAGTTGCTCCGCGTCCGGATTATAACGGCCCCAGCCTCCCGGGCCCATCATTCCCGGCCCCATTCCACCACCCGGGCCATATGTGCCAGGCTGCCGATCCAGACCTGGTGTCCAATTCTTCCCCTGCTGCGGCCGTGCTTCACTGGTAGAACAGGCAACCAGTGCCAGTACCATTGCCAGCACAATTGCAACAGAAATCACCACGAGATATATTTTTCTCATTAAAATGCTCCTTAAAGCTATGTTCCCGGTTTATTCAACCAGGTCTTTTTTCTTCTGTTCGTATTCTTCCCTGCCAATCTCTCCCCTCGCGTACCTCTCCTTGAGCAGCACCAGGCTGGAACCGGGACTTTCGGACTGACCTGTCCCACGAAACAGGGCTACCACAGACCAGATAATCAGCGCCAGGAGAAGGATACCGAACACCGGTATAAACCATCCCACTCCGAAGCCACCCATCATGCCTGGGCCCATCATGCCCCAGCTACCGGTACCACACCATCCCGTTGTCTGTCCCAGGGCCAGGGGTAAAACGAGTAGCAGCACAACGACTACGCCCCCCATAATCAGAGCTGTCTTTACGTTTTTATTCATTCTTTTACCTCCCTCTACGCCTTTACTACGTATACGATTACATCGTATTATTGTATATTCGTAGCCCGAAGAAATCTGTAACTTTTATCACAGAAGAAGGGCAAGAATGGAGGTACTTCTAAAACCCGGCTACAACGTTAAAACTGCTACCGGGAAGTTGCAGGCCGAACGTGCAGGGGGATGGTCGGTTACCTACAGGCCGATGACATCGTGCTCTAAGCATTCATAAGAGCGTAATCCGGGCATCTACCACCACATACCCGTTATTCTGTTCCAGGACTTTCACCGGATTAAGGTCCAGTTCGGCTATCTGGGGCAGGTCTTCCACCATTGTTGAGACCCTCAACAGCAGTCCTTCAATAGCCATTATGTCGGCGGGCGTTGATCCTCGCCAGCCTTCCAGAAGCTGGTAAGCCCTGACTGAGCGCACCATCTCACGGGCATCCACATCGGTCAGCGGGTGTATGCGAAAGGTCACATCCCTGAACAACTCAGCCTGAACCCCACCCATGCCGAACATAATTAATGGACCAAAAGACGGGTCCTGGGTCACACCGATTATCACCTCCACCCCTCCGGGTATCATCTGCTGAATGGTTACGCCCTGCATCTCATCATTCCTTCCAATACTGGCAAGGTGCTGGCTTATCCGGGTAAAAGCCTGCTCCACTTCTTTCTGAGAACGGAGGTCCAGAACAACACCGCCAACCTCTGTCTTGTGAGCTATTGTAGTGGAGAGGAGTTTCAAAGCAACAGGAAAACCGATTTCCCCTGCTGCCCTCATTGCATCACTCATATTCCCAGCCGTCTTCGTTCTGACCACGTTAATTCCATAGGAGGTAAGAAGCTCGACAACTGAAGGGGCATCAAGCCATAAAGGACGGACTGTGCTATGCTTCAGGGCTGTTGTAACTATCTGTTCAGCCTTCTTTTTATTCACGTTTTCCAGCCTCGGAATTGTTCCTCTGGGCCTCTTCAGCCACTCACCATATTCGCACATTCCGACCAGCGCTGCAGCAATATCCTCTGGGAAGGTGAAACTGGGGACATAGCCCTCTTCTTTAGTACCAAGCTCCAGGGCAGCGCCACGCGAACCCATAAAACAAGCTGCCAAAGTCTTGTTTTTCTTTCGAAACTCCGGCGCTATTTCACGGATGACAGTGGCCACGGCTTCAGGCTGTGTCACTATAGGCGGAATAAATATAATTATCACTATGTCCAGGCTGTCGTCCTTCGCCAGCAGTTGTAGCGCCTGGCTGTATTGTTCAGCCGTAGCTTCGGCTGTCATGTCAATAGGATTGGCAAAGCTGGCCCGGGACGGCAGAAAGCTCTTCAGTGCCGAAAGCGTTTTACTGGAAAGCACCGGTAACTCAAGCCCCCTGGAGGCACAGGCATCTGCAGTCATAATCCCCGGACCACCACCATTGGTCAGAATAGCCACTCTTCTTCCCGACGGTATCGGCTGGTGGGACAGCATATTGGCTATATCAAACAGTTCCTCAAGCGTATTCACCCGTATTATTCCAGCCTGTGTAAACAGTGCTTCAGATACCATCTCGGCAATGGCCAATGCCCCTGTATGAGACGCGGCTGCCCGCGATCCCGCAGCGGTACGGCCGCTCTTTACCACTACCACCGGCTTGGTACCGCTTACGTCCCGAGCGATGCGGGCAAAATTCCTGGGATTACCGAACGACTCGAGATACAGGAGAATCACACCGGTAGCCGGGTCCTTCTCCCAGTACTGAAGCAGGTCGTTGCTGGACACATCAGCCCTGTTGCCCAGACTGACAAAAGTGGACAGGCCGACATTAAGGTTTTTAGCATATTCCAGTATAGCAAGCCCCAGAGCGCCACTCTGAGTGCCAAAAGCGATGTTGCCAGTGGGAGGAAAAACCGTGGAGAAGGTAGCATTCATATTGACCTGGGAGTCAGTATTGATGACGCCCATGCAGTTGGGACCCACCAGACGCATCCCATAAGTATTAGCCGTTTCCAGTAACTTTTCCTGTTTCTTGACCCCTTCGGCACCAACTTCTCCGAAACCGGCCGATATTATCACAATACCTCTGACACCTTTCCGCCCGCACTGCTCCACCACCTGTGGCACTATTCCCGCAGGAACAATAACCACTGCCAGGTCTACCTTCCCCGGTATGTCAAGCACAGACGGGTACGCCTTCACCGAAGCAACCATCTCAGCATTCGGGTTCACCGGATAAACAACACCGTTAAATTCCTGGCGCAGTATGTTATGGAAGAGGGTATTGCCGATGGTCCTCTGCTTTGTCGACGCACCGACAACAGCTATGGAATGAGGCTTGAGGAAAGCGCTTAATGAAGCTATGGTAGCAACTTTATCTCTCTCAGCAGGCTTCTCTTCTATTACGGGGCCTGGAAGGATATCCAGTATCACACGGCGAACACCATGTTCCAGATCTTCGGCCAACTGGAAACCACTTTTCTCAAGTACCTTTATCATTTCCTCATTTTCGTCAAGTACCTCTGCTTCAAAAACACGGATGCCCCTTCCCCTGGCAACAATGGCGAGCTGTTCCAGCAGGTGAGTACCGATGCCCTTTTCCTGGTACACATCCTCGACAACGAAAGACACTTCCGCTGCATTTTTACGGGGAAGCCGATAATAGTGACCCACAGCGATGATTCTCTCCTCAGAGCCTTCTCCAATTGTAGCTACAATGGCAAAAGCGTTATCATAATCGACAGTACAGAAACGCCTTGCTTCTTCTCTGGACAGGTGGATTAAAACGTGGTGAAACCTGAGGTAAACAGTAGCACAACTGAGCCGATTAAAAAGAGCCAGCAACCGTTCCTCATCATGCTGCTGAATTGCCCGCAGGTGCAAAGTAGAGCCATCCTTTAGTACTACAGACGCTTTATAGGTCTCTAAACCACTGCCAGCACCCGAAGCTGCCATCTAATTCTCCGGCTAACTATGCACTATATGAAATGAAGTATTGACCGTGCTATTGGT
The DNA here is from genome assembly GCA_964596125.1 of uncultured Dehalococcoidales bacterium. Taxonomy (GTDB): domain Bacteria; phylum Chloroflexota; class Dehalococcoidia; order GIF9; family UBA5629; genus CAZQRP01. The sequence goes on along the minus strand of CAZQRP010000030.1, from coordinate 18,174 downwards.
TATAATAAGCGTTACCGCTTCACTTTCAAGTTGCAACCTGTATCGAGAACCTCCGGTATATCAAGCAATTGCATCGTCTTTATAAGCATCACAAAATGGTGAGCGACACACTACTTTCACTTCCCCCTAAGTCCGTGAACCTGCTTAAGTACCTGGTTCGGGTGTTCTGATCAGCAGGATAGGAGTGTTTCCCCTGTGCAGTACTCTGTCTGCGATACTTCCAAAAATCCATCGACTGACACCGGACCGCCCGTGAGTCGACATGGCTACTACATCAGCGTGTATTTCGTCGGCTATCTGGATAATTTCCTCAGCAGCATCGCCAACTTTTATTTCGGACCTGGTGGTGATACCTCTGTCCTTGAGCTGACTGCTTACCTTTTCCAGGTATCTTTTAGCACTTACCATCAGCGGCTCCATCTCTTTCTCGGTATAGGGAATCTGGGCGGCCTGGCCTTCACCTGCGGCATATACGTGGTAAGCCGTTGCTACTACCTGAAGGAGTATGACTTCTAAACCGAGTTTGGAGGCCAACTCCTCGACATAAGGAACAACAGCTTCACCTTCCTCTGAGCCGTCCAGAGCAACAAGCACCTCGTTCAGTACATCCTTGTCACGTACAGCGGGACGGCCATTCCTGGCTCTCACGATTATCACCGGCTGCCTTGATCCTTTCGCCACCTTTTCAGCCACGCTTCCAAGCAACCAGTGCTTGATACCAGAGCGTCCGTGGGTCGCCATGACAATAAGGCCAATATCTTCCTTATCAGCGCAGTCCACAACCTCATATGCTGCATTACCTACTCTTACTTCGGACCTCGTACTAATACCCTTGTCTGCAAATTGACTGCCAATCCTTTCCAGGTAGCCTTTAGCATTCGTCTTCAGCGGCTCCATCTCTTTCTCGGTATAGGGAATCTGGGTCGCTATCGCCTCGCTGGCGTATACATGATACGGTAACGCCACTACCTGAAGGAGGATAACCTCCGCTTTGAGCTTTATGGCCAGCTCCTTGGCGTAAGGTAACGCTATCTCAGCTAACTCCGAACCGTCCAGCGGGATAAGTAGTTTTTCATACATGATAACCTCCTGTCCACTGTTATATTATTATTGGGCTTAATCTGAATCAGAGTAGTGCGTTCTTACCAGAAAAACCGGGTTGAGGGCTCCATGCAGGACCTTATCGGCAATGCTGCCATACACCCACCGGCTGATTCCAGAGTACCCGTGGGTTGCCATAACGATAAATGAAATGTCATTCTCCTCAGCATAATGTAGAATTTCCTCGGCTGAATGCCTCGCAACAACTTCACCCTTCACTTTTATTGCTTTATTCCAAGGACGAATACCCGACTTCGCCTGAAGCTCCTGTGCCTCCAGCTTTATAACCTCGGCGATACGGTCGACATAAGCTCGATGCATAGGTGTTGATTCACTCTCAGTAGGGCTACAGACATGAAGTAATACGATGTTCATGCTCATTCTCACAGCAATTTGTTTTACATAAGGAAAGACCATCTCAGCCAGTTCCGAACCATCCAACGGAACAAGCATTTTATTGTACATCGTAGTCCCTTATTGCCCGGTTTATTACGTTCCAATTATACATTAAAACCTGGGGTAAGCAATAATCAAGATACGGTCATTTTCAGTATCGACCAGCCCGTTTGATAGATTAAAACAACTTAATAGATATATCTGCTTTTTATCATTCCTGCAAAACCGGCATTTTAAGATAGCCGTCTGATAAGCACAGTCAACTCTCATTCATTTGCAGGTCAACTACCTCAGATAACAACTGGGCTGGGCCTGGATAGGAAGCTTGTATTCATTATTAATTTCATAAAGTACTTTGGACTAAACGGGTTGTGGTAAACTCCAGTACTCTAATCCTAGTAAAAATAGTACTAATGGGTCATTTACCGAGACCAGGTAATATGCGAAAATAGTTTTATCAACTAGAATGGCTCTGCTAGGGCTTGAGGGGCTTACTAGCAGAGCCGCACACAGGAGGGCGTCCCGTGTCAATTACATTTTAACACAGAAGTCAAGAGGCTAGCCAAGTTAATCTGCTTTCTATTAACCGATTTTTATGTTTTTTTCACCGCTAGCTTCGCCTTAGGCAGCAGCTTCGGGAATTATAGTCCAGAAACGCTTGGAACGAGATCACATTACATACACAAGTAAAATACTCACAACCTATAGATAATTAAGGCCAGATCAGCGTTCTCCACTCATCCTTACCTGATTGTAACACTCACTACAATACACTGGCCTATCTTCGCGTCGTTCAAATGGTACTTCAGTCTCTTTTCCACACTGGGCACATACTACAGGGTACATTTGCCGCTGCCTGTATCCGTAGCCGCCACCTCCATAACGTGCTGACTTCCTCGACTGGCGGCATGGGAGACATCGTTTAGGCTCATTTGTAAAGCCCTTAGATGCGAAGAACTCTTGTTCTTCAGCGCTGAAAATGAAGGCCGTCCCACAATCGGAACACTGGAGTGATTTATCTTGATAACCCATCAGATGACCTCCTCTCTAAAACATTAGTTGGTTAGAGTTGCGGTCATCCTGTGCCCGAACGGACAAAAGAAATTTTACCAAGTTTACGATAACCTGAACTAAAACCACTGTGAATACTATACACTATAGAGAAGGCTTTGCCAAGACCTGCAAGATCTCCCGGATTAAAAATCATCCACACCTGGCCACGGAGCTCAGGTCTATTGGACTATAACGATATGGTCGGCTGCTTATTATGGCTCAGTGTCTTCACAATGTACTTTACGATACTACCAGGTAGTCCTGGTAGACGTCCCACAATTGCTACCTATATCGCTCAGATTATATAATAGCGGGCAATTACGCCTTCAATGATATAGGTGGAAAATCTGTAGGAAGACCCATCGAAAGACGAAGCTAACGTGAAAGACAAAACGTCGTTTAAAAAGGGGCTTTTCTCCTATGGCTGGCTGGTAGTAGGCACATCGACGCTGGTAATGGTCGGTTTCTACGGTTCAGAGCTTTCTTTTGGTGTTTTCCTCAAACCAATTCTTGGAGAATTTGGCTGGACACGGGCCCCCGTCTCAGGTGCTATGTCGGCAGCCTCTGCAATAGCTGGCGTAATGGGCATAGTAACGGGAAGACTAACAGATAAATATGGAGCACGGATGGTGATCGCCACCGGTGCGATTCTCGGTATTTTAGGCAATGTGTTAATGTCCCAGGCCAGTTCTCTCTGGCATCTGTATGTTTTTTTCGGCATTCTGGTAGGCATATCCCAGTCCACGTGCTGGACACCTCTCATTGCTACGGCTTCCAGGTGGTTTGTTGAAAAGAGAGTTCTGGCGATAGGGCTTGTTACCAGTGGGCTTAATATAGGACATATGATCCTACCACCCCTGGTCGCACACTTCATAAGCAATCTCGGTTGGCGTCCTGCTTACACGGTAATAGCATTCATTGTTTTCATCGTTGCTCTTCCGGCTATAGTGATTCTTGGCAGGAATCCCCCACAAGCAACAGGGTCTCAACAAAAGGACGGAAATATAAGGGAAAGCACAACGGATAAAGTTGGGGCCCCGGTCCAGACAAGGGAATGGTCAGCCAGCGAAGCAGCCGTAACAGTACCTTTCCTCATGCTTATGGTTATCGGTTTCGTCACAGGTACCGGGTTCTATTTCCTGGCTGTTCATGTCGTTGCTTACGCTACCGACCTGGGGATAGTGGCGACTTCAGCAGCATGGATTTTTACTTTTATGAGCGCTGGTAATATTATCGGGAAACTTCTGGTCCAGCCCCTAACCACGCGAATCGGAAACAGGTATACTTTGTTTCTCCTCCTGGGTCTCCAGGCTTTTGCACTATTCTCACTGATGCAGGTATCCAGTTTGTGGATGTTCTACGTTTTGGGATCAATCTTCGGCTTCGGTCTCGGTGCCACTATTCCAATACGTATGTCAATGGTACCCGAGCTTTTTGGCACGAAGTCAGTAGGCATACTTATTGGTATTCTTGGGATCGCCTGGGCAGCGGGGGGTATTAGCGGGCCCTTTTTAGCTGGCTACATTTTTGACCTGAGTCAAAGCTATGACATAGCGTTTTTGGCCGGTACACTGCTTATAATAATGGGGATGGTAGCTACTTATTTTCTTAAAGCCCCTGCCGGTAGTCCTGAAGCTGTTAAGAGCAGTTAACTATCCCCTTTTACTGTGTTAAGCAAAAATATGCTTATAAAAAAGAAGGGAGCACTTCAATAAGTACCCCCTTCCGATTGGTTCTCCTCTTCTCGTCTCAACTCATTTGCAGCGTTATCGCTGCATATTACATCTCATCAACGAGATTAACCTCTCTGTTTATCGAGTCAAGTACGAGGTTCGACTGCCCTGCTGCTACACAGGGCATCAACTGTCAATCTGCCAAACTCCTAATAACGCCTGAAGCTTCACCACACACCTCCCGAAGCCTTATTTGCGAGGCCTCACATAGCTTCTACTGTAATTAAAGCATACCAGGTATCATTTGTCAATTTTGCAGGCTGTTCTATATACCACTACATTGTTCACATGAACGACCGGAAAGCAATATTCGATACTTTCTTTGTGCTATTTGCCATGCTTTGCCATACTGTTTTCCGCCTTAAAAAGCACTTTTTCCAGGTCAGCCAACTCTCTGCATTCCAAGCCGGAGATATTTTTTGGCAAGATCTATGTAGACTTGCTTGCCCCAGGCCCAGTGGTTGGAGTCCCCTTGTGATGTCTTTCTAATCACTTTTGCCGGATTCCCTCCTACGACTACATAACCAGGTATCTTTTGTTCTGTTTTGACTATACAACCCTCGGCAACAATGGACTGCCCCCATCCCAATCACTGCAAAATCGCCAATAAATTCTGAGTGTACTATAGCCCCATGACCAAGGGTAACTCTTTCCCCGATCCAGCATGTTCCGCCGGGTGGGGCATGAACAATGACACCTTCTTCAACTGAACTGCCATTTCCTATCTCAATAGTCCCATAGTCGCCCCGTAAAATCGCTCCGTGGCCAATGTAACAGTTATCACCTATCCTTACATCTCCAATTAATAAAGCGCTTTCACTCACGTACGTTTCTGAACCTATCCTTGGTTCTCTTCCATCAAAGCTATAAAGCATGTTCACCCCTTATGATTGGTCCTGATTGTTCAACTCCGCATCCTTTCCTGTACCACAGGATGCCTGACCAAATATGATATAAGATACGAAGTATCTCAACAAGCTTACATCCTAACCTGCTTATCAACCTGTTTCACCATCGCATACCTCTCTCACAATCCGGCGCGCAGGAAGAGCATCGCTTCAGCCAGGAGTGAGCATAGTAGAAGTTGAAAGCTACAGAGACCCAAAGCTATAATTGACAAACTGAGATAATAATGACACTTTCTCTTAACAATATTCTATACCAGGTTTCCAGGCCGGCTCGTTACACGGGCGGCGAGTGGAACAGTATTGTAAAAGACTGGGAATCGACTCCTATTCGAATTGCATTGGCTTTCCCTGATACCTATGAAATCGGCATGTCTAATCTGGCGCTTCCTATACTGTATAAAATATTCAACGAGCAACCAGATGTGCTTGCCGAAAGGGTGTTTGCTCCCTGGGTGGATATGGAGGCATTACTGCGCCAGCAACGTGTACCTCTGTTTAGCCTTGAGACTAAACACCCGCTGAGCGATTTCGACATTATAGGCTTTTCCCTGGGTTATGAGCTTACCTACACCAACGTGTTGAATATGCTTGACCTGGCTAGCATCCCGTTATTCAGCCATCAGAGGAAGGACTCACACCCTCTGATAATAGCTGGCGGTAGTTGTGTGCTTAATCCCGAGCCGATGGCCGATTTCATTGACCTATTTGTCATCGGTGAAGCCGAAGAGACTATATTGAAACTGCTTGAAAAGTTCCGCCGTTATAAAGAGAACAAGACCCGATTACTCCGTAAAGCATTAAACATTCCCGGTATATATGTTCCTAGCCTGTATCACGTTGATTATCACGAAGATGGAACTGTTGCCAGTATCATCCCGACAGCAGCCAAAGCCAAACCAAAGATTAAGCGACAATTAGTAGCAGCACTTCCATATCCGGTCACCAGGCCGGTTGTTCCTTATATTGAGGTCGTTCACGACCGCGGCGCCATTGAAATTCAACGTGGCTGTTACAGAGGATGCCGCTTCTGCCAGGCTGGAATAATATACCGCCCGGTCCGAGAACTCCCTGAAAAAGAAGTAATCGACAGCGTGTCTGAACTTATAAAAAACTGTGGTTATAGTGAAGTATCGCTGGTCTCGCTAAGCACCGGAGACTACAAAAATATAGGAGCGTTAATAAGCGAGCTATCTAAAAAGTGTTATCAGGACAACCTGACTCTGTCCCTACCCAGTCTACGACTCGACACATCGTCAATTAGCTTAATGGAGTCCTTGCCCACTCGCCGTAAAATCACCCTTACCTTCGCTCCTGAAGCCGGCAGCGAAAGGCTCAGGCGAGTAATTAATAAAAGTATCCCCGAAGAAGTGATTCTTGATACCTTTGCCGTTGCTTTCGATAAAGGTTGGATGAACCTTAAGCTTTATTTTATGATCGGTCTCCCCACAGAAACTGTTAATGATATAAACAGCATTATCGAGCTGGTTGCTAAAATCTGCCGTCTTGGTAAAAAAAGAAGAAGCAGACCACCCAAGGTCAGGGTCAGCGTATCAACCTTTGTTCCCAAACCTCATACCCCGTGCCAGTGGTTAGCCCAGGAAAAAGAAGAACGGCTATGTACTAAACAGCAATTGCTCAAACAAGGCCTGCATAGAGTTGGAGCGCAGCTCTCCTGGCAGGATCCTAAAATAAGCCAGCTTGAAGCCGCTCTATCACGAGGCGACCGACGCCTGAGCCAGGTTATCCACAAAGCGTGGAAAGCAGGATGCAAATTCGATGCCTGGACTGAGTACTTCAACTATCAGAACTGGCTTGCTGCATTCAAGGAGAATGGACTTGATCCGGCTTTCTATGCCAACCGAGAACGGACACTGAAAGAATCGTTGCCCTGGCAGCATATAGACGTTGGGGTAACTTCAACCTTTCTTAAAAAAGAATTTCGAAAGATGTGGAGAGAAAGAGAGACTCCAGATTGCCACAATGGACCTTGCAATGCCTGTGGGCTTACACGGTGGCATAGTGATTGTCGTCAAAAGCAAAAGATAACGACCGTCGAGCAAAAGAGGGCAGTTAACAGGGCAGACTAGATTTTGAACAGGAGTCCGTAGCGATGTTAATCATGAAATGTAACCGCTACACCGTACCATATATGAAATTTGACTTCTCTGCCCAAAACAGCTAAGCTTTACCGTTTGAATTTTCAATAGAGGTAATAAGATGGAGCGCATTGAGCTTGAAGTATCAAAACGAGAAGTACTGGGTAAAAAAGTGAGGTTTCTACGCCGTGAAGGTAGCACCCCGGCTAACCTGTACGGCCATGGAGTCGATTCTACTCCACTACAGGTCGATACAAAAAACCTTAAGCAGACACTGGCCCGGGCTGGTAAAACCGACCTTATATCTCTCAAAATCGCAAGCTTAAAGACGCCCAGAAATGTAATAATTCGTACAGTTCAAAAACACCCTCTTACGGATGAACTTCTTCATGTAGATTTCTATCAAGTCAAGATGACTGAAAAAATTAAGGCCGATGTGCCATTGGCATTCACGGGAGAAGCGCCGGTACTGAAAAGAAAGAATATCTCCCTGCTTTACCTCATTGATTCTTTGCCTGTCGAAGCTCTACCGGACGCCTTGCCCCATAATCTAGAGGTGGACCTGTCAACACTAGAGGAGCCTGACCAGGCCATTTATGTTAAAGACATCCAGTTAGGTGATGAGGTTACCCTTCTCGGCGATGCGGAGCAAATGGTAGTAAAGGTGACTGAGACCCGCCGTGAGGCTGAGGTAGCCGAAGTTAAAGAAGAGGTTGAGGAAGAAGCTGAAGAACCGGAGGCCGAAGCCGAGCCTGTTGCCGAGGAATAAAACCATAGTCTGGAGAATAATTAGAATAAGTCGAGGGAAGGTCCCCTCGAATCACACAGGTGTTAAAGCTTTATTATTTCTCCTTTCACATCATCGTTGATTACTAGGATGCCGTATGACTGCCGCGCCGATCCCGGGTTAAAAAAGAGCACGCCTTCAATTACCTCATTTTTAGCATCATGAGTATGTCCATACAATATTACATCAACGTCCTCAAACTGGTCCCTTATACGTCTCTCTATTCCCTGTGGCGGCCCCGAACCATGTATGACGCCTATCTTCTTTCCATTAACAATAATCAACTCCTTTTCGGGAAGTATGCTCTTAATCTCTATGGAGTCCATATTGCCTTGAACCGCTTTCACTTCACCCAACCGCCTCAGCCCTTCATGTACCTCCAATGCCACAAAATCGCCGGTATGGACGATTAAATCCACGCCTGATAGGGCTGTTATTGTCTCCAGTGGTATTTCATCAGGTGAACGCATATGCGTATCAGAAATTACTCCTATTTTCATGCAACCGCTCCCTGGAGATTATTAAAACCTGCGATACGAGATAACTCAGATAGCAGAGATACTATATACAGTGAACGAATCCCGGCTTCCCCAGGATCAGGAATAGACTGCCGAATAAAGCTCTGACAACTGAATTTTTTACTCCGTCCTGGCATAAATGTATAGTCACTGTGCCAGGTGACATCCCCGGGTTATGGACTCTCCTGTCTCGGGCTGATTTTCTCTTCCACCAGGTATATACTATTATCTTCAACAGCAAGATAGTGAAGACTATCATCAGAATCGAATATAATTTCCCCTCCCCACTTGGTAATAATGCCATCATAAGGAGCCCCCTGTTCGCTGCCCAAAACCACAAAAAGCTTATCATCCGCCTGCGCCACATAAGCCATTTGTTGGCTATCAGGGCTGAAAACAAGTGTATTTACTCCGATGCCGTCGTACTTCTTCGCTTCTTTCCTTTCCAATACTACGACCCATCTATCGCCGGCTTTTGCCGCATATGCCAGGCGCCTGCTGTCCGGACTAAAGACGAGAGTGCCTTCTCCGATCCCATCATAGCTTTTGTGCTCTTCTCCATCCGCAACTACAATCCACTTATCACCACTGGGTGATTGGTCACCCCTTCGTGCCATTGCCGTATAGGCCAGGTGTTGACTGTCAGGACTGAAAACAAGAGAGCTTTGCGCAAGTCCGTAGCATTGCCCGATATCATCATACATCTTTCCCTCTTCTTCATTCACGACTACAACCAATTTGTCACCCTCATGTGAATGCTCATCATCATGTGAGTGATTACCCTTTTGCTCTACTGCTATATATGCCACTTTCTGGCTATCGGGGCTAAAAATAGGCGTACCCTCCGCTATGTCATGGTAACGCTTCCCTTCCTTCCCATCTACCACTACAACAGTCTCTCCACCATCAAGCGAGTCATCGCCATTGTCTGAGTTTTCACCCTGTTTCTCCTGCGCCACATAGGCCAACCGCTGGCTATCCGGACTAAAGATAAGCGTATCTACTTTGATCTCATCATAGTGTTCACCTTCTTTCCCATCTACCACTGTAAACCACTTATCGCCGGACCGGGCTACATATGCCAGCCTCTGACTGTCCGGACTGAAGATGAGCGTGCTTCCCACAATTTCATCATACTGCTCGCCTTCTTTCCCATCTACCACCGTAAACCACTTATCACCGGACCGGGCCACATATGCCAGCTTCTGGCTGTCCGGACTGAAGGTGAAAGTTCCTTCCATGATTTCATCATGCTGCCCAACCTCTTCTCCATTTACCACGACAAACCGTATATCACCGGAGAGCGCCACATACGCTATATTCTGGCTGTCCGGACTGAACATAAGCGTGCCTTCCATGATGTTATCATATGGTTTCCCTTCTTTCTCATTCACTACCGTAAGCCACATGTCTCCCGATCGAGCCACATATGCCAGCTTCTGGCTGTCCGGACTGAAGATAGGAGTGCCCAGCCCTATGTCGTCATATTGTTCCCCCTCCTTCCCGTCAACTACTATAAACTGCTTATCATTATCTAGAACCGGATAGGCTACCCGGAGACTATCAGGACTGAAAACAAGAGACCATCCAGCTATCTTATCATATTGTTTCTCTTCTTTTCCGTTCACAACCACAACTTGCTTATCATCAACCTGAACCGTATAAGCCATATTCCGACTGTCAGGGCTTACTTTGACAGACTCTGGCACCCATAATGAAAAATCAGTTTCATCAATAAGCTTCACATGCGCTTCCCTGTTAATAGGCGGTACCTGTGTTTCGCAGTTAATCGCACATGAAAGCACTACAGCCAGTACTATAAAATATGTAAACTTTATATTCATTTTTCTCTATCATCAAAGCAGCTAAACTATCTTGATTTCTATCACAGGAAATACTTCTTTATAGATAGTAATCACCGTTAAAAATTTTTAGCGGCCATTCTAAATTAAATGGTATAAAAGGTCAAAAGTTCATCCTAAAATTTCCAGTACACCCTGACGTATCATCTTTATCGCAATGGCTCCCAGAAACAGAGCAACTATCTTTGATATGGCCCTGACTCCACCTTGCCCAAGAAAACCTACTACACGATGAGCCTGCGTAAAAAGCAGCCATGCTATTAATAAATTAATAATAAAAGAAATTACTACTATGACAATGGAATGCTGTTCAATCAGTATCAATAGAGTGGTAAGCACTGCCGGCCCAACTATCAGCGGAGTGCCCAAAGGAACCACGCCGATCATCTCAGCTTCTAATAAATCCTTTGCATCCATCATCTTGCCCGTGATCAAATCTTTAGCTGCTAACAGGAAAAGGATAAGCCCGCCGGCAACGAGAAAGTCAGCTACTTTAATACCTAAAAAGAGAAAAACGCCCTTGCCAATTACCACAAAACCCAATCCCAGACCCAAAGCTGTTATTATTGCCAGCCGTATTATATGCCCACGCTCACGACTACCCATTTCTACTGTCAATGGCAATAATATTGGCAAAATGCCAATGGCATCCATAGCTACAAATAGGGGGACAAAAGTCAAGCCGAAGTCCTGCAGGATCTGGATTAACCTTTCCATTTGTACTCGGGGGAAACGCCTCTACGTGTTAGTGGCTTTGTCGTCCTCCACTTCATCCGCCGTATCGAGATAGGCGATAGAGGCTACCTTATCATCTTCTTCAAGTCTATTTAAATGCACACCCTGTGTTGCTCTTCCCTGAAGCGGTATTTCTTCATCGACAGAAATGCGGATGACAATACCTTTTACTGAAATAATAATAAGGTGTTGTGAGGGAGGGACGAGTTTCGCTGCAATAACGTTACCTGTTTTTTCAGTAATTTTATGAGCCCTTAATCCTTTTCCGCCCCGTGCTTGTGTAGGATAGCTTTCTATACGACTGAGCTTGCCAAAGCCGTTCTCGGTAACCGTAAGAAGACGGGCATCAGAAAAGATTTTACTCATCCCCACCACCCTGTCACCGGGACCAAGTCTAATACCACGTACGCCACCGCTGGTCCGGGATGCTGTTCGTAAATCTTTTATGGCGAATTTAATAGCCTGCCCATCTTGAGTTACTATGATAACTTTATCCTTCTCACTTACCATGGATGATGCTACCAACTCCTCATTACCTATAAGCTTCATGGCAATAAGACCAGTGCTTCGGACTGTAGCAAATTTGTCCAGGCTGGACTTCTTTACTATGCCTCTCGAAGTGACCATTACCATAAATAGTCCAGGTGCAGCGTCTCTTTTCATTACCAGGGCAGTTATTTGTTCCTTCGGATCGATAGGCAGAAGATTAGCTAGAGCTGTCCCTTTAGTAGTTCGGGTCAGGTCCTGAGGGATATCATAACACTTAAGCTGATAAACCTTACCGCGATTGGTAAATAGGAGCAGACTATCATGGGTATCGACCACTAAAAGATGTCTCACCATATCTGTATCCCGCGTTACCATCCCCATTATGCCCCGACCATATCGGTGTTGCTTCTGGTAGGTTGCAGCCGGTATCCTCTTTATATATCCCTGTTCACTTAGCGTTACCACTACGTCTTGATGGGCGATAAGATCCTCATCCTGAAATTCCTCGACTTCGTCCTTTTTAATAAAACTACGCCTGCGATCGCCATACTTGGACTTGAGTTCATCGGCATCCTGCTGGACAAGAAAGAGTATCTTCTTGGGATTGGCTAAAAGGTCTTCCAGGTAAGCAATGGTCTTGACCACTTCATTATATTCATCTATTATTTTCTGTTGTTCCAGATGAGCCAAACGGCGCAGTTGCATGTCCAGAATCGCCTGCGCCTGAATTTGAGACAGGCTAAAAGCCTTCATCAAATTGGTTCGAGCCGAGTCAGCCGTTTCCGATTTCCTGATCGTATTAATCACCTGCTCCAGATGGTCAAGTGCAATCCTGAAGCCCTCAAGAACATGGGCTCTATCTTTCGCTTTCTGGAGTTCAAACTGGCTACGCCGGGTTATCACCTCCTTACGGAAATCGATATAGCAGGTCAAAGCCTCCTTTAAATTGATCACCCGGGGCTGACGATCAACCAAAGCCAGCATATTTATATGGAAAGCTGACTGCATTGCCGTGTATTTATACAGGTTGTTGAGAACCTTCGCCGGTTGGGCATCCCTCTTCAACTCGATAACCGCCCGCATACCATGGCGGTCCGATTCATCTCGAACCTCGTTTATGCCCTCAAGTTTTCTGTCCTTGACCATTTCGGCTATCTTTTCTATTAAAGCAGCCTTGTTTGTCTGATATGGAAGTTCTGTAATTATCAATTGGTTGCGTCCACCTTTCAGGCTCTCCTCAGTCACCTTAGCCCGAACTATAATTCTGCCCTGTCCAGTCGCATAGGCATTATGTATCCCTTCGCGACCCCAAATGATACCTGCGGTGGGAAAGTCAGGTCCTTTAACAAATCGCATCAAATCATCGACATCAGCCTCCGGATTGTCAATTAAATATTTCACGGCATCACAAACCTCGCTAAGATTGTGCGGAGGAATGTTCGTAGCCATGCCTACAGCAATTCCTGACGAACCATTTACCAACAAATTTGGCAACCTGGCTGGTAAAACCGATGGCTCGTTCAAACTGTCATCGAAATTGGGGACAAAGCTAACTGTATCTTTATCGATATCAACCAGCATCTCTTCTGCAATCTTTGCCAGACGTGCTTCGGTATACCGCATGGCCGCCGGTGGATCATTGTCCATACTGCCAAAATTCCCCTGACCATCAACCAGGGTATACCTCATAGAAAAATCCTGTGCCATTCTGACCATTGCTTCATATACTGGCGCATCCCCATGAGGGTGATACTTACCAAGTACTTCACCAACTATACGAGCACTTTTCTTATAAGAACTCGTCGGTCGCAGACCCAGCCCGTCCATAGCGTAGAGAATACGCCGGTGCACCGGTTTCAAGCCGTCACGCACATCAGGCAAAGCCCGGGAGACTATGACACTCATAGCATAGTCCAGGTAGGAACTTTTCATCTCTTCTTCAATAATAACCGGCTTAATTACTCCTGCTTCCATTTCATCATTCCTCTTCTATTAATCCTTCTGCGATTTCGTCTACCATTTCCTCAACAGGTATGTTCTCCTCAAATATGGAAAAACCTTCAGGGAGGAGCTCACCTTCCTCTAAATCAGCATAATCGACATCACCAATTTCTTCTAAATCTTCCTCCTCGGCACCACCCTGCCTGAGAAGAGTATCCTTGATATGCGGTTGAAAACCCTCAACCGCCCTGGCGGGGAAAGAAAGCCGTCCGACTTGACTCGGATGTTGGAACTTCTCTCGTATAATGACCTTTGCTTTACTATTATCAAGGCTGATAATGGCTGCCGTATACTCATTGCCACCCTCTATCAACTTGGCCAGGCGGAATCCATGCTGGTGCTCAACCTGCCCCAGGTACTCTCCCACTTCATTTTCAACAACGATCTGCTGACCTCTTACCTTTAAATAGACCTGGTCACCGGCAGTCATCTTGGCTAACACAGTACTGGAAGCCAACTGGTAAAGACTAACTACCCCGGACTTACCGACGTCGCCTATAAAAAGGTGAGGGGGAGCCTTAGGGCGGTCCTCCTTGGCCGGTACCTGTGTCTCCTCCAATTTGGACAATCGATTGAGATTTTTTCTGGCTATAGCATTGTCCGGAGTAAGCTCTATAGCCTTACTGTACGCTTCCTTCGCTTCATTTAACGCGCCCAATTCAATATAAGCCTTACCCAAACGATTATAAGCATCGACATCGGTAGGCATAATTTCAATTATGCCCTGATTGACAGATATTGCCTCCTTCCATCTACCTTGCATGGCTAAAGCAATGGCTTCCTGGCTCATCTGTCGCTTTAATCGGGCTTTCTCTTCTCCTGCGTCAAACATACCTGCTCTCTCAAATGTCACAATAACACTCTAATTACCCACCCTCTGGTTCATAGTACAAATTACACTTCATTTAATCTAAAATGGCAAATTAGCCACCCAGCTAAACATTAATTTTAGACCAGCAACATTAATAAAACAAGCAAATGTTGCAAATATCCATAGCCAAGCCACATAAATTTGACAATAAGTATCCGCTATGTTAATTTACAATTCAATTTATGTAAGCCAAAACCAAAAGGAGAATTCATGCGAGATAAAGTAGAAAAAATTCTAAACGAGCTTCGACCGAACCTGCAGGCAGACGGTGGCGATGTAGAACTGGTCGATGTTAATGAAGGCGTAGTCAGCGTAAAACTCACCGGTTCCTGCGCGGGTTGCCCCATGTCGACACTTACTCTAAAAAACGGTATAGAACGTATATTGAAAGAACAAATAACAGAAATCAAAGAAGTAATCGCTGTCTAGCTTTAGTCCTCCGCTTGTTCCAGGTCAAAAGCTTTATGTAACGCCCGGGCTGCATCTTTTACTTTATCCCGGGCAATAATGCAGGTTATCCTTATCTCCGAAGTAGTAATCAACTGGATGTTTATATTCTTTTCATAAAGAGTGCGGAACATCTCAGCCGCATAGCCAGGTGTATTCTGCATACCAGTACCAATAATACTAACCTTTGCTAATGTTGAATCGCTCACACACTCCGCTGCACCAATTGACTCCGCTACCGGTTTTACTAGAGACATTGCTTTATCTAAATCGCTCCGTGCTACAGTAAATGAAAGATCGGTAATATTATTTATACTGGCATTTTGGACAATAGTATCTATGCTTATGTTCGCCTTCGCAAATGGCTCAAAAATAGCCGAAGCTATACCCGGTCGATCAGGAACACCAACGACGGTGATTTTGGCTACATCGAGGTCATAGGCTATTCCTCGTACTTTGTTTCTTATTTCCATTGAAATCCCTCCATGAATAAGAGTACCAGGCTTATCACTGAAACTGGAAGCCACCAGTATCGGCATATTGTGAAGTTCCCCTAGTTCCACAGCGCGGGGATGCATTACTTTTGCACCATAGGTAGCCAGCTCCAGCATCTCTTCATAGCAAATTTCCCTGAGGGGACGGGCCTCAGGTACAAAACGGGGATCCGAAGTATATACTCCCTCTACATCAGTGTAAATCTGGCATATACTCGCCTTGAGGCTGATCGCCAAAGCTACGGCAGTGGTATCAGATCCGCCACGACCAAGTGTGGTAATATTCATATCCTCACTGACACCTTGAAACCCAGCCACAATAACTATCGTGCCTTGTTCCAGCTCCTTAAAGATACGCTTAGGTCTAATCTTGCGGATGCGTGCTCGGCTATGTATAGCATCGGTCTCTATCCCTGCCTGAGCACCACTTAAGCTTACTGCTTTATGGCCCATGCCATGTAATGCCATAGCCAGCAACGTGCTGGAGACTACCTCGCCGGTTGATAGCAATACATCAAGTTCCCGCTCCTCTGGTTGAGGATTCATCTGCTTTGCCAGTCGAATTAATTCGTCAGTTGTATCACCCATAGCTGAGACAACCACAACTACTTGATCCCCTTTCTCTCTAGTCTCAACTATCCGCCGAGCCACATTCCTGATTTTATCGGCATCGGCTACGGAACTTCCGCCATATTTTTGGACTACCAGTGCCATCTCTACCTGTCCTGCGTTATAATTTTAAATGAAACCTACACTACTTACCACTGAGCTAAACTACCTGCGTTAGCCTGCCCATAATTTTACATCCGTCCTCATAAAAAACACCAGTTTTCTTTGCCTCTTCCTCGGTGAATGCCTGCGCACCGGAAGATTCAAAACCCGGACCCCATAGTAAAAAGGGAACAGGCTCATCACTATGGGTCCGTATCTCTATCGGTGTTGGATGGTCGGGCATAATCAGCATCCTGAGTTTATCAGAATCCCAAAGGCGAAGTCGGCTGACAACCTCGCTATCCACTTTTTGGATAGCCTCAACTTTATCATTAATTGAGCCATCATGAGCTGCCTCATCAGGGGCCTCAATATGGATGACCACCAGATCTTGTTTCTTCAATGCATTCAATGCCCCAGTTACCTGAGCAGCATAGTCATTGTCCAGGCCGTCTGTCACACCCGGAATATCCAATACTTCCATCCCCACCATTTGTGCCAAGCCTCGTAATAGGTCTACACCGGACGTCATAGCAGCATCAAGCCCATAGACCTCCTTAAACAGTGGCATGGCAGGTATCTTCCCGCTACCCCAGAATAACCAGACCATCGTCGCCGGAATTTCACCCCGGGATTGCCGTTGTATATTTACCGGGTGCCCCTCAAGCACAGCCTGTGATCTGGCCATGAGATCATTAAGAAGATCGCTCCCCTGACCACGGGGAAGAAATTCGGCGATGGACTTATCCGGAATATCATGGGGAGGAGTGCAGGTCGCCAGTAGTGTATCCTGCCGCCCTGTTATCCGGCAAATATGACGATAGCTGGTACCAGGATAAAATCGTATTTGGTCGCTGCCTAGCTTCTCGTCCAGCGTCTCAATGAGACACTGGGCTTCTTCGGTGCTGATATAACCCGAGCTATAGCTCCGCATCTTACCATCGAGAATTGAAACCAGATTACAACGAAAAGCAACGTCGCCATCGCCAATCGGAACGCCTACGCTCCTTGCTTCAATGGCGCTTCTGCCCCGATAATACACCGCCGGATCATAACCCAGCACAGACATACAGGCGCAAGCACTACTTGGCTCCATGCCCGTCGGCACTGTCCGGGCAAGGCCCATAACGCCCTCTTGCGCCATTGTATCCAGACCCGGAGTATAGGCAATCTCCAGGCAGGTCTTGCCATCATACTCAGGCAATGACCATCCAGCAGCACCGTCAATAATGAGAACACAATACTTCATCAAACTCGACCTATTAGTTCACAAGTCTTGCTACAAAAGTCAAAGCCAACTATAATAAGGCGGTGGCGGGGCGTAGCGCAGCCTGGTAGCGCGCAGCGTTCGGGACGCTGAGGCCGGAGGTTCAAATCCTCTCGCCCCGATATTCATATCCTTGCTAGACCCTGTTAGACCCAGCCGCATCTTTCGCATATATTCTCTTTGGTAAAGTCTCTTTTGTTCACCTGCTAATGGCTTTACCTCTTACTCCCTTCTTTGGTTTTCTTTTCCTCTCGTAGTCCAGGCTCAGGACTACCCAATCACGTTCCAGCTTTTTACCCTCCAACTTGCCTTGCTCTAGTAATCTGCGCACATGGTCAGGTGACAATCCTAGCTTTTCGGCAGCTTCTTTTGTGCTTAATAATGTATTACTCATACATATATAATACACGTATACAGGCATAATGTCAATAGATTTTACCGAAATAATGTTACTGTAGCTACGACGTATTGCATTAATTCCTATCTAAATAGCTTCATCAACCCTTATCATTCATTGTTTTTAGCAATGTAACGCATACTTTATATTTCAGCATGGATGACAAAATAAATTTACCTTCGCAATTCTACGGGCTTGTATGCTTTTTAGTAAGAGGCTATCATCTAACGTTTTTCTGTAGGGAGAGACCTAGGAAACCTCTGAACAAGCCACCCATAATAGTCTATTAGCCGGTTTGTCCTAGCAAA
>CAZQRP010000029.1:0-37459 GCA_964596125.1 uncultured Dehalococcoidales bacterium | reverse complement strand
GGGCTGCAAGTAGATGTCGTAGTAAATAGATTGTAATGTCCACGGTTGAAGGATAAGTATTGTATTCCTGGAAGTAAAGATATTCGATCTTTTTCAGGTGTTTGGCCTCCTCCAACTTACTGGCTAAAACCTTCTCATCTTTAGCCGTAAGAAGCTGGACTTTGCCGATTTCACGAAGATATACATGTACAGGGTCATCGATTGCCTCATGATCACCGGGCTCTACTTCTCTGAGGTCGAATATAGACTTGGCTTCTGATTCTGGCTTGTCGATCAAGTCCTCTTCAATATCGACAGATTCTCCATCTTCCCAAAAGGGAGCAATTACGGTATTGTCTTCTTCTGATCCCTCTTCATCAATGAGGTAAAAAGGCTCGCTTTCATGGTCGATGTCAAGGACATCATCAGAAGCTATTCCATCATTCTGCTTCTTGCTAGGAAAGAGGGATAGAAGATCATCATCACTTGGCAAACTCATTTTTCCCATTTCTTTACCACTGCATCATTGTTTCGGTTGTCTCCTGTGGCTTTGCATAGCAAAAATTTGTTTAAGCTGCCTGCTTTCTTCGATGCCTTGTTCTTCCAACTTATTTAACTGCTCCGTAATCTCCTCGGTTTCCGAAAGAAGTTCTGCCTTCTTAGCCACCAGGCTACGCAGCCATCTCTCCTGTAGGCGAGTAATACATTCATTAAGGTCTTGACGTTGTTCCTCCTCATTTTCCCTGAGAGTGACTGGCAATGACTGGGCTAGTAGATTGTTCAGATGCTCATGAAGAGCGGTGCTAAGGCTATTTCTAAGCGTTTCAGGATCCGGATTTTGTTGCCATTGGAGGAACAACTCTCGATTTTCAGTACGCTCAAAATAGTCGGGGGATAGCATTGTACACTCTGATCTGAGTTCTGGATACTGGAGTAACATGGCTAAGCAATATTCCTCGCGAGGATTGGATACAGACAATGCCCTTTCGCTGATGGTAACATTCCTATAGTTTTTGTTTAAGCTTCGTTTTTTCTCGTTAGACCGGAATTGCCTCAATTTATCTGCTAAAGCCCGTTCATCGATCTTCAGCAATTGGGCGAGTCTCTGAAGATAGTGAGCTTGTCGGATTGGATCACCTATTTTTGTAATTACGGGCAAGAGTTTATCTACAGCTACAGACTTCTCGTAAGCGCTGCCCAAATCAGTTTTTTCTATTATAGTTTCGAGTATGAAATCGTTTATAGGTTTGGCCTTTGTTAATAGTTGTGACCATATCGACTGGTTATCTCTGATAACCTCATCCGGATCTTTGCCTTGAGGTAGTATAATTACTTTAACCTCGGCATTGAGATAACTTTCGATGTCAATTGTAGCAACGGTTCTAAGTGTAGCTTCTTCCCCTGCGGTGTCAGCATCGAGAGCAAACACCAGATTCCTGGTCAATTTTCTCAGCACAGCCACCTGCTTTTCAGTCAGCGCTGTTCCCATTGAAGCAACCGTGTTTTCCCAACCATGCTGATGGGCTGTGAGGACATCCATATAACCTTCCATTATGGTCGCCAGGTTGTTTTGCCGGATAGCCGTTTTAGCACGGTCGATCCCGTAGAGGCTGCTGCTTTTATCGAATAGCAATGTCTGAGGAGAGTTCAGGTATTTAGGTAGAGACTCATCCAGTGCTCTGGCACCAAATCCGGTAACACGGCCCTGGATGTCACGAATAGGAAACATCAGCCGATTTCGAAATCGATCGTAACTACCTCCACCATCCCGTTCTAACACCAGGCCGGCATCTAATAGTTCTGTCTCCGCATAATCCTCGTTTAATAAATGCTGTCGAAGATCTTCATAACTGTCACGGCTGTAGCCCAATTGGAACTCGTCAATTGTTTGGGGAGATAGACCGCGTTGATCAAGATACTTTCTTGCTTTCTCCCCTGTCGAAGTATTCAGGAGCAAGTGATGATAGTATGCGGAAGTAGCTTCATTTATTCGGAAGAGCCTGTCTCTTCGTTTGTCCTGTTCCTTATCCTGCAATCCGGGGCTTACCAGGGTAACCCCCGCTTTATCAGCTAAAAGACGAAGCGCCTGCCCGAAGTCCAGGTTTTCCTTTTTCATAATAAAAGAATAAATATCGCCGCCAGAACCACAGGCTCCAAAACATCGCCAGCTCTGCTGTTCCGGAAAGATGAAGAACGACGGAGTCTTTTCAGCATGAAATGGGCAAAGAGCTTTGAAGTTTCGCCCCGCTTTTTGTAATGTTATATAATCAGAGGCAACTTGCACAATATCCAATCTCTGCTTTATCTCATCTATTATACTCATTTTAGCTTCTATTAGTTACTTTAAACCAGGTTTTATGTAGTTTGGAAGAAATATCTTCAGCCATATGCTGAGCATAAAGGTCGGTCATGCCAGCGATATAATCAGTCACTTTTCGCTCCACGCTGTCGTTACGGAGGCTATACTCCTTTGGTAACTTCTCAGCATGTTGTAAAAAGTAAAAATAAAGGTTATGCACTATTTCCTTTGCTCTCTCTTTATCACTGGCAGCTAAATTAGAATTATACACTCTGTCAAAAAGAAACTCACGCAAGCTATTAGCCACTTCCAGAACTTGAGGGCTCATACCTACAATGGGATTTTCCCGGTTAGCATTATTAGTAGTGGTCAGAGTATGGTTAATAATATCGAGCACTAAGGTGTTTATTCGTTGTGATGAGGAATGACCGAGAATTTTAACCGCAGGCTCGGGTAATTCTTCCTCAGTGATTACGCCGGCTCTTATTGCATCTCCGATATCGTGGTTAATATAAGCAACAATATCAGCTATCTTTACGACCTGACCTTCAACAGTATTGACTTCTGCCCAGCCTTCCCCAAGTATATGAATATCACTCTTTGAGTGATTGAGAATGCCGTCACGCACTTCCCAGGTAAGATTTAATCCCTGACCGTATTTTTCTAATACGTCGACTACTCTCAAACTCTGTTCGTTATGCCTGAATCCATCAGGGTTAAGCACGTTCAACACTTCTTCGCCCACATGACCGAAGGGGGTGTGCCCCAAATCATGTCCTAAAGAAATGGCCTCGGTTAAATCCTCATTAATGTTAAGCGCTCTAGATATTGTTCTAGCAATCTGAGAGACTTCCAGGGTGTGTGTAAGTCTGGTTACAAAGTGGTCACCTAACGGAGCAATAAAGACCTGGGTTTTATGCTTCAGGCGGCGGAAGGCATTGGAATGTATAATGCGGTCGCGGTCACGCTGAAAAGCAGTACGTACTGGACAAGGGGCTTCTTCCTTAATTCTGCCTCGGCTGAACCTGTTTTTTGATGCAAAAAAGGCAAGACCCTCTTCAGTTTCTTCCGTCCGCTGCCGAATGTGTAGATCAGTCATCAAAGAATTTAAACTATTAATTCTTATTCTACTATAATTTTCTAATTATCCAATTTTTTCTTCAGCGGCAGCAATTATACGCCTTGTTTCATCAATCATATCAGGACTAATGGAAACAGACGTGATCCCCCACCTCACCAGGTCCTCGGTAAGTTCTGGATAGACTGAAGGTGCCTGTCCACATATTGAACAGGTAATGCCTTTGTTAAAGGAAACTGTAACGGCTTTCTCTATAGCCTGAAGGACCGCCTCGTTCCTTTCATCAAACTGGGTAGCCAGTTTAGCGTTATCCCTGTCTATTCCCAGGATAAGCTGGGTCAAATCGTTTGAACCGATGGAGATACCATCGATACCAACGTCTATGAACTTATCTATAAGAAAGATATTTGATGGCACCTCAACCATCATCCACAGTTTGAAATTCGGTAATTGGTATAATCCCTCTGCTTGAAAAAATCTTTTTATCTTAACCATTTCATCTACAAAACGGACGAAAGGGATCATGACCCATAGATTGTCATAGTCCTGGTGTACTTTTTTAATTGATTCTATTTCCATCCTGAGAACTTCAAATTCCCGTGTGTATCGAGAGCAGCCACGGTAACCGATCATTGGATTTTCCTCAAGTTCCTCATATTTATCCCCGCCGCGTAAGTTTCTGTATTCATTGGTTTTAAAATCGGTGGTCCGATATACTACAGGACGGGGGTAAAAAGCCTTGGTAAACGTGGCGATGCCTCGAGATAACAATTCTATAAACTGTGCTCCTTTCCCTTCGTGAAGCATAAATCGCGGATGCCCGCCTATCTGATGAGCGATTATAAACTCAGCCCTTAGCAGCCCAACTCCATCCACATTCCTCGCTGCAACAGTCTCAGCCAGCTCTGGCTCAGCTAAATTAACATACACTTTAGTCCGTGTTTTTATTCGTTCCCCAGTATAAACGGCTGGGGCTGCTTTTCTTTCCTCCGCCACTCTACCTGCATAGACTCGTCCAGCGTAGCCATCCACGGTGATTTCTTGTCCATCGCTGAGAGCTTTAGTTGCTTCTTCTGTACCAACGACACAAGGAATGCCTAACTCACGGCTTACAATTGCTGCGTGGGCGGTTCTGCCGCCGCGGTCTGTTACTATCGCTACAGCTCGTTTCATTGCCGGTACAAAATCGGGTGTTGTCATTTCTGCTACCAGAATGTCCCCATCTTCAACTTTATCGATTTGAGAAGACTTGGGCACGATTTTAACCGTGCCAACAGCTATTCCAGGACTGGCTGCTACGCCGATTAAAAGGGCGTCAGCTTCGATTTGAGGAAGCGCTTCTAAATCTCCTTTTTCTTTTAAAGTAGTTACGGGCCTGGTTTGTACGACAAACAGCTTTTTATCTTGCTTCGCCCATTCAATATCCTGGGGGGCGTGGTACAGGTCCTCAATAGTTTTGCCCAGTTTAGCAAGTGCAATAATGTCTTCGTCTGTTAGCTTCTGGAGGTTCTGTCGTTTTGCCGGAACAGGTAGCTTAAGATTAGTCTCTGACTTGCCGGACGAAACATCCACGTTCCTTATTAGCTGCAACTCTTGCTTTCTTACTTTCTTATCGATTATACTGAATGTGTCTTTGTCCAGGAGATAAAGATCTGGAGTGACATCGCCCGAAACAATAAGCTCACCCAGTCCGTAAATTGCTTCTATTAGTATCTTTGTCTTGTCACTGCTCAACGGTTCCACGGTGAAAAGTACTCCTGATACCTCCGACTGTACCATAATTTGCACTGGTACGGCGATGCCTACCTTGAAGTGGTCAAAATTGTGCTCATGCCTATAGAATATTGCTCTGGACTCGAACAAGGAGGCCCAACAATTCTGTACTGCCTTTACCACTGCGTCGTCACCTTGGATATTAAGAAAAGTGCTTTGTTGACCTGCAAAAGACGCATCGGGTAAATCTTCGGCCGTTGCTGATGAGCGAACTGCCACCAGACCGCCACCCAGGCTATGATAAGCTTCTTTAATGCTACTTACAATATTCTGAGGTAAGCGAGCACTAGAAATTTTATTCTTGATTATGTTGGAGACTTCCTGCAGCTTGCTACTATCATTAACGTCCAGATCACTAAGGTAATGTTTGATATCATCATTGAGCTTTGTCACCTTTAAGAAGTGAAAATAGGCATCAGCAGTTACTATAAAGCCTAGCGGTACAGGGATCTGGGCTTGTGCCATTTCACCTAAATTTGCTCCTTTACCGCCTGCCAAGGCAATGTCATGTTTTGTTATTTCATCAAACCAGGCAATGATTTTTGGCCCCTGTTTCATTAGTTCTCCTTACTACCCGAATTGAAATGTTGTCAGTAATTATATCATTTGTAAAGAAGGATTATATCATCAATTACAAGAATGTTGAAACAAGCATATCATTGCTAATCGGAAATAACTGGTACTGTGTGGTGGAATACAAAATGCGGTATTGTTTAATCATATAGGCCTGGGTGAATATAATTAATAAATAAATTAAAGACATGATTACTAGTTATGGAAAATTATAATCGATGAGGGTCAAAGTATATTTAAGGTGAAACATTATGGGTGGTCGGGTTGGTAGCATTGTCATATAGTAAAATCCTTAGGTAAATTATTTGAGGACAAACGAGGGAAACGTTGTTGTAAAGAATCAGTTATGAACGAAGTAAAGAGGGATATATCACCTTTTTCTTTAACAAGCATAAGTAAAACGCGTAGTTTAGATATTAAATAAAAACGTTATTATATCCCCATCCTGGATGATGTAGGTTTTACCCTCCAACCTAAGTAGACCTTGTTTTTTGGCTTCAACCAGACTGCCGCATCTTTCGAGGTCATGGAAACTTACAACTTCGGCTCGGATGAACCCCTTTTCGATATCAGAATGAATTTTTCCGGCAGCTTTTACAGCATTAGTCCCTTCGGGGATGGTCCAGGCTTTTAATTCAGCAGAAACAGTAGTGAAGAAGGAAATTAGCCCTAATAATTGATATGACTTCCGAATTACTCGATCAAGCGCTGATTCTGTAAGCCCTAGCGCAGTACGAAATTCCTCGGCTTCAGTATCAGTAAGTTGGGTCAACTCCATCTCCAGCTTTCCGCATACGGTTAGTATCTCGAACTGAGGATGGGAATAGACTGAGCGCAGTTCAGCTTCAAGTGAAGGAGCTTGTTCAAGCTGGTCTTCTCCAATATTAATAATTACCAGCATAGATTTGGCAGTAAGAAACTGATAATTAGCCAGGCTCTTGATTTCCTCGTCTGTGAGACCTTGTTGCCATATTGGTATATCTTTATTTAATTCCGACCGGATTTTTTGGAGGAGGGTTTGCTCTTTTAGATGTTGCTCTCGTTCGAAGGACTTAGCTGCTTTTATAGCAGTATCTAGACGCCCGAGCCTTTTTTCAATAATGGTTAAATCAGAGAAGATTAGCTCCAGGTCCATTAAGGCCATATCACGCTTTGGGTCGATATTGCCTTCTACATGAGGCACTTTTTCATCGTCGAAGGTTCTTACTACTTGAATTAAAGCATCAGCACTACTTAGATAGTTAAGGAATTGTCCGCTTATACCTTCAGCTTTACCATGGCCTTTAGCCGTACCGGCGATATCAACATATTTAATCTCAGCTGGGATTATTTTCTTTGGCTGAAAGATATGCTCCAGGACTTCTAGTCTTGGCTCGGGAACTTTACACATCCCTATATTGGGCATTAAGGACGTTGAAGCATAAGCAGTGGTTTCGGCTTTACCTCTTGTCAAGGCGTTGAAAATTGTGGTTTTGCCGCTTTTAGGTAATCCCAGGATACTGATTTCCAATATTGGCTCCTCTATTCAATCTTAAATATAAGTCATAAGTAACCAGGAATGCAAGAAGTATTCAAGTTTAACAGGATTAAACCTAGTTCAATATCCTTGATTGAGAGTGAAATCTGTTGTATAGAAGATTGAATGGTGAAGAATTCTTCAATCGGATCAGGAAGGAGGGCATGGACGGAGTGGTGGTGATCGCTAGCCAGTTGATTGGCGATCTCGGTCAGTGCTGTTTTATTTTCTACGATATGTTATAATGTGCAAACTTATTTGTAGTTAAAGGTGTTAAAGTGACTAGTTATGAGTTAGTATATATTGTCAGTCCAGAAGTAACTGAAGAGGACTTACCGAATGTTTTAGACAAGGTGAGCGATTCTATTACCAGGATTGGCGGGAATGTGGCTGAGGTTACTCAGTGGGGACGGAAAAAGCTGACCTATCCCATAAGAAAGTTCCTAGAAGGTAATTATGTACTGACTCGGCTTGAACTGGATTCGACCTCGGCTAAAGAGCTTGAAACGAATCTTCGGCTTTCAAATGAAATTCTACGGCATTTGTTAGTTAAGATAAAGGAACTGGCTTGAAAGGGAGGGTGATATAATGGCAAGTTTGAATAAAGTCATGCTTATTGGGAATGTTGGCACCGATCCAGAGATGCGTTTTACCCCGAATGGGAGTCCGGTTACGTCCTTCAGGATTGCTACTAATCGAGTTTATACTACATCTGATGGTGAGCGGAAGCAGGAGACAGAGTGGTTTACAGTAGTTGCCTGGCGGAAATTGGCGGAGAGTTGTAATCAATTTTTAACTAAAGGGCAGAGAGTTTATGTTGAAGGGAGTTTGCGCACCCGCACATGGGAGGGGCAGGATGGACAAAAACGTTCCCGGGTCGAGGTAATGGCTAATAGAGTACTGTTTCTGGATAAGCAAGCTGTGGCTCCTTTACCCAGCGATGAGGGTGCTATAGAGCTTCCAGATGAAGTAGAACCGGAGGACTTACCTTTCTAGATCCGTTTTCATCAGGAGGAAATGATTAAAAGAATGATACGAGGCCGTGGTACAAAAGGAAGAAAAGAAAGGTCGCGACGGTTTATTATTAAACCTAAAGTATGTGCTTTTTGTGTTGAGAAGGTGGCAATTGATTACAAGGACATATCACGGCTGCGTAAATATATTTCAGATCGAGGCAAAATTGAACCACGCCGCCGGACCGGTGTATGTGCAAAACACCAGCGACGTCTGGCACTGGCTATAAAGAGAGCTCGTTATTTAGCCTTATTGCCTTATACTCAGGCCCATTTCAGTCAGAGGGAAAGTCAACCGGTAGAAGATATGCCTGTTGTGGAGAAGCGAAATGCCGAAGCGAACATATCAGCCTAAGAAAATTTCGAGAAAGCGCAAACATGGCTATCGGGCCAGGATGGCTACCCGGGGCGGTCGTCGAGTCCTAAAAGAGAGGAAGTTAAAGGGGCGGTGGCAATTAACACCGGTCTAGTTGTTGTGACAAAAGAAGGGGCTATAACCAAGAGGGCCCAATATCAGGCAGTATATAGGTTGGGGAGTGCGGTTGGGGATAAGTTTATAGTGATAAAAACCTTAGCCAATGGTCTTGAATATAGTCGGTTTGGATTCTCAGTGAATAAAACTGTGGGGAAAGCGGTAGCACGGAATAGGGTGAGGCGCTTGTTAAAAGAGATAGTACGTTCGATGCCAATAGAATCAGGGTGGGATGTGGTATTCATTGCTCGCCCGAAAGCTGTAAATACGGATTATCATCAGCTCAGGAAATCTATGGACGCGTTGCTGGTTCGAGCTGATTTACTAGTAAATAAGGATGAAGTGGTTAGCACTAAAGTTAATTAAGCTGTATCAGTCCACAATATCTCAAGTTACTCCGTCCTCTTGCAGGTTTATTCCCACTTGTTCTCATTACGCTTTTGGAGCGATTGAGAGATACGGATTGATCAAGGGGTCCTGGTTAATGATTGCGCGTCTAGCTCGCTGCCATCCCTGGTCTTCTGGAGGCTACGATCCGGTTCCGTAGTAAGTTATCCGGTTTTAACGATTACAGAATTAAGGTACGATTGATTTGATTGCAGTTAGACCACCTAAAATTTTAATTTTAATTGTATCCATTGTTGTGCTTGGCCTGGCCGTAATTGGCTGTGTTCGTCCAGGAACTACAGGTACAGGTTGTGGTCCGAGAGTGCAGGGGTGGTCGGGTGTTACCGGCAATAATGGCACGCTTTACGTCGGTTCGAAGGACGGTAAAGTGTTGGCATTGGACCCTTCGGCTCGGAGTCGAGGATTAGCTTTTCCCACTACCGGTGAATGGCAATATGTTATTAAATCATCAGCGCAGCCAAATCCATGTGGTCCTCTTCTGTCTTGTGGTGCGGCTGCAACACCCAAGGCAGTTATATACAGCACCCCGGCAACATCCAGTGATCTGGTGTATGTGGGAACATATGACGGTAAAATCAATGCCTTAAATGCAGCTACCGGGGCTTTAAGATGGGTCTATCCCAGAGAGGGTCTTGAGACCGTGGGGGCTATCGTTGGGAATCTGCTGCTCATTGATGGTACTGTGTATGTGAGTAGCTCTAACGGTAAAATCTATGCGCTGGATGCAGAGACCGGTGATAAAAAGTGGGAGTTTGAAACAAGTGAGAGGATTTGGACGTCTCCTGCTATTAGTGACGGTATTGTTTATGTCGGTAGTTATGATGGCAAACTTTATGCTCTGTCCAGTCAAGATGGCAGTCAGATATGGCGGCTGGAATTGCCAGCAGCCATGTCATCATCTCCCGTAATTTCTGGAGAGAGTATCTTCTTTGGTATTTTTGACCATAACCTTTATGCTATTAATAAAGCTGATAGTAAGGTGCAATGGATGTTTAAGGGAGGAAGCTGGTTTTGGGCGGATCCGCTTATTGAGGGCAATGTGGTTTATGCGGCCTGCCTTGATCATGACATTTATGCCATTGAAACCGGGACAGGACGGGAATTATGGCGTTTTGAGGCTGATAGCGCGCTCATCTCGAAACCTGTGATAGCAGATAATGTTCTGGCATTAGTATCTAAGTCGGGAGAAATGTATCTGCTTAATGCCGAAAATGGAGATTTGAAGCAAACGGTATCGATTGGCCATTCGGTGATGGCGCCTCTCTATGCCGAGGATAAGATTGTTTATGTTCATGACAGGAACCACCAGGTCTATGCTGTCGATACGCAAGCCGGGGAAATAACCTGGGAGTTCAAAGCAGATAGTGAATTGGATAGATAATGGCTGAACTGTGGAATAGTATTATCCTTGAACCAATACTCAACTGCTTGATTGCTTTAAGTACTATACTGGCTGGCAATTTTGGAATAGCAATTATTGTCCTTACGGTTATCGTTCGCCTGGCGCTTTTTCCGCTCACTGTACGGCAGACTCAGTCTACTAAAGCTATGCAGTCATTACAGCCAAAAATTCAGGAACTCCAGAAGAAGTATGGAAGAAACCAGCAGAAGCTTCAACAGGAAATGATGAAGCTGTATAAGGAAGCCGGGATTAATCCTCTTGG
This sequence comes from uncultured Dehalococcoidales bacterium, assembly GCA_964596125.1. Classification (GTDB taxonomy): domain Bacteria; phylum Chloroflexota; class Dehalococcoidia; order GIF9; family UBA5629; genus CAZQRP01. The sequence goes on along the minus strand of CAZQRP010000029.1, from coordinate 26,684 downwards.
CTGTGTCTGGCCAATGCTGATCCAGTTGCCTATCTGGATTGCATTGTACCAGTCTATCATTAGAGCTTTAGCGGCCACTCCTGAGAATTTACTGGACCTGGCCCAACATCTCTATTCGTGGCAGGTAGTGACTCAGGCAGTGCCGTTAAATGAGCAGTTTCTATGGCTTCAGTTGTCAAAGCCTGATCCTTATCTTATCCTGGCAATTCTGGTGGGCGGAACAATGTGGCTGCAGCAAAAAATGGTAACGGCGCCACCTACTGATCCCAAGCAGCAGTCTATGACTCAAATGATGACGTTGATGATGCCATTGATGTTTGGTATGTTTACGTTATCTTTCCCAAGCGGATTGGCCCTTTACTGGGTTGTTTCAAATATAATCGGTATTGTAATTCAATATTTTGTTACCGGTGGTTGGGGCTATCTCAGTGTTCCTTCCTCTGTAAAACCGATACCATCACGAAAAGTGCCGCTAGCGGAGCAACAATCAAAAACCATAAAGAAAGCTTATCAGAAGAAAAAGGGGTTCTTCGGAAAATGAAAGAGCTTGAAGTAAGTGCTAAAACAGTAGATGAAGCTGTCCAGGCAGCGTTAGAGCAGTTGGGAGTGGAGGAGGACCGTGTGGAAGTCATTGTTTTAAAAAAGGGCAGGTCTGGAGTGCTGGGAGTTGGCTCAGAAGAAGCAAAGGTGGTAGTCAAGCTTCTGGACCAACCACGAAAAAAGGACAATATAGCTAAAGAGGCTAAAGAAGTCCTGGAAAAACTTGTCGAATATCTGGGCATTGTGGCCGAAGTGAATGTCGTACAGCCGTCGGAAACTGGAGTACCGGTGACGCTGAATATTGAAGGCGATGACCTCGGAGTTTTGATTGGTCGTCGTGGTCAGGCTCTGGCTTCTCTACAATACCTTGTCAGACTTATTATTGCTGAGAGGTTAAAGAAATGGGTGCCCATAAACATCGATGTTGCTGGCTACAAGAAACGGCGTCATGAGTCCTTAAGGAGTCTAGCTTTACGTCTGGCAGAGCAGGTGATGACGAGCAGACGTTCGATAAATCTTGAGCCGATGCCTGCTGATGAGCGTCGCATCATTCACGTAGCATTAGCAGACCACCCCGACGTTGCTACTCAAAGCACGGGTGAGGGCGAAAAACGAAAAGTAGTTATACAGTTGAGAAAGCGCTAAACATGTTCAGGGCGGTAAGCAGCAAAGTAAGTTTCCCTCAGTTAGAAACGCAAATTCTCAGTTTTTGGAAGGAGCATCATATCTTCGAAAGAAGCGTTGATGCGCGGCATGGAGCAACCCAGTTTACACTTTACGAAGGTCCCCCAACGGCAAACGGCAGTCCCGGCATCCATCATGTATTATCCCGGGTGTTTAAGGATATTATACCGCGACACAGGACTATGAAAGGCTATTATGCACCACGACACGCGGGATGGGATACACATGGATTACCGGTGGAGCTGGAGATTGAGAAAAAGCTTGGTTTTACCGGTAAAGCTGAGATCGAAGACTATGGTGTAGCCAAATTTAATGCCCTTTGTCGCGAGAGTGTCTTCAGTTATCTTAGCGAGTGGGAATCTATGACCGAGCGTATCGGTTTCTGGCTGGACATGGAGCATCCTTATATCACACTGGACAATAGCTATATTGAATCATGCTGGTGGGCAATTAAGCAGTTGTGGGAGAGGGGGCTAATTTACCAGGGTTATAAAGTTACTCCTCACTGCCCCCGGTGTGGTACTTCTCTTAGTTCTCATGAAGTGGCGCTGGGTTATAGGGATGATACTGAAGATCCGTCAGTTTACATAAAGTTTAAACTAGCTAAAGGATCACTGGTACAAACCGCAGTTAGCGATCAGCTAGCTGGCAAGCTTGAGAAGTCTTTTTCACAAAAGCCTGCATTTTTTCTGGCCTGGACGACCACTCCCTGGACGCTGCCCGGTAATACTGCGCTGGCAGTTGCTCCGGAAGCAGAATATGTTGTAGTGGAACTGGAGCATGAGCACCTTATTATGGCCAGCGTGCTGCTCGAAACTGTTGGACTGCATGAATATAAGGTGATAGAGGTATTGAAGGGGAGTGAATTGGTGCACGCTACATATGAACCCCTGTTTAATCCTCATGACTATGAAGTAGAGAGAAGTCGTCCCACAGCGCATACCGGTTTAAACGCGGATGATATACGAGCAATATTTGAGGTGCAGCAGCCTGAAACTGATTTAACCTATCGGGTTATTGCTGGTGATTTTGTATCTATGGAGGATGGCACCGGAATTGTACATATTGCTCCGGCCTTCGGGGAGGTTGATTTCGAGGCTGGTAGAGACAACAATCTTGATTTTGTTCAACCTGTAGATTTAGAGGGTAAGATTATCGGTACCTATTCTTTTGCTGGTAAGTTTGTTAAAGAAGCTGATTCTCTTGTGCTGGAAAATCTTAAATCGCGTGGCTTACTGTATCGTAGTGAAAAAATTACTCATACCTATCCTTTTTGCTGGCGCTGTGAGGCGCCACTTCTCTATTATGCCAAAAGGACATGGTACATCAGGACTACGGCAAAAAAGGCAGCACTTATTTCAGGGAATTCTGATATCAACTGGTACCCCGAACATATCAAGTATGGTCGTTTCGGAGATTGGCTGGAAAACAATATTGACTGGGCTTTTTCTCGTGAACGCTATTGGGGGACACCACTCAGTGTATGGAGCTGCTCGGCTTGTGGTAGTTACGAGTGTATTGGCAGTGTTGAAGAGTTGAAAAACAAACCAGACATTAAGGGTCTGGTTGAGCCCCTGGATTTACACCGGCCCTTTGTCGATAGTATTACCTTTACCTGTCCTAAATGTGGTGGTGAAATGAAACGGCAGCCCGAGGTGATTGATTGCTGGTTCGACTCCGGCGCTATGCCATTTGCTCAGTGGCATTACCCTTTCGAAAATCAGGACAAGTTTGACAGAGGGTTCCCAGCTGACTATATATGTGAAGCGGTTGATCAGACTCGTGGTTGGTTTTACAGCTTGCATGCGCTTTCTACTTTACTTCTCGATCAACCCTGCTTCAGAAATGTTATTTGCCTGGGGCATATTCTCGATGCCCAAGGCGAGAAGATGAGTAAAGCTAAAGGAAATGTCGTTGATCCGTGGACAGTTCTCGATAGCTTTGGTGCTGACGCTCTGCGCTGGTATTTAGTTACCTCTTCGCCACCGGGTAATGTACGTCGATTTTCTAGCGATATGGTCGCCGAAGTTTTACGCAATTTCCTGCTAACGTTATGGAATACCTATTCCTTCTTTATCATGTATGCCAATATTGACAAATTTGATCCTAAATCAACAGTATTGACATCAAGTTCTGATTTGGATAACTGGATTCTATCCGGGCTTAATCAGCTTGTAGCTGATGTGGATGAGGCTCTCGACAGGTATGATCCCACGACAGCCGGTCGTCGGATCGAGAGTTTTGTTAATGATATTTCTAACTGGTATGTAAGGCGTAGCCGACGCCGTTTTTGGAAGAGCCAGAGTGACGCTGATAAACTTTCAGCATATAGCACGCTCTATCATTGTCTGGTTACCTTGTCCAAGCTTTTATCTCCTTTCACGCCTTTTATCGCTGAGGAAATCTATCAGAATTTAGTGCGCTCGGTTGAACCGGACGCTGTGGAAAGTGTGCACATGACCGATTTTCCTGTTGCGGACCGAGATAAAATAGATACAAAGCTTGTTGATGCTACCAGCCTTGCCATGATGGTTTGCAGTCTCGGTCGTGCCGCCCGTGCTAAAGCCGGTATAAAAGTGCGTCAGCCTTTATCTACGGTGTTAGTTAAGGCCAGGTCACAGACTGAGAAAGATAATTTACATAGATTGGCGTATCAGATATTAGATGAGCTAAATGTTAAAAGAATAGAGTTTGCTGATGGGGAAGTTCCTGTAGATAGTCCTGGCTATTCTTCGGCTGTTGAGGGAGATTACTGGGTGGCGGTAGCTACTGACCTGTCACCAGAGCTTGAAGCCGAGGGAATAGCTCGTGAAGTAGTACGGCGTTTACAGACTATGCGTCGTTCTGCAGGCTTGGATATTACCGATACAATTACAGTCTACTATCAAGGCGTGTCGTTAATTCAGCAGGTAATGGAACAATTCGCCGATTATATTAAGCAGGAAACATTATCACAGAAGCTTGTCTCTGATACACCTCCCAACGGTATCTATACCGAGAAATACCGTTTGTTAGATTCAGAAGTCGTATTTGGTATTAAGAAAGAAGCAAGTTAGGAAGTTTCCGTATTTTTATTGTCAATTGCTGGGAGGGCGACTTTGTTCCAGCCTGGCATGGACTGTCTGTGAGCTAGTATCCCTGATAAATGTTATTCCAACTTCTTCTCCTACTTTTAAAGAGCGTATGTTCTGTACAAGTGCTTCAGCCGTAAGTACTTCTTTGTCGTTGAAATGGGAAATTACATCAAGTTCTTTCAAGCCTGCCTTATCTGCCGGTCCACCCGGGAATACATATGCAATCACTACTCCCTTATTCACGGGTAAACGGTTTACTGTAGCCACATATTGATTGACTGTTATAGGTGCGATTCCAAGCCAGGGACGGATTACATAGCCCCTCGTGATCAATTGTTCAATGATTGGTGTGGCCATGTATTCACTTATGGCATAGCCTAAACCTTCGACTCCGACAGCAGAGATTTTGGCACTGGTAATACCAACAACTTGCCCCCTCATATTGACCAGCGGGCCACCGCTGTTACCCGGATTAATAGCTGCTGAGGTTTCGATAAGATCATACAATGTTTCCCCTTGATCTACAGGTAGCGATACTTTTAGGCCGCTTATTGTGCCTTCTTTTGCTCTCAATCCCTGGCCCAGTGGATTTCCAAGGGCTACAACCCATTCCCCGACTCTCAGTTTGGTTGAGTCAGCAAGAGTTGCGGCAGGAAGGTTAGTAGCATCAATTTTGATGATGGCCAAGTCGGTCACAGAATCGCGGCGAATCCTATCAGGGCCTACCTGGAACGTTTGGCCATTGGCCAACTCTATTGTTACTTTTTTAGCTCCCTCAACCACGTGGTTATTGGTCACTATAATACCGTCTTTATCGATGATCCAGCCGGATCCGGCACCTTCCCGGGTCTGTGGTTGGGAAAAGAAGTCCAGTGTGACTACCTCCGTTGTTATGGCTACTACTGACGGGAAGACTTTCTCCACTACATCGGCGATACTTGGTAATGGCGGGTTATTATTAATTTCAGTCTCTGGTGACCAATCCGGGTCGATTGGCACCACGGGAGTCTGATTGGTCGGTGCATCGGCAGGTGTTGATTGTTGTGGAGAGCCGGGGATTGGTATAACACAACTGGCCATGTTCAGGACAAGGCAAAATAACAATATTGTAATAATGATACTCTTCATTTTATAACTATATATAATTCTGTATTGACTAATCCGATTTTAACATAGGACTTTATGTGATGGCAAAACGTTTTTAAATAGTTGACAGAAAAAACACTGGAATTTGATTTTAATCAGGAACGTACGTTATATTGGGAAGACGTTGTCTAGTTATACAAAATTATGAGCTTGGCACATTGTTTCACACATTTCAAAACAGAATGACTATTTTTATTTGATAGATTCGGATTCTATGTTTTAGCTAATCAAAAGAGTAAGTTAGTGAATTCTGATTTTTGATAACTAATTGTTAACAATAGTTCATGTTATGTGCTATTGTATGTACTACCGGTTTCCCGAAGAAGGCCGTATCAAAGTATGTCTGGATGTCACTATATTAAAAGGCAACTTGTTTGGCTCTGGTTAAACAGTCCATTAGATATCTCAACTTGCATGTTGAGTAGGCAAGCATATTGATTGTGGCATTAACACCTGGTAAAAATGAATTGGGAGTAAAGGGATGGAAGTTCGTATTTTAGGCGCTCATAATACAGAGGCCAAAGGGCTGAACCTACCATCTTTACTTGTCGATGGTATTCTGGCTCTTGATGCCGGTGGACTTACGTCAAGCCTTTCGATATCGGAGCAGCAAAGGGTGAAAGCAATTCTGTTGACTCATCACCATTTCGACCATTCCAGGGATTTGGTTACTTTTGGATTTAATGGTTCTATGTTCTCAGGTCAGGTTGAGGTCTATGCACTGAGCCACACTCTTGATATGGTTACATCTTGTCTTCTTGATGGTAAGATGCATGTCGATTTCTCGGTATGGCCATCTCGGGAGAAACCTTTTTTCCAGAAAAAAGCTCTTGAGCCATTTGATACTCAATTCATTGAAGGTTATCAGGTTGTAGCTATACCGGTTAGTCATGCTGTACCTTCGGTGGGATATCAGGTTGTATCAGAAGATGGTAAAAGCTTATTTTATACCGGAGACACAGGCCCTGGGATTCATGCGTACTGGGAATATATTTCACCTCAACTGTTTGTTACAGAGGTTTCAGGACTTAATAAATCCGAAGATCATTTAGAAAGGGTAGGACATCTTTGCGCTAAGACACTCAAGGGAGAGCTGGACCAATTCCGTAAGCTGAAAGGGTATTTACCTCGTGTTATCGCCGTTCATATTGCCCCTCAGTATGAAATAGAGACCGGACAAGAGCTTGATAAGGTTGCCGGAGAATTGGGGATACCAATTGAGATAGGTTACGAGGGGATGACAATTACGTTATAAGAAGGTCAATTGCTAAATTATTGTTCACTGCGGTGCAGTTAGTTTCATATGGGAAATGAACTGAAAGTACATAGTCCTATTAATACCTGCAAGTGTTTCCATTTGTGCATAATTTAGATTTGCAGATTAATCCTCCTAGTGTCGGATTGTATACTGACCGGGGATTATCAGGCCGGTATGGACATTGGTAATCAAGTCCATACCGGCCTGAATTACATGGCCTTGCCTTTTATATTGAATAGTGCCTATGCTTCTACGTAGTCTACCTGTGGAAGTTGAGCTAAAGATTCCTTCACCTTTTCTTCAGAGTAGGCGTAGTCCTCCAGCTTTCCAGAGAGGTATTCATCATATGCAGCCAGATCGAAATGTCCATGTCCACTCAAGGCTAAGAGGATGGTCTTGCTTTCTCCGACCTCTTTACAGGCTATAGCTTCATCAATGATTACTTTAATGGCATGATTTGGTTCCGGGGCTGGTACAATGCCTTCGGTCCGGGCGAACTGCACACCGCTTTGGAAGGTTGCCACCTGGGGTACTGCCCTAGCTTCAACGAATCCTAGATTATAAAGGTGGCATATTATAGGTGCCATGCCGTGGTAACGAAGTCCGCCAGCATGTATCTTTGGCGGAATGAATGTGTGTCCCAGTGTATACATTTTAGCTATAGGTGCCATCCCGGCGACATCTCCATAATCCCAGGCATAAGGTCCCTTGGTAACAGAAGGACAGGCTTCTGGCTCAACGTTGATGATACACAAATTTGGTTTTTTACCCTGGATTTTATCTTTAACGAAGGGTAAAAACATGCCAGCGAAGTTGCTGTCGCCGCCGATACAGCCCACAATAAGGTCAGGGTAAGCATCGGCTTTTTCCATTTGTTTCTTGGTTTCAAGACCGATTATGGTCTGGTGAAGCAAGACAGAGTTGATGACGCTACCGATAGAGTAGTAGGTATCATCGCGGCCAAGAGCATCTTCAATAGCTTCACTGATGGCAATACCAAGGCTTCCCGGTGAATCTGGGTCTTCGGCCAGGATTTTACGTCCGATCTCAGTATCCGGGCTGGGGCTTGGAACGCAAGTGGCCCCCCACGTCTCCATCAAGAATCGGTCACAATCACCGTATTCTGTTACCTTTCAGTGTAATAGTGTGATAATTGCAGAATAAAGCTGTTATATAAATACTTGCTTAACATATGCAACGGGATTCAAAAAATATCTGAAAAGGGACCAGGGTCGGACTAATGTCTCGAATCAGGAAGATGAATGGATGATTTAATGACACCCGAAGGACGTTCTACCTTCCGGATTTCATATCGACAATAATCACTTAATTGTCATATCCTCGCTAACCGCATAATCCATGGAACCAAGGCCTTATGAGGCATGTATGATATGAGCCTATAGTTCTTATTAATCATTTCAAATTAGTCTGTGTTCCCAGAAAGGGAGACCAATACAACCATACCGTCAATCGCATTTTTAAGGTTGAATTCAGAGTCCAATGCAAACTTGAGCATCGTAATTGTAGCTTGCCTAACTTAAAGTAATAAGAGCTGTGTCTGACACAGCTCTTATTACAATTATATTAATGTATGTCTTTAGGTACTAGGTATTTCGGGCAGATGAGACAGCGCTTCTTTGACCTTATCCTCAGGGTACTCATAATCTTCTAACTTACCACTGAGATAATCATCATAGGCAGCAAGGTCGAAATGTCCGTGTCCACTATGAGCTATAAGAATAGTCTTTGATTTGCCTTCCTCTTTGCACTTGAGGGCTTCATCAATAGCTACCTTGAGGTCATGGCACGGCTCCGGCGCAGTAATAATGCCCTCGGTGCGTGCGAAGGTTACGCCAGCCTTGAAGGTTTCCGTCTGATGCTCGGCCCTTGCCTCAATTAATCCCAGCTTATAGAGGTGGCAAATTATAGGTGACATTCCATGGTAGCGCAAACCACCTGCGTGGATGGGAGATGGTATAAAAGTATGTCCTAGTGTGTACATCAAGACTATAGGAGCAAGCCCGGCGATATCGCCATAGTCCCATGCATAGATGCCTCTAGTTAGAGTGGGCGCAGCATAAGGCTCAACACAGATGATACGCATATCTGGTTTCTTGCCACTAAGCTTGTCACGTATCCAAGGCAAGAATTGCCCGGCGAAGTTGGAACCGCCACCAATGCAGCCTATAATAATATCCGGGTAAGCATCAGCCATCTCCATTTGCTTTCTGGTTTCCTCACCGATGATAGTCTGGTGTAGTAGGACATGGTTGACTACACTACCGATAGAATACTTAGTGTCGTCGCGTGCATAAGCATCCTCACATGCTTCGCTAATAGCAATTCCTAAGCTTCCTGTATGTTCAGGGTTTTCGTCTAGAAGGCGGCGCCCGACATCGGTATCTGGGCTGGGACTGGGCACGCATTTTGCACCCCAGGTTTCCATAAGTATGCGGCGATATGGCTTCTGTCGATAACTAGCACTGACCATATACACTTTCAATTCAATACCAAATAAAGCGCAGGCCATAGCTAAAGCACTACCCCACTGGCCAGCCCCGGTCTCAGTAGTCAAACGCTTAATGCCCTCCTTCTTGGAATAGTAGGCTTGAGCAATGGCAGTGTTAGGCTTGTGACTACCTGCTTGACTTGTGCCCTCGTATTTGTAGAAAATCTTGGCCGGTGTATCCAGAAACTTCTCCAGTCGATATGCACGATGCAAAACGGTTGGTCGGTAGGTGCGGTAGGCAGCTAGTACCTCGTCGGGGATTTCAATATAGCGCTCGGTACTGAATTCTTGCCTGTTTACAGCATCGGTGAAAAGGGGGGGTGGTAGGGGACCTCCACGGGGGAGAACTTCCTTAGTTGCCGGGTGTCGTAAGGGTGGTACTGGCTCTGGTAAATCTGGCAGGACATTATACCAATGAGTTGGCATGTCCTTCTGGTCAAGAAAAAACATGGATTTTTCCACTTTGTCCTCCTCGTTTTTTATCCAAGCTATTACGCTCTTTTGCTTGTGTATTTATAACCCAAATTAATATTATTTGTCAAACAGCTGTAGAATCCTCGTGAAAAGGTTTAAAGGGGAGACTTTTCTTTTTTCTTAAAGAATTTCCTGAAAATCCCTCTCTTTATTCCAAGAACAGTTCAAGCTTACAGGAGTTTAAACATTCATGGTCTCTCTATTCTAATATCCAGTACTACCGATGTACCGCTGCGTACGAGGTCAAGTCCGTTCCTCAGGGCTGGTAGGAGCTCACCGGGATCTTCGATCATGCTGCCGTGGGCATAGCAGCCCCGGGCGATTAAAGCATAATCAGGGGAGGGTAGTATATCAACTCCTAACCAGAGCCCGGTCTTCTTAGAGAAGCTTTCTCTACCGTAAGTCTTTTCTATGCTCTTTCTTGGAGCATAATACATCTGATTGTTGAATATAATAGATAGAAATGGGATTTTATAGGCACTCGAAGCCCACAGAGCAGCAGTCGGGCAGCCAAATATAAAGCTGCCATCACCCATCAGACTTATTACTGTCTTTTCAGGGGCAGCCAGCTTGGTTCCTAAAGCCGCACCCAGTCCCCACCCTAAGTTGGCGCCCCCATGTGTAAACAATGTTCCTGGAAGGTCATGATGTATTTGATGTGCTGCTGAGGACGTGCCTGAGACAAGGTCGCTTATAATAATGGTGTTATTATCAATTACCTCATCTATGCAATGACAAAGCCATTCGGTAGATATTGGCCTTTCTTGAGCCTTGCTCATAGCCAGCGCATGCCAACCATCTCGCAGCTTCTGATGCTCTTTCTCGAGTCGCTTTGATCTACCATGGAAACGAGCTTGATATTCAGAAGTTAATTTTTGGCGGACTATTTTGCTGAGTGCAGGAATTGCTTTGCTGGAATCAGCCAGGATTAGCATATCGGCTGGCATATCCCACACAGGCATGTCCTGTTTGATAGGGTCGATGTCAATATAGATGATTTTAGCCTCCGGTCCAGGCTCATATTTATCCGGAAAATATGGAGTATCATGGTCAATAATCAAAATAGCGTCACTGTTTTTTATGTGGGGAGTGCTGTCCGTGGAAATATTATCAATGCCGGAACACAAAGGATGTCGGGTAGGGAAGTTCATCCTGAGATTAGCGGTAACTACCCGTGCTCCTAAGGCCTCTGCCAGGTCTACCAGTGATTCCACCGATTGCGGATGTCTACCTGAGTATCCGGTAATTATGAGAGGATTTTCCGCTTTCATTAATATATCGGCTACTCTACTCAATGTAACATCGTCAGCTTGTGGGGAAATAGCAGGCGCATATCTATCCGTGGAAAGTATCTTCACTCCGTCAATCCTTTCCAACAGGACCTCCGGCGGGATAGATAAATATACGGGTCCGCAGGGCTCCGTGGAAGCAACTTGGAACGCCCGTTGTACAACATGGTGAATATGTGTACTGTTACGTAACTCGTAATGCCACTTTACATAATCACGTACAATACTAGTTTGATCGAACCGGTCTTGCAGCCATTGTACCGGATGGGCACGTCCCCCTCGCTTATCAGCTCCGCGGGTTGATGGAGCTAGCCCTGCACATAAAATAATAGGTATTCGTCCACGTTGGGCGTTGTGTAATGCTCCTCCTACTTGTTGAGTGCCTACATCACTGTGCACCAGGACTACTTGTGGCCGTCCTGAGATCATAGCATATCCGTGGGCTGCAGCCATCGCTACTGATTCATGGAGACAAAGAATAACTTCCGGGGTGCGCTTGCCTGACGCTTTGAACTTGGCAATAGCTTCCTGGACAGGAAAGTTATCGCTGCCTGGATTGAGGAAAATGTAGTCGACTTTATTAGCATTTAACAGTTCTACAAAGGCTTCTGCTACTTCTTCAGCTGGCAATAGCTGTTCCATAAAACTGGCCTCCTGCCGTATATCATATCCAACTTTTCTTTGTTTTTATTAAAGTCATCCGTCAGCTGACTCATTGTTCTTGTATTATTTGTCTTCCTGAATGATAACAGTTTACATATCTTCTGCGTTCATTTCATTTGAATATCGATAGTCTTTGCAGAATTATATTGCCTTGTTGCTCGGGAGTTGGCAATGACGGATGCATAATTTCGATAATTATATTGAGTCAATTATATCAATGTTGTCAATGTTCTCTAAGCCAGGTAATCGTTTAACAAGGTGTATCCGAAAAGAGAACCAGATAATCCTATAATTCATTGGCAAGTAGCAACAGCGAATACGGAATATCGATATATCGAAATAGCGGGAGGTACACAGGTTTTATTCATCAGGGAAATCCTGTGACAGATGCAGGCAAAGGCTTACTTTCGTGGAGGGAAAGGTCATTTCTATTAAAATCATTACTACCTGATTGCGAGGCGTAATAGTCTGTAGGATGTGCAACTAGGTCGTTGAACGATATGATGCCTCTTTTTTACCTGCTCTTGAGGTATTCATTAATTGACGCAGCGGCCCGTTTCCCTGCACCCATAGCGCTGATCACTGTGGCTGCGCCTGTGACTACATCGCCGCCTGCCCATACCCTGTCTTTTACAGTCTTGCCAGTCTCTTCATCAGCTACCACGGTGCCACGCCGTGTCATTTCCAGGCCTTCTGTGGTTGAGGGAATTAAGGGATTGGGAGTGGTTCCCAATGCTACTATGGCCACATCGACATCGATGATAAACTCACTACCGGGTTTAACAATGGGACGGCGTCTACCGCTGGCATCAGGTTCACCCAATTCCATCTCATTGCACTCCATCGATGTTATCCAACCACGGTCGTTGCCGATGAAGCGTTTTGGATTAGTAAGGAACTTGAAGATGATTCCTTCTTCTTCAGCGTTCTCCACCTCTTCATGCCGGGCCGGCAACTCCGCTCTGGACCGACGATAGACGATGTAAACTTCATCTGCTCCGAGTCTGAGAGCACAACGGGCGGAATCCATGGCTACGTTACCGCCGCCAATAACTGCTACTCTTTTTCCCACGGCTATCGGAGTATCATATTCGGGAAATAGATAGGCCTTCATCAGGTTGATCCTGGTAAGAAATTCATTGGCCGAATAAATGCCGTTAAGGTTTTCGCCGGGTATATCCAGAAACATAGGCAATCCGGCTCCAGTGCCTAAAAAGGCAGCATCATAGCCTTCGTTTAATAGCTCATCAACTGTGGCCAGTTTACCCATTACAGAGTCAAGTTTGATATCAACGCCCAAAGACTCAACAAAATTGACTTCAGACTGGACGATCCTCTTGGGCAGTCTGAACTCGGGAATACCATACATCAACACTCCACCGGCAACGTGGAGTGCCTCGAAAATGGTTACTTTATGTCCCATTTTGGCTAAATCAGCGGCACAGGTCAGTCCAGCAGGACCTGATCCGATCACAGCTATCTTTTTACCAGTTGATGGCTGTGATGATGCTGTGGAGTTAAGTCCGTGAATCTGTTCCCAATCTGCTACATAACGCTCCAGGCGGCCGATAGCTATCGGTGCTCCCTTTTTGCCTAATGAACAGACACTTTCACATTGTGATTCCTGTGGACAAACTCTGCCGCAAATGCCTGGCAGGCTGTTCTTACTCTTAAGGATGCTTACTGCCTCTGGCATGTTATTGTCACGTATAGCCTTGATGAATTCGGGAATGTCCACGTTTACAGGGCAGCCCTCGACGCATGGACGTTTGGGGCATTGGATGCATCGGTTAGCTTCTTGAAGTGCCATTTCGTCAGTATAGCCGAGGGCTACCTCATTATAATTTTTCGCCCTGACTTCAGGCTCTTGCCTTGGCATGGGCAATCTATTTAAATCGATCTTTGGTTTTGGCTTCTCTTTATCTTCCAACACAAACCTCCAACTTCAAGCATTTTGGCAATGACAGGATTTCCACAATTCCAGCGAGCGTTTCTCTTCATCAAGGTATACCTGCTGACGTTTGAATAAAAGGTCCCAGTCAACCTGGTGCCCATCGAAGTCGGGTCCATCGACGCAGGCAAATTTAGTGACATCGCTCACCGAAACGCGACAACATCCACACATCCCCGTACCATCGACCATAATTGAATTCAGGCTGACCATGGTGGGAACATTAAAAGGCTTGGTTGTTAATGAGCAAAACTTCATCATTATTGCTGGACCGATGGCAATGACGCGATCAACTTGTCCGTCTCTTTCAAGTATTTCTTTCAATGGTTCTGTAACCAGTCCTTTTCGAGCATAGGATCCATCATCAGTGGTGACTATCAGCTCATCGCTTATGCTTCGCATTCGGTCTTCCCAGAAAAGTAAGTCCTTGCTTCGTGCGCCTATTATAGAAATAATCTTATTGCCTTCATTTTTTAAAGCTCTGGCTATGGGAAATATCGGGGCTATACCTACGCCACCACCAACGAAAACCACGGTGCCGAATTTCTCTATTTCCGAAGGCAGACCTAAAGGGCCTACCAGGTTCAATATATGATCATCAGTATTTAGATTAGCTAGCTTATGTGTAGAAGTCCCTACTTGCATAGCCACGAGGCTAACAGTACCGTCTTTGTCATCCCAATCGGCAAGAGTAAGCGGAATACGTTCGCCAACCTCATCAACGCGAATGACAACGAATTGACCTGGTTTTGCTTTTTTGGCTACTGCAGGTGCCTGGACTTTCATAAAATCAATAACAGGATTGAGCTTCTCTTTAGTTACAATTTTGTACATAATAGCCCCCCAAACTACTGGATCTAATTTAATACGCTGATAGGCATCTCGGCCGCTCCGTGCGATTTCCTGACCTCTTGGATATCAATAGTAAATTTCTGGCTTCTTATTAGCATGTCGATGCAGCATTTTCTGATTTTATTTATTATATATCTGGTTGGTACTATCGCTTTCTCAAGAATCGCAGGCATCCTACTGGTCTAATTAACTCTATGCTTTGGTCCAGCGACATTCAGTCGTGGTGAAAGCCCGTTCGATGCTATTTATTATTATTAGCGGCCGCTACAGTTTATCATTTTTTATAATACATAACAAATTATTTGACGCTCTGTCAATTAGATGCTAGCATAGTGAGATACCTCGTTGAGGAGAGCCGGATAATCCGAAGGTATGCTTTCCTACACTGTCATGCCAGCCTAAATAGAATAGCTGATGTCTGGAAGATGACACAGACAGGTATTGCAGGGGAAACGTCTTTTAAACAAATGCCATTAGACACCACTGACTGTGGGAACTACATCCGGGCGACAGGACGACGATAATACTGCACATAACTATTCTTATGGAGGAGAAGAAATAGAATGGTAGATGATTTGAGACAGTGGCTGATTAAAATGGATGAGGAGGGAGAGCTTGGCAGGATTGACGGTGCCGATTGGGATGAAGAGATCGGTTGCGCTACCAGCTTGAACCGCAAAGCTAAGGGGAAGGCCCTCCTATTCGATAATATCAAGGACTATCCTCCCGGATTCAGGGTAGTTACCGGTACCCTTTCCACACCGAAGCGAGTGGCATTAACCCTGGGCATCCCGTATATAGAACCAAAGCTTAAATTAATAGAGGAGATACGGCAGTGGTTACCAAAGTGGTATGCCAAGATGGATGCGTTCCACCCCCAACAGGTCAAAACAGGACCGGTGCTGGAGAACATACTTTCAGGAGAAGATGTAGATGTCTTACAGTTTCCTACTCCAAAATGGCACCCGACAGACGGTGGTAGATATATTGGCACAGGCGATGCTATTATAACGAAGGATCCTGATACAGGAGTGGTGAACGTGGGTACCTACCGTGTGATGGTCCACGATAGGAACACCCTGGGCATCAATATTGATCCGGGCCAACATGGTAGAATTCACTACGAAAAACATCAAGCCAAAGGAAAGGCTTGTCCTGTGGCAGTGTCAGTCGGGCATCACCCCCTGGTTCATTTGATAGCTTCAACTCAAGTTCCAGTAGGAGTGGAATATCAACTTATGGGAGCTATAATGGACGAACCTGTCAATGTGATAATAGATGAGGTAACCGGCTTGCCTATACCCGCTGACAGTGAAATAGTACTGGTAGGATACTTGCCTCCTGATGAAATGAGAGACGAGGGTTCCTTCGGGGAATGGACAGGCACCTTCTGCCAAAGGGCATTACGGCCTATTATTAAAGTAGAAAGGATATACTATAGAAATGATCCTGTTATGCTGGGGCAACCTCCAGAGCATGACTTCTGTGTAGCATCGTTATTCAAGAGCGCAGCGTTATTCAATGACCTTATCAATGCGGGAATCCCTGATGTTAAAGCCGTTTACTATAGTGATATCGCGGCATCAATGTTGGTCGTAATATCTATTCAACAACGGTATGCCGGGCATGCTAAGAGGGCAGCTATGACAATAATAAGTGGCGGGGCAGCCGCCCGCCATGGCAGGTATATAATTACCGTGGATGAAGATGTTGACCCTACCGATATAGAGGAAGTTATACGGGCTCTATGCTTTCGTGTAGACCCGTGGCAGGATATAGACATAGTCCGTGATTGCTGGTCTGCACCTACCGATCCCATAATCCGCAGACCCACCAAAGCCTTCTCCACTTCGAGGGCAGTGATTAATGCCTGCAAACCGTATGAATGGAAAGAAGACTTCCCCGAAGTCGTTGCAGATAGGCCGGAGGTAATGGATAGGGTGAGAAAAAAATGGGGTATTGGCTGATTTTTTGATTGGAGTAAAGTCGTCATCTCGGATCGAGGTGTGTAAACCAACTACATTTGTCATAGTATGCACGGCAGTACAGTAAGGGGTATATTGGTAACGGCAATACACTATACTCCGAGGGCGCACGAGTACCCGAATGTTTTTATACCTGCACCAGTTACGATGGTACAAGTCCTTAGGAGTTGTGTCATGGTACTCTGCACCAAGTGATTGACCGCTTTGCCCCTGTATTGTATACTTAGCCAGGATTTTCCGGAAACACTGTCCAGATAGCTATTTAATCAATGCATCGCTGTGAATTTACGTATGGTGGTCGATGGACTTCCAACATTCTGTCTTGTTATATTGGAAGGTCCTTTTAAGACTGGTTGAATCTATACAACCGGTAGTATCGCCATTGTAAGGTGTGAAGACATTCAGAAATATCTAGGAGGTAAAACATGCAACAAGAAATGCCGCTAGGTTTAGCTATTATTGTGGGAGCAGCCATATTCGGTGTAATGCATGCAGCAGGTCTTACAGTGCTGGGAGTACTCCTGTTGTCGGCTTTTGGTGGATAGTAAAATCAAACCTTTAAGGCTTTAGTAGTTACAAATCGAATTCAGATGTTGATTTACAACAGGCGGTTGCCTGTTCTATGCCTTTTCAATTGTTACAGCACAGACTTTCAGTTCGGGTATTTTAGATACAGGGTCTAGTACCGGATTAGTCAGGATATTAGCTGCGCTCTCAGCAAAGTGGAATGCCATGAATACCACTTTGGGTGGAGAGTCATCAGTCACTCTAGCTTTCGCTACCACTTTGCCACGTCGGGAAATAATCCTTACTTTTTCGCCATCTGCGATCTTTAAAGAAGCAGCGTCAGCAGGATTTATCTCGACTATGCCCTCCGGCTCAATTGCATTGAGTCCCGTTACTTTGCGGGTCATAGTCCCAGTATGGAAATGATACAGACTACGCCCTGTAGTGAGCATCAACGGATATTCTTTATCAGGTAATTCTGCAGGAGGTTTATAATCCAGTGGTGTGAATCTTCCCAGACCACAAACGAATGTAGCGACATGGAGTATAGGCGTTCCAGGATGGTCTGAAGTAGGGCATGGCCATTGTAGTCCACACTCCTCCAGACGCTGGTAGCTCACACCTCCATAGCTCGGCGTTAGGCTGGCAATCTCTTCCATAATTTGCGACGGATTTTCAAAGTCAAAACCTTTGCCTCCCAATCTCCTGGCTACCTGGCAGATAATCCACCAATCGGGCCTAGAGCTACCTACCGGTTCAATTGACTTTCTGACTCGCTGAATTCGACGTTCAGTATTGGTAAACGTTCCATCTTTTTCAGCGAATGTAGTTGACGGTAAGACGACATCAGCAAGACTTGCTGTTTCGGTAAGAAAGATATCCTGGACTACTAAAAATTCCAGTTTTTCTAATGCCTCTTCAACGTGTTTTGCATTGGGATCGCTTATCACGGGATTTTCGCCCATCAGATAAATGGCCTTAATCTGTCCATTGTATGCAGCGTCGAGCATCTCTGTTAGTGTTAATCCCGGGCTGGAGCTTAAGCTGCATCCAAATGCGGTCTCATGTTTCTTCTGAATATCAGGATTGTCAACTCGCTGATAAGCGGTGTATACATTGGGCAGTGCACCCATGTCACAGGCACCCTGGACGTTGTTCTGCCCTCTAAGTGGATTTACTCCGGTTGACGGTTTACCGATATTGCTGGTTAGCATGGCCAGGTTGGCGGTGGCCAGTACATTGTCGGTGCCATGACTATGCTGTGTTATACCCATAGAATAAATGATGGTCGCCGGTTTTTCCGTGGCATATAATCGGGCTGCCTGGGCTATCTTATCGCCGGGTACACCGGTAACTTTCTCGACAAACTTTAGATCAAACTTATTCAGCGATTCTTTAAAAGCATCGAAATTCTCACAACATTCTGCAATGAAAGCTGAATCGGCCAGCTTTTCATCGAAGATGACCTTCATCATACCCATAAGTAAGGCAACATCGCTTCCGGGAAGGTGTCTTAGCCAGATATCAGCATAGCGACAAAGCTCAATCTCTCGTGGATTGGCGACAATTAACTTCCCGCCATTACGTACTGCCTTTTTTATCTCTAAGGCAATAACCGGATGCGCTGAAGTGGTGTTGCTGCCGATAACAAGAATGCAGGCAGCTACTCCTATTTCATCGATCGAATTAGTCATGGCACCACTGCCAAAAGCTTGAGCTAGACCTGCTACGGTAGGCGCATGACATAGCCTGGCACAATGGTCTATATTATTGGTGGTCATGACGCTACGAGTGAATTTCTGAGCCAGATAGTTGTCCTCATTGGTACACTTAGCCGAAGAAATGAAAGCGAACTTGTCTCCTTTATATCCGGCCAGTTTCTCTGTCACCAGTTCTAACGCCTCATCCCAGCTTGCCTCGACTAATTTTCCATTCTTACGTATTAAGGGTGTAGTCAATCGCTGAGGGTGATGAACAAACTCGGCAATTCCAAAGCGACCTTTAACGCAAGCTTGCCCCTTATTAACCGAATTGTCTGATACAGGTGTTACCGCAATGATTCTATTTTCTTTTGTCTGGATATTTAATTGACAGCCGACCCCGCAATAAGGGCAGGTTGTAGTTACACATTGTTCCGCTGAGCCCTGCCATTTGCTGGCGCGCTCCATTAAAGCACCGGTGGGACAGATGTCGACACAAGCTCCGCAAAATTGACAGTTCGAATCCTGGAGTGAACGGTTAAATGCTGTACCAACCAGCGCCTGGCTTCCCCGGTAGGTAAAGGCAATAGCCCCTGCGCCTCGTATATCCTGGCATACCCTTACACAGCGCCCGCAAAGGATGCACAGGTTATAGTCACGATCGAAAAATGGGGAGTCCCTGAGAATTGGCAACTCTTTAGAGATTGCTGGGAGCGTAACATCCTCGAGTCCTATATTATCGGTTACTTCCTGGAGTTCACACGATCCGTTTTTAGAGCAGGTAACACACCGCTCTGTGACTGCTACATTCCGTAGACAGATATCGAATGGCTGGCAACGCTTTAAACGCCAGCAGGAAAGACAAGAGTTCGGGTGTTCTGCCAGGATGAGTTCTAAAATATTGCGTCTTAGTTCCTGGAGCTGTGGTGTTTTAGTATTGACTACCATACCCTCGGTTACAGGTGTGGTACAGGAAGTAGGAAAACCTCGCAGGTTCTCAATTTCAACAATGCACAGGCGACAGCCGCCGTACGGAGTTAAGCTGGGATGATAACACAAGGTAGGAATGTAAATACCCGCCTCTTTGGCGGCTTCGAGTACCGTAGTACCTTCTGCTACCGTAACTGGTTGTTCATTAATTGTAAGGTTAATTGTCTTAGCCTCTAGACTGACAACCATGCCAAACTCCTATCAGTTCCTGAAATCATGCACAAATTCCAGTCAAATCAATACCGAAGATGTATTTTACGTTTCTGTTTTAATAGGTATGGGCTCCAAGGGGACTTCAATTTTTTCGCCGGAGACTTTGGCTACAGCAGCGAAGCGAGACGGGCAAACGTCAAGGCAGGTCCCGCATTTGATGCACTTATCTTGTTCGATAACATGTACTAGTCTTTTACCACCCTTGATTGCCTCGGTCGGGCAATTTCGTTGACAGATCATGCATCCCTGGCATTTGTCAGGTAAAATGTAGAAGGAGACCAATTCCCTGCATGTTAAGGCCGGGCAGCGTTTATCGTTAATATGAGTCTCATATTCGTCACGAAAATAACGAAGAGTGGTTAATACCGGATTTGGAGCGGTTTGTCCCAGACCACATAGTGAACCCTGCTTGACTGTGTTAGCTATTCTTTCAAGTTCCTCTATATCTCCGGTCCTGCCTTCGCCCCTGGTTATACGTTCCAGAATAATTAACATTTGCCGCGTGCCTACCCGACAAGGAACACATTTACCACAAGATTCAGCTTGAGTAAAGTTGAGGAAATACCTGGTCAGGTCAACCATACAGGTATTCTCATCAGCTACAATCATGCCCCCAGAGCCCATAATCGAGCCGGCAGCGGTCAAAGATTCATAGTCAACAGGAGAATCAAGCATGGCTGACGGCAGACAACCTCCAGATGGCCCCCCAGTTTGAACTGCTTTAAATTCTTTGCCTTCAAGGATACCGCCGCCGATGTCATATATGATTTCGCGTAGGGTGATGCCTAATGGGACCTCGATAAGCCCGGTGCGTTCCACTTTGCCCACCAGGGCAAATGTCTTTGTTCCCTTACTTTTTTCTGAACCATACTGGTTATACCATTCATTACCTTTTTGTAAGACCAGCGCTACATTTGCCCATGTTTCTACATTATTAATATTCGTAGGCTTTCCCCATAAACCGGAGACTGCTGGAAAAGGAGGTCTAGACCGTGGCATCCCTCGTTTTCCTTCAATAGAGGCCATTAAAGCTGTTTCTTCACCACAGACGAAGGCTCCGGCTCCCTCTTTGATCTTGACATGAAAATTAAATCCGGAACCAAGAATATTATCCCCGATAAGGCCATACTCCTCCATTTGACGTATAGACAGCGCCAGTCTTTCCAGAGCTAGGGGATATTCGGCACGACAATAGATATAACCTTCGCTTGCACCTATGGTATACGCTCCGATTACCATTCCTTCCAATAGTAAATGGGGGGCGCCCTCCAGTAACGAGCGGTTCATAAAAGCACCTGGATCACCTTCATCGGCATTGCAGATTATGTACTTCTCGTCACCTGGTGCTTTTCTGCAGAAGTCCCACTTCTGTGCTGTTGGGAAACCAGCTCCTCCTCTGCCTCGTAGTCCTGCCGCTCTGATTTCCTCAATTATTGCCTCTGGTGTCATACTGAGTGCCCTGACCAGTCCACTATAACCGTCATTGGCAATATACTGATCGATGCTTTCGGGATCGATAATACCACAGTAGCGCAGGACTGAGCGTACTTGCGGCTTAAATGCTGGCAATCCTAACAGGTCCGGGATTCCATCAATACTACCATCACCAATGTAGCCAAAAGCCAGGTCAGGGCGTGGATTATCATCGACTATGTAGTCCTTGGTTATTTGGGTAGCCAGTTCGGCTGTTAAGTTGCCGTAGATAACTTGTGGACGTCCAGACTTGATAATACCGATCATTGGTTCGGCGTAGCATGGGCCTAGACAGCCAACCTGAATAATGGTGGCTTCAGCGCCTTGTTGTTTGAGTTCGTTCTCGATGGTTTCAAGAATATCAAGAGCGCCGGCAGCTTTGCCACATGTACCTGCTCCGACTAAAATCTGTGGCTTATTACTGGATTGTAATGCATTCCACTCTGATATCGCCCGATTGCGAATTTCATCGAATGACATAAATTACTATCCTTAGCGATATTCAGCCAGGACACCTTTTGACTTGGCGACGGTCATCCTGCCGTAAACAATATCATCCACAACCATAACTGGAGCCAGGGCACAAGAACCAAAACAAGCCACTCTCTCCAGACTGAACTTGTAATCATCGGTTGTTCCTCCAGACTCGACACCTAGCTCTCTTTTCATCTCGTCCAGAATACGGTCACCACCTCGGACGTGGCAAGCAGTACCCAGGCAGATTTTTAAAGTATGCTCACCACGACGACTAAAATAAAATTGGGCATAAAATGAGGCAACTCCAAAAATTTCACTTTCCGACATTCGGGTAAATTTAGCAATCTCTGAAATTGCCTCTTCGGGAAGATAACCGAACCTCTCTTGCACCTTTTGCAGAATTGGAATTAACGCCCCTTTTGCGCCCTTATATTCATCCAGTAACTCGGCTAATTTGTCAGGCACTATGTACTCCGCAGGCTTGAATAACCAAGTCGATAGTTTATCAGAAAATATCTTCCTGGTCAACTTTTTATACTTGATATGGTCTCACTGCAATGCCCGATTAATGCAGGTAATTATATATGGTCAGGTCTATATATCTAGAGGGTGGTAGTTCACAGGAGATACAATACAAGCCTGTGAGAGGAGGATCTTTGTTCTTTGCTCAGTATATTTTCCTGGAACGGTTAGCTTTCTAACCAATGTCAGTGGGAGATGAAAATGATTTTAACTCAGCACCATATTATCGATAAGCCTTGTTTTACCGATTCTAACTGCCAGCGATACTAATACCGGACTATGGATTTTCTTCAACTCTTCAAGGGTTTGAGCATCAGCAATACTAACATACTCAATTTTGGCGAGCGGTTCCTTGCTAATAAACGAAACTATTTCCTCGTGTATAACTTCTGCGCTTGTTTCTCCTTTTTCTCGCAGTTCTTGTGCTATGGTTAATGACTTGAATAAAACAGTAGCAGCCTGGCGCTCCCGGGAGTCAAGGTAAACGTTCCGGCTGCTCATTGCCAGGCCGTCGCTTTCCCGGATAGTGGGCGCTACTACTATTTCCAGATTCATATTGAGGTCGGTTACCATTTTCTTTATGACTATTGCTTGCTGGGCATCTTTTTGTCCAAAGTATGCTCGATGAGGTTCAACAATGTTGAATAGTTTGGCAACCACAGTGGTTACGCCCTTGAAATGCCCGGGACGACAGCTACCCTCAAGCACGTCGGTAATTTTTTCTACCTCCACCCAGCTACTGAATGCTTGAGGGTACATCTCTTCGCTTGATGGTATGAAGACGATATCGGTTTTCTGCTCTTTGAGTAATGCCATGTCATGCTCAATGTCACGGGGGTAGGTTTTAAAGTCTTCGGCCGGACCGAATTGGGTTGGATTGACAAAAATACTTGTTACTACTACCGGATTGTCGGCTCGAGCCTGTTTGACGAGAGATAAATGTCCTTGATGCAGATAGCCCATGGTGGGAACGAAACCCACTGAGTCTGTAATCTCTCGCCTCAGTGCTTTCATCCTGGCAATAGTTTCGATTTTTTCCATGGCAATTTTTTATTGCTACGCTAGGTCTTTGAGCAAGCTCTCATCTATGGTGGAGCCATGTTTTGCAGTGGGGAAACTGCCTGATTTGACTTCAGCGGAGTAATCAGCGATAGCAGCTCTCATAGTGTCAGCCAATTTGGCATATTGCTTGGCATGTTTAGGTACGAAATCGGTGAATAGACCCAGCATATCGCTGATTACCTGCACTTGACCATCGCAATCAGGCCCAGCACCGATACCAATGGTGGGTATGGTGACCTTTTGAGTAATCAGCTTTGAAAGCGGTGCCGGGACTAATTCAAGTACAATGGCAAAAGCGCCCGCCTGATCCAGAGCACGAGCATCTCTGAGGAGTCGCTCAGCCGCCTCTGGACTTTTTCCCTGCACCTTGTATCCACCTAACTGGTGAATAAATTGAGGAGTCAGTCCGATATGTCCCATAACGGGAATTCCACAATCGACAATTCGCTTGACAGTTTCGGCGACAACTTCACCACCCTCAAGCTTTACCGCTTGGGTTCCTCCTTCCTGGATAAAGCGCGCGGCATTGCGCATAGCATCGGGAACGCTGGTATGATATGTCATAAATGGCATATCTCCAACCACCAGAGACTGTTTGGTACCTCTAACAACGGCTTTAGTATGATGAATCATCTCATCGATGGTCACCGGAATGGTGGAGTCGTAGCCCAGTATAACCGTGCCCAGGCTATCCCCAACCAGAATCAATGGTACACCAGCTTCGTCTATCATTTTGGCCGTGGGATAGTCATAGGCAGTTAGCATGACTATTTTTTCTTTCTTTAACTTCTTTTCTTTAATATCATTAACAGTAATGCGCATTGTCCTCTCCCACACTTATAATGTTGATAGCAAGTCCTTTGTCCAGTCCTTCTCATTTTTAATGTCTATAATTCGGTTTGCGGAATCAACATATACCAGTCTGGGGGCAGCTTTGGCTGCTTCCTCTTCCGTAACATCCTGGTACGTCAGGATTATCACTATGTCACCTTTGGCAACCAGCCTCGCAGCAGCACCATTAAGGCAGATTTCACCAGAGCCTCTGTCTCCTTCAATAGCGTACGTGCTAAATCGGGCACCATTGTTGATATTCAGAACTTCCACTCTTTCATACGTTAGTATATCGGCCGCTTCCATTAAGGATTTATCAATAGTTATACTCCCCTCATAATCAACGTTGCCTCTGGTAACCCGTGCCCGATGTATTTTGCTTTTAAGCATTGTTCTCATGGCTGTACTCCTCATATTGATTTTAATAAAGTTTGTATTTCCCCGGCTCTTTTTGAGTCGATTTTCCCTTTAGATAGAGCAATCGGTATTGTTTGTAGCCCGAGCTCCTTGTAACTGCTGAGTAAAGATGGACTATCCTTTTGTAATGCTTCCAGGTGTTTTCTGATAGTGCCCAAATCGCCCCGTGCTATAGGTCCCGTAAGGCAGTTCGGCAAGCCAACCTTCTCAATATTACTTAGTGTACCTCTAAGAAGGGGCATCAGCGCTTTTATTGCCTGTGCCTGTGACACTCCGAAGTCATGCCACATATCTGTAGCCAATTTCACCAGAGTTACCAGATAATTACAGGCAAAGACTGCTGCTGCATGATAAAGTACCTTATCACCGGCTTTAAGAATTACCCAGTCCCCCTTCATGGAGGTGGCCATCTCCTTTAGTATAGATAGTAGTGGTTCTTCAGCTTCGATAGCGAATGTAGATCCCGGTAGATTTTCTATGGCTTGCTCAACGCTGGCGAAAGTTTGTAATGGATGAAAGCACCCTGTATGTGCTCCGAATTGCCTTGCTGGTTCAATAATGTCAATAGAATGGGCTCCGCTGCAATGGACTACGTTTTGCTCATTATGCCATTGGACTTCGGCAGCGACCTTAGAAATAGCGTCGTCAGGTGTAGTAATGAAAACGAACCGGGCAGTATCAGCTACCTCCTGTGCAGTTTTATATGTTTTGCAGTCATGTATCCTGGCAGCCAGTTTTTCTGCTGAAGTCAGGCTACGACTAGAAACGGCTGTTATCTGGTATCCCTGCTGTGCAAGTCTGGTGGCTAAAGCTGTACCTGTTGTCCCTGCACCTATAAAACCGATAGTTGACATAATGTTTTACACCATAATATCATTCACTGCTGGTATACCAGCTATTGTCTTAGCTTGGACAATTGCCCTGACTATAGCAGTAGTTGTTATTTCGGCAGCCAATGAGCCAATTATTGATATATCACAGGTTTTATTCCCTAAGGAAAGTGCAAAGATGGCATCACCATCGTGCATGGTATGGCTGGGATTGATAGCACGGGCTACACCATCTTGTGCCATCTGCGCCATTTTATTGACCTGCTCTTTATTCAAGCTGGCATTCGTGGCTACCACCCCTAGAGTTGTATTGCCGGTGAGGGAATGATCCATCTCATATCCTTGTTTCATGAGTTCGGACGTATTGAGAAAACCTTTTTTTTGGTTATGGCGGGGACCGGCTAAGGTTTTCCCGGTTTTAGGTTCAATAACGTCTCCCACAGCGTTGACCACGACCAGTGCGGCAACGATTATGCCATTGCCAATTTTCTGGCTGGCCGTACCTAAACCTCCTTTGGTTGCTCTCTCTATCCCCAGGGCTTTGCCTACTGTAGCACCTGTTCCAGCACCGACACAGCCTTCAGCTATCTTACGATCGGTGGCAGCCAGGCAGGCTTTATAGCCCTCCTCAGCTCCAGGCCTGATTGCGGAGTTACCAATATTCAGGTCGAAGAGAATCGCTGTTGAGACGATAGGCACTGTACCTGCTGAAGTCTGATGGCCGAAGCCTCTCTCCTCCAGATAGCGCATGACGCCACCGGCAGATTCCAGTCCGAAAGCACTACCGCCGCTAAAGAGGATGGCCTGAATCCGCTCTACCAGGTTCATCGGGCGCAGCAGATCAGTTTCTCTGGTTCCCG
The DNA here is from genome assembly GCA_964596125.1 of uncultured Dehalococcoidales bacterium. GTDB lineage: Bacteria > Chloroflexota > Dehalococcoidia > GIF9 > UBA5629 > CAZQRP01. The sequence continues at coordinate 377 of CAZQRP010000029.1, read as the reverse complement.
GTGCTGAGCCTCTGATGTCAACACCGGCGATTGCGCCAGACTCACATAGAATCACAGTACAACCTGTGACCGCCTCAGTATCGGTATAGTGTCCTACTTTAATTCCCGATATATCGGTTATTGCATTATACATGACCGCCCAAAAATAAAAGCCTTCTCTGCACTGCCGAGAAGGCTTTATACAAACTACCCTTATATACCGTCTCGGTCGTCGCAGATCCAAGCGGATTCTGTTTATTCTGTTAAAAAGCTCACCGCCTTATGGTCGATGGTCGTCTATATTTTAGGTAAAGTTCTCTTTATTGTCAAATGACCTGATCGCCGGGATAGCGTATCCTATTTTGTGTAAATTCCAAATAGAAGAAAAAAGGGCGTAT
>CAZQRP010000028.1:0-39674 GCA_964596125.1 uncultured Dehalococcoidales bacterium | reverse complement strand
GATACGCCCTTTTTTCTTCTATTTGGAATTTACACAAAATAGGATACGCTATCTATGGTAAAAACCTATTGACAAAATCCTCGCTGTAAGTTAATATATAAATAACGATAACTATTATCATTTAGAATCAATGTCGAAAAAAACGAAACAGAAAGAAGCAATACTCAGAACACTGAAGAATACTACATCACACCCTACAGCCGACTGGATATACAATAAGGTAAAAAAGGAGGTACCCAACATAAGTCTCGGTACGATATACCGTAACCTTAAACTGCTAAAGGAACGAGGAGAGATTTTAGAGCTGGATCTCAGCGGTACCCTGGGCAGATTCGATGCGCATCATGAGAACCACTATCATTTCAGATGTGAAAAATGCAGCAATGTCTTTGATATAGATGAGCCGGTAATCGAAGAAATCGATGAGAGAGTAGAAAGGAAAACGGGATTTAAGGTCGCATACCATCGGCTTGAGTTTCGGGGTCTATGCAGTGATTGTCTGGAAAGCTGATTGGCAAGCATGAATCAGATGCTATTCTAATATAAGATAGTGCCTACAAACAGTTACGTGTACTTGTACCAGATAGTCCGGCCTGAGCTTGAGATTATGGTGTGGATTTAGCATAAATATTAGAATGCTTGCCCCTTGACAATCGACAACTGTATATTTATATTTATTAATGTACCGTGGTAGTTTGAGCCAGGTTAAATAATCGACCTTTATTAATAATTTCACACTTGACTTGTGGGATATAGAGCTGGGATTGATGATAGGATAAGTCTACTTCCACAGATGACCGTCTAAGTAATACTACCTGATATTTGTAGTTAGCAACTTTTTAATTTACCAGGGATGATAGAGGGCAGGGAGCACTGCTTAATAAACTATGGCGGAACTAAAGGAGGTGGTGAAATTTGGCAATTCAAAGATGGCGTCCCTGGGATGAGTTTATGGATATGGAACGGCGCATGAATGAATTGATACGGCATCCTTCTCTAGCCTTGAGGCAGCCATTGACATGGTGGCGAGTGCCAACCGAGGAAATGGCCTGGATGCCAGCACTGGAAATCTATGAAAAGGAAGACAAGTTCACAGTTCGAGCAGAGCTTCCGGGGATGAAAAAGGAAGATATTGATATCTCTGTCCTTGGTGATACCCTGACTATCAAAGGAGAACGGAAAGCTGAATCTGAGGTAAAGGACGAAGACTATCATCGCTGCGAGCTATGCTATGGCAAGTTCTCTCGTGCGGTTACCCTGCCTTCAGCGGTAAAAGCTGAAAAAGTAGAAGCCAGCTACGAGGATGGTATCCTGGAGATAACCCTACCCAAGGCGGCAGAAGCCAAACCAAAGAAGATTGCCGTTAAAGCCAAAGAGGTTAAGACTAAATAATCCAACTATCCCTGCCCTCTACCATTAAAAATGAGGAGGATATAATGCCACAACAGGTAAAAGTCTATTCTACTCCCACATGTCCCTGGTGTAAAAAAGCCAAGCAGTTCCTGGAGGACAGCAGTATTCCCTATGAAAACATCGACGTTGCCAGTAATAAAGCCGGCCGTGATGAGATGATTGCCAAAACGGGACAAATAGCTGTGCCAGTGGTAGAGATAGACGGTGAAACATCAGTTGGCTACGATGAAAAATGGCTGAAAGAAAAACTGGGACTGGCAAAATAAACCATTACAGGAGCCGATGTAATGTATGACTTAGCTATTCTGGGTTGCGGGCCTGCTGGGCTAACTGGCGCTGTCTACGCTGCCAGGAAAAAGCTGGCTACGCTGTTGATCAGCAAGGACCTTGGCGGACAGGCCAACTGGACGCTGGGAGTCGAGAACTATATGGGCTACCAGTTTATCGAGGGAGCCGAGCTGATGAAAAAGTTTGAGGAGCAGGTAAAACAATTCCCCCTCGATATGAAAATCGGGCAGGGAGTCAGCACTTTAACCAGGACAGGCGAGGGCTTCGAGATCAGGGCAGACGGTAATGACCTATATCAGGCCAGGGCAGTAGTAATTGCCACTGGTAAACGCCCCCGGTCACTAAACGTCCCTGGAGAGGAAAAACTTGTCGGCAGAGGATTGACATATTGTGCGGTATGCGATGGTCCCCTGTTTGCCGGTATGAAAGTTGCTGTCATAGGGGGCGGCAACTCAGCCCTGGAAGCAGCCCACGATATGATAAAAATCGCTGAACAGGTTTACCTGGTCTCGCTAACTCCTTTAACCGGCGACCAGGTGTTAATCGATAAGATCAATAGCGCTAAGAACCTGACAATATTCCTGGAGCATGAAGTTGTAGAGATAGTAGGAGAAAAGTTCGTCAACGGCATAAAAATCAGAGACTTGAAAAACAAACAGGAAAACGAGTTGGAAGTGAGCGGTATCTTTGTCGAGATTGGACTGATCCCAAACTCCGACTTTGCCAAAGAGGTAGCGTCCCTGAATCGTTCTGGTGAAATCGAGATCAACAGTTCCAATGAAACTGGTGTGTCCGGTCTCTTCGCCGCTGGTGACGTTACCAATGTTCCCGAGAAACAAATAGTGATAGCTGCTGGAGAGGGAGCCAAAGCTGCACTCCAGGCCCACCGCTATCTGCAAAGGCTCAGCGATTAATCAGGATCGGAAAGGGGATTTAAAATGTCCATTTTTTTCTCTGGCAGTGAAATCCTGGAATTTGCTTTGGCCATAGAAAGAAACGGCGAAGCATTCTACCAGTCAATGTCTGAGAAGACCGGAAACAAGGATGCTAAAGCCATCTATAATCATCTGGCCGGCGAGGAAAGGAAACATCTCAAGACATTTCGGAGCATGCAGGATTCTGCAGGCAAATTTCAACCTCCGGAAAGTTACCCTGGAGAGTATATGCTTTATCTTAAATCATTGGTTGACAACGCAGTATTCACCGATAGTACCGGAGCCCGGCAAACAGCCGAGAAAATGTCTGGCGAAATCGAGGCCATTGATATCGGAATTCGGGCTGAAAAAGATTCCATACTGTTTTATACGGAATTGCAGGATTTTGTAGGGCAGTCCGACCGCAACGTAGTTCATAACATAATAGATGAAGAAAAACTCCATCTGAGACAGCTTTCCGAACTCAAGAAATTAGTAATATAAACCGGAGAAGGGAGGTGAAATGGCAGTCAGTAGTGCAGGTGAACAATATCGTTGTTATGTCTGTGGCAGTGAAGTAACTGTTACAAAGGCAGGCGGTGGCACGATAGTCTGCTGCGGCGAGGATATGGAGGTAATCAGCAAGGTATAAATAGCCTGCCAGTATAATACCAGAATCCAGAACTATTTATAGCTACCGGTAATCTGGTCCGGAACAATACTATTGTCAAAGAATGGAATACTTATAGTGCTGTTTTGACTTGGCAAAGGATAAATTCAGAAAATTCTAATTGAGAAAAGAGGTGAATTTCATTTGGAAATGAAGGTTGAAAGAAAAGTCTATCTTGACTATACCGCGGCCTCTCCGGTACTCCCGGAAGTACGGGAGACGATGGTACCGTATCTGGAGGAGGTCTACGGCAATCCTCAATCCATCCACTCCTGGGGTGATAGGGCCAGAGAGGCGATAGAGAACGCTCGAGAGCAGGTTGCCTCCCTTATTGACGGTACTACCGAAGAAATCATATTTACTTCCAGCGGTAGTGAAGCCAATAACCTTGCGCTCAAAGGGCTGGCTCAAGCCAATGCTGGTAAGGGAAAACATATAATCGTCTCGGATATTGAACACTTCTCGGTGCTGCATACTGCTCGAACCCTGGAAAAAGCTGGATTTGAACTTTCGCTGGTCCCGGTCGATAAATACGGGCTCATTAGTCCCGATGAAGTGGTAAAAAATATAAGAAAGGACACGATCCTTGTTTCCATTATGCACGCCAATGGAGAAGTAGGTACCATTCAGCCGATTGCTGAGATAAGTAAAAAGGTTAAGGAGGCCGGTATAGTCTTTCATACCGATGCTATCGCCAGCACCGGCAATATACCGGTAAACACCAAAAGCCTGGGAGTAGACGCCTTGAGCCTGGCCGGGAACCAGTTTTTTGGCCCTCTGGGATCAGGTGCTTTATGGGTACGCAAAGGGCTCAGGCTTATTCCGCTGATGGACGGTGGGGTACAGGAAGGAGGGCGAAGACCAGGTACTGAAAATGTACCGGCCATCGTCGGCCTGGGTAAAGCAGCAGAACTGGCTAAAAATGACATGGCCTCTCGTATAGAAAGATCATCTTACCTCAGAGATAAGCTGATCAATGATATACTGGCTAAAATCGATCACTCTCGTCTCACCGGCCATCCTTCACAACGCCTTCCCCACCATGCCAGCTTCTGTATTGAGTTCATTGAAGGCGAAGCCATGCTAATGATGCTCAACGCACAGGGCATTGCTGTCTCCAGCGGCTCGGCTTGCACCTCCCGAGCTCTCAAAGCTTCACATGTCCTGATCGCCATGGGGATTCCCCACGAGATTGCCCAGGGTTCTTTGCTTTTCAGCCTTGGACTGCATAGTAGCGAGGAAGATATTGATTATGTTGTAGATAAATTACCACCCATCGTCAACAGATTGAGACAAATGTCACCGTTATATGCCAAATTCATTAAGGAACAAAGGGGGTGAAACGATATGCCGTTGTATAGCGAAAAAGTCATGGACCACTTTACCAATCCTCGAAACGTGGGGGAAATCGAAGACGCCGACGGTATCGGCGAAGTAGGCAATCCCGTTTGCGGGGACATGATGACCTTTTACATCAAGGTAAAAGACGAGCATCTTGAAGATGTCAAATTTAAGACCTTTGGTTGTGGTGCTGCAATTGCCGTCTCCAGCATAACCAGCGAAATGGCAATGGGTAAAAGCCTCGAGGAAGCTGCAAAGATAACTCCCAGCCTGGTCGCCCAGCAACTGGACGGCCTGCCTAAAAACAAGTTGCACTGTTCCAATCTCGGGGCTCAGGCGTTACAGAAGGCACTTCGCGACTACGCCACTAAAAAGAAAATTACAATAAAAGGTCTAAAGGAAAAAGGAGAAGAAGATGAAGAAGAAGATGAAAGCTGCGAAACAGAATGAAGGAAGATGCGTTTGTCCTTACTGTGAAGAGGAGATGGTTATCTCCAGTTCTCCCCTCTGTCAGGCCTGTGGAGTTGTATTCCTCCGCTGCCTTGAATGTGGGATTACAGTGCTCGATAGGGAAGCTAAGAATTGCCCTAAGTGCGGCGCCCCATTGAGCTGAGGAAGAGAGAAATGGCCGACAAGGAAAAACTGACCATTGTGATGTACAGCGGAGACCTGGACAAAGCTCTGGCAGGATTCATGATTGCCACCACTGGCGCCAGCATGGGGATGGATGTCACCATGTTCTTCAACTTCTGGGGATTGAATATAATTAAGAAAAACACCGGGAGAATCAAAGGTAAAAACCTCATGCAAAACATGCTTAATTTCATGAATCGTGGCGGCTCCCACCGTCTAAAACTTTCCAGGTTCAATATGCTCGGTCCGGGTACCTGGATGATAAAACGTCTGATGAAACAGATTAATATGCCTTCTATTGAGGAGTTCATCATTATGGCCCACCAAATGGGAGTTAAACTCATAGCATGTACAACTTCGTGCGGACTGATGGGCCTTGAAGAAGATGCCTTTCGCAGCGAAGTTGAGAGTTTGACTGGTGCCGCTTACTTCCTGGGCGAAGCACGCGAGTCAAAAATAACCCTATTTATCTAACCAATTATAAGTTAAGCAGATCAAGGAGAATGAGATGAAGGCAGATCAAAGTCTGGACTGTGTTGGTCTCTACTGCCCTATGCCCATTGTCAAGACTTCGGAAAAAATAAAGCAACTGAATAAAGGAGAAATCCTTGAGATAATAGCCGATGACAAGGGGATAAAGCAAGACATGCCAGCCTGGTGCAAGAGCACTGGACATGAGTTTCTGGGAGTGGAAGAGGAGGGAGGAGAAATTAAGGTATACGTAAAAAAAACACATGAATGAAATGATACCCGCTACTTTAAGACGGTTGTAAAATAGTATTGACTTAATGAAATATCAGGTCTCATACTTTGAAAGAGGGCAAGATGGAAAACGAACAGGTAAAAACTATAGAGGGATTACAATTCGCTATTCAAATGGAAATAGATGGCAAGAAATACTACCAGAAAGCCAGCCAAGAAAGCAACAACAAGGTGGGCAGAGAACTTTTTGAATGGTTGGCTGGAGAGGAGGACAAACATCGACAGAGGTTTGAACAAATATATACGGCTATTAAGAACAGGGAAGCCTGGCCTGACATTGAAATCAAGCCCGGCAAAGGGGTAAGACTGCAAACGTTATTCTCCCAGGCAATGGACCCAGCCGACCGCAGCGTAAAAGCAGCTCCGGGTGAGCTCGATTCTATAGCTAAAGCTATGGAAATGGAAAATAAAACACGGGATTTCTATGAAAGCCAGAGCAAAAACGCAGTCTATGATGCAGAAAGAAAGTTCTATGAAGCTTTGGCATCAGAAGAGAGGGGGCATTACATGGCTCTGGTTGACTACAGGGAATACCTTATCGATCCGGTAGGTTATTTCACCAAGACCGAGCACCACTCTTTGGATGGAGGCTAGATAGGCTATTAAGATAGACCGGTATTCTTAATAGTACATTATTAATCGCAATAAAGAACAACAAGAAAAGATATCCGATATAGTTACTGTAGGACAAAATATTATAAAAAACAGCGAGGTAAAATGAATACGAAAGCTCTTTACTATCTAAGCTATGGCCTATATTTAGTCTGTTCCAGAAAAGGAGAAAAACTAAATGGTCAGATTGCCAATACGGTAATTCAGGTCTGTTCGGAGCCCGTCAAGCTTGCGGTGGCAATCAATAAGAACAATTATACTCATGAGTTTATCATAGATAGCAATGTTTTCAACGTCTCAATATTGTCCAAGGACACGCCACTTTCCTTCATTGGTGACTTTGGTTTCAGATGTGGAAGGGATGTAAATAAGCTTGAAGCAGTCAATTATAAACTCAGTGAAAACCAACTTCCTATAGTGCTTGATAATGCCCTGGCATACATTGAAACTAAGGTAACCGATAAACTGAATGTCGGAACCCATACTCTCTTTATAGGAGAGCTTACAGCGGCGGATGTCATTCAAGAAGGCGAACCCATGACCTATGCCTATTATCATCAGGTTAAAAGAGGTACTACTCCCAAAACCGCTCCCAGTTATGTCGAAGAAAAAATGGAGGAGAAAACAAAAATGGCTACATATAAATGCACTATTTGTGGCTATATCTATGATCCTGAGTTAGGCGACCCTGATGGAGCTATAAAACCGGGAACGCCTTTCGAAGAAATACCGGACGACTGGGTATGTCCTATTTGCGGTGCAAGCAAGGACCAGTTTGAAAAAGTAGAGTAATAGCAGGTTTCGCTATTAAGCTACTCCACAGGTATCTATAATGGCAAAATCCATAAATTCCGAAAAATCAAAGAAAGCCCGTATTCATATAACCGGGATGACCTGTACTACCTGTGCCGCTACCATTGAGAAGGGACTGGCTGAGACACCCGGCGTGGAGCGGGCCAACGTAAACTTTGCCTCAGAGGAGGCATACGTTGAGTATGATCCCGACAGGACAGACCACACTAAGATTACAGACACTATCTCTCAACTGGGCTATGGGACGGCGGCCAAAAAGTCCATCTTTCCTGTCAGTGGAATGACCTGTGCATCTTGTGTCGCCAGGGTCGAGGATGCCCTGTCCGGTGTGCCTGGTGTCATTTCAGCCAGTGTCAATCTTGCCTCTGAGAAAGCAACAGTAGAATATACGGAAGACGTTAAGTTCACCGATCTGCGACAGGCGGTGAAAGAAGCCGGCTATGAATTGGGAGCCGAAACAGAGATCCTTGAAGACATAACTTCTGCGTCTCAGAGGGAGATCCGAAACATAAGGAACAGATTCATTTTTGCTGCCGTTATTGCCGTTTCAATCATGGCTTTGGGTTGGGGCCCATCTTTCATCGGAAAACCGTATCTGATGTGGTTGCTCGCCACACCGGTACAGTTCTGGGCAGGCTTGCGATTTTATCGAGGAGCATGGGGAGCACTACGTCACAAGACCGCAGACATGAATACACTAATTGCTCTAGGCACCTCAGCAGCTTACCTCTATAGCATGATGGCCGTTCTCTTTCCCAACCTCTTTGCCACCGCAGAGATAGAGCTCGGCCTCTACTTCGATACTTCTGCTATGATCATTGCCCTTATCCTGCTTGGTCGCTTCCTGGAATCCCGGGCTAAAGGTCAGACATCGGAAGCGATCAAGAGACTCATTGGTCTTAATCCCAAGACCGCTTTGATCGTCCGTGACGGCGAAGAGAGAACAGTCCCCATAGAGGATGTCCAGGTTGGTGATATTGTCATAGTTCACCCGGGAGAGAGAGTGCCTGTCGATGGTGTAGTCCGGGAAGGATATTCCAGTATTGATGAGTCTATGATTACCGGTGAGAGCATCCCGGTGGAGAAAAAAACAGGTGATGAGGTTATCGGTGCCACTATCAATAAAATGGGCAGCTTTAAGTTCGAGGCAACCAGGGTGGGCAAGGATACGACATTAGCCCGGATCATCAGATTGGTAGATGAAGCACAGGGGAGCAAAGCTCCTATTCAGCGTCTGGCTGATGTTATTGCAAGCTATTTTGTGCCCATAGTCATTGGTATAGCTATTATTACCTTCATAGTCTGGTACTTTGTCGGCCCATCGCCAGCTCTCACCTTTGCTATCCTCAACTTCGTGGCAGTGCTTATCATCGCATGTCCCTGTGCACTGGGGCTGGCTACTCCAACGGCTATTATGGTAGGCACAGGTAAAGGTGCTGAGCATGGTGTACTCATCAGGAGCGGCGAAGCACTGGAAAGATCTCAACAAATTAAATCAGTGCTTCTGGATAAAACGGGCACTCTGACCAGTGGTGAACCACAGGTAACCGATATTATAGCTGAATCCTCTACTTCTAAAGAGGAGGTTTTACGGCTGGCCGCTTCGGCTGAGCGTTCTTCAGAACATCCATTGGGTGAGGCTATAGTCAAGGCTGCCTTAGAGCAGAAACTGGAGATATCCCAACCCTCAGATTTTATTGCTATCCCGGGACACGGTGTAGAAGCTACAATCGAAGGGAAGAAGCTGCTGTTGGGCAACATCAGCTTAATGAAAGACAGGGCAATTACCTTAAACGGACTGGAAGAAAAAGCCGATAAACTCTTCGGCGAGGGTAAAACTGTCATGTTCCTCAGCATAAATGGTGGAACAGCAGGAATCATCGCCCTGGCCGATACAATTAAGCCGAATGCCAGGGAATCAGTGCAGGCATTACATAAAATGGGCATTGAAACCATAATGATTACCGGAGACAACCGGCGTACCGCTGAGGCCATTGCCCGGCAAGCAGGAATCGACAGTGTCATCGCCGATGTATTGCCCGAGCACAAAGCCCGGGAAGTAAAAAAATTGCAACAGGGAAGTGTGGTGGCTATGGTCGGTGATGGGATAAACGATGCTCCGGCCTTAGCTCAGGCCGATGTCGGTATTGCTATCGGGACAGGAACCGATGTTGCCATGGAAACCGGAGAGATTACGCTTGTAAGTGGAGACTTGATGGGAATCGTAACTGCCATATCGCTCAGCAGACGCACCATGAGGACAATCAAACAGAACCTTTTCTGGGCGTTCTTCTATAACACGGCTCTTATTCCCGTTGCAGCAGGGATATTATATCTCGTATTCGGACGTCATGGTGTCCCGCTCGGGCTCCAGTTTATTCTGGGCAACTACGGTTTCTTGAATCCAATTATAGCGGCAGCAGCCATGGCTGCAAGTTCTATCACTGTGGTATCCAACTCACTGCGTTTGAGAGGATTTAAACCGGCGAGATCAGTTCAAATAACGGGAGGTGTTCAAATGGCTATCGATCCAGTATGCAAAATGGTAGTGGAGGAGAACCAGGCAGCGGCAACCTCCGAGTACAAAGGAAAGAAATACTACTTCTGTGCTGTAGGCTGTAAAAAGGCCTTTGACCAGAACCCCGAGAAGTACATAAGCGAGAGTAGTGAGTAAAATTGACATCAAATAATCAACTGGTATAACTATGATATGGCAAGATAATGACTAGAAAATAAAAGGAGCTATCAATGAAAAAAGAAGACATCGTCAGTTTGCTGAACCATGACATTGAAAGTGAGCATGGTGCTATTATTCAGTACCTGACTCATGCCTATGCCATGGGTGAAGGTGAGATGGCTTGTGAGATCGAGGCCATTGCCAGGGAAGAGATGCGTCATCTCGACTGGCTGGCTGAGACTATAGTGGAACTTGGTAGCACTCCCAGCCTGAAGAGAGGCAAGATGATTATGGACGGTAAATCAGTAGCCGACTGGATGCAAAACGATGTACTGTTAGAAGAAGACGCTATCACCACGTACAAGGAGCACATCAAGCTTATCGACGATCCTAAAATAAAGCGGTTATTACAACGTATTCTGTCTGACGAAGAGTCACACCATGGCAATTTCGCTCACTTCATTCAAAAATCAAATAAAAAAGGCGCTAAAGACCTGAGAGGTACCCGTAAGGACAAGGTTACCGATATTTTTAACTGGGGTGTCGAGCACGAGTACACCGTCATACTCCAGTACCTCCTGCATTCCTATATGTCGACAAATAAGGATGTGAAACAACAGATGGAGGACCAGGCGATCAATGAGATGCAGCACCTCGGTTGGCTGGCTGAGGAGTTAGTCAGCGGCGGCAGCAGTCCTAGAATCGAACACACTAAGGTCGACCAGTCAACCAGGACAGCCGATATGCTTAAGGCCGACATTAAAATCGAGAAACAGGTGGCTGCCGAATATGACCGCGCTGCCAAGGAGATTGAAGACCCCGACCTGAAAACGCTGCTTCTTCGGATCAGGGACCATGAGATATACCATACTGATGTATTTAATGACTTGCTGAAGGAAGAGCAGTAGGGCTGAGTAGAGGAGGCAAAATGAATTAAAGTGTTCATAGCGTATGACATACAATTATCTGCTGCTATAGCAGGTCTAAGAAAATAGCTCACATTGGCAGGAGGACTAACAGTGGCATACGAAGCAAAAGACTTTAACAATCTTATCGGAATGGAAGGTTTCAGTGAAACGCTTCTTAAAAACCATTTTACCCTGTATCAGGGCTACGTAACCAATACCAACAAGTTACTGGACTTGCTTGCCACCATGTTGAAAGAGGACAAGGTAGGTACACCAGAGTATTCTGAGTTAAAAAGACGAATGGGCTTTGAGTTTAACGGCATGCGCCTGCATGAGTACTATTTTGAGAACCTTGGTGGCAAGGGAGTGCCGGATAAATCCGGCAAGTTAGGTAATAAACTGGCCGATGATTTTGGCAGCTACGAAAATTGGGAAAATGACTTTAAAGGCACCGGAGCAATGCGCGGTATTGGCTGGTCCATTCTATACCAGGACAATATGACCGGTAGACTTATAAATCAGTGGATCAATGAACATGAAACGGGGCATACTGCCGGTTGCATTCCCATTCTGGTAATGGATGTCTTTGAGCATGCTTTCATGATTGATTATGGTTTGAAGCGTGCTGATTATATCCAGGCTTTCTTCAAGAATATTAACTGGCCTGTCCTGGACAGTCGTCTGAAATAGACCGCTTCCGATTGAAAATAGTTACGTTCTTTAAAGCTGGCATAGCTGTTGAATTTTTAAATGGAGCAGCACAATTCATATAAAAAAGGGCGAAAAACAGTAATGAGGAGGTCAATATGTATAAAAAAATACTGGCACCACTTGATGGCTCAGAGTTCTCAGAGTGTGGTCTGGAACATGTTAAGGCAATCGCTACAGGTTGCAATGTCCCAGAGGTAATCTTACTCCGTGTAATAGAGCCAATTCCTGAAGTCGGTTGGATCAGCACAGATTTTGCTAAAGATGCGGAAAAAAATGCTAAAGCCAACGCTGAAGACTATCTTGCCAAATTAGCTGACACTTTGCAGGGTGAGGGAATAGCTACCCGGACCGCCATAATCAGTGGCAAAGCTGCCGATGAAATAGTCGACTACGCCAGTAAAAACAAAGTCGACTTAATAATTATGAGCACTCATGGAAGTTCGGGAGTTGTACGCTGGGCTTTAGGCAGTGTGGCTGACAGGGTACTCCGTCACTCTTCAGTCCCTGTATTGGTAGCGGCACCACAAGCGTGCAGAGTTAGCCAATGACAAACAGTACAATATAGGCACGGCAGGCGAAGATGACCGACAATTCCTTTATCGTCTGTTCTGTGTAATAAGAGACCTGAAATCAATGATTTGACACATACAATGGTATAGTGAGGTGACTGGCATATGGCTGAACTGGTAGAGATTTCGAAAATAGATGAGCTTAAAGACGGGGCAATGAAGGCAGTTAGTGCTGCAGGCCGTGAAATTATTCTGGCCAGGGCCGGAGATAAGTACTATGCTGCCGACAACCGCTGCCCTCATATGGGGGGGGAATTATCGGAGGGTAAGCTTGAAGGTAGCGTAGTTACCTGCCCCAGACATGGCTCTCAGTTTGATCTTAGTGACGGTCATGTGGTCCGCTGGTTAAAGAAGTCAGGCTTGCTGGAGACTGTGAGTAAAGCACTTAAATCACCGAGACCGCTGGTCACATACAAGGTAACGGTCAAAGATAAAACAATACTGGTTGAAATATAAACCTGCCACAATCAAGGGAACTTTTGGAGAAGCGCTGTCATGACTAAAGTAGCCTGTGCTGTCGATAAAATAGCAAGCCTGAAACCTGATGAAATCAAAGCCATTCTCGACCAGGATAAGGAAGGTGAGTTTCTTCTTATAGATGTGAGGCAGCCTGAAGAGTATGAAGCTGGACATATCCCAGGTTCGGTACTCATACCACTGGGTGAACTGGAAGCCAGGCATAGGGAGCTGAACCGCAGTAAGAAAATTATCACCTATTGCCGCTCAGGACGCAGAAGTATGGCAGCAGCCATAGCTCTCTGTGGACTTGGCTTTGAGTCGGTTTATAACATGAGTAGCGGAATACTTGACTGGCACTATGGAATCGTATCCGGAATTCCTGAGACAAAGCCAGAACTGGTAACAGAAGCAGCAAGGATACGGGATATACTTGTGCTGGGCATTAAACTGGAAAAGGGATCGTGGGACTTTTACATGGAAGCCGTAGACAAATTCGAGCAACCTCAGGTGAAAGACACGTTCCAGAGACTGGCCAATGCTGAAGACGGGCACATGCAAAAGCTATACCAGCGTGCCTTGGGCCTGCTTCCTCATAGTTCACTTCCTCCGTTAGATAAACTAAAGCAGGAATTGAAAGCAGTACACATGGAAGGCGGAATCGAAATCAGCCTTGCTCTGGCAACAACAGACAACAAATTTGCTGATGAGATGGACGCGCTTGAGATTGCACTGGAAAAGGAATATATGTCATATGATTTTTATAAGCAGACTTCAGCTTTAGTGAAAGACCCGGATGCCAGAGCATTGCTCCACGAACTTGCTCTGGAGGAGCGGCATCATGCTGATATTCTACTTAAACGGGTAGCGGAAATTGTCCGATGACAGCTATTGAAAGAGGAGACGCCAGATGATTTTTGAACGCGTTAAATCAGAAGGCATAGCCCATAATTCCTACCTTATCGGCTCCGGCAGCGATGCTGCCGTGATTGATCCAAGGCGTGACTGTCAGATATACAACGAACTGGCCCAACAAAAAGGCATGAAAATAAAATATATCTTTGAAACACATCGCAACGAAGACTATGTCATTGGCTCTGTAGAGCTTAATAGTAGTACCAGAGCCGAAATCTATCACGGACCCGGGCTGGACTGGAAATATGGTCATGTTTTAACGGACAAACAGGAGTTTACAATTGGCCACCTTCGGTTAACGGCTATCCATACGCCGGGTCATACTGACGAGAGCATGTCATACGTTGTAACCGATCTCTCCTCCGGTGATACTCCCGTAATGGTTTTTACCGGAGATACACTGTTTGTAGGGGATGTTGGAAGAACAGACCTTTATGGCCCTGAAGAGGCTACAAGACTTGCTTCAAACCTGTACGAAAGTATATTTGATAAGCTGCTTCCCCTGGGTGATGGAGTTATTCTGTGCCCGGCTCACGGTGCAGGCTCGGTATGCGGTATAAGCATCGCCGATAGAGATGAAAGCACCCTTGGTATAGAAAGAGCTCAAAATCCGGTACTCAAGAAAAACAACAGGAAAGATTTTATCAAGCATAAAGTGGCTGAGCGGATTGAGAGGCCTCATTATTTCCGACAGATGGAAAAATATAATCTGGAAGGACCACCGCTCCTGAGTTGTCTACCTCTACCGGCTCCGCTTACCCCCGTAGAGTTCAAGGACTTGCTGGAGAAAGGTGCGGTAGTAATTGACACCAGTGAACCGGCAGCCTTTGGCGGCGCACACATTAAAGGAGCATATAGCATCTGGCTGGAAGGACTACCTGTTTTTGCCGGATGGGTGCTGCCTTATGATAGACCAATACTGCTGGTGTTGGAAGACCAGAGCCATCTGGATAGGGCGGTCCGCTACCTGTTACGTGCCGGGTACGACCAGATAATCGGTTATCTTAAAGATGGTACCGAGGGATGGTATAATGCCGGCCTTCCAACTGAAAACCTTCTCCTGCTTTCAGTACATCAACTGAAAGAAAAAATAGACCGGAAAGAGAATCTTATTGTCCTGGATACAAGAGGTGAAGATGAGTGGGCCTCCGGGCACATAAAAGGGGCACTCCATATATATGTCGGACATCTTGAGCAAAGGCTGGCAGAGGTCCCCACGGATAAGCCGGTAGCAGTAATTTGCAATGTGGGACACAGGGCAGGACTCGGCGCCAGTGTCCTGCTCCGTGCTGGTTATCGATATGTATATAATGTCTTGGGTAGTGTAAAAGCATGGACCGCTGCAGGTTTTCCTGTTACTACCGACTAGTCCCAGGGGCAACTATGGCCATTTAAAAAGTATCAAGAAGATAGAATGATTTTTCTCTAACAACATGTAAAAGGGTGAAGCGATGACAATAGATATCAATTTTATGGTTGGCGGAGAAGCTGGCCAGGGAGTGCAGTCCATGGGCTTTATACTGGCCAAGGCCTTCTCCAGAGGCGGGTACCATGTTTTTGTCGACCAGGACTATGAGTCGAGGGTGAGAGGCGGGCACAATTTTTACCGGGTAAGGGTAAAGGACTCCGATACAGGAGCTATTGCCGAGCCGATAGATATGCTGATCGCCTTGAATAAAGAAAGCATAGAGCTGCACAAAAAAAATGTAGCTCAAAACGGGATAATCGTATTTGATCAGCATGACATAAAGGATACAGGCAGTAACGGAAAGCTATTTGGTGTGCCTCTGGTGGAGCTAGCCGAGGAGAAGGCAGGAAATAAGCTGATGGCAAATACCGTTGCCCTTGGTGTGGCTATGGGTCTGGTGCAGTACGATTTTGATATACTGGACAAAGTCTTAAGAGAGCATTTCGGCTCCGATGAAATTGGTGAGAGCAATTTCAAGGCGGCCAAAGGTGGATACGAATATGCGAAAGAAAAGTTTACAGCGCATTTCAGCCATAAGCTCAGCCCGATCGGCCCTACCAGAAGGATGCTGCTTAACGGGAATGAAGCTATCGCCCTGGGTGCTGTAATTGCCGGCTGTAAATTCATGGCAGCCTACCCCATGACCCCCGCAAGCTCAATTATGGAATACCTGGCAGCGAAAGCGAAGGACTTAGACCTGGTAATGATACAGCCTGAAGACGAGATATCGGCGATAAACATGGTAGTTGGAGCCGGTTATGCAGGTGTCAGAGCTATGACGGCTACTTCCGGGGGCGGTTTCTGTCTGATGGTAGAAGGATTAGGACTGGCAGGGATTACAGAGACTCCTATAGTCGTAGTTGACGCACAGCGTCCCGGTCCAGCCATTGGCCTGCCAACCAGAACCGAGCAGGGAGACCTTGAATTTGCTCTTCATGCTTCTCATGGTGAGTTCCCGCGGGCTGTCCTGGCCCCCTCCACTGTTGAAAACGCCTTCTGGCTAACAATTAAGGCCTTCAACCTTGCAGAAAAGTATCAGTTGCCTGTCATCCTGTTAACGGATCAACACCTGGCCAGTTCCTACACCACGGTTGACAGGTTCGATATCTCTAAGGTGACTGTTGATAGGGGCCTTCTCTTTTCAGGGAAAGAAGCGGAAGAATATAAGCGTCACAAAATAACAGAGTCGGGGATTTCTCCCCGTGCCTTTCCTTTACAAGGAAAGGCGCTGGTGATTACCGACTCTGACGAGCATAATGAAGAAGGACACCTCATTGAGGATAGAGAGACCAGGACGCAGATGATGCAGAAGAGGATGCGAAAGCTACTAGGGCTGAAGAATGAGATTGCCCCTCCCGAGATATATGGACCCAAAAAGGCAGAGACAACACTCATCGGCTGGGGTAGCACCTACGGCGCCATTCGCGAAGCTGTAGACATCTTAACCGCGGAACGGTTTAGCGTCAACCTGGTGCACTTAACCGAGCTCTGGCCTTTTCCTGCCGAAGCCATTGTCGATATCCTGGACAACGCCCGAAACAGCTACGTAATTGAGAATAATGCCACGGGACAGCTTTCCCGCCTGATCCGGGCGGAGACAGGCAGGAACGTTACCGGCAGAATCCTTAAATATGATGGACGTCCATTCACGCCAGTGTATATTGCTCGGGAAATCAGGAAGGAGGGGCTGTCAACATGATAACTATCGCTGATTATACTGGTACCACGCCGGCATGGTGTCCGGGCTGCGGTAACTTTGGCATCTTACGTGCGCTTAATCAGGCATTGGTTGAACTCAATATTGAACCACACAGGGTATTGATGGTCTCCGGCATCGGGCAGGCGGGGAAACTACCACACTATACCAGATGTAATACACTGAATGTGCTTCATGGTAGAACGCTCCCCGCTGCCACGGGCGCCAAGATAGTTAATCCGGAGCTTATCGTTATTGCAGTTGGCGGTGATGGAGATGGCTATGGAGAGGGGGGTAACCACTTTATTTATGGTATGCGACGTAACCACGATATCACCTATCTGGTACACAACAACCAGGTCTATGGACTCACCAAAGGGCAGGCATCACCCACCAGCGACCAGGGTTTTGTTACCAAAACGACGCCGCAAGGGGCAGGTATACCCATAAATCCTGTCGCCGTAGCTCTGGTTGCCGGTGCCAGCTTTATAAGCAGAGGATTTGCCGGCGATGTGGAGCACCTTACCGGTATCATCAAAATGGGTATTACACACAGGGGCTTTGCCCTTATCGATATCCTTCAGCCCTGTGTCTCGTTCAACCACAAGAATACCTATAGCTGGTACCGTGAAAGAGTGTACAAGCTGGGACAGAATGGTAGCTACAATCCCGGTAACAAGCTGGCAGCTTTCGGCAAGGCCCAGGAGTGGGGAGAAAGGATACCTATCGGCGTTATCTACAGGGAAGAAACCACTACCTTTGAAGATCAATTACCGGGTCTAAAGAAAGGACCGCTGGTAAAGCAGGTAATTGAGCCCGGAAAAATGGAATGGCTGCTGGATGAATTCCTGTAGATGGATAAGGGAGCAGTATTCAAATTCATGAGGAGGTAGAGGATGTCACTGGAAGGAAAACAGATTGCTCTCTTGGCTGAACAGGATTTTGAGGACGCTGAAATCACCGAGCCTCTAAAGGCAATGAAAGATGCTGGTGCCAGGGTGGTAGTCGTAGGTAGCGGCTCCCAGACAAGCTATCGGGGTAAGAGAGGTGAGGCAACGATCAATGTCAATAAGGCTGCTGACGAGATCAAAGCTGATGATTTTGATGCTGTTATTATCCCCGGCGGCTATGCTCCCGATAAGATGCGCCTGCATCTATCAATGATCGAGCTGGTACGGGAGGCGCACAATCTGGGCAGGGTGGTAGCCGCCATTTGCCACGGACCACAACTCCTTATCTCGACCAATATATTGAGGGGACGTCGTGTTACTTCCTGGCCTTCGATAAAGGTAGACCTCACCAACGCTGGTGCAATCTGGACCGACGAACCCGTTGTTCAGGACGGTAATCTCATCACCTCGCGTCGGCCAGCCGACCTGCCAGTCTTCAACAAAGCAATAATCGAAGCCCTTGGAGGCTGAAGCTTCCACATTGTTTGATGAAAGGGGGCCACAGTGCTCGAAGAAGAAATATTGACTGAATACCGGACTGTAGCTGTTGTGGGAGCATCACCCACTGAGGGGCGACCCAGTCGCAGGGTAGTCAGCTACCTCTCCAAACACGGCTACAACGTAATTCCGGTCAATCCACACGTCAAACAGGTATTGGGTAAGAAAAGCTACCCTGATCTCAGCTCTATACAGGATAAAGTGGAGGTAGTAGATATATTCCGGAACCCTGAAGAAGTAATGCCTATTGTTGAAGAGGCAATCAAGATCGGTGCCAGGGTAGTATGGATGCAGGAAGGAGTTATTAACGAGGAGGCAGCAGCTAAAGCGAGAGACGCCGGGCTTCTCGTAGTCATGGATAAGTGCATGCGCAAAGAGCACCTGCGCCTTGCCCATAGCAAATAGACCTTCCATTCACAGTCGATAGTAAAAGAAGAAGACCAGGTTATCGGCGATATGGTTATCTTGCAGGGGAAAAAGCATTCGCTACTGTAATAAAAAGTAAATCAGGAGCCGGTAATTATACCAGGAAGTTAATCAAATGGCTTTTAGAATCTACAGGTCAGGAACAGGGAGACTTCTGATGATCGGTATCGCTGCGTTCTCCATTACATTCTTTATATCTGGCGCATCCTGCCAGACCGCAGGACTATCACCGTCACCGTCCCCACCAGCTCCTACTCCCGAAAAAGAGCCAGCACCTGCTTCTGAATCAACACCACCTGCCGGATGGTCAGCCGATGGCATCATTAGCCCAGGAGAATATACCGCGGTAAACAGGTACAACAACTTTGAAATACACTGGGCAAGCGATGAGCAAAATATCTATATCGGCATGAGAGCCAGAACCGGCGGTTGGCTGGCCTTGGGCATTCAGCCAGGCTCAAGGATGAGAGATGCCGATATGATATTTGGTTTTGTCAAGGATGGAGTAATTACAGTATTTGACCTATTCAGTACCGGCGATTTTGGTCCGCATCCACCAGACACAGAACTCGGAGGCACTGATGATATCCTTGAGTCCGGGGGCAGCGAAGAAGGCGGGTACACCGTAATCGAAATCAAACGAGAGCTTACCACCGGTGATAAGTACGATCATCCGCTCGCCGGTGGAGTAAACAAAATAATTTGGGCATATGGTTCTGCGGATGAACTGACACTAAAGCACACTCAGCGCGGATATGGCGAACTGAATCTCTAGACAGTATGTTGATTACTATGAAAGCGAGGACATATGGACATATTCCAATCGATTGTAACATCCAAGTTGATCTTTATTTTAGGCATTATCAACCTGGTGACAGGGTCAATACTATTTTTTTCCTGTAGATGTATTCCGGGATCAAGAATAATCGGCAGGCTTAATCTGATGAAGTATCCCTCATATCAGCGTTTTTATAAGTATCATTGTTACGTTTGGTGGGTATTGTGGCCGTCCGTAGTGGTCCACGCAGTCCTGGCTATTGGATTCTTTGGCATACCGTTCAGATAGAGGTATATACACGGTCCATCAACGAAAAAAAACTCAATGGAAGGAGCGAAGAATGAAAATAAAAGTAGTCTTCTATAGCATGTATGGACACATTCATAAAATGGCTGAGGCTGTAGCCGAAGGTGCCCGGGAGGTAGACAAAGCCGAAGTAGAACTACTTCAGGTACCGGAGCTGGTCCCCGAGGCTGTATTAGAAAAGTCAGGAGCCAGAAAGGCACGTGAGGCCTTCGCTCACATTCCAACGGCAAGACCCGCTGATTTAGCCGATGCAGATGCCATCATATTCGGTACACCAGCCCGCTTCGGCAACATGTGTGCCCAGATGCGCAATTTTCTGGACCAGACAGGCGGATTATGGGCACAAAATGCTCTCGTCGGCAAGGCAGGCAGCGTCTTCACTTCCACTAACACACAACATGGAGGACAGGAGACAACCATCATCAGCTTTCATACTACCTTGCTTCATCACGGGATGGTCATCGTGGGACTGCCCTACACCGAGACCCGGCAGAGTACAATGGACGAGATAACTGGCGGCAGCCCATACGGAGCGACCACAATAGCAGGCGATGGCAGCCGAATGCCCAGCGAGAATGAACTGGCTATGGCCCGGTTCCAGGGCCGCCATGTCGCCACCATCGCTAAAAAGCTGGCCGTAAAATAAAACAAAATATAGTAACAGCTTTTCAGCACTTTCCGTAAATCGACATGTTTTCTGTTTGTTTCTCCGACAACGAAAGTTAGTTTGAAAAGGACGATATGACCCATTCTCACGAAAGCGGCCTATCACCGGCGCAATTCCTGGCAGAGAATATAAAGCTCCTACCCAGAGGACGAGCCCTTGACATAGCTATGGGTAATGGTCAGAACGCTGTTTATCTGGCAAAAATGGGATTTGAAGTGGAAGGTATCGATATATCGCCGGAAGCGGTACACAATGCATTAGAACTGGCAGAGATTGCCGGTGTTACCATTAAAGCTGAGATTGCTGACCTGGAGGGCGGTTATACTATTGACCAGGGTACCTATGACGTTATTATATGCTTCAATTACCTGCAGCGCTCCCTGATATCGCATATTAAAGCAGGACTGCGAAAGGGAGGGATGGCCGTATATGAAACTTTTATCGTTGACCAGGCTGAATTATTTAGCCGGCCAAGGAATCCTGACTACCTGCTAAAGCATAATGAGCTTCTCGACATGTTTCGTGACTTCCGCTGTCTTCGTTATCACGAGGGAATCATCGAAGGTCAGAAGGCTGTCGCCGGTATAATAGCTGAAAAAATATAACCGGATAATAGTATGGGTGGTCAACCGTTCCTTCAAAACTACGGGAAAAGCTCTGCCTGCCATATTGAACTATCATAGCGTTCTCCTGAATGATAACGGAACGTTTTCTGATACTGTAGACAGGTTTTTGCGACTAAGGTCACATACAGAGAGCCGACTTTATTGTTAACATAACACAAACTAACTGTCTCTAACTGTCAGGAGGTGTTAAGGTGAGTAAAAAAGCCGGCAGTATGATGGTTTTGCTTGTTACTCTGTTAGCGATTTTAGTCGCTGTATATAGCTGCGGAGGAGGCACTGCTATGGGTAAAAACAGCGAACTGGAACCGGTCGAAGTGAGAGAGTATGAAGGCGAAAAACTTGGATCAATAGACGATTTTAGAGAAAACTCCATAAAAGGGCCGCAGTACATAGATATAAACAGCTATATGCTCAGTATCAACGGGCTTGTCAAGAGTCCGGTTGACTATAGCTATGAAGAAGCTATAAACAACCATAACAATTACCAGAAAATCGTTACGCTTGACTGTGTAGAAGGATGGAGTGTAAAAATACTCTGGGAAGGTGTACTTGTCAGAGATTTGATAGGAGAACAGAATATCCTGCCTGATGCCAATACTGTAATCTTCCATGCTTATGACGGATATACGACATCCCTGCCCCTGGACTACATATTGAATAACGACATATTACTGGCGTACAAGATGAATTATGTGACCATCCCACCCGAAAGAGGATTTCCTTTCCAACTGGTGGCAGAAAGCAAATGGGGCTATAAATGGATAAAGTGGGTGACGCAAATCGAATTATCGGATGACCCCAATTACAAAGGGTACTGGGAACGTAGAGGATACTCCAATAGCGGCGATCTTGACAAACACTTTTTCGACTAGCGAAAAGCGAAATGAAACATCGCACAGCTAGACAAACAATACTGTGGTTACTTGCAATAGTAATTGTAACCTACCTCATTACTGGATTCGGCATTACTCAGTTTAGAGTTGTTGAAACGTTAACATTTGGCCTACTGACCAAGACTCTGGCTTTTAAAATACATACTAATCTCTGGATCCCTTTTATAATCATACTTACATTACATATGTATCAGAGATTTAAAAAGAAGCTTCTTAAAAACAAAAGATCTTGCCGGTATACCCGGTGAGTTCCGCGCATTCATTATCAGTATAGAGGCTGTTTAAAAGCTGAGAAACACAAGATCTGAAGCTAAAATTGAGGCCTTTGAAAATCAGATGGCCTCAGTATAAACAAGGAGGTGGAAAATGGAGACTTTTCATGGCAGAGCACATATACCCGGAGCTGATAAAGAATGGGATCTGGAACTGGAACTGGACTGGGCCAGTAAGGAAGTTAACCTGCACATCGATGCAGCACCAGGTGGCATCAGTACCTGGCCAGGCCTGGTGGTGCAGACATTTGGTGACTATGAAATAGCATTTAAGACGAAAGGCATCCCATCGTTACTCACCCATTGGTGGCATTTTGTCCGTGTAGACAACGATCTCTGGGGTATAATCGTGGGACTTCCGGATACAAAGGGTAACTGGACAACCTGCGCCGCGGCACTCAAAAAAACTGCGTAATAATGAAGTACCGATCAATGAAAGGACCTCAGGACCAGATATATCAGCCGGCCTCTAAGTAGTACATGATAAAATACCGTTTCCAATGTAGAGGGAAACTATGAGCAATCATTTAGCCGGGGAAACAAGCCCCTATCTATTACAACATGTCGATAATCCTGTAGACTGGTACCCGTGGAGTGATGAAGCCCTCAACCGGGCTCGAACCGAAGATAAGCCCATAGTATTAAGCATAGGTTATTCGGCATGCCACTGGTGTCATGTTATGGCGCATGAGTGTTTTGAGAACGATCGAATCGCCCGCCTGATGAATGAGAACTTCATCAACATAAAAGTAGACAGGGAAGAACGCCCTGACCTTGACAGTATCTACATGGAGGCAGTGCAGGCCATGACCGGCAGCGGTGGCTGGCCGCTCACTGTATTTCTGACACCCGAGGGCAAGCCATTCTACGGCGGTACCTACTTCCCGCCTGACGATAGAAATGGTATGCCCGGCTTTCCAGCAGTCCTGACAGCCATTGCTTCTGCTTACCACAATCAACGCAGCAATATCGAGCACACCACCAGGCAGTTATCAACGGCACTGTCCAGAAACATTGATAGCGGTGCGCCAATCGAACCGCTGGCAGCGGACATTCTGAAAAAAGCGTATCTGGTTATCACACAGAACTTCGACAGGGAACATGGCGGTTTCGGCAGTGCGCCTAAATTTCCCCAGGCAGGCGCACTCGAGTTTCTGTTACACTATCGCCACCACAGTCAGGACTCAACCAGCCTGGAAATGGCGGAGTCTACCCTGGAGAAGATGGCCAGGGGAGGTATCTATGATCAAATAGGCGGCGGCTTCCATCGTTACTCTACGGATTTTCACTGGCTGGTACCGCACTTTGAGAAGATGCTGTACGATAATGCGCTGCTCAGCAAGGTATATCTGCATGCTTATACAATCACCGGGAAACCTTTGTACCGGTCTATAGCTGAAGGCACTCTGGACTATGTGCTCCGGGAGATGACCGGACCAGAGGGTGGTTTCTACAGTACGCAGGATGCTGATAGCGAAGGTATCGAGGGCAAATATTATCTCTGGACGGCTCAGGAAATAGAGGAGGTTTTGGGAAAGAAGGTCAGTGGACAGGTTATCAACTATTTCGGCGTTACCCAGGACGGCAATTTCGAAGGGAAAAACATTCTCCATGTCGTCAGCGGCAGCCAGCCGGACCCATCAGCTACCATTGAACAGGCCAGGTCAATTCTATTGAAAAGGCGTGAGCAGAGAATAAAGCCGGGGCGGGATGATAAAATACTGGCTTCATGGAACGGCCTTATGTTGTCCAGCCTTACGGAAGCTGCGTGCATCCTGGACCGCCGGGACTATCTGGATGCCGCTGTAGCCAGCGGCTCTTTCCTGTTGAACTCAATGATGGATAATGGATATCTGAAACATTCATATAAGGACGGTAAAGCCAGAACAGACGGCTATCTGCAGGACTATGCACTTGTGATAGAAGGGCTTTTAGACCTGCATCAGGCTTCATTTAACGGAGAATGGCTCAGGGAAGCTATCAGGCTGGCGGAGGTTATGATAGAGCAGTTCTGGGATGAGAGTTCGAAAATGATGTATGACACCGGCCGGAGGCACGAGGAATTATTTATCCGTCCCAGAAGCATGCAAGATGAGCCGTTACCATCCGGCCCTTCGGCTGCAGCCTCGGTCCTGCTCAAACTAGCTGCGCTCACCGGTAACGAGCAGTTCCGGGAGATAGCAGTCAACATGCTCAGGTCAATGGGTGAACTTATGGGCCGGTATCCTCTTGGATTCAGCAACTGGCTATGTGCTCTGGATTTCTACCTGTCCCGGCCAAAAGAAATTGCCATCATCGGACATAGGGATAGTCCTGCGACAGCCGGATTGCTGCATACGCTATGTACAACGTGGCTGCCCAATAAAGTTGTTGCCGCCTGTGATCCCGATGATTCTGCTCCGCTGTCAGGACTACCGCTGCTGGAGAACCGACAGATGATTAACAACCAGCCAACAGTCTATGTATGCGAACGTTACACGTGCAAGACACCGGTCACCGACCCACGGTCACTTGGTGAACAGTTGAAGAAAGGTTGATATCACCGGGGTACTATATGGGTAAAAGTAGTTTCAGGGATAGACACGAAGGTCTGCCCTATTTATGACAGGTCTGGTCTCTACAGTCCTGTAGCGTCTACCTACCGGGACAAGCGCTAAACCTTTTCCCCTCCTGCATCACAACGACAAGGGCCCCCGGTCCGGCATGGACGCCGAGGGTCGGCCCCAGCCTCACCATGCGCGGCACTACACCGGGAAAAAGAGAGCTCACATAGTCGGCCAGCGTTTGAGCATCGTGATGAGCGGCACTATACGCAATGGCAACATCCTCAACTCGCGGTATTGACGCTATAAATTTATGGAGCCGGTCTACCCCTTTATTCCAGGTGCGTACTACACCTGCCGGTCGGACCTCACCGTTGCGCAGGGTAATTAAGGGTTTCACGTTCAGGAGTGATTCCACTTTGAAAATCGTGTTGCCGAGGCGTCCGCCTTTAACCACATACCTCAAGGTATCCAGGACTGCCAGTACACGCAGTTGACCAATTACCTCGTGGACTCTGTCTACCACCTGCTGAAGTCCATAACCGGCCTCTGCTGCCTTGGCTGCGGCGATGGCGACAAGCCCCTGCCATATTGTTACCCCTTGAGAGTCGATCACTTCAACCTGACATCCCTTTTTCTCCGCTATCTCCTTACCGAGTAAAGCCGCATCATAGACGGCACTGTGCTTCCTGGTGATATGGATGGAAATAATCTCACTGCTTTCTCTGGCTGCCTCCTCATACACTTTGGCAAAATCCCCCGGCGCCGGTGCAGCAGTACTCGGGTGGATCTTGTTGGTAGCCAGTTTTCGATAAAATCCGTCGATATCTATATCAACTCCGTCACGGTAAATTTCGTTGCCGAAGCGAACATATGCCGGCACCAGGAAAATGCCCAACTGTTTAGCCTCCTCGGGTGTAATATCCGAGCCGCTGTCAGTTACAACCTTGACTACCATATACCATACCCTTCGTAAGACCGGAGCCGGTAAGGCTTCAGGAACTACCAGGTGCAGTTGAATTACGAAACTGCATAGCCGGAAAGGTTCATTGTACCATAAAGCGGTTTAAAAAATGCTGCCAGATACACCCCAAGCCGGTCACGTGTGCCTTCGTCTATCACTCGACGATTTGACCTGAACCATGCTAGAACGTATTATTAACTCATTGGCCAGGATAGGTATAATGTATCCAGGACGGATGTTGCAACATGCTGATTTTGGTTGTAGACGACGATCCCGAAATTGTAAGCTTTCTTAAACGAGGTTTAATATACGAAGGCTACAATGTCGATACGGCATCCGATGGTGCCGAAGCTCTTGCCAAAGCCCGTGAAAAGGACCCTGACCTGATCATACTGGATATCATGATGCCCAAACTTGATGGAATAGAAGTGAGCCAGCGGCTCAGCCAGGCAAGCGATGTCCCCATCCTGATGCTCACCGCCAAGGGTACTGTGGCTGATAGAGTAGCCGGTCTCGATAGCGGTGCCGATGACTATCTGGTCAAGCCCTTCGCTTTCGACGAACTTCTGGCAAGAATAAGGGCCTTGCTCAGGCGCAGCCAACCCAGGGAGGGAGAGCTACTGCGATTTAACGGTCTTTCATTAAACACTGCAACCAGAGAGGTCAGCTATGATAATAGAGTCATAGAGCTTACTGCTCAGGAGTTCAACCTGCTGGAGCTGTTCATGCGCCACCCGCGACAGGTACTCAAAAGAGATATTATTTATGAGAGAGTCTGGGGCTACGATTTCGGCGGAGAGTCCAATGTGATAGAGGTCTACGTGCGTTACTTACGTTCAAAGCTGGACGCCGCTGGCTGCCCCAGAGTAATTCATACGGTTCGCGGCGTGGGTTACGTGCTGAGGGAATAAGCAAAATGCCGATTCGCTGGCGATTGACTCTATGGTTCGCGCTAATAGTATGTGCCATCCTTATCATCTCAGGAGCTGTACTCCACCTGTTGCTGCAACGTTACCTGAGTGAACAGGTAGACGATAACCTCAGGGTTCATTCAGCACGGGTACACGGCACACTTGATCCCAAGGAAATCCCGGAGCCCCTGGACTATGATGTAATACATGACAAGTTGCCTGCTATAAATGAATTTACTTCCCCGGGGATCTATATTCAGTTTATAGATAGAAGCACCAATGTAGTAGTGAAATCGAACAACCTGGGTGACCAGGAACTGCCTATCAGCCGGCCGTTAATAAATGAAGCATTTAACGGGAATGTGAGCATCAAGACAGTTACTGCCGGTGACAGCGCCAGAGTTCGTATTATGGCTTCTCCCATGTACCTGCAGGACCAGACCCTCCTCCTGGAAGTAGCCCAATCTCTGAAACCGATAGATACAACCATGAGCCAGGTAAGACTGGCGCTGTTAATTGGGATAGTGCTTGCCTTAATTCTGGCTGTTATATCGGGCACAGTGCTTGTCGGACGAGCCCTTTCCCCCGTAGAAAGAATCACCAGGACTGCAAGGAGTATAGAATCAAGTTCTGACTTAAGCCGCCGGGTCGGTTATAGCGGTCCAATGGACGAGTTAGGACGGCTGGCCATGACCTTTGATCACATGATCCAGCACCTGGATAGAGTATTCCAGTCTCAGAAATATTTCGTTGCCGATGCGTCTCATGAACTGAGAGGTCCGCTCACAGTAATCAAGGGTAACCTGGACTTGCTTAAAAGGAATCTGGGCGAGGATGACCGCAAGGAAGCATTGAGGGCACTCAGGTTGGAGACTGACAGGATGGTCAAAATAGTGAGTGACCTCCTTATTCTTGCTGAGGTCGAGTCGGGAAAGATAGAACCACCGACAACGGTTTCAGTCAGGGACATCCTCCTGGAGGAATTTGGACGGGCACAGCAATTAGGCGGAAATCGTACTATTGTCCTGGGACACCAGGAAGACCTATCTGTCAAGGGAGACGGCCACAGATTGAAACAACTGTTGGGGAACCTTGTAGACAATGCTATCAAATATACTCCCGAAGAGGGTACCATTACCCTGTCGCTGTTTCGCGATGATGAATGGGCACGTCTGGAAGTGACCGACAACGGAGCGGGAATTGCACCTGAACATCTGCCCAATATCTTCGACCGCTTCTACCGGACTGATAAGGTCCGCCTCCGGGCCAGAGGTGGTACTGGACTGGGACTGGCTATTGCAAAGGGGATTGCCGAGCAAATGGGGGGGAAGGTGACTGTTATCAGCACGCCGGGCAAAGGCAGTACATTCACCGTCTGGTTAAAACGCTGACTGCTTTTTAATCAAACTCCGATTTAAATTCCGGTCACATCACGGTATCTCGCATACTAAAAGAGGAATTTACGTTTTCGGGATACTTTTATTTTCGCCGCAGCTCCGCAACCGCAGCACATAAAATCGCTGTCAGAAGAAAATTCTAATCATTTTCTAACCTTATTCTAATCTTATTCTAATAAACGGCTGATATTCTTGATATTTGAACAGTCCAAGGAGGATAGTCAGTGAAACTATATCAAATCGTTGCCAAAGATATTATGCGAAGAAAAAAGCGGGTGCTCTATGCAGCCCTCGGCGTGGTTATAGGTACAATGACGGTCGTTGGTATATTGACAATCGCCCTTGCCGGTGAGGCAAGGATTTACAATGAGCTCGAGAAATACGGTCCTAACCTGACAGTGGTGCCGGCAATAAGTAATCTGGACATGAAGCTGGGAGACCTGAGTATGGGGACCTTGACCGTCGGGGAAAACTACATTTCTCAGGAAAAACTACCACAGATCAGACAAATAACAGACAGCAATATCAGGAGGGAGCTGAAAATCGAAGATAAGGGCAATATTGCCACGATTGCCCCCAAACTATATATGAACGCAGAGGTAATGGGTGTATCGGTGATGCTGGTTGGTGTAGATCCCGGGGAAGAAGGCAAAATCAAGACATGGTGGAGAATCCGTGAAGGGGAATACCTTAACAGCGAAGACCAGGCACTTGTTGGAGCAGTTGCCGCAGACCTGCTTAAACTCAAGACGGATGACAAAATTGCGCTCAACGGGAATGACATAACTATCACAGGTATTCTTGAGGAAACAGGCTCAAATGACGATTATCAGGTCTTTATCCCGATAGAGACATTACAGAGGGCGTTTAACAAAGACGGATTGGTCTCTTCGATAGACATCCGCGCCCTGTGCAACGCATGCCCTGTGGAGAAGATCGCTGATGGTATAAACCAGAGCATCCCGGGAATCAGGGCGGTTGCGGTAAAACAGGTGGCCGCATCTGAAATGAGCACGATGGAAAAGGTGAACAAGTTCATGCTGGCTTTAGCTGGAATCACATTGGTAGTCGGCTTATTCGGAGTGGTCAATACCATGATGGCTTCAGTACATGAGAGAATCAAAGATATCGGAATTATGAGGGCAGTGGGAGCATCACGTAATCAAATAATGAAAGTTTTTATTTATGAAGCGATCATTATCGGAATACTGGGTGGCATCTTTGGATACATAGCCGGGACAGTACTGGCATATATAATCGGCCCCGTAATCTTTGAAGGAACAGCCATTAGTTACGTTCCCCAGTACTTTCCGCTGTCACTGGCCTTGGCTACTGTTATCGCTGTTATAGCAGCGGTATATCCTGCATTCCGAGCCACCAGGATTAAGGTAGCTGACTCTTTCAGGTCACTGTAAGGCAAGAGGAATTTTAAAATAGAAGAGGTAGATCAGAATGTTAGAGATTAAAAACGTATCGAAGATTTACGGCGAGGGTACAAACCAGATAACCGCTCTCGATAACGTTTCTCTTCTGGTTAATAAAGGTGACTTTATAGCTGTTATGGGGCCTTCCGGAAGCGGGAAGTCCACTTTGCTAAACATTATCGGCGGTCTGGACCGTCTCTCCAGCGGCGAGGTGATTTTGGACGGAAAACGTATAGATAATCTGAGTGAAAACGACCTGGTAGACGTCAGAAGGGGGAAAATCGCCTATGTTTTTCAGCAGTATCATCTGCTTGCATCTCTAACTGCCCTGGAGAATGTACTTCTACCCATGACATTTTGTGGAGAGAATATGGAAGACGGGAAAGCTCTGGAAATGTTGAAAAGGGTGGGACTTGGGAAAAGGGCAGACCATAAACCCGGTCAGTTAAGCGGTGGGGAGCAGCAGAGAGTATCAATTGCCAGGGCTCTGGTAAATAACCCATCACTTATCCTGGCCGATGAGCCTACGGGCAACATGGACCAGAAAACAGGAGGAGAAATCCTGGGTTTGTTTGACCAACTTAATGTAGAGGGACACAGCATTATCATGGTTACCCATGATCCCGTTATAGCTAAACATGCAAAAGTAACGATTGTCCTGCAGGATGGACAGATCTTAGACAGGATTAAGCAAAATGAAGGAAGTGAGTAGATGGTGAACAAAACAACATTCGGCTTGTTTCCCACTAAATTGATTCAGAGAATCATTGCCTGGTACCCATTGTTGATAATTGTGCCAGTAGTACTTCTTGTGGCATGTACTACCTCTGTGTCATCAGTAAAATCTACTCCGTCAGTGATTCCGGAAGCTACTCCAACATCAACAAAAGCTCCAGCAGCCGTACAGTTGGTTGGATTGAAGGTTAGCCCTACTCAAGTTAGACCTGGCCAGAAAGTAGCTGTTATTGCTACAGTGATTAATACCGGAAACATCGAGGGAACGTATACTGCCGACCTGGGGATAAATAATACTTCTGAACTGACGACGGAAATCAATGTACCTGCAGGGAAGACAAAAACCTTTAGTATATTTGTGTCAAGGGAAATACCGGGGACTTATGAAGTTAATTGCAGTGAGTTTTCCGGACAATTCAAGGTAACTGAACTCGGTACAGCCAAAAAAGCAAATAGCCCCACTGCCAATTCACCTGGAAGTAGTACCCCCAGTTGTTGTAGATAAAACATAAAAAGATATTCATAACTGAGTAGTAAAGAAAAAAACCTTACAATAGGAAAAACCTTATCTGAATAGAGAACAGTAGGTATAAAATGTTAAAAATAATTACGGTGGCAGCATTATTTTTTCTAATAGTACCCGTTATTGCTTGTGGTAGTCCATCATCGATTCCAGCAGTTGATGAGGCACCGGCGGCAACACCGTCACAAAAGCCTTCTCTTACTGCTACATCTACAGTGCTACCACCACCACCCCCATCCCCGGCCAACTTCCGGGTTTCCGGACTAACAGTGAGCCCGGCCAGAATTAATCCCGGCGAGAAAACGACCATCTCGGTAACGGTAGCTAATATCGGGGGCATGGAGGGTAATTTTAGAACGGAGCTGGGGATAAACAACAGCGCTGAACAAGCAGCAGAACTGGATATACCTGCCGGTAAAACCAAGACTTTGAAGTTTTCATTTGCCACAGATAATCCAGGGACTTATGAGATTACACTTGGTGGGCTCACCGGGCAGTTAGACGTAATCAATCCGGTTACACCTGTAAATCCCAGAAATGTTATATCCAACACCCCGAGCTGTTGCCCTACACCGGCAGTCCCGATTAAACCTGCTGTCCCGAGTTGTTGCAGATAAAGCATTATCACTATAGGCAAGGAGTTTTATATGACCAGTACATGATAACGAGTCTACTAACAAAGGCCTTAATTTTAACGAAAAGGAGTACATGATAGATGCTTAAAAAAATAGTAATCGGAGCTTGGGTAGTATTTTTTATAGTACTGATCGGTCTTGCTTTTAATGTCCCATCATCAGTAAGGGCGTCTGCTCCAACATCATCAATCCCGGCGTGCTGCGGACCAGCCGGATCAGTCGAATCCACTATTCCAGATTGTTGCCAATACAATGCCCCAAGCGCACCAACCACTCCAAGTTGTTGCGGCGGATAAAGCACTATCACAATCCGGAGCCAGTGAGCTAGACACAGGTCTAAACTGAATATAAGTTCACCGGATAAAGACTCAACCTACCGAAAAGGAGTAAAATAAATAGATGTTAAAAAAAGTAGTTATAGGAACGGTATTCATATCCCTACTAATCGCCGGCGTTGCATGTAGTAGCACATCGACCAAACCAGCGCCTGATCCAACACCGAAGTCGACACCAGCGCCAACTTCTAAATCAACCCCGGCACCTAATCCCAAGCCAGCACCTGAGCCCGAACTGACATTCGGACCAAATCCGTCGGGGAGAATAAAGGCAGCTTGGATTGAGCCTGAAGTGGATGGAGGTACCGTATCCATTCCCGTAAGCAAGATTGCGGACAACTGGAATACCCACTTTAAACTGAACATACAGGGCAGCACCGAGAATTTTATGGCATATATATTTGACGGAAAAATTTATGTTCGGGCAAATGTGTGCCCGCCATGCCGATCAATAGGCTTCTCTCTGGAAAAAGACTTTCTTATATGCGACAGGTGCGCCACGACCTTCAAAGCAAAAACAGGTGCTGGAATTCAGGGGGCCTGTGTTGATTTTCCCAAAGCATCTGTTCCCTACAAAATCAACGATGGTAATGTAGTGATGAAGGAAACCGACCTTGCAACCGCATATCAGGATACCATTAAACCTGGATAGCTTAAATATAGAAG
Source organism: uncultured Dehalococcoidales bacterium (assembly GCA_964596125.1). Lineage (GTDB taxonomy): Bacteria > Chloroflexota > Dehalococcoidia > GIF9 > UBA5629 > CAZQRP01. The sequence continues at coordinate 7,279 of CAZQRP010000028.1, read as the reverse complement.
ACTTTAGTAAAGATAAATAGAAAAACAGGGAAACAATAAAATGGACAGGGAATTACTAATTAGTTTTGCCGCAAACAGGGTGGTGAAAGCAATTATTCTATCGTGCATATTGTTACTATCCACTCTCATGCTATCTCTGGTCGGGTGCAGCAAACCAGCACAAACACAAGTAGATAATCCAGCACCGATACAGAAGCCAGCTACTCCGCTAACATCTTCCACATCAGCATTCAAATTTTCTGACTTAACAATCAGTCCGGCCGAGCTTCAACCGGGAGAAGAAATAATCATCACAGCTAAGCTGACTAATACCGACACTACTGAAGCCAGCTATACTGCCGAGGTCAGGATAAATAATGTTGCCGAAGCAGTGAAAGAAGTAACTTTGCCCGCCGGGGAGACCCTGACCTTGAAATTCCCGGTATCACGGGATGTACCCGGAAATTATATAGTGACCGTGGGTGAAGCTACCGGGCAATTTTTAGTAGTTAAACCGGAAGAGTTAAGGCAAGCAACCGATCCTAAAACAACGACGCCAGAACTAGCTGTTGCCCCAAATTTTACGGGTATAGACGTCGTAACGAACAAGACGCTGTCGCTTACTCAATTCAAAGGGTCTGTAGTTCTACTGAATTTTGTAAACTATGGTTGTTCCTCTTCTCTCAACATGACAGTTTCATCCCAGCTATTTGTTATCAGAGACCTCCTTAAACAGCGTTCTGATTTTGTACCGGTCTCAATATTTTGTGGCTGCTGCTCTCCGGACGTCTTGCGTGATTTTGCAAAGCAAAATAGCCTCGCCTGGCCATGGATTCTTGACACCGATAACTCTATTATTCCTCAATATATGGACTATCTCATAGAACATGGCTATCCAACATTAATTTTCATAGATGCAAACCAGCGCATCAATGAGGTGACAGGTTACCGTGACTTCTTTGCGCTGGATGAGAAGATAAATAAATTAAGATAGATTCCTGTCGAGATGGAAGTAGCACTCACTTTTTTATTGAGCCGGTAATGGCTAAACTTGAGATATACAGCGCTGGAAGGACAGGAGAATTGGAAAGGAAAGCGTAACAGCTTCAATTAGTCACTAATTCAGTTCGTCGTACCAGCGCTTGCGGAACTGGAGATATCAGCCTATCCAGGCCCACAAATGAAAGATCGTGCCGGTACTTTATCCAGTTATATCTGATTAAAATGTTCTGTTATTACAATAAGCTGAGCCATATAATCCCTAATGTATTGGCAAGGCTCAGAGCAATAGGAAATATCGTCAGGCGGCATCCTTTTATTGCATTCGTCACTGGCATTTTAATGCTAAGCCTGGTTTTTTGGAGTCTATCCACCTTATATATCAGCCCTGATACAAAAGTAAGTCCTATTAATACTATTAATAATGATAATGATGTAGACCCCCTAGCCATTTTTGATGTCGATATTACCGCCGTTACAGAATCAAGTGCCACTGTAGTCTGGAATACTAATGAACCAGCCACCAGCGAGCTCATCTACTGGATAACTCCTTCTTCGGACCAGCTAACAATATCCGATAATATACTGACCATGTATCATAGTCTCGGTTTAAGAGACCTGAAACCAGATACAAGCTATCATCTTACCATAAAATCGGTAGATGGTAGTGGAAATGAATCGACAATGAGCATCTTCCCGGTAGTGACGCTATCCGCCTTGCCTGTGGAGTTAGAAATAGGTAGCCATGCCCCGGACTTTACCTTGCAAAATATCAATGGTGAAACCGTCACTTTAAGCGATTTTAGAGATAAGATAGTAATGGTAAACTTCTGGAACCACTTATGCCACTCCTGTACAGGCGAAATTCCACATATACAGGCAGTTTTCAATACGTGGTCAGACGATGACTTGGTAATACTCGCTGTCCATATCAAATCGCGTGATATAATCGTACAGAATTTCGTTAAAAACCGAGGGATAACTTTCCCCGTTCTGCTCGATACTGAAAAAAAAGTTTATAATAGGTACCAGGTTCATGGATATCCCGTTACTTTCTTTATTGACGGTAAGGGAATCATCAGACACATAACACAGGGAGCCTTCGAAAGTCAGTCTGAAATAGAAGGCATTATTAATTCAATTATTGCCAGAGGATAAAAAAGTCTCGTAAGGGGCAGTCCTTTTACTTTTACCTTCGAACTTCCGTAATTCCCGGGGCTATAACCGGCCATCAAGACGGTTGACGACCAGACCGGTGGGTAGTTTAGGATAGAAGTACGTTGATTTCCCCGGCATCCGGTCATTGGCATCGGCAATCTCCTTGATAGACGAAACCGGCAGCGGGTTCAAAAGGAAAGCAATCTGATACTGGCCATCCTCTACCAGTCTACCGACCTCCTCAGGGTCCGCTGTGTAGGAAACAGCATCGCTCCCGCCCTGGCAACCAAGCATCTTGCCCATAATAAGGTGCTCGACAATACTTACTTCCAGCTTCTTGTAGGCGCCGGACCGGTGTTCAGGCATTATGTCATCCAGTGACACAGACTGGCGAAGCATCAGGTTCAACACGTTACCAGGCTCCAGCCCCAGAATCCTGATAGCAGTATTCCTTTCGTCTTTTAATTCAGTCTGCTTCAGAGGAGACGAAACTATTTCAAAGAATTCGCTGAGCCGGTCCTTAAGCCCCAGCAGAGTTTCGGGTGGTATACCACGTACCAGACGATGAATCGGCAGGACAACAAGCCCGGGGTCAGAGAACGGAATCAGAGTCATCATGATAAAATTAAAAGCTTCGTCGCCCCTGTACGACGGAGAGGCCTGCCGCCTCTCGTCCCGGTAGGCTAACGCCGTCTCATAACGATGGTGCCCATCGGCAATATAAATTGGCTTGGGGCTCATGAAATAGCTCACCCGTTGAACGAATTCAGGCTCATTGGCCTTCCACACCTTGTGTGTTTCACCGCCCTGAGTGATATCGATCAATAGTTTACTTGGCTTCATCTTTTCCAGCATTAACTTTGCGATCTTTTGTCCCGGGTCTTCGTAGAGCCCCATGATGGGACTGATATTGGCGTTACAGGCCCGCATTAAGTCCAGGCGGTCACTCTTGATCCCCGGCACCGTGTTTTCATGGGGAAACACCACGTTGTTTTCCCATGACTCCAGCATAACGCAGGCAATCAATCCCCGGCGCTTTTTCTTGGTGTCTTTATAGGTAAAGCCCTGCTCATAAATATAAAAGGTATGAATAGTATCGACCTGTAAAATGCCGTCTTTTAACCATTGAACGAATGTGTTTCGAGCACGGTTATGCCTGCTGCTTGTCTCCTGGTCTTCGGGCAACTTCATCCCGTGTTCCAGGCGGATGATATTATAATCGCTTTTCTGGTAATAGCCCTGCTGCTCTTCAGGCGAGATGATGTCGTAAGGCGGGCAAATAACCGCTGCCATGTCCTTAATTATTTGTTGATTGTATCGTATGCCCTGAAAAGGGGAAATCTCGGCCAACTCAATACCTCCTGGAGTTTATTAGTATCACATTCCCGGTCCAGCCATCCAGGCTGTCTCCATTTTTTCAAGGGATATATCTACATAACCTTTCAATACCAGGCGTTTGCCTTTTACAATTCCCAGGACTGTCACTGGTACCTCCCATCGGGAAGCGATCTTCTCCAATCTGCTCCGCAGTTTGGGAGCTACCGAGACGATTATCCTTGACTGGGCTTCACCGAACAGAGCTGCATCCAGCCTCCCCTCAGTCCTCCATTCCTGGCTGAAAAACCCGAGACCGCTTGCCAAACAGCTTTCTGCCAGGCAGACCAGCAGACCGCCTTCCGAGCAGTCATGCGCAGAGTTTATCAGCCCGCGCCTGGTTATCTCAAGACAGCAGCGCTGCAGCCGTTTCTCCAGTCCCAGGTCGATATACGGGTTCCCTTTTACCGTACCATGCACCAGTTCCAGGTACTCGCTGCCGCCCAGGCTGCTCTCTATCACCTGGCTTTCCCCGAGGAGCACTACTATATCGCCTTCATTTTTAAAGCCCGAGGAGCAGTGCCGCATGGCATCCTCGACCAGACCCACCATGCCTACCACCGGAGTCGGATATATGGCTTCATTTCTGGTCTCATTGTACAGGCTAACATTACTGCTGACAACAGTGACTCTCAGCTCATGGCAGGCCCGGGCTATACCGGCAATACACTCTTTCAACTGGTAGTACACATCGTTTTTCTCCGGGTTGCCGAAATTAAGACAGTCGGTAATAGCAAGGGGCTGAGCACCGCTGCAGACCAGGTTTCTGGCTGCCTCGGCCACGGCGATGACGCCGCCTGCGTAAGGATTGATATAGCAAAAGCGCCCGTTGCCGTCGGCGGTCAGTGAAATGGCCTTTTGCGTACCTTCAATACGCAGTACCGCAGCATCGCTGCCGGGCGGGACGACGGTATTGTCGCCAACCTGGTGATCGTATTGACGGTATATGCCGTGCTTGCTGGCGATATTGGGAGAGGCCAGCAGCTTCAGGAGAACGGGGCCTATTTTTTTCAGTGGTATATCGGGAACGGAGGTTATCTCGAACTCCTGTAATCGTGTAAGCCAGTCCGGCTTTTTCACCCGCAGCCGGTAAGCGGGCGGCGAGGTCAGCAGGCGGACCGGCACTTCGGCGACGGTCTTTTCGCCTTCCTTAATCCTGGCCAAGCCGTCGCTCCAGACCTGCCCGATGATATCCGAACGAAGCTCCCAGCGGTCAAATAGAGCTTTCACCCTGTCTTCACAGCCCTTTTTCACCACTACCAGCACCCTCTCCTGGGACTCCGAGAGCATAACTTCATACGGAGTCATACCTTTATCACGCCGGGGTATCTTCAGGACATCGATTTCAACGCCACTCCCTCCCCTGGATGCCGATTCTATAGCCGAGCCTGTCAGGCCGGCAGCACCCAGGTCCTGCATCCCGACAATCCAATCGGTCCCGGCCAGCTCAAGGCAAGCCTCCATCAGCAGTTTCTCCATAAAAGGATTGCCGACCTGTACGGTGGACCTCAGTTCCCTCTCGTCTTCAAACGTCCTCGATGCCAGGCCGGATGCCCCATGAAGCCCGTCACGGCCCGTATCGGCGCCAACCAGCATCAACGGGTTGCCCTCTCCACTGGCCAGTGACCTCACCAGTTTTCCTGATTCGGCAATTCCCAGGCAGAGCACATTGACCAGCGGATTATCCGAGTAGCAGTCGGCAAAGAAGACCTCGCCGCCGACGTCCGGTATCCCCAGACAGTTGCCATAGCCGGCAATACCACCGACTACGCCACCCAGGATGTACCGGTTATGCGGATCGCTCAAGGGGCCAAAACGGAGCGAATTGAGCAGCGCAACAGGTCGCGCACCCATAGTAAAAATATCCCGAACGATGTCCCCTACCCCGGTAGCAGCCCCCTGGTACGGCTCAATTGCCGAGGGACGGTTATGAGACTCCATCTTCAATACGGCTGCCAGTCCGCTGCCTATATCAACCACGCCGGCATTCTCGTCGCCCGGCCCGACTAAAACATGCTGCCCCCCCGATGGGAGATGCTTGAGCAATGCCCTGGAGTGTTTATAGCCGCAGTGCTCACTCCACAGCGCACCGAACAGTCCCAGCTCAACCTCGTTCGGTTCCCTGCCGAGCTGCCCGACTATAAGCTGGTATTCCTTCTGGCTGAGGGCTATTTCATCCAGTGTTTCCTGTAATATGGTCAAACCGACTCCCAGATATAATTGCCGTTGCTGCTGTTGAGTACCGGCTCACAGGCACGCTCGGGATGAGGCATCATCCCCGGGATATTGCCCTCCTTGTTGACAATACCGGCGATGTTATGCAAAGAACCGTTGGGACTGGCCTCCCCGGTTACATCCCCGGTCGCCGTTACATAGCGGAAGACGATACGCCTGTCGGCCTCCAGGCCGGTCAACGTCGCATCACCGGCATAATGCCTGACTTCGTAATGAGATACCGGTATTTTCAGTACCCGACCTTCCCGGCACTTCGAGGAGAAAGGCAGCGAGCAGTTCCCTACCCTGATAAAGGTCCACTGGCAGCGGTACTGCAGGTGGTCATTTTGCATCAGTATTCCGGGGAGAAATCCGGACTCGCATACCACCTGGAAACCGCTGCAAATGCCGATAACCGGCTTGACCTGTGAAGCGAAACGCCCGATCGAGGCCATGACGGGAGAGAAACGGGCTATAGCTCCGGGGTGCAGATAGTCACCGCAGGAAAAGCCGCCGGGGAGCATAATACACTCGTAGCCCGTATGGTCGGTCTCCTTATGCCGGATGGAGCCGGTCTCCCGGCCCGGAATATCGTTAACAGAATAATAACAGTCCCGGTCACTCCAGGTACCAGGGAAAACGACCACACCGAATTTCACAATTACTGCTCCACGGAAAAAATAACGGCGGCATCTGCCGCCAAAGACTATACTGATTGATACAGAGTACAGTGAAAGAGTATCACGTTACCACTTATAGACTGCTTAACAGCTCTGAGACTATATCGTTGACCAGTTTGCCGTCAGCTCTCCCCTTTGTCTGAGGTATAAGCTGAGACATCACTTTACCCTTATCACCCGGCCCCGCCGCACCAACGTCAGCGATAACTTTACGCGCCGCGGCTACAACATCATCCCGGCTCATCTGCTCCGGGAGATACTCGGAAAGAATGGCCAGTTCTTCCTTCTGCTGTGCTACCAGATCAGGACGGTTCCCCTGCTCGAAAGCCTCTATACTTTCCTGCCTTGTTTTCACTTCCTTGGTCAGGACACCGATAATGCCGGCATCGTCGAGCGCCTTCCGCTGGTCGATTTCAGCATTCTTTATACCGGCCATGACCATGCGCAGCACGGACCTGCGCTCTTTATTACTCTGCCTGACAGCCTGCTCCAGGTCACTCTTGATTCTTTCGGCTAAGGCCATATGTTAACTGCTCCTGTGACTCTTCCGCCGCTTTGCCGCTTCCTTACGTTTCCGCTTTATACTGGGCTTCTCATAAAATCCGCGACGGCGGGTCTCGCTGATAATACCCGCCTGCTCCACCTTCTTGGTAAACCGCCGTAATAAACTTTCAAAGCTTTCTCCGCTATGAAGCCTCACCTGGGCCACATGACATCACCCCTTCCATTTTTTTAATCCGTTTTCCTGTAAAAATAAATGAAAATAAAAAAATAAATGAACGTAAGATTTTATCCTGTTTGGCCATTCGGTGTCAAGTTACTGTATAGGTTCAGTTGATGGCGGACACTATCCTCCTTATCATTTTACTAAACTT
>CAZQRP010000027.1:0-40769 GCA_964596125.1 uncultured Dehalococcoidales bacterium | reverse complement strand
CTTATCTTCATAAGACACTATTATAAGTGTCCGTGATCTATCTGAACTAGCTCAATGGATATACATCCGGTCCGGAAATGCAGCGGTCAATGAGATTTCCTAACTGGTGTGGTACTGTCAGTCCGGGCTGTTATTCCTTCGGCCACCATCCCAGCCAGGTCTCTTCTCCGCAATCAGTGCACTTGACATGGAGGGCAACTAGGCCTTTGGATTTACAGTATTTGCATCGGAAGATCTTCCTCACCCCATAGCCCAGGCTGCTTCGAAGGTTGTCCGAGATCTCTTCTATTTGCTCTTCCAGTTCTTTCACATTTTCCAGGGCCTGCTGGTTCTGTGGCGATTTCCCACTATCGGCACTGATCTGCGCCACCTTTTTCTCCAGTTGCTCCAGCCGTTCCATGACGTTTTCTATCTTACTGAGACGTTTCACCACGTCAGCCAGTGTGGCTTGCAGGGAATCGGCAATGCCAGCAGAAACCGGTCCTCCATCCACCTTTGAAGGAGCAGTACCGGACGGGGCTGGTGCCGCCGGTGGTTCCGGAACAGGGTATTGTTCCGGCTCCGCCTCCTTTGCTGTGCTGGTCGATACCGGAGGTGCATCCTCCGGGAGTGTTGCCAGCATGGCATCTATATCAGATTGTGATAGCACTTTTTCGTCGTCATCAAACATTAGAAATAATCCAATATTTTAATAATCTGCTTATGCTGGAATTCTGCCTGGGCCAGGTTGATATCGTAAGGCTTTTTCACAGGCCCGACTTCCTGGTCGTAACAAATACGCACGACCGGTCTGCCGATGAAACCGAGATTGGGACTGGAGATAATGCCCATTTCTCCGGTATTCAACTGTACCGTTAGCCCGCTTGAATAGCACGGGACCTGCCTGACAAAGGGTTCTACCAGATCGGGATTGAACTGCTCTCCGCTGTACGCCATGATGTATTCAATAGTCTCGTGAGGCATGTACGTTCTTCTTCCCGGTCTTTCCGAGAGGAGGGCAGAAAATGTATCACATATGGCTATGATCTGGGCGAACTTGACTATATCAGCTCCTTTTAAGCCAGAGGGATAACCGCTGCCATTCCAGCGTTCATGATGCTGAAGCACTGTCTCAGTCACTTCACCGCTGATGCTCGTATGCTGACTGAGAAGCTCATAGCCGAACGTGGGATGTTGCCGTATTTTCAAGAGCTCCTTTTCTGTAAGTAGCTCTGGCTTGTGAATTATTTCCTGTGGTATAGCAATGTAGCCGATGTCCTTAAGGACTGCGGCGATACCCAGTTGTGTTAATTCGGTCTTACTAAGGCCGATTCTTTGGCCCAATGCGAGAGCTAAAACAGCAGTTTTTACCGGCTGAATGTAAACATAATCTTGTTGAGAAATGCAGCCGGACACATTGATTTCCTCTGTAGCTTCAAGCATTAATTCCCGGGTTATGGCTGCTATCGAGGTGGATACCGGTTCTATATTGCTGCTGGCAACACTTTGCTTCCCATTGTTTTCTATCATCAGACGGCGCAGTGCCAGTACCAGCTTCCCTTCCAGTTCAGGTGAAAACATTGGTTGGACAAGCACGTCAGCGACACGCCAGTCGTCAAGGATAATCTCACTGACCCCGTTGTCTTTCAGGACTGTCAGACAATCTTCGTCCAGCCGGATGAATGAGTCAAGGAGCATTGTGCCGTAGTTATCGTAGACAGGTGCACCTAAAACCATACCCTTTTTAGCATGCTTGGTTGTTATACGTCTCATATTACTTACTCCATTACTCATCTAGAACTCGACTGGAAGCGCTGCTAGCTGCACGCGTTCTTTGCTTACGGTACTGACTGCCGGTCTTCGGTAGAAGCAAGGATACAGCCGTCCAAAACCAATGCTATTGTCATCCAACATGGTCTCGGTTCCACCGATGAGTAACACGCCGTAAGTTTTAAATGAGTTGAAGAACCTCTCGTTCAGTTTCCTCTTGGCTTCCTCAGAAAAGTATATTACCACATTGCGGCATAGTATCAGATCGAAGTTGCTTTCACAGGGCTCACGCAGCAGGTCATGCTTTTTGAAGGTAACCTTTGTTTGCATCCTGTCGATTATCCAGAACTTATCGCCAGAACCGGTAAAGTACTTTGCTTTGAGCGGTTGCGATATGTTTCTTATCTCATTTGCCCTGTAAGGGTCTCCAGCCGCTGCTTTTGTCAGACTAACGTCATCTATGTCAATGCCATAGACTTCGCCGCTAAGGTCGAATAAGAGCAGTTGCCTTTCCATTATCCCGGTAATTTCGTTGGTCTCGCTAGCCATTTCGTTTGTCCTCTCAGATTCGCTTATTCAGTATTGGTTACTTTTTATACATTGTCTATGCTATGTAATCGCCTGTACTACCGGACGTTATCTGTACTATCCACAATGACCTGCTTTTTTACCGGTCTAAATAAATTAATGCCAGACCGTCTGCCGTTACAGACATTATTGGCATTACCCTACAGTGATGGGTTGTGACATTAGGACTATTTATATATAGCATTTTAGTCTTGAATGCCTGATATGAATATATACGATAACCTGCTGGTAGTAAATGACCAATGGGTCACGTTTTTGCTAGGACTTTAGTACTCACAATGAGTTTAACCGGTGGTAAGCGTTAATAAAGGAGACCCTGTATTGCTATTATGTTTGGTTAGAGGTGATACGCTTGTAAGGAGAGTACTCCATTTCAATCGGTGGATTTACGTTTGCTTGAGATCGACAGGTATTTTGCTGGCATGATACAGATTTAACTATATTTCCAGATATGTAGTGGCTGGTAGGACCGGCTAACTCTGTTAAGGGTTTATATCATACAGAGACGGTCGGTAATCCGATGTTTATTCATGGGCAGGATAGGTACCTATAGCTATACCAACAGCTTATTTACGGGGTAGGTATGTTCGTTACGAAAAATTATGTTCGCGCTGCATTGACCGTTCTTAGCTCTATTTTCGCCAGAAACTACTGAATTTCAGCCTGATCTCCATACGGTACCCGTATTATTTAAATCAAACAACTATTAATTAGTCACCCAGAGTTAGCCGTCTCAATCTGTTCAGGAATGTTCCGAATAAGAAGCCGAATAGTGTTATGCCGAGGCCGGTCAGTCCCCATTGGACCCACCCTGGAGGAGCGGCAATGGTCAGTCCCATATAGAAAGAACCTTTGCCGGACCACTTTCCATTATTATCTGCTCTATCAATAGCCCTCACCCTCCAGTAGTACGGGGTCTCCTTCTTGACTGGCTTCAGGCTTTCACCGGCAGTCACGTTGTACTCCGGGTCAGTCAGTCCGCTCTTTTCCAGTACCAGGTTGGAAAAGTTTTCATCGGTAGCGACCTGGAAGGTATAGCTCACGCCGCTGGGGTCTGTTACCCTTTCCCAGCCAAATGTCGGTGTTTCGGAAACCTTGGTGCCGCTGACTGGTAACAAAAGTTTCGGTGCTGGCGGTGCTTCTGATTCCATGGTGAAGGTCATCTTTGATGTCGTGGTGCTGTCAGTAGCTGTTATGGTGTGTTCACCCTTTTTACTAACAGGGACATTGAAGCTGACCTCAAATTTACCGTTAGCATTAGTTTTAGCTGTTGTCGCTGTAGTATTGTCGTACTTGATAGTTACCTTGCTGTTAGCTGTGAAACCGGAGCCGCTGACAGTGAGTTCCGTACCAACATTGCCCTCGGTTGGGTTGAGTGACGTACCGGCTTGGATAGAGAAATCGATATAACTATTATTAATACCATCGCCGATTTTTATTCTGTAGCTGCCTTTGACTATGGCGGGTACAATAAAGGTAGTGCTGAAGCTACCGTTCTCATCGGACTTACCTTTGGCGACCTTTTCGTTGGCAAGAGTGATGATGATATCCTTGTCGGCGGCAAAGCCCGTACCACTGATGGTTACCCCATTGCCAACGCCCTCTTTCTGGGAGGAAATAGTCACTGATTGCTCGGTAGAAAAACTGGCGTCAGTATAATTTTTATCACTGTCTATAGCTTTTACCGTGTGAATGCCATTAGAGCTCTCGGGAATTTTAAAAGTGGCGCCGGTAAAGCAGCCGTCTTCATCGGTTTTGTCAATGGTGACTTCTGTGCCATCGAATAAAACGCTTACCTCACTCTTAGCGGCAAAGCCGGTACCGGTGACGACTACCTTATCGTCGACATAGCCTGTAGTTTTATCAAGCTCGATTTCGGGTGTTATTGTAAAGACAGAGTATTCCCTGTTTGTACCATCCTTAGCCCACACTTTATATTCACCGGCGGGATACTCTTCTGCAATAAAGTAGCTATATGCATTGCCGTCGTCGTCGGTTGAGCATGTCTCGACGATGTTGGACTCGGCATCGAACGATATATCGACTGTACCTGCCACGAAGTTGGTGAGGATAACGATTACTTTTGTCCCCACAGGACCTTTACGTGGGTCCAAGTCCACAACTGCCCTGGTTGTATCTCCATATGCCGCTGCAGGCGTTATTACTATAGTTGCCACTAGAGCAAAAAGGGTAGCCAGACTAATTGCCCTGAAGAAAGTTCTGTATTTTAACTTAATCAAGTATTTTAATTTTTCCATGATTTAAGCCCTCCTGTGTTCCATAAAAATATCCTTATATACTTGATAATTTATGTCTTACCGTCTTTCGGGAAAATGCCTTTAAGGGTCTCAGCCAGGTTTTCCGTCTCGGTGAGCAATCCATCAAGTTCCACATCCTCCAATTCTTTAGCAAACAGAGTTGTGTCTGACTCCTCGTAGTTTGCTTCCTGCAACAAATTGAACAGGTCATCATCATTACCACCAGCTTTCTGTTCATTGCCGGAATCTGTATCTGAGTCATCAATGTTCTCCGGCTCTGTAGAATCGAATGCCAGCTTTGCTTCTTCCGGTATGGGAGCAACCTCGAAGGGATCTATACCTGGCGTCGACATCTGCTCGGTAGGTGGCAGAGGTGCTTTGGGCTGGGCTTTAGCCTGTCCCGATGTCCCATTTGTTTCCGGTATTGAAGCAATTTCTAAATCATTCAAGCCAGATAGTCCGATTTCCGGCTTGATAAAGCTATCCGGTGGAACCAATTCCGGGCGCAAGGGGAGTGACGACTCATTCTGATAGGTAATATCTTCCTCTTGTTCTTGTTCTTGTTCTGGTTCCTGTTCCTGCTTCTCTTCTGTTTTCTTGGGCCTCTTTATACTTAAAATCTTTAAGATAGACCGTTTATTTTTACCAGGTTCCTCCTCTTTTTCTTGCTCTGTATAACTCTGTTTTTCCTGTTCCAGCTCTATCTCCATACTGTGTTCTAGCTCTTGCTCTTCCAGTATTCTGCTCTCTATTTTCTCTCGTTTACCTGTATTTTTCAGTTTTTTTCCTTTGAGTTTCTTTTCAATCTGATTCGTGTTTTGTAGCTGGCGTATCTCTCTTTGTCTCGGCGGGCTGGCCTCCATTCTCATTGTAAGCAATATAAACGAGGCCACAGAGAAGGCTGCACCTATGAGAATAAGTACCCAGATGCCTTCTTCCGATATTACTTCAAAAAAATATTGATAAAGGAAATCCAAAGCTAGTCTCCTTTTTTACATCATAGGTGCCATGGTGCCAAGCATTGTGTTCACGATGTGAGGCACTATAAGAAAGCTTATACCTGATATTGCCATCAATATACCAAAATAAAACAAGAACTTATAATGGTGTCCACCATAGGCTGCTCTAATAGCAAATGCGTTGGAAACCGTGAATATCAGTATTACGATGGTTACCATATTACCGAATAGCTGCAGTTGTGTAGTCTCGCCGAAAAAGCCGAAGGTAGGTAAATTCGAACTGCCTTCAACTGCATTCAACTCTTCCATACCTTCGAGCGCTCCAGAAAAGACCTTCAGGACCCCGCAGATGAATAACATAAGTGCACAGACGGTAGCGTGCATTAATATGCAGAGCCAGCTGAAGCCGGACGATACCAGTTTTCTCTTGGCACGAAGGAGAGTAATCTTCATTGCATAGAGAGACGACTGCTCGCCAGCCACTTGTGGGTCTGCACCCATTTCAACTGCATCACGAAAAATTTGTACGCTCCGGTGTACATGCTCGCTTCCTGTTTCACTGGCAAATTTGCTCCAGCAAAGATCGGGATTAATGTCGGTGATGAGCCTGGTTTTTAATCTCTTAAGACTTCCCTGGAGAGAGGCGGTGGAGCGCAGGTCTATCGCACTTACCGCATGGCTTACTGTGGAGCCCATAGCCTTAGCCGCACCGCCAAGAGACCTGAGCACTCCTGCTATATCATGATCATGTTTATCTATCTTCTGGTCATCCCATACTATAAGTAAGCCGGGCGGCAATACAATGGCTGAACCCAGCAGCAGGATCAGGCCGAGATCAACGTTCATCCAGGCAAGTACACAGCAAATAAACACGCCAACGGGCACGGTTAACCTGAACAGCATTCGTGCCAGGCTTTGCCCCCTGGATGTTTCAGGCAGGGAGTGAGTCTTGATTTCCTTGGGAGCGGCCCGGTGTATAACCCATGCTCCGGCGACTGACACCAGAATTGTTAATCCGGTTAGCAGGAAAAGAAAGCTGTTTTGCACCGGGTAAATCATCATCGATATCACTGCGACAATAACGATGAGGGAAGCCGATAACAGGAGGGATACGTATGCATCAGTCCAGCTTTTCAACGTTTGCAGGTCACGCTCGTAGGCATTGCCATAGGTTTCTCCCTGGACATGGGCTTCACGTGCCAGGAAAATGTGCTCGGGTTCCCCGGCCATGAGGGTACCAGCCATGCGCAATAGAATCGCCCTGGGCTCGGGTTCCATCGTCTTTTCTCCAACTATACGGCATGCCTCGGGGTAGTCATAATTGAGCCTCTGGACCATGGAAGTTATATCCTTAAAATATGATGACGAGGAATAAGGCAGTTGGGCAGCGTTGTTAAAAATCTGGTTTCGTGCCAGACCTGAGCTGGAGATGGCTGCCATGTAGGTCATCTGAGCAAACAAATCAGGATTGAGATACTCCTTATCTTTGGTCTTATCTTTGCTGTTTTCTACTATCTCAGTCAGCTTACTGGTGAGAGTATTAGCCCGGCCGAGAATACCGGTTTGACTTTTAGTGAGTTGCTTCTCTGTATTTATAAGTTGTTTTTGCATTTTTTGCCTGCTTGCATACTATGCTTAACTGAGTTGTTAGAACAGTCCTTGGTTTTGTGCCTTGGCCAGAGTTGTCAGAAGCTCGTAGAAGTTCGTAATTCCTCTTTCCTTATGTAATTTCTCCAGGATTTTGGCACGCTTATCCAGTTCAGAATAAATCCGTTGCCTCTGGTGAGGCGGAATGCCTCTTGCCAATGCTATCTTCTGTTCCAGGAGATAGCTGTTCTGATACCCGACAAACTCGAAAGTGTCAGTAACAGGATCCCATCGGAATATCTCCAGGAATGAGAAAGCATCGGCTGATGCGTCATAGCTTACAATCTCATTGATGCTTAGCGCTCGTCGGCCAGTCTTGCCATCGGGGAGCTTGACAGCACTCTGGATAACTACCACATTGAGGTTGTCTACATAGGTTTTTGGCACATTGATGGGAGCGCCGGTGAGTCGCTGTATGAGTTTGGACACTGAGGCCGCATGAAAGGTGGCCATTACTGAGTGTCCGGTTTGCATTGCCTGAAAGGCGATTGCCCCTTCCGGGCCGCGGATCTCACCTACTATTATCTGGTTTGGGCGCTGTCTCAGAGCTGCCTTGAGTAGGTCAAACATGGTTACCTCATTATCTGATTCAGCTTTTGTGGTCTGGACTACCTCCTGAAGCCAGTTTTTATGAGGTACCTGCAGTTCCGGGGTATCTTCTATGGAAACGACCTTGGCGTTGGGATGAATGAAGGTAGTTACAGCGTTAAGAAGCGTGGTTTTGCCAGATGCTGTCTCTCCGGAGACAAAACAGTTCATTCCTTCCCCGAGCGTCATCGAAAGATAGGCGGCCATCTTGTAGTCCAGGCTACCAAACTCAATAAGCTCCAAAATTGACAGCGGCGTATCGGCGAATTTTCGAATGGTGAAGTTGCTGCCCCGTTTGGTTAATTCCTTACCGTAGACAATGTTTATTCGGGAACCATCGGGGAGGACGGCATCAGCAATCGGTTTGGCCAGGCTCACAGGTTTCTTGACGCGCTCAGCCAATCTAATAACATAATCGTCCAGGTCATCCATATCATCGAATCTCACTGCAGTCTTCAGGCTTTTGAATATCTTGTGTTCTATGAAAATCGTGCCCAGTCCACTACAACTGATATCCTCAACATAGGTATCATTTACAATCGGATCGATAATGCCTACGCCCACCTTGTCACGTAAGATAATATATTTGAGTGCTTGAAGTTGATGCGGCGTACACTTGACCTTATTGTTATTTTTCCCGTTTATACCGAATTTACCTGCCAGGAAGCTGTTACTCTTGCCCTGGAGATTACCGTTTGTTGTGCAGATCTTGTCTATGATCTTGAGAAATGCCTGTTCTTTGCTTTCGTCATCATAAACGTTTTCAAGGTCATGTATATAGTCAAGCATCCTTATCTCTATCTCAGCAATAAGCGAGTCGAAATTACCTCCCATAGTTGGCTCAATTGAAATATAGGTATGTCTCTCATCCTCAGGATCGGCATAAATATGAACGAAAATGCTCTTTTTTGCAGGGTAAATGATGTTTGGTTGTTTTAGCTCACCGAGTTTTCGGGCAGGCTTGGAGTGATACTGAGGCAAACCGATCTCATCAATGGGAAGCGATTCCAGGTACTTCAAGAGATGCATGTTTTCACTGCATATGTCCTGGAGTATCTTGGGTAGCAGCTGAAAGAAGCTGGACTTGAGTCGAGCTGCATCATCCTTATACTCAGTCTGTTTGGGCGTAAACGGTAATACTAGGCACGGCATACGACTTTCCTTATCTTATACTTTCGCCTTGGATAGAGGCAGGATTTTCATTCCGATACCTGGCTCCACGTCAAAACTTATTATATTACCCGTCCCCTTATCAGCCCCCCTGACCTTGGCTACCTCCAGAGATTTAAGCAATTTGTCCCCCACTTCCTCTATGGTAAGGCGTAGATGAGCATCGCACATCGACCGAATACGGATAAGTATTTCATCGTTAAAGGCAAAGCTGTGGGCGATATTGATGATGGTCTTACCTCGATCGCATAGTCTTTTACATCTTTCGAAATAGCTTAGGGATTCCTCAAGAGAGACATAAGCAACAATGGGAGTGAGAGAATCAATAATAAACAACTCATAGCCATTAATCCTCTCCATTGCTGTAATGAGGGTTTCGAAGCAGGAAGCCAGTTCAGCTTTAGACGGTTGCAGATGGTACACTTTAATCCAACCTATGATTAAGTAGTCCAGAATATCCAATCCGAGACTCTGCATCTGTGTGACCAGACTTTTCACTGTGTTCTCTGTGGAGAAGGTGACTACCTTATGATGATCACGAAGGGAACCCCATGTTAACTGTTGGGAAAGCACCGATTTGCCAGCGTCTGACTGGCCTTCAACGAGGGTCAGAGAGCCGCATGGAATACCTCCTCCCAATCTCTTATCGATCTGCTGATTCCCCGTGGATATTATCGATTGTCTATCTTCAGACTCGTCTGAGGTCAGTGCGTTTTCTTTTTGTTTCATTATCAGGACCCCTCTCGCTGGAAAATAATCCTGGTGGATACCCCATTCGGGGTCGATATAGTTGCCCAGTTGGTGGTATTTGTTCCAACCGGCGGGTTGAGCTGCATCAAGAGCTTCATGTCCTCACCGGGATTCAGTATATTGGGTTCGACTGTTTCAGGACTGCCGTTAAAATAAATACCGTTTACCGTCCATTTGTTATCGGAAATATTATCAGTATGTGGAAGCCATTTTACTGAATAGCTGATGTTATCACTATAATATTGAGTAATGACATCCCAGGAATTGTAATTGCTGAGTGATAAGTTACCATTGTTCCTGACGGTTATCTCGACTCTGGCACCTGATCCCAGGACCGGGAACTCCGATCCTGTTGTGGTAATCTCTGTCCGCATCAGGTCACCTGATTGCTGGGTCATTTGTTTCCATGAACGTACAATCGTATCTATTGGTGAGATAGCACTTAAGGCAAGTGTCACTGTCCCTCCCAGGATAATGGCAATGGCTATTATGGATACTACTGCCTGTTCCATTTTCTAATCCTATATACTGAATTGGTGTTCATCGGATATCCCGTTGGGAATAACTACCTTGACATAATAGTTACCCGATGGTGCGCCGGACAAATAAATAGTGATTTTTATTGTTGACGTAGGCGACCATTCGGTGTTGTTTTCGATCGAGTAGTCCCAGTGCGGAGTACCAGAGTCGTAGGGCACTCGTTCTGTGGCTCCAGTCTGGCCGAAGAATATATCACACTTATCTATACCTCCTATACGTGAGGAACCAACGTTCTTTACCCAGATATAAATATCATTATCCTGGCTCGCTGTTTCCACAATTTCAATCTGGCTCTTAATGCGATCGTCCACCGTTGCGGACATGCTGGATATTGCCGAAGCGCCGCGATTAATTGCCGGATATACGGAATTAAATACAACTATTGAGCAAATTACGCCGGCTATAAGAAGTAAAACTGTGACCATTATTTTATCCATGTGACTCCTTACTATCAGTCAATATAGTAAGCAAAGCAGCTTCAGACTCGTTGCTATATCCCAGAAGACCATCCAGTTGAGCGATAACGCCCAGGTAGTCTTTGGTATTTACTCTTCCTTTCTTAGGCTCGTCTGCCTGGGCAAGACGGACCAGTTTAATGAGTAACTCCTTGAGTTCTGGGCTGATGTGGCCGACCATGTGGCATGCTTCTACCATGACTTCTGTCCTTTCTTTGCCTATCTTATCCGTTGACTCATCTACCCATTTACTTAAGCCAGCAATGGTGATCATACTGATACCGCTGTTGTTCCCATTATCACCTTTTGGCCATATTTCCTGTTTTTCCCCTTTCCATGGTGCATCTTTCCTGTTGTGCCTCTCTGCTCTTGGCGGTGATTTATCGTCTTCACCCTGGCTGTTGGGGTCCTGGCTGAGTTCGGGTAGCGTTCCTCCCTTTCTACCTTGTTTCTCCTTCTTCGGCGATGATTCCTCTTCTTTATCAGGCTCCTCGCTGAGTTCCGGAAGTGTGCCACTCTTTTTATCCGGTACCTTTGTTTTTATTGTAGATTCGTCTGGTTCTTCTGTTTCCTGTTCCAGCAAGTCTATGATGGAGTCGTTGTTTGTCTCTTCTGGCGGATTTGGATCTATAGCGGGGTGTGCTTCATCATATGATGGCGCTGAAAAGCTGCTCTCATGTGACTGGCCTCCAAGACTGCCAATGGAAATTACCGGCCCTCCACTGGTTACTTGGCCGCCGCCCATAAAAGGATTCTCGGTATTCAGGTACTGCTCGCGAATATCAAGAAGGATTGCCTTGATCTCATTTTTCAGCACCTTTACTTCGTTTTCTAGTTCATCTACTCTCTGGTGTACGTCTGCCATTATCCTGTTCTCCACTACTTTATGCTGGCGGTTCCAGGCTTACTTGTATATATTTTGTTTGCCATAGCGCTCCCGATAGGAGCCGGTAATTTGATTGCAATTTCACTTCGCTCACCTCTCCCTCGGGGCGCTAACGTCTTGAGACAAAAACATGTCCCTTCATTCTCTTGGCTTAAGTAGCTTACGTATTAATAGAAGTCCATATATTTATCGATGTTAGCCGGTACCGTCCTCTCGAATACAACAGTAGAACCTGCAGGCGGTTTGTACTCCATGGTGAACTTCTTGTTTTCTCCCAGCTTGGGATTGAGACTGGTGAGGTCTACGGTAATCACGGCCTTCTCGCCTACCTCCAGGAGGTCATCGCCGTCACTCTGGCCTGACCAGGTCTTGGTCCAGGTCATATTGTCTATAAAGTTGTCCTGGTCGATATAGGCAAGGACAGTCTTATTGCTGGGTGGCACCGTCAGGTCTATCGGTTCTCCGGCTACGGCATTGCCCACCACGAACAGGACTGTGGCAACGTAGGGTGTGGAGGCGGTGATATTGCCGGTGGCGATGACGCTTCCCTTGAGCTCCATGGTGCTTTTAGCCTCCTGGAGGCCGAGGTAGACGGTTTCCTTGCCCTTTTCAGCGGAGAAGATACCGGCGGAGAGGACGGCATAGCCGAAGACTGCTGCAACGGTGACGAAGGCAATAAGGATGATGGCGGTCTCAAGTCCGGTGATACCTTTCTCATCCTGGTATCCCTTTCTGAGAGCTTTCATAAATTTGTTAAACATTTTCCCTCCTCCTTAATATAGGTTATAAAATTATTATAGTTTTCAGTTTTTTCAATTCGTTCAATCACATTTGTCTCACTCCCCTTTGGAGGGTGATCAAACAAAACGTGTACATTGGTGCACCTCTCGGATTATCGGAATGATTGAAAATCTTTAAATACTGAATTCCTGTATCTCTTCCATGATATTTAGTATATGGCAAAACCCCGTATAGTAAATCACCCATAGGTAACAGTTAAAGAAGGACTTTAGTACCTTTAGTCGGATATCACCCATAGGTAATAGCCAGGTGAGACTTTAGTACTGGGTTGCATCAGATGGGCAGCGAGGGATACGGCGACGTAAGAGTAATAATAAAGGCTTCACAGCTTCACAGGTATCTAAGATGTGCCGTTACACCATACATTAGCGGAAGAGAGCGTGATAAGCGGGACTTTGGCAAGATTGACAACATTTAATAGGTATATTAATACGTCTTAGGCTGGACATAAATAAATCTTGGGGCTTGGTAGCTGGAACATCTAACGGACAGATAGAAAATCCCGGAGGATAGCCGAGGGTGACCTTCCTCCAGGAGTGCTGGAGTTTTAAGACATAAACATGTCTCTTCTTTTTTCTGACTTACGTATTAATAGAAGTCCATATATTTATCGATGTTAGCCGGTACCGTTCTCTCGAATACAACAGTAGAACCTGCAGGCGGTTTGTACTCCATGGTGAACTTCTTGTTTTCTCCCAGCTTGGGATTGAGACTGGTGAGGTCTACGGTAATCACGGCCTTCTCGCCTACCTCCAGGAGGTCATCGCCGTCACTCTGGCCTGACCAGGTCTTGGTCCAGGTCATATTGTCTATAAAGTTGTCCTGGTCGATATAGGCAAGGACAGTCTTATTGCTGGGTGGCACCGTCAGGTCTATCGGTTCTCCGGCTACGGCATTGCCCACCACGAACAGGACTGTGGCAACGTAGGGTGTGGAGGCGGTGATATTGCCGGTGGCGATGACGCTTCCCTTGAGCTCCATGGTGCTTTTAGCCTCCTGGAGGCCGAGGTAGACGGTTTCCTTGCCCTTTTCAGCGGAGAAGATACCGGCGGAGAGGACGGCATAGCCGAAGACTGCTGCAACGGTGACGAAGGCAATAAGGATGATGGCAGTCTCCAGTCCGGTAATGCCTTTCTCATTCCGATGTCCCCTTCTGAGAGCTTTCATAAATTTGGTAAACATTATGACTTCTCCTTTTTGAGTTCTGGCTCGGTTTCGTTGTTTGACTATACCAAATTGCTAATAGTACTAGGCAAATAATACTGGAAACGATGATTTCGTAAATCACCTAAAGGTACCGTTTGGGAGCAGTACTTTAGTCCATTTATAGCAAAACGCATCGTGCTATTGTATTGCGAAAGTAATCGAATGGTGACTGTAGTCGGAAATCTAACAGGTGATTATTGACTGCCAGTAGGACCGCTAACCTGTGGTCAAGTATGGTGACATGGGACTATAGTACGATTGACAACATTTAAATAGTATATTAATTTAACTATGGATATAGTGAATAATAAACTGAATCTTCAGTACGTAGGAACAATTTGATGTGTAGTGACAATTGTTGCCTGCGTTAATGACGTTTTAGCTCAGGCTGATAGACTATCAATAGACTATCACTTAGAAGCAAATATAAAGGTATTTTTCAGTTATGAAGTTAGCTACAAAAATAGGAATACTGGTAGCGTTGATACTGGCTGTCTCGCTGCTTATTCAGGTGTTCTTTGTTTTACCTCAGATAAGAGAACGCGAATTTAATTTGCAGAAGGCCTTATATCAAGCCAAAGCTGTTTCATTAGTGTCTGAAGTAAAGAACTTTCAGGATGATATACATTATAAAGTGGAGTTGCTTACCAGGATGCCCGAGATCAAGAGTATGAACGTAAATCAGCAGGAATTAATTCTATCTATTAGTCTGCGGTCATCGTGGCGGTTTGAAACTGCAGCTATAGGTATAGCCGATATGAATGGCATGATTACCTGTTTTGAATCTCATGACTTAGCCATGCCCGCTTTAAGTGGAAAAGCTGTGGGTGAAGATATCTCGGGACTGGATTTCTTCAGGTACTGCATTTCCACTGGCAAGACCTGTTTCAGTGACCCATTTGTAGCAGCCGATGGCTTAAGGGCGGTTACTTTTGCGGCGCCGATAAGGAAAGCTGATGGTAATGTTGCCGGCGTCGTATTTACAGATGTGTCGCTTGAAAATATGATTAGTGCTGTCGATAACCTTCAACTTGAAGAAAATGAAAGCGTATATATTATTGATAAAAACGGACTTGTTATCGCCCATTCAGCGGAAAAGCTAGGAGCATTACCTGGAGGTTGTTTGAGCCTGGATTATTCTAAGTATGCCATAGTGCAGGAGCTCATAAAGGGAAATAGTGGTGCCGCAGAATACGACTTGGATGGAGTACAATATCTTGCCAGCTATATGACGGTTGGAGCATCTGGGTGGGGCGTCGTATTTCAGGAACCTTTGAGTATTGTTACCGCAAAGGGTAATGTACTTCCCAATTTTCTTCTTGGAGCTAATGCTGCTGTATTTGTCTTGGCCGTGCTGGTAACACTGCTGTTAGTACACAGGATCACACGTCCACTGGGCAAGCTTGCTCGTTATGCAAAAAGAGTTGAAGAGGGAGACTACACCGCCGGGCTGGCAGTTAGAGGTAAAGACGAGATTGCAGAAGTCACTTCCGCTATTACAACTATGGTTAAGCAAATGGTGGTATCGCGGGAAGAGGAAGTGGCTACTCTGATAGGTAGTATGAAGGATGGAATAATGGTACTGGATCGGCAACAGCGGTTAACCAGGCTGAATCCTGCGATGGAGCAAATGTTGGATATTAATGCTGATGACGTTCTGGGCAAGAACGTTTCTCAGTTGCAAGCCGAATTACGCTTTGCCCCTCTTGCCCGCCTTAGCAAAGTCCAATCACTTGGTGAAGAAGTGGTCTTCGCTTATCCTACCCACAGGGTATTAAGAGTTCACTCCTCTAAACTCAATGGCAAAGGTGATAAAGATGAAGGAGAGGTAAGAGTCGTCATTGATGTAACTCAGGAGAAGGAGCTTGACCAGATGAAATCGGACTTTATTGCGAATACTACTCATGAATTGCGGACACCATTACATTCAATCCGCGGTTTTATCAAATTGATGC
The DNA here is from genome assembly GCA_964596125.1 of uncultured Dehalococcoidales bacterium. GTDB lineage: Bacteria > Chloroflexota > Dehalococcoidia > GIF9 > UBA5629 > CAZQRP01. The sequence goes on along the minus strand of CAZQRP010000027.1, from coordinate 25,217 downwards.
TTGATGGCAAAGTGTCTGATCCTGAAACGCAGCGGGAGTTTCTCAGCATTATCGATACTGAGAGCCAGCATTTGAACAATCTGGTAGACAATATTCTTGATATAGCCGCCATTGAGTCCGGACGGATGGTAATTGAAAGGAAGCCTGTCTCCATGAGAGAAGTAATAGACGGAGTAGTGAATAAGCTGCAACAACTTGCCGAAAACAAGGAAATTAATATAAAGGTGAGTCTATCTCATTCATTGCCGGTTATTGAAGGTGATTTTAGGAAACTTGAGCAAGTGGTGAGAAACCTGGTTAGTAATGCTATCAAATTTAGCCCAACAGGAAGTCAGATCTTTATCGATGTCAGGAAAGATGGTGCGGGAGTATTGGTAAAAGTAATTGACCAGGGTATCGGTATACCTGCTGATGCCATTCCTGAGCTATTTCAAAAATTCTCTCAGGTGGATAGTTCGATGACCAGGGCTCAAAAAGGAACTGGTTTAGGCCTTTATATATCGAAACAGATTGTGGAAGGGCATGGAGGTAGAATTTGGGTTGAATCTGTTCACGGTGAAGGAGCTACCTTTTTCTTCTTTATTCCTAGTGTCCAGGAAGAAAGGAAGAGGAGAAAGAAAATTGGAGAGATGCTGATTGAAAATGGGCTTATTACTAAAGAAGAGTTAAGGGATATACTCAGAATGCAGGAGGATCAATAATGAGGTCACAGTCCAGTGCGGTGTATATCTCAACATACAAAACATGCTAGAAGATGAATTAAATACTATTGTGCAAGGTGAGGAAAATTTGGATGTGATGAGTAATAGGAGGGTACAACCATGTCAAAAAGAATACTGATAATAGAAGACGACCGTAGCGCAGCCAGACTGGCGGAATACGCACTTCGACAGGCAGGCTATGAGGCCTTTACTGCATATGATGGCTTTGAAGGGCTTAGCAGAGCTGTCGCAGAGCATCCTGACCTGATTATCCTGGACATTATGCTACCCGGTCTGGACGGGTATGAAGTCTGTCATCGGCTTAGGGAGAGAGCTGATACTGCAGTATTACCTATACTAATGATATCAGCTAAGGCACGAGAGGAAGATAGAAATATCGGTCTAAAGGTTGGAGCCGATGATTATCTGGCTAAGCCGGTTGAACCGTCGACTATGATCGCTAAGGTGGAAGCTTTATTAACAGGCTCAGGTGAGGTTGTATTGGAAAAAGCGTAATCAGGGGATTAATTAGCTTTGCATATCAAGATGGGAGCATCTCAATGCGCAACATAGTAGAAGGTAAAGAGTTAGAGGATGCCGCCAGCAATTCACCAGGGGAGAAGCTTGGTGAAATACTCGTCAGAACGGGTATGATTACTGACGAGCAGTTGCAAGAGGCGCTGCAGATTGGCCAAAGTAAAAACAAGATGATTGGACAGGTCCTGGTGGAAAAAGGATGGCTTTCACCCCGTGATCTGGCAACGGCTTTGAGCATTCAGTTAAAGGTACCGTTAATAGACCTCACAAGACATAAAGTCCATCCGGATGCCTTACGGTTGGTGCCAGAAGAGATGGCCAGAAAATATAACGCTTTACCGTTAGATATTATCGGTGGCTCTCTGACTATAGTCATGTTTAATACCAGGGATGTACAGGCTATTGATGATATAGCCGCTGCTTCAAAGATGCGGATAGAGCCGATGATGGGATTCCCGAATGAAATTAGCGAGGCAATCGACCGTAATTATGCTGTTAGAAGTGGAACTGATGTTGAGGGGAGCGAGCCTATTTCTGCGAAAGAAGCAGACGAAGTGGCGTTGCTTATCACTGATGATAACGCTGCTCAAGCGCCAGCCCTCCGCAATCTTAACATGCTTATACAACAGGCAATCAGGAGCCGGGCCTCCGACATTCATATTGAGCCTCAGGAAGATGATCTGCATATTCGTTTTCGTATTGATGGTGTTTTGCATGAAGTTATGTCCATGCCCCTTGGTGCGCATGCTGCCCTTATGTCCAGATTGAAAATTATCAGTGGCATGAACATCGCCGAACGAAGGCGACCTCAGGATGGGCGATTTTCAGCCAGGGTAGATCATAATGATATAGATGTGCGTGTTGCCTGCGGGAATACCGTACATGGTGAAATGGCAGTGCTGCGCTTTTTATCCAAGTCCGGTTCTCTTTTAGAATTGTCCAGCCTGGGTTTTTTACCTGGAACTCTGGAAAAATATAAACAAATGCTAAAGCTTCCCTTTGGGATGATTCTATTTGGTGGTCCAACAGGTGCGGGAAAAACGACAACGCTCTATGCGTCTATTAACCAGCTCGATCGAATGGAGCGCAATATAATGACCATTGAAGACCCTGTGGAATACAATTTTAAGGGCATTAATCAATTCCAGGTCAATATAAAGGCGGGAATAACATTTGCACTTGGTCTTCGGGCCTTTATGCGGTTGGACCCGGATGTTATTTTAGTGGGAGAAATACGTGATTCTGAAACTGCCAGAATTGCAACACAGGCGGCTCTGACTGGCCACCTTGTATTTTCCTCAATTCATGCCAGTGATGCGGTTGGCGTCATGTTCAGGTTGTTAGACCTTGGTGTGGAACATTTTTTTATCTCTTCAGCTATGGTTGGTGCGGTTGCCCAGCGAATTGCACGCCGCATATGTCCGCACTGTAAAGAGCGCTACGAGCCGACATCAGAGGAGCGGGCAGCTTATGAATCTGAGATGGGCAAGTTATCTGGTAAGTTATATAAAGGTGCAGGATGCAATTTGTGTGCTGATACCGGATATTTAGGCAGAGTTGGAATATTTGAACTTATAATTTTAACGGATGACATTAAGCGTCTGCTGGTTACCGGTGCTGCGGCAAATGAAATTCGTGCTCAGGCAATGAAGGAGGGCATGGTAACCCTGATGCATGACGGAATGTTGAAAGTAAAAGAAGGTGTGACGACGATTTCCGAAGTACTACGCAGTGTCTATTCCATAAATGTTTGAAATAGTTAACAGATACTAATAAAAAACTTCAGATTAACATTGAAGAATTCGCCCTTGTGGGCGTTTTTTTACAGGTTAACATTATACATCTCCCAAAAACCGTAATGACGTGTCAACTATATTATTGCTATCTGTGGCAGTATTTAAAATCTATGCTTATTTAGAAAAACGGCATTCTCAGTATGTTATTGCCTTAATTGTCAGATAGCAATGTTATTTGACCAGTCAATCAGAAAAGGACGAATAAACCAGGTTGTTCTCAGGAATTTCTTGTTGTTCTATCGTCATAGAATGAAATCGGAATAGGACTCATAGTAGAGCATCAGCTTCCGGTGACTTAAGCAGAACGGATAGTATAATGAGTACAATTCCCGCAATCAGGAACCCGATTCCAAAGATCAATAATGGAGCAGTACAATCAATAATGAACTGATATATCATACCCTGCAACTTGAAAAGAAAATCAGCTTCACCGGCAAATTGGTTGATAACCGTGTTGGTGAAGCGGCTTGTCAGCGTAGTTCCTATCGAAGCTATGCCGACTATGCTGAAGGAAATGCCTACTGAAAGAGCAATAGGCTTGGCACGCCATCTATGTGTCAAAGCTATCAATAGTAATAATATAACGGCAAGTCCGATCGATATTATATAGGTGAGCTTAATATAATCGACAATCCGCCTGGCTTGTTCAAGAATCATCATTATCTCCGGATCCAGAGAGGTCTCGTTAATTACAAAATGTTCAGGTATTATCTTGCCGATTTCATCATATATTGGTAGCAGATATACTTCTCTGAGGCTTTCCTGGACTCCTTCTAATGCCGGTGGAAGAAAATCGTGGAGGTGTTGCTTGAGGCTTTTTTCTATACTGGTTCTGAATGACTCCAGTGAAATTGTGATGTTTAATTCCTCGTCTCCCTTGAGATAGGAGTAGCCATCGTAGATAACAATTTTTGTTTGCTCTTTTATCCAGGGTTTAAGGTCCGTCGTAATATCATCTATAATCGGAGCGATTAGCTCATCATCTGGTAACTGGGCTTTTACCTGTTCAGTTATGACCGAATAAGTATCAAGTTTATCCAGTTCGTCAACAATAAAAGCGGGACTGAGGATAGTCAGATTTATTGTTATGATAATACCGAGAATGAATAGAACCAGGATCAGCAGAGGGCTAAGGACAAATAATAAAAAGGCTCTAAAAATATTCATCTACTTCCTGGTGAATGATATTAGGCCGGAGTTTGGTCTATGTTTTGGTTGGCTGCCGAGCCAGGATTCGAACCTGGGCTAAGGGATCCAAAGTCCCCCGTGCTACCGCTACACAACTCGGCAAACGCTGTTGAGATTAGCACAGTTATCAGCAGGTCGTCAACTGCGCTGAGGATTATATATCCCACCTGTCCAGTACTTCCGGACTGAATTCAAACCTACAGCCACAGTCCTCACATTTGGCATTATCCTTGTCATCTTCAGTGAGTTTAACGTTTGCCGTAAAACAGTGTGGACACTTAAGATTCGCCAGCATTTCCTGGATTTTGCACCATTGGCTTGCACTTATCTTCACCGGACGTTTACCTCCTTACATTATGGTAGTCCCTGAAGTTGAATATCATATCATAAAATATAGGTTATGTGCTCAATAGAAAGACTGGACTATTACTCCTGACTTTATCATTGTACCACCGGTTGGCTGATAAAGTTAAGAATTTCGGTGTTCTCTTATTATATGGAGTAGAGAATCCAGATCGTCTCTCGATCCTTTAAATTTAATAGGCTCGGGCACTGCAATAACATTGATCTCAACCCACTCCAACTTTATGAGGGCCCCAGCCAGTATGACAATAAGACCTATACCAAAAAGAGCAGGTGCAATTTCATCAGGTAGTACTGTACCCATTAATGGATTGCCATATTTATAAAGTAAGACGCCAAGGATAACCAACAAAACGCCAATCACAATCCAACCTGTAGGACGCTTTGAAATGTATTCAGCACTTGATACATGATTGGGGATAATGTCTTTGATAGACTGTCCTGCAATCTTTATGATACGCATATTCGTTGCGTATACTGTGCAACCTTTCAAGTTAAAAACTTTTTCTATAGTTTCATCGGTGGTCAGTATGTTCTGTATCCTTGGGTGAATATTTAGCATTACAGTCCCCTATTAACTATATCACAGCTTTGCATTTCAATCGATTATACATCTAGTAGAAATGAAATAGAATACCCTACGCATCAATACTGTATTCCAAATTATCAAGGTAGAGTCCAAAGTTATTTTAGTTGATTTTTCTTCAGGAAGCTCCCGCCCCAGTAGCCAGATATACTCTTACAAATTGTGAGGTCTTATATGTTTGATACCGCTTGGAAAACTGCATAGTCCGCTTTTATGGGTATATTTACCTAGCACAAGACGTTCTTGATAGGTAAAAAGTGCTAATTAGAGATCGGTAGTTTAAGCGTTATCGCTGAGAACAAAATAAGTAACAAGACGGAAGTCATAGCATAAATGGGGTGGTAAACTGAAAATGAAGGTCGATGAGAACAGATGAATAGACTGAAAGGGAGGTAAAAAAGATGCAGTGGGAATTAATAGTGGCATTGGTCCTGGCAGTACCGGTTATTCTCTTTCCAGTAGCCCTGATATGGTTCATTAACATTGGTGGTATTTTCCATGCTGTTAAAGAAGCCAGGGTTGCTCATGAGAAGAAGTTGGAAACAGTTGAAGTAGAGGTGAAGTAAAGGTAAAGCAAAAAATTAAAGAAAGGAGGTTAAAGTTATGGCAGGAGCGTTTATAGCAGTGTTACTGACAGCACCAGTTCTTCTTTTACCGGTAGCCCTAATCTGGTGCATCAACATCGGTGGTATAGTCTGTGCTGTGAAAGCGAGAGCGAAGGGAAAGGAACGAGTTGCTCAAACAGCAATAGGCTAGAGACCTTAGAAGGATTTGAGTAAAGGGGGTGGTAACAACGAGGTTGTTGGAACAAAAAACGAGTGGAATTCTATGAAAGGCCGGATGTTCTGAGAAAAGGATATTTGGCCTTTCAAATATACAAACCGGTTCATTAGCAGGTAACCATGCAGCAACATAGATATTCCCTATGCAGGTATATACACGAGAAAAATAGTTCTAATATAACTTGTGAGGCCAGAGCAGACATTTTCAGGCTGTTCTATGAATAATTCTCATAGCTTACTGCATAAGACCGGTATATGCCTGCCCTATTTTACAGGCGATGTGGATACAGGAATCCCAGAAAATACGAGTGGGGGGCTTGTTTTATCTGAGAAAAAAAGGCTCGTTCAAGTGACTTAACGTCGCAGATAGTGTAAAATCTGAGTGTTCATGACTCCAGATTGTGGTAACCCTGAACTGTCTGTCAGGTACCAGGGGCAGGCAATACAGAAAAAGGGCTGCCGTTGTATAAAGTATGTTCAGGAAAGGAGATTAAGATTAAGGGTAATAAACTATATGTACAGAATCTCAGTCACTCTGTAAATAATGACCAGTTGAAGGAATTATTTTCCAGTTATGGTAAAGTCAGTAAAGTCAATGTGATTGAAGGTAGACATTTTGGATTTGTTGAAATGTCTAATCCGGCAGAAGCTAAAATAGCAAAGGAATCATTGGACGGTTACCAGTTCATGGGACTTACCTTAAGAGTGGACGAGGCTGTACCACCCGGTAATAAGCGCAAAAGACATTATAAAAGGTAGTAGAATGGTTAAAGATGGTCTGAATTATGAAAGCAGACCATCTTGATAATTGTGCGAAATACTCAGGTTGAGAAGGTGACGATACTAGTAAATACGGTAACTAATTAAATTGTCACTCATTTGTTGGATTGCGGGAATAAAAGGGAGCTTGACTATGATAAACATGACGGAGAGTGCTAAAAAGAATTGAAAAGATATCACTGGTTGTTTGTAGCAAACCGGAGGCTATTTAGAGACTGGTTACAGACGGTCAGGGCAAACATGAATTTATTGTAGATAGTAAAGAGGAGGGCGATCAGGTAATAGAATATCTGGGAATGCCAGTTCCGGTAGTTGATGAAAAAATATCTATGTCTCTCGATGGATTACCTATCGATTATTTAAGTGATGCTTAGGGGGGAGGATTGGGTTCTCTCTATGGATAGACCAGAGGAGTTAACAGGGCAAAATAAGGGATAAAACCTTTTAGGTATAGGTGCTTGCTCTATACTATTCTTTTTATACACAACATGGGCGGAATTATTCGATACGTTTTGAAGCCGTGTATACAAAGTTCGACTGTGAAGAATGTCCCGGGCACAGATTCTAAATAGTCCTTCCAGCTAGCTTATGCCTGAGTGCGTACTTTCCAGGATTTTTTATAGTAACCTCTCTGCTGGGAAAACAATTGGTGAAAACGGGGACGGAGTAGCAGGCGCGAAGAAAGCAGCAGAACGGCAACGACCAATACGAGTCAGGTAGCTACGTATGATCGAGATCAACATCGATCCAGTTGTTTTAACAGCAGGTTCATTCCAATTGCGATGGGACCTCATTGCAGCGGTGCTTGCTGGAATGTTCGCTATCATTCTTGCCATTACTGTAGCAAGAGCGAGAAGAGTCAAAAGGGTACATATTCTTGGCTTATGTGTGCTGGTCCCTCTTTCCGGTTTTATCGGAGCCTGGCTATTTCGTGCTATTGAGAACCTACTTTACTACCATAATACCGGCCCCATTATCGGTGTGGGCATGAGGGCATACGGTCTAAACGTGGGAGCGCTGGTAGCAGCGCTGATGTATGTCAGCTTTGCCAAACTCTCCTTCTGGCGACTGTTCGATACTGTATCTCCGAGCATCATCCTGTTCATGGCAGTGTACAGGTTTGGTTGTGTAGTAAACGGTTGCTGCTACGGTCTTCCCTGCGACCTGCCGTGGGCAGTCATATATACTCATCCTAGCTCGCCGGCTCCATTGCTAACGCCAGTTCATCCTACCCAGATTTACCATTTGCTATGGGCTCTGATAGTATTGGTGGCAGCCTTGATACTTCGAAAGAAATTTCACACTGCGGGACTGCTCGGTCTTGTTACCCAGATCCTCTATTTCGCGGGTGATTTCGCCGTCCGGCTCTTTAGAGGGGACGAACCATCTGTGCTGGGCCTGTCACTGTCCCAGATAACGGGGCTGATATTTATAGCTGCTTTGTTGCTCTTTCTGTTTGTGCGACTTGAAACCGCTGGATGGAATAAAGATGTTGACACCGTACAGTTAGGCAGGTATATTTAGAGAGACTGCTGAAAAAGAGGTGCAGTCCGCCTGAGGCGGATGCCAAGGGTCTGGGGGTGTCCCCCAGCCTCAAAATTCCCCCAAGATTGGGGGATACAGGGGGTTGAATCCGAGTTTTTCAGCACTCTCTTAGAAATAATAAATAGAAGAATCGATTAAAGCTTACCATCAGGCAGAACTGCATTTGATACTGTCAGGCAAATCAGGCGGAGGTGCATACATCCATGATGAGGCAAAAGGTACAACGAGGCTTTGCCGCTGTGTTCTTAGTGGCACTATTGATGCTTGCTGATACTTTAAATCTAGCTTGCTGTGGTAGGGGGGAGTTTGGGTGTTTGGGAGGATTTATTTTGGTATATGTCGCTCCAGAAGAGCCAAGAAAGCCAGGAGAACCTGAAAAACGAGATATACATTATGGTCCTGACGCTATACTAGGTTGGATAACACATAATACATCTATAGGAGGTGACGGTGGTGGTGGCGGCTATTAAGCTTTGGCAGGTTGGAATTATAGTCACAATCTTCACTTGCTGGTCATCGGTGCGCTGACAAAATAGCCTCGAGGTCCTTCGCCTGCATATCGCGTGGCACCATTTCGCCCTTGTCCTGGTAGTACGTCCAGCTACCATCAGTCAGTTTACCCGCCCAGCCCAGACCAACTCCACTGATAGTATAGGTGGTTTTATTGATCTTCTCCGTCTTCCACGCGGCGGCATATTTTAAAGCGTTGTTTATCGTCTCTATGGCCGTATTTCTGTCCTTAATTTTTGCTTCCCTTCTCTGTTCCAGCGTGTTTTTCAGGGAAGCGAGCTGGTCTTGTAGTGGTTGCAGGGTCTTCCAGTCATAGGTCTGGTTTGTAGACAAATCGGTCACCTCGATTTCGGGTATAATTTGTCCCGGGTAGTCTATGACCCCAAGTTCGGTTACCTGGTACCGCTCATTTTTAAGCTGCTCTAATACCTCAGGGACCACCTTGACATCCCATGAACCCGGCCTGGATACGGTTTCCTGGTGATCTAACCATATTTTCGCCGGAGTAACAACCTGGTCCAGTGCTACCAGTTTCTCTCCAGCTTCAAGCCACTGCTGGTCGATATTGATGATCTCCGAATCTATATCAGCTATGCCTGTATCAGTGATGTTCATCAAACACTTGCCTGCCTCCATCTTGATTTCTGCTTCAGCCTGTGCTGAGAACAGTACACCTGCAACTATCGCACCTATTACTACAACAACACCGGCGATGGCGGCCAGCAACATTCCTCTTGAATATCTGATCTTCTTAAGCTGAGCAATGACTTGGGCAGTGACAGGCTGTGCGGCTCTTTCCTCAACCCTGGGACTAGGCTTCTTCTCGACGGCAGGTATCAGGCGGGTCGTCAGCGTGGAATTGCCAATGACAATCTGGTCTCCGTCCTTGAGCGAGAGCGCTAGACCAGGCCCGATTTTGGTGTTGTTCACCTGTGTACCATTGCGGCTGCCAAGATCGGTTATGCTGAGTACTCCCTGACTCCATTCCAGTTTGGCGTGGTGGCGGGAGACCTGCTCATCATCCAGCACCAGACGGTTATCAGCACTACGTCCGACGGTGACAAGCGGCTCAGTGATATGGTACTTGCTGGTCTCACCACCACGGCGGATTTCTAAAACAGCAGAGACGTCCATTTAGCTGACCTCCTATAGCAAACATGTTACTGATGGTTAAAAGCATCGGCAAGCACCATTAAAAAGAGATTTCAGTGCTCTTACTACTCCTTCACTTTTCTACATCGACCTGAGTCATTTCTTGCTCAAATCATATATTGCAGGTTAAATATAATTGTGGTCTGAACGTTTGTCAATACCTGGCAATATGGACAGAGGATGCTATGAGTTCGGAGGATAAGATTGAAGTTTGGAAAAGGAAGCCAGGTAAAATAGTAAGTAAACAGGAATTTGATGGGATAGAAGACAACAGATGAGAAAGTTGGATTTAACTGTTACCGGGTGTGTAACAATTGAGAGTATTTGCAGTTATAGTAGATATACAGAAAGGATTAAAGAAATGGTAGGTTGATTGTGGAGTTTATTATTCTAGGATTGATATCGCTTATATTAGGTTTTCTCATACAGATGTTCCTTGGTCTACGTGTGATAACTATTATTATTTTATTAATAAGCGTCATAATCATAGCCCCGGCCTTGGCAATACTTATTGCCGGATTTATTCATATGCAACAAGCAGGAGATTTTGAAATCCATGAAATTATTAATAATGAAACGATTTTTGTAGTAATGAATTATTTTATATCCAGGTTGACTGGTACTCTTTTATCTGATGTAGTTGGTCACGTATTCGGATTACTAGGAGGATTCCTTATCAGACGTGATTATTAAGTCCGGTATCTAATAAAGTTGAGAAAGGTTTGGCTCGGCCAGCGATAAAGTGGTAAGCAAAATGGTAAGCAATTATGCTAAAAATGGTAAGCAAAGTAGCTGGTGCCGAAGGTCGGACTCGAACCGACACGAGAGTCGCCCCTCAACAGTTTTTGAGACTGCCGCGTCTACCATTCCGCCACTTCGGCTGAAAGATACGTGGTGCCGAGGCCCAGAATCGAACTGGGGGACACGTGGATTTTCAGGCACTTGCATACACCCAGTTTGTTAACAAATATCTCAGCACTAATAAATATGTTTCAGGCTTCCAGAAGGCAAGGTCTATCGCCTAGAACTTTAGAATTCTATCATTGTTACCTCAGCCGTGCAACACAGGTAATAGGACTGGATGTAAAGCCCGTTGATGTTATTGGATTCCTTGAGACTTTAACCTGTTCCAATAGCGGGAAGCATGCCTGTTATAGAGCATTAAGGGTGTTTTATAATTGGCTCTATTCTCCAAGATCGGGTTTGGAGCTTACTGCTCAGAGCAATCCCATTCTATTGGTAGATGCTCCAAAGGTAATGCCTTACCTAGATAAGAGGACTTAAGCTGGATATGAGACAAACAGACTCTCTCCTATTACTGGGTTTAATGACCATATATTCATCTGTTAATCCCCTTTTCACAGTTCCCATCGAGCGAAAGAACGATGGACAGCTATTACTTAGGGCAAGGGCACAGGTCAGAGGGAATGCCACATTTTGGACATATAGAAACGGGAGCAGGTGGCTGGTAGACGGGGGGTGGTTGGTCAATGGGTTCTTCGGCAGGCGGCTGGTAAACGGGAGGTGGTTGCTCAACGGGTTCTTCGCCGCAGTATACATTCCAGGTTTGTTCATGTTCTTGCCCTTGAGCATTAACGGCTAAAACACGGATGGTATGAGGCCCTGGACTCGTTATACGTCTGAAAATTATACCGGGTGGGGGAGGAAATTGTATGGCTGATATCGCACCAGAGCTATAGGCCTTCTCGCCATCTATATACAGTAGTACTGCCACAATAGGAGCCTTACCGTTAGTAAGGTCTCTGACCAACACTTGAAAGTCAAGTTGTGAGCCTACGGCTATTGGAGAGCAACTCGGACTTCCTTCAATCGAAAGTGCGGATACCTGTTGCACACAGGCCACGCCAGTGCCAGAAACCGTTAATTTAAATTCCCTGGTATGTTTCTGGCCGCGGTGTTCAAACTCGACGGTTATTACAAGAGAATCGTTGAAGAGATCTACATCAGTAGGAGTAAACTCAATATTATACTCATAGGACTGACCTTTAGCTAGAGTTAGGGTACGGGGTACAGTGGAAACTACCTCGAAGGGAGCGTTGGGCCATTCGTAGCCCGCCACGTCTACATCAAAGTCACCGCTATTAGTCACGGTTATTTTGATTTGCTTACTATTGCCGACGCATACATCGCCGAAGTCACACGGGTCGGGGACAAAGGTAAGCTCGGCGTCAACACCGGTACCTTTAAGTGTCGCAAAACAATTAACAATATTATTTCCATTTGTGCCATCGGCTTCTACCCAGCAGCCAAGATAAGGCTTCCTCTTCTGAGGACAAAAGGTTATGGGAGCTTGTACCGCATTTCCAGGAGCCAGTGGACCAAGAGGCCGTAGGGCAATCGTGGGAAGGAAGAACCAGCTATTCGTTACGTATCCGGTGGCATCAAAATGAGTCGTTCCAGTATTGGATACTCTGCTATTCAGGGTTGCTCTGGTTCCGACGAGCACTTCTCCGAAGTCAAGAGGGTCTATATTAATGTGGAGTTTTCCATTTACCACGCCATCTATCACGCCGTACCCTTGCAGCAGTGAGACGGCGCCAGCGGGATTTCCCGCAGAATCAGTTCCGAGGATGAGAATATAGCCGAACTCAGTGTTCGTAGTCTCCGGTGTATAGGATACATGGACAGGAGTGACCGCCCTGGAGTTAAGAGTAGAGCCCGCAGGCGATACACCCACCAGGCTAAATATCCCGGTTGAGAAGGTAAAAGCGGATACCTGCGCCGAATGAATCTGTATCGGTAGGCTGGAGTGGTTGACCAGGGAAAAGCCTGCGTTTTCTGTGCTTGCGGGTAACGGTAGGAGTTTGACGGGTCCAAAATCATGGAATTCGGGCACAATGCTGAGACCTCCCAGGCTAAGAACACCGGTACCTGCTAAGCGGATCTTAGTCGTGGCATCTCTGGTGCTGACCAGCAGATCACCCCGGTAGACACCGGTACTGATGGGGTGAAAGTTTACCTGGATTTGCCGTTCGCCTCTCGCCGACACGGTGAATGGTGTTACGCTGGTGGGAGCTACAGAGAAGGCCGGAACTAACCCGGCTAAGGTGTTATCCCAATTGTCGGCGAAAGGAGCTATCTCCAAGCTGGTTATCTGGATATCGCTGGCTGTGGGATTGTTGATTATCAGTGTTTCAGTGCTCGTAGTACTGACCAGAACGTTATCGAAGTCCAGCTTTTCAGGAGTAACCTTCAGAGATGACTCGGTGGCCACATGTGTGAGAGCGATGAGGGAGAAGTGGGAGATATCGCCCGATACAGTGCCAGCCTCAGTGTTGACCCGGATATTATTAAGTGCGGTAAAATTGCCATCGTTGGTGATGCTAACCAGCAGGAGGTCTTCCGGAGCTACACCTTCGGGCAAATATCCATTTTCATAAGCTAGGGCAATAGTCACCGGATAGTTGAAGGTTATGTTTGCTGGACCGAATTCGTAGGTGTCTCCAACTACAGAGAGGCCGCCGGAAAGGACCGGTGCAGTGGCCGACCTGATAGTAATGTCTTTTCCTTCAGCGAGTGCCCTGGGGGGGATGAGTACCTTGGCTTTCCGGTCAGTACTTTTTACTTCACCGCCGAGGATGCTGGTGGACATAACATCACCGTCGGGGATGCTGGTGGATATAACATCAGCTTTTGGGTAGCAACTTAACATTGGGAATATTAAGGTAGTGATGAGACTCAAAGAGATCCAGGTTCGCGCTATTCTTAGTGGTTTCTTCACGTTCCCGTTCCTTTTTTCAGTCCTGCACTAAAAATTGGGCAAGCAGCTATAATATGGTATGTTTTGGGGATTATAGGACTGTTCTGTAAGCATGTCAATAGCCATATTGAACGTTTCAACATTTCATTCAGTGGCGCACCTATTGAGAGGACACCAATCATCGCTTTAACAGCGATTCAGCCAGCATGACTTATCAGCTATGCTTTATTTACTAGCAGCTTATTCTTGTTGTTTAGGCCATTTCCATGCATACCAAGCAATCAGGGCTGTTACCACAACTGTTGAACCTACAAGCAGTATGTGGTGAGCAGTTGGCTCTGCAATAGGCCCTCCCCTTAATGGTATGCCACATTCGAAGAAATGCATGATGTTAAGAATTGTGAAAACTATGCCTAGAGCAAAGTTTACCCACCGGTTGTACGAGTCCTTCACGCTCATGGTCACAAATGCCAGCCACAACGGGATCAATGCTAAAAGTGCCTCAAATAACAACCCTCCAGCACCTACCTCTTTCATATGAGCTATCAGCTTCTCCAGTCCACCTGGCTCCCAAGTAGCCAACATACCATGGACGAAATTAGCCACCACCATAACGACCCACAACAATGCAATCCTTGTCTTCCATCTCAATACTTCCATCATTTATACCTTCTCATACAGTATTTGGTATACAAAACCAAAAAAAGGACACCACCCATCGCTCTGAAGCGATTCCAGTGTCCTTACTAATTCCAATCTTTCCTGCTCCAAACTGAGTTGTTAATTACTTCACATCATATAGGTATCTCTAATATATTCCTCGTTTACGCATATGTCAATAGTGTCAAGTGTAGCCTTCGAATAGTCTACACATAAACATAGTATCCTGAAGCGTTAAAATGATCGTTATTGTTGTAATGGATTATAGTGGCGATACCCCCATCTTGATCAGGGCGATTAGAGGCCGGATGTAGGTTCCTGGCGCGAATTATTCCCTTCGTCAGCTTCGGCCACAACACCCCCATCATCGGCTGTCACAATAACTTTATTACCAGCCCCAGTGTAGTTATAGGCTGCGAACTTTCTGGTCACTTCGACACCTGGAGCAATTGGATCAACATTATCAGTAGCCCACTTCTGCCCGGGCCAAAGATTAGGATCTGGGTGAAATGCTGTAGTGCTCGCGGCAGCTGAACCGAGGCCGATATTCTTAATCTTGTAATAGATTTTATCTCCTGTTATTTCGGATACTTTCCAGATATCCGTGATAATCAGGTCGGGTTTAAGTTTTAAAGTAGGTCCTGGTATACTTAATTTAATACAACTCCATGACTCTGAGCGTTCATTGTTCCCCTCATTGCTTTCAGTTACAACATCGTTCTTATCAGCACGCACTACCACAGTGTCACTGGTATCGGAACAACCATACGAATAGCTGAAGCTCTCGGTACTTGTGGCCCCGGCAGCCAGGGGATTAACCGGGTCATTCGCCTTTACACTACCATCAACAACCAGTACTGAAATGGTGGCACCGGCATCTGCATCGCCCTGGTTCTTTATCTTGTAAGAGATGGTGCTTCCTGAACGCATAACATCCTCGATGATCAAGTCTGGTAATCCTGCTGCGGGGGGAGGAGACGGAGGGGGAGGGGGTGGAGGGGAAACAGGTGTAACAATAACCTGGGCCGAAGCCGTTACACTCCCGGCAGTATTTTCGGCCGTCAGGGTATAAACAGTGGTCGTGGCCGGAAACACTACTCTGCTTCCGGTTAAAGCTACAGTACCTATTCCCTGGTCTATGACAACCGACGCAGCGTTTACGGTATTCCATTTTAGAGTTGATGAGTCGCCTGTGTTGATGACCTCCGGGCTGGAAGAAAATGAACTGATAAACGGCTTTTCTTTTGGTTCTTCAGACGCTGGTGGTGTTTGAGTTGATTCCTCAGGTACGCCTTCTTTGACAGTCGCCTTCTTCTCAGGCACGCTAATATTAAAACAGCTAATAACCGAGCTAGCCAGAACAACGAAAAACAGTATAATTATGAAATTGCACCATTTATTTATCCTCAATGTCCTCAACCTCCTTATATAGAATTGTATCAATTAATCGCCTAATTTAACAATGAAAGACAAGGCCTTAAATGAGTCTACCCATAAATCCGTAACTTCAACCTCATTCCCGATTTAGGGGCATGCTTGTTTGAAAAAACAAAGATGGCGTTCCATGGACCAAAGGCATCAGCGACGGTATATCCGTGAAAAAAGACGCCGGTCACAATTCATGAAGCGGTCACAACTTGGCCGACATACGGGGAATCACCAGATGCGTCCCCGGTAAACTGAATGTCATAAGTTGAAATTCGGTATGAGTCGTGGCTCAGTGCCGCTACCGTGCTTGTACCGGTAGATAACAGCAAAGCTACTACTAAACAACTCACCAGAGCAAGATTTAAGTGCTTCAACATTGCCTTTTCCTTCGCTGATAATAACTACCTAAATCTATCCAAAATGGCGATAAGATAAGGAGTGATATATATTTGTTCATTTATGATATATTGCTGCGCTCAATAATTATCAATGCATTGTTTTAATATTGCATTCGAAACTCTTTTCCCCGAACTCATGGTACCGGTAACACCATGCTCTTCACCTGCCCAGTGACCAGCAAGGTAAAGGCCTTTAACAGGAGTAGAAAAAGTGAATGCCTTCCTGCCGATCTGATCGAAGCCCTTCTCCCATCCATATATGGCCCCCTCGTCATTTAAAGTCATCCTTTCCAGATCAAGTGGGCTGACTAACTCTTTTATCACGATGTGGTCACTCAAGCCCGGTATGTAGACCTCTGCCTGCTTTACCAGGCTCTCCCCCACTTTTTCTTTCTCGCCGTCCCAATTCTTTCCGATGTAATATGGTGCATACGTCACTATACACAGCACATGACATCCATTGGGTGCAATGCTTGAGTCGGTCAATGTAGGAACGCATATTCCGAAACCTGCCCTACTGCTTCCTTTCACTAACGCCTGTGAGAAGTCGTCGGTTATACCATAGCTGGGATCGTAAGACCTGAGGATGAAGGTCTCATGCGCCATAACACTATTTCGCATATCCATATCTACGCCCATAAATACCTCAAAAACAGAATGAGTCGGCCTCATGCGGTAAACTCTATCCAGGTATTTTTTACTGGTATAAGAAGGATTTAAAAGCTTTCCAAAGGTTTGCCTGGCTGACACGTTTGAAATGACAACCCTGGCCTTCACTCTGGTTCCCCCTTCGAGTTCTACACTTTCGACCTTCCCCTGCTCACAGTGGATCCTGTTCACCCGTGACTTCGGTAGGAACTCACCCCCATGTTTCTCTAATCCATGCACAATTGCGTTCACCAGTCGCTGGGAGCCACCTCGTACATAATAATGGTCGTCTCCAACCAGCGCCACAATCGCGGTAGACATGACAATTGCGGGCAGTCTGGACGGCGGTAGCCCTATATAGATGCATAGAGCAGAGAGCGCTGCCCTCAGCTTCTCACTCTTGATGAACTGGTCCAGCATCCGGGCAAAGGTCGTATTTCGATATTTAACCAGGTGGGGATATGCAAAAGGTGCCTTGATTAAATCAGAGGGACCCATTGTGGAGCGTATGCTTGTGGCCTCGGCGTAAATAGCCTCCATCTCATTGACCAGAGCTTCTATGCCCTGTCTCTCCTGAGGAAATTCCCGTGCATGGACCTCTGTGAACTGCTTCAATCCGATCGGAACGTCAATGGTAAAGTCCGGAAATATGCACCGGTAGAAAGTAGCCGGCTCCATGAATTCGACCTCGTCACGCACGCCGAGGTCATCAAGGACCGAGCGCACCGTACCACCTTCATTGCACCCGGAGATCAGGTGAACTGCCAAATCGAATGTGAAACCTCCCCTTTCCATCGACTGGGCATAGCCTCCGGCCCTGTCGTTCTTATCAACCAGCAGCACCTGAAGTCCGTTCTTCGCCAGCAGTGCGGCTGCGGTCAGTCCCCCCATTCCGGCACCAACAACCACCACGTCATATGAATCTCTTTTTAGTTCCATTGCGTCCTCGCTTCAGAACTGTGTTTCGGATAAATACTTTCTCAGTTAAAGTTCTAAATCATTATGCCTTTTAATATCTCGTTATATTTCCTGAAGTCAGCGAACTACATGTCTAGCCCATCTATATAAACCGGGCCGCCACTCAGCAGCAGGTTATTACCAAGAGGCTTGATGTAGAGGTGTATGTCCGTATCAATATGGATAAATCCTTTCAATAAGCGGTGCAGGGCGTGATTCCTTTCCGCGAGGAAAAATATCTGCTGGATTCCCTTCGCTAAGGCCAGGTTGTTGATATACGGAAGGACCATTGACAGGTATTTGGGATCCTTGAATCCAATTGGAGTGAGTACCGCTTGCCTTAATACATCGCCGGGTTTGGGCCCCTGTGGTAGAGGCCGGAACAGGCGCATAATGTCTACGATCAAATTCATCATTCGCATCTTTGTGCTCAGCGCTTCCACGGTTATTCGCATGACCCGGCTCCAGTCCCAAAATCCCATGCAGGCGGCAATATCACCGCCGTCTTCAAGCACTAATAAATTGTCAAAGCTGTATGCAGAGGTTCCAACAAGCAGATGTTCCAGTGAAACTGCTGTCATCGGTTCATATAATTCGTATCCTTTCCAGGTACTATTCAATAAGCCAGCGACGGCAGAAAGGTCTTCAGACACTATCTGTCTAACATTCTTCTCAGTGCGGGCATTCATTTCCTTAAACACAGGAATACTGCGCATGATGATAGTTTTATGCCGATAAAATCCCTGCCTTACAAGGTGGCGAATGGAAGGGTCGTTGCCCCCCATGATAAGTGAATACGATAATACAGCCCCCTGCTTTCTCAGGTAGTCTTCGCGGGTTTGATGGAGTTGACCAGCGATGCGTTTTCCACGGTGCCCCGGATCCACAAAGGCCTGAAATTCGTATCCTACTTTTTTTATTCTATTATCCAAAGTTGCGTCGCGAACGGCGCAGGCCGCTGAAGCGATTACCCGGTCTTCTTCAATTACAACATATACTTTTGAGTCTTTATAAACGCTGGACCGGGCAAAGAAGTCCGGCGTGTTGACTGCCGATACTATCAGGGTTGTACCCTGCGGGCACCTTGTCTGCAGTTTTATAAGCTCCTCATTATCATCCGGTGTTGTTTCACGAATAATCATAGCCCCTAACTCCTCCTGTTAATTGGAGAAATAATATAAAGCCGTTAATGCCAGGTTTTATCTTCTTTTTCCGCCGTGATTCGTTTTGCCCTTTCCCCTTTTATGATAAAGAGGCCTGTTTCCCTGAGCATTGCCCGTATAGATTTTTCATCGTGCTCTGCAAGTGCATTATTGTTGCTGAGTGCTGCGATTCCGTGAACGAATATCCACATTTTCGTCAAAATGCTTTCCAGCTGCTGTTCATCCAGGCCCTCCAGAACCGATTCGCCTTTCATTTTTGGGATGAGATGGTTAAACGCAAATTCTTTCAGTGCCTTTCCGGGATAATTGGGCCTTCCTCTTCTCTCGTTTTCACCGAACAGGAATCGGAAAAGGTGTCTCTCCTGCTTTGCGAATAAAATATAGCCGAGCCCCATGTCGAAAAATGCCTCACCGGTTCTGGGCGTCGTTTGGTAGCTCAGCAAAAGACCGGTTGCCTTTTCCCTTAGCTCTTTATCCAATTTTTTCATCGATTTCAGGTATGAATATATGGGCATGGTAGAGCAATTCAGTTCCTCGGCAAGAGACCGCGCCGAAAGCTTATCCCATCCCTTGGCCCTGAGTATTTTAAATGCGGCATCTACAAGCATATCTCTGGTAAATGATTGTTTAACTGGCATCTAACTATGTTCCTCCATTAAATAACATATGTAATATAACATATGTTATATCATTTGTCAAGAGGGTAAATGAAGAAATGAGCAATATCCTCGTAATCAATCTTTACGTTTTTTAAGAAATGAATGCCTCTTTAACTATTCGGTACTGCTTCAGCAGTATTACGTCAGCCACTCCCTAGTCACCACTCCTATTGGGCCTCACCATTCAGCCCACACCTAGCCCCAAAAATCCTGCGAGGTAGATTATTACTCATGGGAATTACTCATGGGAAATTTCAGGCCGTTCTGGCTGATTTTGTTGAGCCCGGGAGCAGTCCAGACACCTTAATACAGAAAAGTGGAGGAGCCCCGCCAGTTCGTCCGCTCGGAGCCTCCCACGTGCAGACCGCGTTTTATTAGCTCCGAAACCGATATGGATTTTTCGGGAAATGGCATGTTCGTCGTGGGAACATCAAGGTCTGCAGAGGGAGGAGCCATTTGTTTCAAATTCAACTTTAAAGCTTGGGTTCCTATAAATTATATTTCCGGGTAATTGTGTGATGCCAAACAAAACGGATCATTGCCACCTAGGAAGACCGATTATGTTTCAATTAATCTCTAGAGGATATGGGACTACATGGTTCCAGTCGGGCTTGGCTCTGCCTCATCTTTGGTTTTTCCTACCCTTCCCCAGGGTTTGATAACTGATACGAAAGCCGCGAAAATGAGGATAAGTATCCAAACAATACCGACTATTTTCATCATTTGCAGGGCATAGAGATATTCTCCATTCTGCAGGGCAGCAAGACCTTCGGCCTTAGAAATTCTTACCAAATCCTCGGTCCACGGACCGAGACAGGCTATTCCGAGCACGATTGCCGCAGCCCAGGCTACTAATGGGACAACAACTGACCAATACTTGAAAAAACCCCAGGGAGTCTGCCAGCAAAGGAGTAAGCCGGTAATAACACAAAGGACCGCACAGGGTATGACAACCAAGTCGCCTAGTTGAATAGCTTTATTGTAGGCATACAGCTCAGCACCAGAGGTTGTATTTCTGGTGACAAAAAGAATAATCGTTGTAGTTATTCCGGCGCCAATCCATGTCATCGAAAAAAATACATGAAAAGCTTTCAGCCATCTTCTGCCCTGGATTCCTATCTTGTTCATTTTTCAACTCCCGTTACCTACAGAGCTATAGGACTATCCTCATTATGTGTCAACCGTTTCATTCCTTCGAATCTTCGTGCAATCAGTTTTGATATCAAATTCACTTATCACAGCTTCAGACGTGGCTTTGCCTGTAATCTACACCACAGAGGCCTATCTACACTGTCTTCTACGCCATTCGTTGAAGGCCTTAAGGCCAAAAACGGCTGCCTCTTGAGTGATTTGCTTACACCGTACGATTTAGCTAACTTTTTCCAGCGTAAGTCCCCCATTAAACGGTATGCCCAGGCAGGAATGACCGGCTTGGACATCAAATCCTGCGCCGCTTTCGGAATAGCTTGCCCCTTAGCAAGCGCCGCGGCAGCTAATTCCAGCGACTTTCTTATACGTATGGTACGCCCACCCATTTCGGCCAGCGGCGTACCATCAATCATTGCGCCGCCACCCAATGCCAGCGAACCAGCCCATTCAAACTGTGCCTGTTTAGCGAAGACTTCACAGATAGCCAGCGCAGTGGCATTGTGTTGAGTTTCAGGATAACCGCTATTTGAAATAGCAGTGAATAACGGTCGGTGATTGTGCTCCCGGCTTTGTCGGTGCATAGCTATGCGCTCGAGTACATCAATCACTGGGGCGGGCAGCGAATCTGCATACAGTGGAAAGGCCAGTGTTATTAAATCCGCCGTATCAACAGTCTCCAGCAATGCTTTCATCTTTTCAGGAGAGTGCACAATGGTATGCAGGTAAACCGTTTCAGTCTGGATAGACTGCGCGTCCAATTGTTCGATGAGATATCCACCTAATGAATTAGACGTGCTTTTTTGAGCCTTCGGACTACCTACAAGCAAAAGAGCACGCCGAATTCTAGATGCCGAACAACATGCATTGTCACTTTCCGGTAGGTTTACAGTCTGTAATATTTGACCGCTATGAATGTCGTTCAGCCAGTTCTCCACAGAAGCCGAAATATCCTCGTCAGATTGATTGGCCAGGACTATCCCACAGGCAGCTTTTTCAGTGTAGAAGTTGATGCAGTTACGACTGACAAGATGCCTGAATATCGCCTCAGCCTGGGCATCAGGTTTGTCCATCCAGCCAACGACTAGAAAATCGGGGTATTTGTCGTAGCGTTTCTTATGATGCGTCTCGCCATTAATCTTGGTAAAAAATGGCGAAATATTCTGAATTTGGTGGTCGACCATTCGCTTGAGCATCGAAGAATATCCACCGAATGTGATAGGTGTAAGACAGACCATCAATTCACTGGCTATCGCAGCCTCAGCGATACGTCGATTGTCGTCATTTATATTGCATAAGCCGGGGCTGCGAATCCAGCAGAAGAAATCGCCCGCGCAGTTGCCGATTTTTTGGTCACGTATTATCACGTGTTCAACTTCCCAACCACTAACTTCAAGTTGCGCCATAAGTACCTTGCGAACTCGTTCTCCGGTCATGTCGTTTGTCTTTGAACCATCTAGAATAATCGCTTTCATTTTCACCTCCTGTCTGTTGGAAATTAGTCCTGCGGCTATTTGTGCCATCATTGCGGTTTCTCCTTTCTTTCATTTAGACGCAATGCGATTAATTGAGATTAGCGGGATTCCAATGTCACGGATTCTGGTGATTATATTGTGCAGGGCAGCCTGGTCAACTATGATCCCGGAAAGAGTAGTAATTGGGAAACCCCGCAGATCAAGAGTATTTTTGATACTCATTCCTCCAAACCAGCCCGCCCAGCGTTCATCCAGGTGACCTTCGAGAGAGATTTTGTATCTTGCTTCTTCCGAGTACATTACCACTACCTCATTGTTTTCTACATTCAGAATAGCAGCCGAGGTAGGGGTGGTTCACCACCCGGGTGGGTGGTATTTATAAATCAGGAGTGTGGTGGTTGGAGAAATAAGTGGGTTAAAGAAGATTCAAATCGCGGGCGAGATTGACAGCCTGAGTACGTCCTGTGGCACCTAATTTACTGTATAAACGGCGGGTATACCACTTGACAGTATTCAACGAAATATACAATCGTTCGGCAATCTCGGGGTTGGACAGTCCGGCTGCCATGAGGCTCAAGATTTCCCGCTCGCGCTGGTTCAAATTTTCGCCGAAGCTTGTTTCGGGCTGACTGATAGTGGCTACTGGCCTAAAGCTTGACGATGGGAAAGCATCCAGCAGGTGATGGATGTAGTCCCTGGACGCATTACCACTGATAACCTGCCGTAATAACTGCTGCATTGCGGGTCCCATGTCTACAAAAGTGCGAACATAACCCTGCGGCTCAGCCAGAGATAATGCCTTTTGCAGAGAGATAATCGCATCAATATTATTGCCCACAGCCATCAGTGCTAAGGCACGAATTGCCAGGATTTCAATTAGGTTGTTGGTTCGGCCCTGGTCTTCGGCTCTTTCGCACAAACGCCCTAGTAGCCCAGGTATCTGGCCGACTTCCCCCAGAGTGACTCGTGCCCTGCATAATGTGAGAAACGGCATTTCATACAAATAATCTGGGATACCGGAGATATTCAAGAGATCTTCGTAAGCAGATACCCACTGACGAAGAGAGGCAATGTCATTCCTGGCTAATAAAAGTCGCCCCTTCCAGCTGGCGGCGTGAATACCGCGTACAGTGCCAGGTGGATATCTCGCCATCATTTTCTCAGCTACTTCCAAAGCTGCATCATTATCCCCTTGTGCCTGCTTGATTTGGGCTAAAGTAGCGTGACGGGGATATTCCGAATACCACAGATGAGCTGACTCGCTGAGCTCGATTCCCTGTTCCACAAAACGCAATGCCGTATCAAGATGGTTCCATTCATAGTGCAGGTGGCCCAGTCCGTAATAAGCTGTAAATGTTGCAGGGAGGGGATGACCACCTCCCCACTCTTGGCCCATCGTTATGGCACGCTGGAATATTTCTTCCGCCTGCCGCAGGTGACCCTGCTCCATCTGTATAATACCGGAATGGTAAATAGACGATAAAGCTACATAGAGATTACTCCCAGCTGAAGCTATTTCGTAGGCTTCCTTGGAGTACTTTGAGGCATTAACAATATCTCCGGTCATTAAGAAAGCACTATATAAGTTGATAGCATTCGCACTTCGCGCAGTCGTCTCATTGGGGGGCAGAACCTTTGCTGCTTCCAGGGAAAGCTCAATACTTCTGGATATATCTCCCCTGGCACTAATGACATAAGCGCGGATAGCCAAGGAATGGCCTTTGATTCTAGAGGAATATTCTGAAGCGTTCTCCCCGGAAAATTCTGTAGCCTCCTCAATGCTCGTTTCGGCGGCCTGAATAAAGCCTTCGACCTTATCGAGTTGTCCCCCTAATAATAACGCCCACGCATTACAAATACAGAGCCAGGAACGTCTGATAATTACTTCTTTTGGCAACCTGTTTAACAACGCGAGCACGGTAGATATCTGGCTTCGCTCAATAAATGAAGCAGCCACTTTTTCTATAAGGTCTGCCGCTTTGTTAAAATCATCAGCCGCTAGAGCATGGTAAATGGCTTCCTCTATCAGTCCTTCATGTTCAAACCATGAGCTGGCCTTCTTATGCAGGTTAGACTCTTGGTCTGGATATTCCCTGGCAAGTTGTGCACGGAGCAAATCGGCGAAAAGCTGGTGATAGCGGTACCAATGTCTTTCTTTATCCAGAGGCTCAACAAATAAGTTCGCGGTTTCCAGGTGCTTGATAATATCCTCACTTTCTTCGCGCCCCGTAACTGTATTGCATAGGGCACTGGTCATACGCTTGAGGATGGATGTTTGTAGCAGAAAAGACCTGATATTTTCATCCAGATGAGAAAGAACCTCATCAGTCAGATAGTCAAGAATATAACCATGGCTACCGTTAAACCTGGACACGAAATCAGGAGTGTCCTCGTGTCCTTTTATTGAGATGCCAACCATTTGTAATCCAGCGACCCAGCCTTCGGTACGTCCCTCGAGTATGGCTATCTCCTCATTTGAAAGTTTCAGTTTCATGACTTCATTGAGAAAAGCGGCTGTCTCCTCCAGTGTGAACCGAAGGTCCACAGCACGTAGCTCACTCAACTGGTTTTGAGCTCGTAGTCGGGCAAGAGATAAAGGCGGATCCACTCTACCGGAAATCACAAGGTGGACCTGTGGAGGCATATGCTCGATGAAGAACTCAAGCGCCTCGTTTATCTGTTGCGACATAATCGTATGGGAGTCATCCAGCACCATCACAAAGGGAGGCATTTTTTCATCGATATCATTAATGAGTGCTGTCAGATACACATCGGCTGGCTGTGGTTGTGGGGATTGGAAAAAGATAAGAGCGCCTTCTCCAACATTTGGTCTTATTGTCTGTAAAGCAGCAATGAGGTATGCCCAAAAGCGAAACGAATCACTATCGGTTTCGTCCAATGATACCCATGCAACAGGTCGACTACAATCGGCAACCCATTCGCTGAGTAACATCGTTTTGCCGAAGCCCGCTGGAGCCGAAAGCAATGTAAGCTTTTGTGAAATTCCCTCATTCAACCTGTT
>CAZQRP010000026.1:0-43525 GCA_964596125.1 uncultured Dehalococcoidales bacterium | reverse complement strand
CCGATTGGAAGTTCTGGTCTGAGCTGGGGAGAAAAATGGGCTACGGCGACCTTTTCCCATGGCAGACCGATGATGACATAGTGGAATACTGGCTGCAATCGAGCGGTCTGACCATCGACCAGCTAGAGAAGCAACATCCGGAAGGAGCATTCTTCGCCGAAAAGAAATACGAAATGCTCCGGAAAGGTGAATTCAATACATCGTCGAAGAAGATCGAGATTTACTCGCAGACACTGGCTGATTACGGCTATGACCCACTGCCGGTTCATATCGAACCGAGCCAGAGTCCAGTGAGCAGCCCGGAGCTGGCCAGGGAATACCCACTGATCCTGACCACCGGTGCCCGGATCCTGCAATATACGCACACTCAGTTTAGAAACGTCCCCGCATTGCGGCAGGAAGCCCCGGAGCCAGTCGCCGAGATGCATCCCGATACCGCCAGGGCACATGGTATCTCCGATGGGGACATGATAGTAATCGAGACAAAGAAAGGCGAAATAAGAATGAGGGCCAGGACAACTGAGGACCTGGTCCCTCATGTAGTCAGCATACCTCATGGCTGGTCTGAAGCCAATGCCAATGTACTGACATCACAAGAACCCCGTGACCCGATAACTGGATATACCGAGCTTAAAGCCCTATTATGCAGAGTAAGGAAGCTTTAAATAAAAAACAGGGACACCGCTATATTCCTGTGAGTCGATTTTCTATATAATCACCTGATTGATTTGACTTTATCTATTAAAAATGGTTAAATATTGAGTTTGAACATGAAAGAGAACTATGCAATTGTTGAAACCGGTGGTAAACAATATAAAGTAGCCGCCGGAGAAAAATTAGACGTTGACTATCTCGGAGTAAGCGAAGGCGAACAGATCGAGCTTTCTAAAGTACTATTTATTACGGATGGTAAGGATACTATCATCGGCAATCCGATTATCGATAAAGCAAAAGTAACCGCCACGTGTATTGGTGAAGGCAAGGGTGATAAGATTATCGTCTTCAAATATAAGCCCAAAGTGCGCTATCGCGTGAAGAAAGGGCATCGGCAGCTTTTTACCAGATTGGAGATTACGGAAATAGTCAAACCTGGCGATAAAGCATCAGGAAGCGCCCAAAAGGAAAAGGTAACAAGTGGAGGTAAAGACTAATGGCACATAAGAAGGGCGGGGGCAGCACACGATGTGGTCGCGATAGTAAATCTAAGCGACTGGGTGTGAAAAGGTACAGTGGACAAAAGGTCCATGCCGGCACTATTCTGGTGAGACAACGAGGAACTCGTATTTATCCCGGCAATAATGTCGGAGTAGGTAAAGACTATACACTTTTTGCCCTTATTAATGGTATAGTGAAATACGAACCCGCTACTAAAAATAAAAGAAGGGTTAGCATTTATTCTGAATAAATGAAAGACAAGATTCATCCTAAATTTTTTAATGATGCCAAGGTAACCTGCTCCTGTGGTAATACTTTCACTACCGGATCAACCAGAGAAGTACTGAAAGTTGAGTTATGCAGTAAATGCCATCCTTTCTTCACAGGGGAGCAGAGAATCGTGGATACTGCTGGTAGAGTAGAACGCTTTAAGCGGCGTTATAAATTACAAGATTAATATACAATATAGCATAGATAAAAGAAGCGGTGTAAGATATCCGCTTTTTTTGTTTATGCAGACGTCAGTGACAAAACCATTTTATTACGGTGGACAGGCGGTAATCGAGGGCGTAATGATGCGTGGCCGGCAGAATATAGCCATAGCTGTCCGCCGCCCCAACGGTGAAATAAATGTGACCGACAGACCTCTGGCTAATTTATATAAAGGCCGTTTTAGAGAGATACCTTTTGTGAGAGGTATAATTGTCCTCATTGAGACACTGGTACTGGGTATCCAAGCATTGCTTCACTCTGCACAAATTACTACAGCCGAGGAAACTGACAATGAAATATCCCCGAAGCTTTTATGGGGAACTGCTGTTATCAGCATCATCTTTGCCATGGCCATATTCTTTGTTATCCCGCTATTAATCACCCACTATGTCATTTACCCCTATTTCGCCTCAGCCGTCGTTGGTAATGTATTCGAGGGTATACTTCGTATCGGTATCTTTTTCCTTTATCTGTGGTTGATCGGGCTGATGCCTGATATAAAGGTGGTTTTTGCCTATCACGGTGCGGAACATAAAGTAGTCAATGCCTACGAATCCGGCGTACCGCTGGAATTAGAACATATAAAAAAATATTCAACCGCCCATACCCGCTGCGGCACCAGCTTCCTCTTGGTAGTCCTTGTTATCGCTATAGTTGTTTTTACCTTGCTTGGCCGCCCGCCACTGTGGCTTGGCATCCTGTCTCGGATACTTCTTCTCCCGGTTATAGCAGCTATCGGCTACGAGTTTATACGCTTTGGAGCAGCTAACAGAAATAATCTTATTGTCCGCAGTCTATTAGCTCCAGGGATTGCACTTCAATCGATGACAACCAGAGAACCAAACGACAGTCAGCTTGAGACAGCGCTGTCTGCTTTAACAAAGGTTATAGAAGCTGATCGCGGCGAGCAGGCAACCTCTGGCGAGGTTCAATCGACATCTCCACTCTCAAACTCCTGAAAGAAGCAACTCCAGTTGCCGGTATGGCATACCGGGCCGGCTGGCTCAGCACGAATCAGAATAGCATCACTATCACAATCTTTGGCAATTGAATGTAGTTTCAAAATGCTACCCGAAGTAGCCCCCTTATGCCATAACTCCTGCCGGCTCCGACTATAAAACCATACCTCACCGCTGGTTAGAGTACGCTGTAACGCTTCCTTATTGGCATACCCCAGCATCAATACCTCACCACTGGCAACATCCTGAATTATTACTGGAATCAGGCCTTTTTCATCGAATTTTATCATTGCGTACTACCTTTTTTGTTTCTTCCAATCGGTCACATGACCGGCCCTCTCTTCGATATCTTCTCCCAGTATAACTTCTTGTAGGGCAGACCTATTATTCTATCGCAACATTTAACTAATAGCCAGAGCTTCCGCCAAATCAATATCTCCGGTATAAAGTGCTTTGCCCACTACAGCAGCTTCGGCGCCAATTTCCCCAAGTCTTTTCAGGTGATGTAATACCGAGATACCACCGGCAGCAATGATGGGCAAATGTACGTTTTCGACCAACTCAGCAATTGCCACAAAGTCCGGCTCTGTCAAGGTACCATCTCGCTTAATATCAGTGTAAAGGATTCGCTGGACTCCTGAATCCGCCATCTTCCGGCTTAATTCCAAGGCAGTGACTGTAGTGCCCTTTAACCAGCCGTGAGTGGCTACATATCCCTCCCGAGCATCAACACCAACGACTATAGCTTCGCTAAATCTGTGGCATAACCTCTCCACCAGCTCAGGTTGCTCAATGGCTACTGTGCCGAGAATAACCCGCTGAACTCCGATATCCAGCAGCCTCTCCACTGAAAATTCGTCTCTGATACCACCGCCAAGCTGGACCGCTAAACTCACTTGTTTCACCATCGACTCAATAATCGTTATATTACACAACTCGCCGCATACAGCTCCATCAAGGTCTACAATGTGAAGCCTGGCTGCCCCTTTTGCCTGCCATTTTGCAGCAACCGATACCGGGTCATCGGAGAAAATCGTCTCCTTACTGTAATCGCCCTGGTACAGCCGGACGCATTTGCCCCCCTTGATATCGATGGCTGGAATTACCTCCATTGCGTCTCCTACTACTCCTTTGCTATCTACGGTTTAACTGAAAGCCCTGCTCAACGAACACAACAAAACTGCTATTGAAAAGCTGTACGGCAAAGATTATCCCAATTACTAAAAGTTTATCTCATTAATAATAAAGGTTCGGTCTGCTGCTTTCAAATTTCAGAGGTACGCATAATTACCCACGTTTGCCATATTTCCTGGCAGCCGCCATCATTGCTTCCAGGTTCTCCCGGGGTGCCGTCGGCCAGATATCGCAGCCGGGCCATATGGCATTAACACCCGCATCGATAGCCTCTTTAACAGCTTTGTCAACATCATCAGGTGTCCCCTCCACCAGGACTCCATAAGCATCCACGTCTCCAAAGATTAACACATCAGGGCCAAGTTTCTGTCTGGTCTCTGCTACATCGTTCTTTTTCTCCACACTGATGGCATCGGCACCGCACAGAGCCATCTGCTCGACAATCATCCTGGTATCACCGCACATATGCAGCACCTTGGGAGACTCAATTTCCTCGAAAATCCTGACGAGGTGCGGCCGTACCAGGGACTCAAACAAATACGGGCTTATCACGTCAGGTCCGGCGCCCATTTCACGTATAGTGATATAATCGGCACCTGCTTCTCTATAAATCCTTATAATTTCGATGAGAACTCCAGCCAGTAGTTCAAGCACCTTACTCACCATTTCTGTCCTCTTATAGGCTGACTTGGACAGGTCACTGAGGTCAACCAGTTGTCCTGCCAAGGTATATGGACCCAGAACCCAGGAGCCGATGGCTACCTGGTCGCCTACCATCTCCTTCAGGAGGCGGATTGCCTGCGTCACCACCGGGATCCTGCCCGCCCCGGCTACATCCGGTGGTACATGAACATCCAGGTCAACCACCTTTTCCGCCGCATGGTGGGATATAGTTGGATACACAATATCTTTGCGCCTGCGATAATAATTAACCTCGCTGCCCAGGATTTCAGCCTCTACTGCGACATCGAAGGGAACAACGGCACATTCAAAGCCGAATAGCTGGAATGTCGAGGCAGATACAGTTGCCATTTTATGTGCATCGGCGTGGATCTCTGAAAATTTCCAGCCATATTTATCCAACCCATGCACCGTTATGTTTCCATAGCCACTGAATACCGGAATGTAATCTACATCTTCGCCTCTGAACAGCTTCAACACCCGCTCCCTCGAATTGAGACCGGTTGTCATTCTGTTAACCTCCTTTCTCTTTTTGGAATTGTTCTACAATATCGGGAAAGAGAAGGCTTAAGGGATGGTTTCCGCCGGGTAAGAAGCCGCTTTCCTGATAGTTCATAGCTGCTAACATACTACTGGCAACTGCCACTGCCGGAAAAACTCTGCTGCTGCCGGTTGTGGGCCCATAGAAAACAAAATCGCTTGCCAGAGCAGCAATGGCATGCACACCGGCATCTATAGCCGGAAATCTGCCTTTGTCAACCTCGCCGGCCGTCTTTCTCCACATGTAGGTACCGTTAGAAGCGGCACAGCCCGCCGGCAGACCAAATTCCTTTTTAACAAGATGATTGGCCAATAAGGAGAAGGCAGTAGCCGGCAAATTCATTACCGCTGTGTCGACCAGGATGCTATCGAAGTTCCCCTTTTCCACCAGCGGCAGCAATTTCTTGAGTGATTTAATTCTGCCGGTTGGCCCTTTATCTTCAACATCAAAAGCCTGTATCACCACATGCCTGATTCCCATTTCCATAATTTCGGTTACCTGAGCCTCAATGTCCTCGTCCCAGGGTGTTATGCTATTGTAAAGCACGCGATTCTGAATACCCAGTTCGGCTACATAACGGGCAGCAGCCAGCCTCGTCTTCTGCATCCAGATGTCGATAGCAAAGGGCATATCAGTCACGCTGATAAAAAAATCTATATACGTTTTCATCTCGGCTGCCGTGTTGGCTACGATTGCTACCATTCCCGGTACCCCTGTCTCACGTGTTAAACGCTCCATCTCACGAATCCGCTCCTCTGCCCCACCCCTGTTGAATTTGTGCTCCTTACGGCTTTCTAACAGTACATCCCCTTTCTGAAACATATTGCCTATCAGGAGCGGAACATTCTCCCCCGGTTGACCACCGATTGTAACACCACCAATGTCACACACTCTCTGCTCGATGTTATACCGAAACATCTACAGTGATTCTCCTTTCCATGGTACCCTTCATTTGTTCTGGGGTAACAGGTCCCTTAGATGAGGGAAGGCGTCCTGCATATGAGGTATCCACATAGCCTTGGCAAAAACTTTGCTGAAATCAGGCGCTAATGTCAGTTCTATGTATTCCACCCGTCTGGCTATTTCATCAGCTTCTTTCCTCTTATCCAGATTCAGGAGAGCCATACGTGCTCCGTCACCTGCGGCATTACCAACAGAATAAATAGTTTCCAAATCACAGTCAGGGAAGAGCCCAAGTATACCTGCAGATATCTTGTCTATATAACTGCCAAAGGCACCGGCCAGAATGACCTTGTCCAGTCTGCTTACTCCCAGCGTGCGCATCATGATCTGTGCTCCGGCATACATAGCACCCTTGGCCAGTTGGACAGCTCTTACATCGTCCTGACAGATGACAATATCCTCCCCAATTGATGTCTCATGTGCCCAGGCAATGACAAACTCCGGCCCACCATCGTTTTCACGCAGACGGGGCGTCACAACGTCTTTGCCAAAACGTCCCGACTTATCGATAATTCCGGCCAGAAAAAGCTGAGGTATGGCATCGATTATACCCGAGCCGCAGATTCCCTTGGCTCCTACCTCATCCAGGTCTGTGTTCCAGCCCTCTTTATCAATAACCTTGAACCGTACCTCCTTTGTCTCCCTGTCTATCTCTATCTTTTCAATAGCGCCGGGAGCAGCACGCATGCCATACTTTATCTCAGCACCCTCGAATGCAGGGCCGGTAGCACACGATGCTGATAACAGTCTCTGTCTATTGCCCAGTACCAGCTCACCATTCGTGCCGATATCTATAACAAGCTCTATGCTATCTTGCTTATACGGCGTCTCAGCAATGAGCACACCAACATTATCAGCACCGACAAATCCGGCTTCAATGGGAAGGACATGAACATAGGCCCCTGGAGATATCTTGATACCCGTGTCGCGAGCCGCGAAGTGCTCCGGGGCTCCTGTTTCTGCGTAGATACCGCAATTTAGACAGCGTTTAGATTCCTGGACAGCTAAATGCTCATCCAGGCCCGGTTCAACCTCGGAAAATCCCGTCCGTTTCTTCGGTTCAAGGACAGGGACCGCCTTTCTTGCCTCTTTCTCTACTCCCTCTTTTGGAATCTCCTCGACTCTCCTTAGCGGAGCTGGTCTTCCTTCCTTCAGGTCTATTCCCTCAAGATAAAGCTCAATAGAGATAGCCGTTTCCTTCCCTGCAGCAATAGCATCAATAACATTAGAGGGACCTGAAACTGCGTCACCGCCGGCAAAAACACCTTTAATGTCCGATAGTAAAGTAACCGGATCGACAGAGATAGTCCCCCGACCGGTATAGCCAAGCCCTTCGGGTAATTCTGCCGTATCCACCGTCTGTCCGACAGCGACGATTACAGTATCGATGTCTATGTCAAATTCCGAGCCTTCAACCGGTATCGGTCGCTGCCGACCGTTTTCGTCAGGCTCACCCAGCTCCATTCGAATGCACCTGATGCCGCTCAGCCGGCCATTGCCGGCCAGGACGCTCACCGGAGCGGTAAGGTAGGTAAATACAACGCCCTCCCGTTCAGCTTCATCGACTTCAGTTCCGATTGCCGGCATCTCAGAGCGCGAACGGCGATAAATAACAGAAACCTCCTTTGCTCCGAGGCGGCTGGCTACGCGCGCCGCATCTACAGCGGCATTACCGCCACCGATAACAGCCACTCGCTCGCCAACTTTCACTTTCCCGCCTGAATTAACCTGCTTGAGGAAATCAAGGGCATTGATAACCCCATCGGTTTCCCCGCCGGGGATTTCCATCTTCTGGCTTCTCCAGGCACCGGTTGCCAGGAAGACAGCCCTGTAATCCTGGTCAAAAAGGCTTTTAACGTCTTTTACGGGACTATTTGTCTTTATCTCTACTCCCAGTTCTTCGATATAGCTGATCTCATTATCCAGTACATCATTGGGTAACCTGTACTCGGGCATACCATAACGCAATAGACCACCGGCTTTAGAGCTCGCTTCAAAGACGGTAACGGGATATCCCTGCCTTATAAGATCGTACGCGCAGGCCAGACCTGCTGGTCCCGAGCCGACGACTGCTACCTTATCTTGCTTTGTTCTCTCCAGTAATGCTGCCTTTTCCCTGCCTATCTTCATCTCATGGTCAGCTACAAAGCGGTGCAGGGAGCGGATTGATAAAGGTTCATCAACCTTTCCTCTTTCGCACTCTGTCTCACAGGGATGCGTGCATACCCGCCCGCAGACTCCGGCAAAAGGAATAGCCATCCTTACCAGCTCGAGTGCATCGCCGAATTTGCCCTGCGCTATGAGGTATAAGAAGTCTTGACCATTGACGCCGGCAGGACAGGCAACCTGGCAGGGTGGATAACCTCCTTTTTCAGCAGTCTCAGCGTCAGGTAGTATCTTAAGTCCCCAATCGCGGGCTTTTATATCCAGTGAATGGTGAAGAGCTGGCGGAAATGGGGCCCTGCCTACATATTTCGGGTCGATATTCAGGTAAAGATGGTGCATACAGGTATTACCGACTATGCTCATGTCAATGATGTCCTGCCGCTTTATGCCTGCCTGGTCAGCAACATCCTGCGCAATTCCATTGAGACCATCTATAATCGCCTGGTTCATATGTTGCAGGCCATCCGTATTCGTCATGGTGTAACTGATGCGAGACATGACATCTTCGCCGTAGATAACCTGCGGATTCATCATCGAAGCTGTAGTTACCAGCTCTCCATTGGTTAAATCACAGAGGTAGCCGGCCACTGTGGTAGTGCCTACATCTACTGCCAGGCCGTAAGCCTTCTCTACAAATCCTGGTTCGACCCTGATAACCTCTTTGTCCTGCCATACTGAAACGGTCAACTTCCATTCGCCCTGGCGCACAACATCTTGTAAGCCCATGAGTACCTGGTAGTCGATTGTTAGATTATTCAGTTTGTACTTGATATTAAGTTCGCTACTGAGACGCTCCCAATCCCCGAGGCTGTCTTCCAGAGTAGCTTTCGACAGCTCCACATAATACTTTCTTACAGCCGGTTTCAATTCGATGTCTATCTGCCTGGCTGCTTTACGCACAACCTGCTTCCCCATCCGGCTTCCTTCCGGGACGAAGACCACGATATCACCCTGGACTCGTGCCTGACAGGCCAGCCGGTAGCCGCTGTGCTCTTGCTGTAAATTGAAGAATTTTCGTTCCGTCTGTCCCATCGGGGAAATATTGTCTCTGCTGGACTCGATACCGCATTTCTCGAAGACACCTTCCTCGATCTTGACCTGGCATTTGCCGCAGATAGCCTTCTCCCCGCAGACGCCTTCTATATCTACACCCAGGGCGATCGAAGCCTGTTTGATCGTTTTCCCTTTGTCAATATAACCTCTGCGTCCTGACGGCTGGAAAATGACCATACATTTTGTTTCGTCCTGGTTACCTGGCATACCGCATTTCCTTTCTCTATTCTCTATCCCGCGGCTGACGGCTGATTAAGCACGTTAATCATACCAGCCAAAATCATTTACAGCCTTGGTCATCATCCAGACATTAAGCGGTGGTGACTTGGGCGGCAGCCCGCAGCCTGGCGATAGGGCAAACCCTCCCGGACACCTCTTTCCTTGCTCGATGACTCTCCTGGCAAGCTCATAGACTTGCTGCGGAGTACCCGTCTGGATTATCGCCGGCTCAATGTTACCTATAATAATATCACTGGGGAAATACTCCGCCGCCTTCTCAATCTCAACCTCATGACCGATACTAACAAAACCGGGATCGCCCATTGGTATCTGCGCCCAGTAGGGTAGATTATCGTTCTGCTCGCCGCAAACATGCACATAGAGGTGTCTGAATCCCATTCCCAGCAGCTTTTCGTTGCACTCCCTGTCATAGGGAAGCACAAACTGCTCAAACTGCTGCGGGGAAATGAGCTGGTTAGCCGACGACGGTTCGCCGCCAAACGGGAGAACTCCATCTAATCCAAAGGTATCCTTCCAGTACTGACTCAGTTTTATAATATAGTCAGAGGCCAGCCTCAGCAGGCGGTGAGCAACATCGGGCTTCTTAATCAGCCACCTCAGAAACCTCTCCGGACTGGCGATATTGCCGGCCATAGTGAAGACCGAGCCAGCGCCTGACGTTCTTACGTTAAACGGCTCATTATCAAGCCTTTGCTGCGACGATAACTTGTAAAACTCCTTCATCAGGGGAACGATGCCGGCTGTTTCCAGATCAGGCACTTCTAAATTCCAGACATCGTCCTCTGTTTCCACCGGATATTTGCTGATTGTTGGGGCCTGGGCATACGCACCGCCGGGCCACTTGATTTCCCCACCGAACTCCCAGCCCCCATGAGCAGCGTAGCCAAATCCCGGTGCGAACACCCAGCCATATTGTTCGCAACACCATCGCTGCGCTTCCAGGGACTTCTCCGGCTTATTATACGCCTCGGCAATAGTATAGCCGGCGTTCACGACAGCAAAGCCCCCGGCGACAAACGGCCAGTTGGGGACCCGGTCAGGCTTCTCTCGTCTCAGTAAAGCCTCAATCCGCTCCCGATCAGTCATGGCTCCTGTTCTGCTATCCATGATATAAGCCTCCTTTACTTGCACACCTCTCGCTCATATCGATACCTTTGCACAACCTATCAGATACCGCAAACAACATCCCTCTAATCATGCCAGCCAAAATCATTGATTGCCCTGGTCATTGCCATTACATTAACAGGAGGTGCCATTGGCGGTAAGTCATCGCCCTGTGAAAAGACAAATCCTCCAGGTAATGTCTTACCCTTCTCAAGGACTTGACTCGTAGCCCTGTAAACTTCCTCCGGTGTGCTGGTCTGTATAATGGCTGGTTCAAGGTTGCCTACGATGATGTCGTTGGGGAAATATTCGTATGCAGTTTCGAGGTCTATCTCATGAGGGATACGGACTATACCAGGATCACCCATTGGCACTTGCGCCCAATATGGTAGGTTGGCACTGTGGTCACCGGAAATTAGACACTGTATATGCTTAAAACCCATTGCCAGCAATTTCTCATGGATCTCTATAATATAGGGCAAGTTAAACTCTTCAAACTGCCTGGGCGAGATCAAGTCGTTGCACGATGTCGCCTCGCCGGTAAAGGGTAGGATCCCATCTACACCAAATAAGTTTTTCCAATATTCAGCTAGATCCAGTGAATGGTCGGTAGCCAGCCTCAGCAGGCGGTGAGCAACATCGGGCTTCTTGAGCAGCCATATGCAAAGTTTGTCTACGCCGCAAATATTGCCGGCACGGGTGAAAGCACTACCCACAACTGGACTTACGTTGAATGGCTTATTATCAAGTCTTTCCTGCGACGATAATTTGTAGAACTCCCTCATCAAGGGAATGATACCGGCTGTCTTGACATCAGGCACTGTTAGATTCCAGACATCGTCCTCTGTTTCTACCGGATATTTGCTGATTGTTGGAGCCTGGGCAAACTCACTACTGGGCCACTTGATTTCTCCACCGAACTCCCAGCAACCGTAGGCAGCGTAACCCATCCACGGAATAAAAACCCAGCTAAAATCTTGTGCCGCCTTGCGTTGTGCAGCAAGAGCCACCTCAGGTTTATTATATGCATCGGCAACGTGAGTGCCAGTATACACCACGGCAAATCCTGTAGGGGCAAAGGGCCAGATAGGGACCCGGTCCGGTTTCTCACGTCTCAGTAAAGCCTCAATCCGCTCCCGGTCAGTCATGGCTCCTGTTCTACTGCCCATGATATAAGCCTCCTTTACTTCCACGCACCTGGCTCATATCGATTACTTTTTGCAGTCCATCAGATACTGGAAACAACATTCCTCTAATCATACCAGCCAAAATCATTTACAGCTTTGGTCATCATCCAGACATTAAGCGGTGGTGACTTGGGCGGCAGCCCGCAGCCTGGCGATAGGGCAAACCCTCCCGGACACCTCTTTCCTTGCTCGATGACTCTCCTGGCAAGCTCATAGACTTGCTGCGGAGTACCCGTCTGGATTATCGCCGGCTCAATGTTACCTATAATAATATCATTGGGGAAATACTCGGCCGCCTTCTCAATCTCAATCTCATGGCCGATACTGACAAAGCCAGGATCGCCCATTGGTATCTGCGCCCAGTAGGGTAGATTATCGTTCTGCTCACCACAAACATGCATATAAAGGTGCCTGTACCCCATCCCCAGCAGCTTTTCGTTGCACTCCCTGTTATAAGGAAGTGCAAACTGCTCAAACTGCCTTGGGGAAATGAGCTGGTTAGCCGACGTCGGTTCGCCACCCACTGGCAGGACCCCCTCCAGACCAAAGGTATCCTTCCAGTACTGACCTAGCTTTACAATATAGTCGGTAGCCAGCCGCAGCAGACGGTGAGCAACATCGGGCTTCTTAATGAGCCACCTCAGGAATCTATCCGGACTCGCGATATTGCCGGCAGTTGTGAAAGCACCACCTGCACTGGACGTTCTTACATTAAATGGCTCATTATCAAGCCTTTCCTGCGACGATAATTTGTAGAACTCCTTCATCAGGGGAACGATGCCGGCTGTTTCCAGATCAGGCACTTCTAAATTCCAGACATCGTCCTCTGTTTCTACCGGATATTTGCTGATTGTAGGGGCCTGGGTATACTCACCGCTGGGCCACTTGATTTCTCCACCGAACTCCCAACCACCATGAGCAGCATAGCCCATTGATGGAGTGAACACCCAGCCATATTGTTCACAGCACCATCGCTGCGCTTCCAGGGACTTCTCCGGCTTATTATATGCATCGGCAATAGTATAGCCGGCGTTCACGACGGCATAGCCCGAGATGCCAAACGGCCAGTTGGGGACCCGGTCAGGCTTCTCACGTCTCAGTAAAGCCTCAATCCGCTCCCGGTCAGTCATGGTTCCTGTTCTGCTATCCATGATATAAGCCTCCTTACTAAAGACATACAGGGTGAATTTACTTGCCCATCTCCTCCTCTTTCAGCATCTTTAAAAGTCTAATGGCTTCATCAACCGCTGTGCCGGCAGTCTTGGCATAGCCGTCAGCGCCGTACTTTTCGGCGACTTCGGGATTTATTGGAGCACCACCGAGCATGATACGGACGTTTGGATTTCTGGCTCTCAATCTCTTTATAATCTCCGGCATTGCCAGCATGCTGGTTGTCATCAAAGCTGATATGCCCACAATATTAGAATCGGTCCTGATCTGCTCTTCAACGAATCTATCGAGCGGCACATCCTTTCCCAGGTCATGAACAGTCCAGCCGGCTACCTCAAACATCAGCTTGACCAGGTTTTTACCGATGTCGTGAACATCGCCCTCAACTACACCAAGGACTATCGAGCCTTTCACCTCTGATTCCCTGCCCGAAGCCTCAATAGCTGGTCGAAGGATATCAAGTCCAGCATATAATGCATCGGCACATAGCAGCAGTTCCGGGACAAAATACTCCTTTCTATTGTACCGCTCACCAACTTCTATCATGCCCTCGGCCAGGCCTTCCATTGCTGCTACAAAGGGGTCCACGCCTTCATCCAGAGCAACTTGAGCCCATTTCACGACGTCATCCTCTTCGAACGCCACTACCGCAGTGTGCAATTCCTTTAGAATCTCTTTGGTCCTTTCCTCTGTAGGCATAGATTACCTCCCTTTCCTTTGTGAGGCTGTTTAATTTTAAAAGGCCTCAGTTTTTAGTTTTATATTTTTCCCTTCTCAGCCCAATCAAGAACACCTTCAACCACCTTATCTCCCTCTCCCTCAAATAGAGGGGGAAAACTTTTAGTAAGAGAGGTTTCACCTCTCTGTGAGTCTCCTCAGAACAAAATAGCAGGGCGTTCAAGAGGGCTAGCGCCCCTCTTCCACATCTCTTCCTCTTCCTCTTGACCAGACCAACGCCTGGTAAGAGACAATGGAAATAAACAGTACTATTTAAACAATGAAACAACGAGACAGCTATAATGATGAAGAAGTATATTCGGACTTATATGGTCAACTCCAATGGCCAGCGGCGCTACGTTAACATACATATCTGTTTTCCATCACTACGCTCCTTTTCATGGAGGCGGCTTTATATCTATACAACACGTATGACATTCATGTGGTAGTAAAGCGCCAACTGACCCAATTATACACTCATTGTCAAGATTTTTAATTGCTCCGGGATTGGGGTGATAAGAGGATTGACGCTCAGTTCTTCAGCACTCTACAAAATAGAAAGCTGAACAAATCCGCACAGATGACAATCCGCGGGAAAGGGCTTTTAGAATCTACTCTATGGAATTCACACCGGGCATTAATAGTCAGCTCGTTTGACACTCTAGCAGCCATTTGTTAAACTCACCTAGTGTATCCAAGGAATTCTATACAGCCTTATCTCCTGAAAATGCAATGAAAGGGCTGGTGGAAATTTATACGGGTGATGGCAAGGGAAAAACATCGGCAGCGCTGGGTATAACTCTCCGTGCCTCAGGTCACGGACGCAGAGTCCACATCGTTTATTTTATGAAAGGTAACTTCCCCTACGGAGAGCAAAAAGTATTATCGGAATCGCCTAACGTTACCTTTGCCAGGTTCGGGTCTGAAAGCTTCGTCGACCCGGCAGATAGTAAGCAGGAGGAAAAGGAGGAAGCTCAAAAAGCTTTAGAAACTGCCCGAAATACAATGCTCAGCCAAAAGTACGACATGGTTGTCCTTGATGAAGTCAATGTGGCGGCATACTGGAAACTGCTTGACATTGAAAAGGTTATTGACCTGATAAAGGATAGACCGGACTATGTAGAACTTATTCTCACCAGTCGTTATGCCGACCCGAGAGTGATCGAACTCGCTGACCTGGTCACTGATATGGTCAAATTGAAGCACCCCTATGACAAAGGAATACCATCCCGCAGGGGGATCGATTACTGAGGTTTGATGCCGGGAAACGGCACGCTGGCGCAGCAAATACATAAGAGAGCAAGTTAAGATTTCTTTGTTACAGCAGGATTTACTCTGAGAATAGCCGGCACCCGGTCATTATTTCTGGTACTCATTGTTCATTTGAACAACGGTTATCGATATACAATTTAAATAAGGAGGTTAAGAGTGATAGTAACCCTAAGTGCTATCAAAGCCGATGTCGGTGGCTACGTTGGTCATTCAAGCTCGCATCCTGAAGTATTAGGTCAGGCTGAAGAAAGTATGGGTAAAGCAAAAAAGGCAGGTCTCATAATTGATTACCATGTTACCAGGTGTGGCGATGATCTCCAGCTCATAATGACTCACCAGTATGGTGTAGATAACGATAAAATTCACCAGATGGCCTGGGATATCTTCGTAGATTGTACCAAGGTAGCAAAGAAGTTGAAGCTGCATGGTGCCGGTCAGGACCTTCTGTCTGATGCCTTCGCCGGTAATGTGAAGGGGCTTGGCCCTGGAGTTGCTGAGATGCAATTCGAAGAACGGGAAGCTGAGACGGTTGTTATCTTTATGGCAGATAAAACTGCCTCAGGTGCCTGGAACCTGCCTCTTTATAAAATTTTTGCCGACCCTTTTAATACCATCGGCCTAGTCATTGCTTCGAACATGCATAACGGTTTTGTATTCGAGATCCACGATGTCAAAGAGAGTAAAAAAATAATGTTCAATGCTCCCGAGGAAATCTATGATATGCTGGTCTTCCTCGGCGCAACCAGCCGCTACGCCATCAAGGCAGTGTACCACCGCGATACCGGTGAAATAGCGGCTTCATCTTCCACACAACGCCTGTCGTTAATTGCCGGCAGGTACGTTGGCAAGGATGACCCGGTGTGCATTGTCCGCTCTCAGGGAATTTTCCCGGCAGTTGGCGAGATCCTTGAACCTTTTGCCTCTCCCAATATAGTTGAAGGATGGATGAGGGGTTCACACCACGGCCCGCTGCTGCCTGTGGCTGTGAGAGACAGCAATTGCACTCGCTTCGATGGTCCGCCACGGGTGATTGCTGCCGGTTTCCAGCTTTCGGAAGGTAATCTGGTTGGCCCCGGTGATATGTTCGACGACGCAGCTTTCAACAACGCCCGTCAGCAGGCACTCGATATCGCTGACTTCCTGCGCGGGCTCGGACCATTCGAACCGCACCGTCTGCCCCTTGAGGAGATGGAATATACCACCATGCCTCAAGTAATGAAGAAGCTCAAGCCGAGATTCGAAACTATCTAGAACGTGAAGGGAAATGTCAAAGCTTCTATTGGCTACCACCAACCAGGGAAAAACCGGCGAGTATCGTCATCTCCTTGATGGACTACCTTTTCAACTGGTAAGCCTGATAGAGGAAGGAATAACTGTAGCTGTGGAGGAGAACTATGCCACATTAGAGGAGAATGCCAGACAGAAGGCCGCTTACTACGCTGTTCTGAGCAGCCTTATCACGCTGGCTGATGATTCCGGGCTTGAGGTTGATGCTCTTGGCGGTGAGCCGGGTGTGCGCTCAGCCCGTTATGCCGGAGATGGGGCCAGCGATAGTGATAAAGTTGACTATCTTCTCACCAGATTAAAAGACGTTCCTTGGGAGAAACGGACTGCCCGCTTCAAATGTGTCATAGCTGTAGCCACACCGGAAGAGCGACTGGATATCTGTCAGGGTGAGTGCCAGGGCATAATCGCCTTTGAACCCAGAGGAGAGAACGGGTTCGGCTATGATCCGGTTTTCTACCTCCCTGAATATGATAAAACTATGGCAGAGATCCCACCGGAGTTGAAGAACCGGATTAGCCACCGTGCCAGGGCTGCCGGAAAAGTATACAAAATACTGGAGAAATTCGTAAAGAGAGCTGTATTATGACAGGACTTACCGATTCATGTCACCGCCCCATAAACTATCTCCGTGTCTCAGTCACAGACCGATGCAACCTTCGATGCGTCTACTGCTTGCCTGCTAATGGTATCGACCTGCTGTCTCGCAGTGAGCTGCTTTCGTATGAAGAGATTGTTACAATCGCCAGGGTAGCTGCCGGGATGGGTATCAGCAAAATCAGGCTTACCGGCGGAGAACCTTTGGTCAGGGCTAACCTTACTGAGCTGGTTGCCAGGCTTGCTGAAATACATACAATCGATGACATCTCCTTGACAACCAACGGCGTTCTGCTGAAAGACTATGCTGATGAGCTTAAACATGCCGGCCTGAAGCGGGTCAATATTAGCCTGGACTCACTGAGACAGGACAAATTTGAGCAGATAACCCGCTTTAACAGGTTAAATGAAGTGCTTCAGGGTATCGAAGCTGCGAAAGCCGCCGCATTAAATCCGGTTAAAATCAACGTTGTGGCCATACGGGGTGTAAACGACGACGAGATCGCAGACTTTGCCAGAATGACAGTTACCGAAGGCTGGCATGTGCGTTTCATCGAGCTCATGCCTTTCTCTGCGGATAATCCACCCGAGTATCACTCCACAAAAAAGGAGGACGATTCCCAACATCAATACATGCCTGTCCATGAAATTCAGGAGCGTATCAGCAGCCTGGGCGCACTTGAGCCATCACATTCCATGACCGGCAACGGCCCCGCAAAATACTTCCACTTGCCCAAGTCCATGGGCACTATCGGCTTCATCAGCCCCGTGAGCGAGCATTTCTGCTTCAATTGCAACCGTATTCGCCTGACCGCTGACGGTAAACTCCGCCCCTGTCTTCTGAGCGATAAGGAGATCGATCTCCGCGAGCCATTACGCGATGCCGACTCGATTAAAAAAATAAAGGAGGCAATAACGCAGGCTATCAAGGAAAAGCCCAGGCAGCATAACCTTTCCCAGGGCTGCCGTCCCAGTAAACGTTTCATGTCTCAGGTAGGAGGTTGATTATGGATCCGTCTCCAAATATCCGCATGGTCGACGTCGGTGAAAAACCGGTCACAAACAGGCAGGCGACAGCCAGGGGCAGGATAGTAATGAAAGCCTCAACATTTAACGCCGTTAAACAGAGGAGCTTGCCCAAGGGAGACGCTCTCTCCGCTGCCCGCCTTGCCGGTATCATGGCAGCCAAAGATACCTACCGCCTCATTCCCATGTGCCATCCACTGCTCATCGATGACATCACTATTGAGTTCTCTATGGATGAAAAAACTCCGGCAGTAGACATTGAGGCAGCGGTCAAAGGCAGCGGTAAAACGGGCTTCGAGATGGAGGCATTAACAGCGGTAACCGTATGCGCCCTGACAATTTATGACATGTGCAAAGCTGTCGATACATCGCTTCGCCTGGAGAATATTCGACTGATAAAGAAAAGCGGCGGCAAGAGCGGCACTGTCGTCCTTGAATAGCACTACCTGCCCTCATTTTTTCCCGCAAAAACCCATTGACTATCCTTTGCGAGCAGAGTATACTCTAAACACCAATATTGGAGGTATCCTATGAAGCTATCCTGTCTTCAAGAAAACCTTAGTAAAGGACTGGGTACAGTTGGCAGAGCTGTATCCACCAGCACCACCCTACCCATCACCAAGAATGTTCTGATAGCCACTGACCAGTCCCGCCTTAAATTGGCTGCCACCAATTTGGAGATGGCCATTAGCTGCTGGATCGGCGCCAAAGTTGAAGACGAAGGTTCCATTACCATACCCGCCCGGCTCTTCACTGAATATATCAACTCCTCCCCCAGTGACCTGGTCGAACTGTCCCTTGCCAAACAAACACTCCAGCTTAAATGTGGACGCTTCGAGGCTCGCATCAACGGGCTCGAAGCTGGAGACTTCCCTCCGATACCCCAGGTTACCGACGGCATAGCTACCAAGATCGAGGCTGAGGCACTGAGGCAGGGAATCAACCAGGTTGCATTTGCTGCAGCGACCGAGGAGTCACGTCCCGTGCTTACCGGCGTCCAGGCTGAGTTTGAAGAAGACAAGCTGACGCTGGCTGCTGCCGACG
Source organism: uncultured Dehalococcoidales bacterium (assembly GCA_964596125.1). GTDB lineage: Bacteria > Chloroflexota > Dehalococcoidia > GIF9 > UBA5629 > CAZQRP01. The sequence goes on along the minus strand of CAZQRP010000026.1, from coordinate 24,740 downwards.
GCTTCAGATTGGCCGTCCACACTGCCCCGCTCATGACGGCGGTGAGTGAAAAGGCTTCAGTCATTATCCCGGCACGGGCCCTCAACGAATTGAGCCGCTTTCTCACCGATCACGAAGAGCCGGTCGACATCACCATGAACAAACAGAAGAGCCAGGTGCTATTCCGCCTTAAAAATATAGAGATGGTCTCCCAGCTTATTCAAGGTACGTTCCCTAACTACTCCCAGCTCATCCCTCAGAGCTATGAGACCAGAGCTGTTATCGATGTTGCCGAGTTCCTGCGGGCCACCAGGATGTCCTCCATCTTTGCCCGTGATGGCAGCGGCATCGTCCGCCTGATTATTACTCCGGGTGCCGAGGAGCTTAAGCCGGGCAAAGTGGCTGTATCGGCCCGTGCCGAAGAGATTGGCGACAATATCGGCGAGATCGATGCCTTGATCGACGGCGCAGAGGCCAAAATCGCCTTCAATGCCAAGTATCTTACCGAGGTGCTCAGCGTGCTTCACCAGACTCAGGTTGCCCTGGAAACAACTACTCCCTCCAGCCCCGGCGTCATCCGCCCCGTCGGCGTCGACAACTACGTCCACGTCGTCATGCCCATGTTTGTGCAGTGGTAGCTTTGTTTTGAAGCTACGTCATTTTGGATTGCAAAATCGATGGCTGAGTGTAAACGAGATTACGTTAACAGTACATTCATCGACATGTATGTATTTTCTAACGTAGCCTCACTGTGTCTGAAAGCTGATGGCTTCCACTTCTTGTCTTCAGGTGACTTACCCGACAATAGATAGCTGCAGCTTTCATTTTCATACTCCAAGACTTTTACTTAAGACACAATTATTTGCAAGTTTAATTTATTTATAGTCTATTCTGCTGCCTTTCTATCTGTCGTAAGACTCTTAAAACAGTCCACAAAAGTAGAGTCGTACTAATAATAAGAACAGTAATTACTTGTATTTTTTCAGATTCCATAAATAGAAGAATGACAGCTATCACGTTAAATGTCACACTCATAGACAATAACGAGCGTACGTTTTGAAATACTCGCCTGGATGTCAGTCCGATTACCACAAGAACAAATATAAGAAAGACGATGGCGGTTATAAAGAGTGGCGTAATCCCACGAAAATTGATTATCAATGCTACAACCTCACTGGCAATAACAGCGAAAAGTATTGGATATAACCAGAATAACCACTGGTTTAATTTTTCTACATAGCCTCTAAAACGTTCAAATTGGAGAGCAGTCAATGAGACAAGGAATGCAGCTAATATAAGAATAGAACCGATTATGACAATGAATAAATTGATTATCTGTAATGTACCATCGTCTTGTAGACAGATACCGGTCCTCATAGTAAAGCTACCTGCAAGGAAGAAGGAAATTGTATCTGTTAAAACAAGCAGAGGTGCACGCATCTATTTGTTTATTCCTTTCCACTTCGGCTTATTTCAGTAGGGAGCTTTGCGATTAGGGTGATCCATCTACTGATTCATACCTTAATTGTACGATTATAGCTGTATATTATCACTGCTCTCTTGAGTTATTTTGGCCAAGTTGTCTTGCCAGCTTTGCGTTCTCTCTGCACAGGATATGCTATAATTAGTCCGGTAGACAGTGCCATCTGCAAAGTTCAGCGAATAGGAGGATTTTATGCATCGGTCTGTTAAGGCTTTTGTGTATAAAGGTGACAATTACTACGTTGCTGAATGTATAGAAATAGCAGTAGTAACCCAGGGGAAAACGCTGGATGAGACTATTGCCAATCTTAAGGAAGCAGTAGCTCTCCATTTGGAAGGAGAAGACCCAGCCGACTTTGATTTAATTCCTAATCCGTCTCTCTTGGTAACCCTGGAATTGGAGCCTTTGGGTGTCGCCTAAGTTAAGGCGCCTTTCTGGTGCTGAAATAGTAGCAATCTTCGAACCCTTCGGGTTTAAAGTTCACTCACAACGAGGGAGCCATGTTAAACTCAGAAGGATCCTCCATAATGAAAAGCAGACGCTGACAATACCCTTGCATTCAGAAACCGATGCAGGCACACTTCGTGCTATCATCCGTTAAGCAGCGCGCTATATTCAAGAAAGTGAACTTCGCCCCCATTTCTATTCTGAGTAGGTTTAATACCTTGAATTACAAAGTAGAATGGGATAGCTAAAAAATGCGACTATCTCTGTCACAAACACAAGCACTCAATGAGTTTGCCAACCATCTTTATTCGTTTCTACCGGGCAAAGCCCATCCATTCGCAGACCAAAGTATATCCTTTCAAGGAATCGCTACGAACCTCAGTGTGAGCAAATTCTGGCCTGGCCCGTGAAATCCTTCCTGACCTGATGCTCATGGACATACAAATGCCAGTCATGACGGCATCATGGCTATTAAAATACAGAAGGCGATCCCGTGACTAGTACTATCCCGATCATAAATGTGAGTACTAATGCCATGGCTCAAGATATTGAAATAGCCAAGGCGGCAGGCTACGACGACTATATATCAAAACCCATCTCCATAGAGCTCCTGCTGAAAAAAGTTTAGGACTACATTATAAAACAAAAAAACAGCTAGACTGGAGTCTCACTATAAGAAGGTTTACCTTGGGGAAGAGAGATAAAATCCTGGTGACCTGCCCACCGAAAACGATGCCAGATAAAATATCGTAAAAGGGAAGGCAGGTCAAACTATTGCAAGACTAAATTAAGAAATGATATATATATATAAATAAGTGGGGTGGGCTTTGGGTTGACCATAAGGAGAGGCTTGTGTATGAAAAAAATTAGAGTAGGAATATTACACTCTTTGTCTGGTACTATGGCCTCAACTGAAACGCCTCTTGTAGATGCAGCTTTATTTGCTATTGATGAGATCAATAAACGAGGTGGAGTTCTGGGCAAACAATTACTTGGCATTGTAGAAGACGGTTGTTCGGAACCTTTAACTTTCAAATTAAAAGCAGAAAAGCTTATAGAGCAGGATGGCGTTCACGTTCTGTCTGGGTGCTGGACTTCATCATCCAGAAAAGCAGTACAGGACATAATTCAAGATAAAAATGTGTTTCTTCTGTATCCAACTCAATATGAAGGGCTGGAGGAAAATCCGAATATCCTCTATAGCGGCAGTTGTCTAAATCAACAGATCTCACCCGCTATTGAGTGGTGCTTAACACAGGGACACAGGAATTTTTATCTTGTGGGATCTGATTATATTTTCCCCAGAACAGCAAATGCACTTGTCAAGTCTTTACTGTTGAATCGTTGTGCCAATGTTCTTGGAGAGGATCATCTGCCTTTTGGTGCTACTGACTTCAAGGATGTTACAAAATCGATAAAACTTGCTCGACCGGACTTTGTGATCAATACAGTTAATGGGGATAGCAACGCAGCTTTTTTCACCCATTACAATAAATCAGGGATTAAATTTCCTGTGATGTCATTCAGTATTCCTGAACATGATTTAGGTAATCTCGGTATTCAAAACGCTGAGCACTATCTATGCTGGAGCTATTTCCAGAATCTTGACAATAAGGAAAATCAAAGATTTGTTAGAAACTTTGGTAAGTATAAGAAAATCAAACCAATTTCTTCTGACCCTGTGGTAATGACATATTCACAAATTCGTCTCTGGTGCCAGGCCGTGGAGGAAGCAGGATCATTAGATATTAAGGCCGTTAGAGCGCACTTGCACGGTCAAAGGCTGAATTCACCGGCAGGTCTACTTGAAGTGATGCCTAACAATCATCTTATGAAATCTGCTTTTATCGGTAAGCAAATTTCCGGTAAGAAATTTCAGGTCATCTGGAAATCGCCTAAACGTATTAAACCTGAACCCTTTCTGGGAATAGAAAAAATGGAGTTACCGTCAGCAAGTTTAGTTAAGAATGCATTAACACAATATGCCAATCTAATTAACCTCAATGTGGAACTCCGTAACGTAAATACGGAGCTCAAAAAAGCCACAAAAGAGCTTGAAAGTTCAGAGGAACGGTTAAGAATATTATTTGAATTTGCCCCAGATGCCTATTACTTAACTGACTCAAAGGGTAATACCATCGATGGTAATAAAGCCGCTGAAGAAATGACCGGATACAAGAAAGAAGAAATAATTGGGCAGAACTTATTGAAAATAAAAATGTTCCCCCAGGATCAAATTCCAAAAGCAGTAGAGGTTTTAGCAAAGAGTGCTTTAGGTAGACGTACTGGACCGGATGAATTTACTTTGCATCGGAAAGACGGCGGGCAGATTGAAATAGAAATAAGAACATTCCCAATAAAAATAAATGACGAAGATGTAATTTTAGGCATTGCTCGAGACATCACTAAACGTAAACGATATGAGAGCGAAATTCGCAGATTGTCACAAGCTGTGGAACAAAGTAGAAGTGCCATCGTTATTACTGACCTGAATGGCAATATTGAATATGTAAATCCCAGATTTACGGAGTTAACAGGTTATACATCCAGAGAGGCCATTGGCAAAAATCCACGTATTTTGAAATCAGGAAAAACCACCCCCGAAGAGTACAAAGTATTATGGGATACGATTACTTCTGGACTAGAATGGCGGGGGGAGTTCCTGAATAAGAAAAAAGATGGTACGTTGTACTGGGAATCGGCTACTATTTCGCCTGTTAAGAACGATAGGAATACCATTACTAACTTCATGGCGGTTAAAGAGGATATTACAGAACGGAAGCGTTTGGAGCAACAGGAAAATGAAAGGATACGGCTGGAAACCGAACTAATCGAGCGCAAACGCGCACAAGAGGCCATAGCAAAGTCGGAGGAAAAATACTCAACTTTAGTGGAAAAAGGGAACGACGGCATCGTCATTATTCAAGATGGTCAGCTAAAATTTGTCAATGCAAGGATGAGTGAAATCACTGGCTTCTCACTCGATGAATCAATTGGAAAGCCATTCCTTGAGTTTGTTTCGCCGAAATATAGAGACTTAGTACTTGATAGATATAAAAGGAGAATAGCTGGAGAGAATATTACAAATAACTACGAAATACAACTCCTAACAAAAGACGGCTTCAGGAAATTTGTAGAGGTAAATGCTAGTGTAATCCAGTATGAAGGAAGACTAGCTGACATGTCTATAGTCCGTGATATCACGGAGAGAAAGAAAGTAGAGGCACAGCTACGAGAAAGCGAGGAACGTTACCGTAGTATCGTAGAACATTCTAATGAAATATTCTACGTAGTAGGACCTACAGCAGACATTATCTTTGTGACTCCTCAGACTAAAGATGTACTTGGCTATGAGCCCGAGGAAATGATGAAAATGAAGTGGACTGATTTCATAACTGATAACCCGATAGATGAAAAAGCGATCGAAATAACTCAAAGAGCGATTGAAACAGGCATTCGACCACAACTGTTTGCGGTTGAGTTTTATCATAAAAATGGTAATAGAGTATTACTGGAAATAGACGAATCACCTGTTAAGGATGATAAGGGGAAAGTGATTGCCCTTTCTGGGGCTGCAAGAGATGTAACCGAACGCAAGAAGGCAGAGGAGGCGCTGCAAGAATCGGAAAACAAATTCCGGCTTTTAGCAGAACAATCTCCAAACATGATTTTCATAAATAAGAAAGGACGTATAATCTACGTTAATGTTAAATGCGAAGACGTAATGGGTTACAAGAAGGAAGAGTTCTATGCTGAAGATTTCAACTTTCTCATTCTAATCGCCCCGGAGCATAGAAGTTTGATAAAAGAAAGCTTTACTAAGCATATGAAAGGCGAAGAGGTTACTCCAGCAGAATATACAATTATTACCAGAGATGGTAGAAGAATTGACGCAATAATCGCAACAGCTCTCGTAATGTATGAAAATGATACTGCTATTCTTGGGACAGTAACCGACATTACAGAGCGTAAGAGGGCAGAGAAATTGAGAATTGACAAGGAAGCAGCGGAAATCGCTAATAAGGCGAAATCCGACTTTCTTGCCGGTATGTCACATGAACTGAGAACACCGTTGAATGCCATTATCGGTTTCTCACAGGTATTACAGGAAAAGTACTTCGGTGAACTTAATGAGAAGCAATCTGAATATGTAAAAGACATACTGGATAGCGGCAACCACCTTCTTTCATTGGTAAATGATGTCTTGGACCTTTCAAAAGTTGAGGCTGGCAAGGAGGAACTTCAGTTGTCAACCGTGAATTTGAAAGAGCTGCTAGAAGGCAGCATGGTCATGATCAAAGAGAAGGCATTGAAACATACTATTAGCCTCGAACTTCAAACCGTACCGGAATTAGACGTTCTTGAGATAACAGCAGATAAGCGGAAGTTAAAGCAGGTGATGTTCAATCTGCTATCCAATGCAGCCAAGTTTACACCTGATGGAGGATCGATAAAGGTGGCTGGTAAGAAGAAGGAGAATGAACTCATTGTGAGTGTTACGGACACAGGCATCGGCATTGCTTCTGATAATCTGGAGAAAATCTTTGAGAGTTTTTACCAGGTAGGAGACACTATTTAAGGTAAAACGCCTGGTACCGGATTAGGACTGTCCCTTACCAGACACCTCATTGAAATGCACGGTGGCAAAATATGGGCAGAGAGTAATGGCCTGGGAAAGGGAAGCCGTTTTGTCTTCACATTACCAGTTGCAAAAGAGGGCGAAAGCAGACCGGAGGATAATTGCGAAAACATTTGAGTAACTAAATATAAAGAGGACCCATGGGTAAGGTAATACTGGTAGTTGAAGATGAGCCTAAGAATATGAAATTGGTTTGTGACTTGCTATTGGTATCCGGGTATAATGTGCTCGAGGCATACGATGGCAAACAGGGAGTTAATATGGCCATTGCTGGAAAACCAGACCTTGTCCTGATGGATATCGTGATGCCTATTATGGATGGTTATACAGCGACAAAATCCATAAAGAATAATCAAGCTACAAAAAAAATCCCGATTATTGTCCTGACTGCCCACGCTATGAACCAAGAAAAAGAAAAAGCACTAGAAAGCGGTGCTGACGATTATATAAGCAAGCCTATTGACATTCACGCACTACTAAATATGATTAATAAGTATTTGAATGAGAAAACGACATAATCATAGTCTCCAATGTTAGAAGGGAAAAGAGGATAATGAAACCCAAGATACTGGTTGTTGACGACGAGGAAAGAAATCTACATTTGATGGAGGCAATGCTGTTTCCCCTGGGATATGATGTCTATCTGGCTCATAATGGCGAGGAGGCACTGACTAAAGTAAAGGAAGCAGCAGATTAGGATACATTCTACCGCTGTTGCTAATGGGTATCTTTTCACTTATTGGGCTTCTTAGAAAAATGGATTCGGTAACCTTCTCTTGGAATCATCAGCAGTGCGAGTGACTTCAGTCTGATTAGCATATTTACTCAGGAGTGCAGGTCTTATTAAAATAATGTCACAAAGGTCGAAGCCGGACTAAGCCGGATACCGAAACCTGAATCCAGCTAGGGGATTAATGATGAGTGTTAGAGCGACTGGTTATCGGCTTTTTGGCCATTCAAATGCTCATCGCTTCTGCAGAAGCGATGAGCATACCGGAGTTCTTGCATAACCTACTGCAAGTTCTCAAGGTTCTAGGCCTGTAGGCCACAGAGGGGCGGAAGGTTGCACCTTCTCCCCTCTTCAAATTCGGATGCTACCTGGCCAGCCAATAAGCTTCCATAAGAGACAGAAAATCCATGATAGAGATCTCAACTAAGAAACCGACTGCAGCTAATCCATCCCAACTAATAATAGACGTCGTAATAAAAATAGCATCATCTACGCGTCACCTCACGCGGCTAAAATGGGACAGCGGAGGCCTTTATGACGTACCGTTGACTTGGAAAGATGGTATGGATACCCACAACTCATACGAAGCAAGTGGAGAAATGCATGGCAAACTAACACGCGGAAAGCTAATGGCATATTCTGGTGAGATACTTATAGGCAAGGCAGAGCCTAAGACTGCAGACAAAGAAGTACTTCTGTGGCAGAGAAAAGGTCAACCCTGGCTCTCACTTAAAGGAGTGGAGATATGTGGCCTGTCGAAAAAGGTTCGCAGGGGTTTTTCAACATTAAGTAACAGGCAGAGGGATATCCAATTAATGATTATGAACATGCTGATTATGTGTACGAAATAGATGTCCAGTCTCTACCTTGTGAAATGATTAATATCGAATATTTCCTAGTCGAGCTTGGGAACGTCAATGCCCTGCAGGAATGCTTGAAGGAAATCATAGATAGCTGGGTTCGGCCAAATGAATCAATGACTGTAGAGAAAGCCGAATTGTTAACTAACCTAAACCCATGGCTTTCCATTGTCTTATTCAGCAAGAGGACGAAAGGTTCGACTCCACCGGAGTGGGGTGGTTCTTTATTCGGACGATACCTAGAACCTTTCGCAATCGTCACCGTCTGTTTCAAGAGAGAATATTTTCAATAACCTTCCCGTGGTTACACAAACCCACCTTGTTCGTACTCATTTCTTATCACAGCCGTAAATCTGATATGAATATTATAACAAGTGCTGTAATAGATAATATTACTAGGATATGATATATAGGACAATATTCTCATATTATTCTCATATTTCTTACAGTATAATAGTAATATGCAGATACTTATCGTTGAAGATGAAGAAAAAATCGCCAACTTCTTGAGGCGTGGTCTTCTTGAAGAAAGCTATTGTGTCGATATTGCTTGTGATGGTGAAGATGCACTTTATAGATTCGATATTAATGAATATGACCTTATCATTCTGGACCTAATGATACCTAAAGTAGACGGTATAACAGTATGTCGTAAAATCAGGGAGGTCAACACAGGTATTCCCATTCTGATACTTACGGCCAAAGATGCGATTGGAGATAAAGTAAAGGGGCTGGATGCCGGTGCCGATGACTACATGACTAAGCCATTTTCTTTTTCCGAGCTTTCCGCGAGAGTCCGGGCTCTGCTACGGAGAGGTAAAAAAGCAGATCCAACAATTTTGACGATTGATAATCTTTCGCTCGATCCGGCGAAAAGAACTGCGAAACGCGGGAACAAGACAATTATTCTGACTACGCGAGAGTATGCTCTCCTCGAATATTTTATGCGTAATCCGGAACGGATCATAACAAAAACAGAATTATTAGAACATGTTTGGGATTACAATTACGATGGGCTCTCCAATATTCTGGAAACGTACGTGAAGTACTTACGAAAAAAACTTAAGGTTCATCCAGAAGACAGGGAACTTATATATACGATGCGGGGGTCAGGTTATATATTAAGGTAAAAACATCATGTTTGGAAAAGCAAATATTAAGCTGACTCTTTTTTATTCTGCTCTGTTTCTCGTTTCATTCTGGATATTCAGCGCCGGCCTTTACGTCTGGATGGAAAATTCCTTTGGAGAAAGTTATGTCAGCGAGATAGAGCAACAGGGTGAGCATGAGTTTGAAGAACGAGACATAGATATTGCAGATATCGCAGGCGAGGTCGCAATGGACCGGTTAGGAAATACTTTACTTATCCTCAATGGCGCACTGATAATCATTGTCCCCGGCATCGCCTGGTTTATGACCCGACGTACGCTTGCACCTGTGCAACGCATCCACGAGCAACAGAAGCAGTTTGTCTCCGATGTAGCCCACGAACTCAGAACTCCTCTTTCAATAATGAGTGGTGAGTTGGAAGTTGCGCTGAGGAAAGAGCGTACACCCGCAGATTATCGACAAGTTCTCACCAGCAACAAGCAGGAAACGGACCGTTTGATTGAACTGGCAGAAAATCTCCTGTTCCTGGCCAGAGATGACCAGGGGCAACAGACTATCGAGTTTGAGAAGGTGGATATAACCGACCTCATCGGCAGTGTTATCGCCAGCCTCCAGACCGAAAGCTCAAAAAAGGATATCTCGGTATATTTTGAACCGGAAGAGGAACCCACTTTTATCCGAGGTCAGCCGACCATGCTCCGACGCCTCTTTTTTAACATCATTCATAACGCTATCCATTATACGCCACTGAAAGGGGAAATCTGGATTTCCCTGTCAACCGGCAAGCAATACGTACAGGTGAAAATAAAAGATAATGGAATCGGCATATCGCCAGAGGACCAGGAAAAGGTTTTCAACCGTTTCTATCGTGTCGATGATTCCCGCTCTCAGACAAAGGGCTATGGGCTTGGTTTGGCTATTTGTAGATCAATTGTTGAATTGCACCATGGTAAAATAACCCTCCATTCGGCTGTCAATCGGGGCTCAACATTTACCATCTCACTTCCCACAACGAAGAATTAATTATCAGACTATTCTCACGTTCTTCCCATCTTTGACTTGGTATACTGATACCATCTTGAAGGAAAGGAGTGAAAAGCTATGTTAAAGAAATTATTGATCGGAGGCGGTATCGCAGGGATACTAACGGCAGGCGTTATTATTGGCAGTCTTACGTTGGGGGCCATATTTGCCCAGACGGGAAACAACGACACATCTCAGAGCCAGGTAAGCATCAGTGCCACCGATGCTGAAGCAGCGGCTTTAGCAGCCAACCCGGGCACCAGTGTCGTCGAGAATGAGCTTGAAAAAGAAAACGGCGTGCTCGTATACAGCATAGAGCTAAGCAACGGTACAGACGTTGAAGTGGACGCCAATACCGGGGAAATACTACAGACAGCTGCGGACGATGAGGACAATCAAAAAGAATCCGAAGACCAAGATTCTGCTGAAAATGAATCCGTTGCCGATGTTGATGAGCAGGATGAAATCGATGAGCAACAGCCACAGTATAACGGCTCCATCCAGCTTGATGAAAACCAGAACCAGGATATGAGCGAAGCTGATGAAGCTGCGGCATTACAGGCTAAAGCCACGATAAGTGCCGCCGAAGCCGAAGCTGCTGCACTGGCGGCTAACCCAGGGGCAACTGTTATCAAGACAGAGCTTGAGAACGAGAATGGCTCTCTGGTCTACAGCGTCGAGTTGAGCAATGGTAGCGAAGTCAAGGTAGATGCTGGCACGGTAAAAATCCTCCATACCGAGGCAGCCGGCCAAGACGATGGGGATGAATCCGGCGAGGCTAACGAAGACTAGAATAAGCAATTATCAGGTGCCATAGAGGTAGAGATTGCCCTCTACTTCTATGGCTTTGCATGAGTTATGAAAGGTGATTAAAAATAGCAAAATGAAACGCTCAATATTGTGGTTTTATGTACCAATACCGGCCGTGCTAGCGGTTATCGTGCTGATTGGGCTTTCAGCCTGTGCCTCGAATCCAACCACTACCCCGACAGGGCCAATACAAGCTCCGACAGAGAAGACCTACAGCCCGGTTATAGAGCCAGCTAATTTCGTGTCGGTAATCGATAATCCTTATTACAGCTTGATACCTGGTAGGACCTTTACCTATCGAAGTGAGACGGAAGATGGTGTTGAAAAGAATGAAGTTGTCGTTACAGATAAAACGAGGATAGTGTTGGGAGTTACGACAACAATCGTCTGGGACAGAGTCTGGCTTAATGACGAGTTAATAGAGGAAACGTATGACTGGTATGCTCAGGACAAGGACGGCAACGTCTGGTACTTCGGAGAAGATTCGAAGGAATATGAGAATGGTAAAGTAGTTAGTACAAAAGGTTCTTGGGAAGCTGGGGTTAATGGCGCTAAACCGGGCATAATAATGGAGGCCAATCCTAAAGTTGGAGACTCGTATAGGCAGGAATACTATCAGGAAGAGGCGGAAGATATGGCTGATGTCATTGCGCTGGGAGAAACGGTTACAATTCCCTTTGGAACATACGAGAACTGCATAAAAACGAGAGACTGGTCTCAAATCGACCCCAATTTAAACGAATATAAGTACTACTCTCCAGAAATTGGAGGAGTGGTTCTAGAGGTTGTAGTTGATTCTGGTGAAAGAGTCGAGCTTGTCGACTTATCTTCATAAGCTGGGAATGGTAAAAGCGTCCCAGCCAGATTCGGATCTTGTTTTACACTGCTACCTAATTTTTTACTTTTTACAAACTTTCACGAAATAATCGTTTACACACTATCTACTCATCGTTAAACAATAGTGAACACTCCAGCTAAGGGGATTCGAACTTATTGATGAACCTTTGTTGTAATAATATGACACCAAGTGCTCTTCTTCTCTTAAGCAACTCGATAATATTCCGGTATGGCTTTTCAAACTTTTCTGTATAGCCCCCAAAACCATAGCTGTAAGCAGAACGGGACAGAAGATACGTTAGTATTTAACTGACATCCCTATCTTCGTGCAGTGGTAATATACTCTAGAGGCAATACGCCCTGAATCTTTACATCATCGGTGGTCACTCGGAGCGCATCACTCCTAGGTAACGGAAAATTCGATACTATCACCGATATCGATTATCTCGCGCTGTCGTGTAATCTGCTATAATGTAAGTGATCCGGAGCATATCGTGAGTGAATCAATAAGGTTTGCAGTTGTACTTGAGAAAGATAGAAACTAGCTGTTATCTAAAAGCATTCTTACTAATTTGCGTTCTCCTGCTATGCACAATTGGTACAGCATGTGTTGCCGAACAAAATAACGGTACTTCAACCTCCGATCCTTCGTCATCAAGCACCGCATCGCCGCAATTCCCGAATGCTGAGATACCTGATGAACCTACTACACCTGTACCGGACCAACAGGAGCCATTGACGGCAGAGGCGTTAGAAAATCTGACATTACGACAACTTGCTGATAGAAAACAGATGTATATTGGCACCTATTTCACCCCTTCGTCATTATCGAATGTATCATGGAGGGAACTTGTCGGCAATGAATTTAACCTGGCAGTAATTTATGAAGGATTGACATGGAATAATATTGAACTACAGCAGGGTAACTTCAATTTCAGATCAGCCGATCGGCAAATAGCATTTGCACAGTCGAAAGATATGATGGTATGCGGGCATGCTATTATCTTTCCATTAGATCTACCAAACTGGGTTTTGTATTCAGGTTTCAGTAGTGACGAAGTTTTAAATGTTCTTGAAAACCATGTGACGGAAGTAGTCTCCCGGTATAAAGATCAAATTGACATGTGGATTCCCGTTGAAGAAGCTACTTTGCTTTCCTATTCACAGTCGGACTTCTTCTATGAAACATTAGGTATTGAATATATCGATATGGTTTACCAGATCGTAAGAGACCTCGACCCCGGCTCATTGCTCCTGTACAACGATTACGACAACCACAGCTCTGACGGTATTGCTACCGAATTCACACGACAGGTAGTTCAAAGGTTGAAAAATAAAGGTTTGATCGACGGCGTCGGTCTTGAGATGCATCTGGACGGAGATAACCCTCCGGATAAACAGGACCTTATCACAACAATGCAAGGTTATGGTATCCCGGTCCATATTACAGAGTTGGATATTGACATTACAAACCTTACAGGTACAAAAGAGGATCGCTATGAGCAGCAGGCGGCAATTTACAGAGATGTTATTGAAGCCAGTCTGGAATCAGGTGTATGTGCAAGCCTTAGCGTGTGGGGTATAGGCGATAAATATTCATTTCGGAGTTTCGGTTCCCCAAATGCAGATCCTACGCCATTTGACGATGATCTAAAACCGAAACCTGCATATTTTGCACTCCATGATGCTCTGGCTAAAGAATGACAGTACCCATTTCCCAGAACGATAGCTAATTTCCACGCGTCACCCGTCCTATATGACGCCGGGGAAATCCGGTTTGTATCATATGAAAGAACAGTATAGAATGGTTATACGCACGTCCCGATAAACATCCCGATGTTTATTCAAAGGTGATTAAAGTATTGTGTAAATCATAAAAGCTCGGATTAATGACAAGCAAGTCATGGACTTCAAAACAATAACAAACATATTCATGACTAAAAACGCATGAAGACCTTATCACGAGGTCAACCGACACCCTGATTTTATTGTACTTATGAGGAAATTTTAATAGCGTCTGAAGAGACTTATTCTTCAATTTTAGGATTTGAACCAATTGAACTGTACTTGTAATAAATTGATAAATTGATGCATAATGGCTTAAATATAATAGTATTTTTGTGTGCTCAGGCAATAATCTTAAACAAATGAATGATCTTGATATTCGAAATTTATTGAAGAGTGAGCTTCTAGCTAAGTATGGAAATGATTCTGAAACAATTATATTAGAAGAGTTGGGTCTCAAACATGGTAGAACCAGGATTGATTTAGTCGTTATTAATGACAGACTTCACGGATATGAAATAAAGAGCGATCGAGATACTCTCAAGCGTCTACCAGAGCAAATAAACATCTATAGTAGTATCATGGATCGTGTTACACTGGTTGTGGGTTATCGACATGCTTATAATGCTTTTGAAATGATACCCGACTGGTGGGGTGTAAGACTAGCTGAAAAAGATAATGAAAGTGGGGCTGTGTTTCTTTCAGATGCGAGACTACCCACTAATAATCCTGAAGTGGACATTAACGCTATTGTTTCTTTGTTATGGCGAGACGAAGCGCTTGATATACTTGAAGAAATTGGGGAGTCGAAGGGAGTACGTTCAAAGACTAGAATTGATATTTATAGACACCTTATTCAAGTGGTTGAACCAAGGCATCTTTGCGCTATGGTGAGGCGTCAATTGAAATCCCGGAAAGATTGGCTATCTGGCGTACAGCAAATGTCATATGATGGTTAAAACCTGCTTCCAGCCATGTCTGAGAATTCCCCGTTTTTTGACGCTGTAAACTCATTTCTTTTATATATTTATCACCTGCGCTAAATGTTTCATTACAATATTCTGATGAAGCACATAATATTATAGCCCATGCCGGCCATTGATCGAAACCGGGTCCATCTTTTCTGATAGCATCTTCTCCGCGCATAATTAGCCAGTAATCATTTGAGGTATACCGTATGCTTGCACTAAAGTGCAAGCCACCTCCCTTTTCAATATATTTTGCATGCTGAATTGTATAGTCGCTGAAGATTGGTATACGGGTAAGTGGTTCGGCTGCTGTAACCTGGTTTTTCCAAGATATCCAATCATTCCGATCTAATTTATATACATCATTCTTAGGTAATTTGCTAAGGTCTTCTGGGAAAGCACCGCTAGCCACAATAAAATTTCGCCAGCTCTCTATATGTGGAATAAGCATGCAAAGGGTATGATACGTTGGGGGATTTTGGCCGGTGACTTGAAAATCAACAAGAATATCTACCATATCAGGGGTTAGCTTTAAAAGCTTTAGAGTATTGTCAATACTTTGTGTGAATTCAGGGCTCTTTAAATCATAAGGAGTGAGACGGAGGCATGCACCTTGGTGGTGTATATTCAATACTTGTTGTACTGAAGATTGATATTGGCCATCTCTTGATAGTCCCGTTACGGGAATAAAACATAAGTTATGAACATTTGCATATTGTGATAGCATTTCTAGAAAGTAACCTGTGCTTTTTTTCAGTGTGTCTGATAACCATAAGAGATCAATAAAGAACGGACGAGAACCCCAACACTTAACTAGAGGGTCTATAACCTTATTGGTTGCCACATCTAACCCTAATGTTTTGTTCTTTTTACCTCTCTTACCTTTTTTAATAATATTTTCAGGTACAAGTTCTATTAAAGGCATAATACTAACGGAATCTGACTCAAATAATTGTGCTAATGCTCCTTGTTCAGCTCTCTTCCATCGTAATATTGGCACATAGTGCTTTGAGTTAAGCTGTTTCATTGCTTACCTCACCTCCACTTAACCTCTGGGAAAAGCTTCCTGATCTGATTACGACCTACGAGATTAGTTAATAATTGGAATGCTTTAAATTCGTGTTGCATACGACCGGCAACTATTGCAGGATGTATATTAAGCTGTTTTGCTAAATGCTCTGCTGCCTGTGGGGACTTCAATTTACTTGCAGGGCTATTATCCCATGCATCATGTGGAATAAGCGCTTCTCCTGCTACTTCGTTAGCTTCACGTTCGTAAGGATCTTCTTCTGCCTCGATATCAAGGTCATCATAAAACGTATCGTTTTCCGTATCGAAATGTAAGTAGATATGAGCTAATTCATGCATCAGTACAAACCAGAAGTTATCAATACGATCGTATCTTATTGTAAGGCCAATCACCGGATTCGATTTCACTGGCATGATTACTGCACCATCAAGGTATATCCGCGGGAGATGTCTCTCTACTATTACTTTGATGCCATATTGATTTAGGTGTTGTATTGCACGCAATGGCCCTTCCTCCAACACACTCAAATGGGAAAGCTCGTGAAGAAAATCGATATTTATAATTCCAGGTTTATATTCAGCACTTGTGGTGACCGACATTGCTTTTTGCAATATGCGAGCAGACCAAGCTGCAAATCCATAGTCATCCATCTTACGGGCAGTTCTAACGTGAGTAGAAGAACGACAAAGAACAGATTGAAGATTAATCGATCTTATTTGCTCGAAATATGGAAGTAGAATGTCTTTTGCATTATAAGATTTTGGCTGATCAGGAGCTTGTATCCAGCCCCAAGAAATCATTTGCTTGATTGGGAATCGATTCCAATCTATTTCCATTAGCTCACTCGGATCTTGTTCTTGAAGCAATACATCTGCAGGGATACCTAGGCCAGAATGAAGCGCTCGTATCATTGAAATAGTCAAAGGTCGCCTACCAGAAAGAATTTCAGATACTTTACTCCGACTTCCAATGTATGGGATTAAATCTCGTTGACTAAGGTTCTGCTGCTCCATTCTAAACTTGATTGCTTCGATAGGTGTTGGAGGAACTATCTGAAAATTTCGTGCTTCATAATCTTGAATTAACAGTGTCAGAAGCTCAATTTTTTCATTTTCAGGTGTTCCAGGGGAAGGATCAAGATCTAATAAGTTCTCTACCATAGATAAAGCATCGTCATAATCAATTCTATTTTTTATGATCTTATTCATGAACTTGCCCTCCTTTAATATTTCCATTTGTTGTATTCTGCATGTGTCCCTAATCTTTTTATAACAATAGTCTTCTGCGGATAATACACTTTCGTGTCCAGCCTAAATTTATTCCCCTTAATGTTAAAAACAACATGATTATTAGGTAAAAAACTTGAACTTCTATATTTTTCTTTAATATTACTAGGCATAGACCAATTCGCCGCCTTCACTTCTGCAAGCCATGCAGAAATTTGCGAAGTAATTTCCACATGACTTCTGCAGTAATCATCGAGTATTCCCAGACCTATTATCTTCATAATCAGCTCATATTTGTTATGCACCTTGCATTTGATCCCATTTAAGGAACATTGTTCCCTAAATGGGAACATTATATATCGGAAAATAAGATATGTCAAGTGGTTTACGGTTTCCATTTGATCTGCCCTGACTAATTGGTCTACCTTTTCAGCATTCCTTTTGGGCTAGCAAATATACACTACTTTATAGTAATCAACAAGAAATAACCTTTTTGGATACATGGCAAAATAGATTGATCATAACACCCTTACTTAGGTTCAAGGTGTCATTTGTTGATAGGTAACATTAATAAGCAGCAATATTTATTTTCTTTTTAATTGCTTAGCAATACAATAAATAATTTATCTGCGAAAAAATCTCCAGTATTACGTAAAGGAAGGGGCTCACATGGGCCTGTGAACGCGCCATAATTAGCGGGTGAGGCTGGGGATCAAGCGTGATAAGGTGGGGTTACTCAGGGATGCTTGTGGACTCGGGTTTGTTACTTTGAACATAGTTGATAGCTGGTTGACAAGGGAGGCGTTGGAATTGGGGGCAGGCGAGCTGAATCCGGATTGAATCAGTAAGGCGACACTTGCCAATGACATATGTACCGTGTTCATTCAACGCAACCTTATTTAACAATTCAGCAAAAAGTCCAGCAAATATCTGTCTACAGTATCTATTGTTCTTAAGGTTGTGTTGATGTAAAATTTAAACATTAAGAGGAATTAACATACTCGTTGAATTTGTTAAGAAAAAGATAGGGGGTAGAGATGTCTGACCACAATACCGGTAACTCCTTCGCTATTGGATTTATCGTAGGAGCAGCTATTGGCCTGGCCGTTGGCATCCTTTATGCTCCACATTCAGGTAAAGAAACAAGAGCCATACTACGAGAAAAAGCGGAGATAGCAAAGGAAAAAGCGGAAGAGATAATAGAAGATGCTAAAGAAAAAGCAAAAGTGATTGTCGCCGAAGCAAGAGATAAGGCAACCGAAATTAAAGAAGCTTCAAAGAAATAAAAATCCTGAGTAATAATATAATACTTATCCCTTTAATATTTCTAACTCATCCCGAAGAGATGGAGGGCTAAGAAATCAAAGCTTAGATATTGCATGAGTTCATCTTTACGGTAACCTTGATCCTACGTACATGTATAATCGAATTAAACACAGAAATACCCATTCTCGCTTTGCTGAATATAGTAAGGCAATATACCTTGTCGGTTTACTGCTTTCTTATGCATAATACAGGAGATTGAAATGGAAAAGAAAGAACTCGAAATGCTATTAATCGGACTGGGATCAGGCTTATTACTAGGCAGTTTGCTTGGGATACTGTTTGCACCGTACTCAGGTAGAGAATTAAGGATGAAATTAGCTGATATGGCTGATGATATTGCGGCTAGAGTAAATAAATTTAAAGAACCAGAGAAATACTCAAGGATAAAACCTTAAAATCAAAAGGATCCCCAAAGGCATAAGTTATTTGAAGTACGAGGAGTATCGCTAGAACAAATAATAGGTGCACTATCGTAAAGTCTATTGTTAACATAATTGACCTTGCGGTTCGTTAACGTTTAGTTGAATAGTAGCTTGAACTGTTAGTTTTACCTGTCCATCCTTGTCATAGATGCCGAAAACCGAATCAAATATTTGCTCGCATGGCCGGACAAACATCTCATTGCATAATCAGACATAATATGCAATCATATGCTAACAAGGCATGATTCCTCTGCTGCCATGAAACTGTCGCTATAAGAGCAGGACTCAACAGAGGACGGTAGAAATAATGGAAGACCTATTGCTGACCCTGGAGGAACAGGTCCAGCCGGAACACACGGCCCTGGTCATCGTAGACCCTCAGAAAGACTTTTGTGCCAGTGACGGCGTCATAGCCAAGCATCTGGGACTGGACGTATCCCGCGTTCAGGCCGCTGTGCCACGGCTGAACCGGTTTATTCAAAAAGCCAGACAATACGGCGTACTGATTACCTGGATCAGATATCTTAATGCTCCCCACCTTATGAAGTCTAATTACAGAGCCCGGCGCAGTGGAAGACCGTTTGACATGGTGATAGAAGGCAGTGATGGCGCAAACTGGTATTCGGAACTCATCAGACCTCTACCTGAAGAACATATAATCACCAAGCGGACCTACGATGGCTTCGAGGATACGGAACTGCACCTTCTGTTGCAGAGCAACGGCATCAAGACCCTGGTCTTAACAGGATTCGCCACCAATATATGTGTAGAGACGACAGCCAGGCGTGGCTACACAAAAGGCTACTACATCGTTCTCGTCTCCGACTGCACCGATACTCACACGCAAACGGAGTACGAATCGACCCTACATAACATCGAGAGATATTTCGGCAAAGTAGCAATCAGCGCTGAACTCATCCGTATCTGGGAGAGCAGGCAGAGCTCTGTCAAATAATGAAATCACATCCGGCGGCCTGACCTGTTTATGTGACAGGCTTCATAATGGACAAGGGTTACGAGTTGTAAAATAACAGCCTGTCAGCATTACAAGTTCATCACCGGTTGCAAAAAGGAATATCATTGCATGTAATGCCATCGAAGCATCATAACCACTCGATATATATTTGTCTTTAACCAGGCTAAAATCTGAACGTCTCACCAGGCACTTTATAAGGCTTGCCATATTTCATATTCTCTATTTCCCTGCCATCGATGAGTATCATGTCTTCATCGACAACAGCGACGGCTTCACACTCTACAAGAATATGCGGATGCCATAGTTGAACAACTTCAACCGCGGTCATTGCCGGAACATGGTCTCCAAAGTATTTTTCAAAACTGGGCCCCATCAACCGCAAGTCCCAGAGATGTCGACAGAAAA
This sequence comes from uncultured Dehalococcoidales bacterium, assembly GCA_964596125.1. Lineage (GTDB taxonomy): Bacteria > Chloroflexota > Dehalococcoidia > GIF9 > UBA5629 > CAZQRP01. Next base: position 4,684 of record CAZQRP010000026.1, on the reverse strand, counting down.
AGTTCAACTTTACTATGTCCTGCATAGTAGCGCCGGCTATCTCCAGTACATCTTTCATATTCTGGAACACCATCTCAATCTGTCCCGGAAAGTCACGCTTGTGACAAATTTTGTACTCTTTATCCCTGGCTACCTGCCCGGAAACATATATGGTATTGCCTACCTTAACGGCATGAGAGTAGGTCATCCCCCGCCTCATCGGGGCCAGCTTGTCTGATAAAATCAACTCTTTTTTGCTCATGATTTTTTCCTCCATAAAATTAGAAGTTACGAACATCTCTTTGGCTCTTTTATTTTTATTACATAAAGGTACCTCCTAAAAACCGGGTCGAGACAATTATAAAGCTCTTCGGGTCCGATGCCAATACTATTGTGCAAATCCTTTGCTCTTTCCGTACAAGTAGAGGACATATGCCCCTCTTCTTTCAATCAGCAAAGCAACGGAACATGCCGCGGCATAAAGTAGTCCGCTCACTGTACTGAGTACCATTGAACTGCTTCCGGGAGCCCCCATAAGCCTTGTCACAGCACAGCGAGCATAATCAGGAAAGGAGGGATCATGGCTCACATTGAAAGTAAATATTCTATAAAAGCGCCGGTAGAACAGGTATTTGATTATCTGACAAATCCGGCAAACCGTCCGGAATGGCTTGACAGTACCATCAAGGTCGAAAATATCTCAGACGGCCCTATTGGTGTCGGAACAAGCTGGACCGAAGTGTCAAAGGTAGCAGGTAGAGTTAATACAGATCAGGACAGTGACCGAATATGAAAGACCACGGAGATATGTGATGGAATTCGCTGTTCTCGGTGCAAAAACCGGAAAATTCGATATCACATTCGAGCCGGAGGATGGCAGCACACGGGTCACTCAGATTTTCGATTACACGCTTCCAGCCTCGGTCCTGGGGCAAATCGCTGACAAGATGCTCTTCGAGAGACGCATCCGGAAAACGCTCGGCCATGATATTACCACTCTCAGGATGGTGCTGGAGGAGGAGCGGCCAACCAGAGAATAGTGTACAGGTGCTGCTATACATTGCGAATCCTTCCACAATGGCGGTACGCCCGGCACCCTGCAATATCCGGAATCTATAGCGGTGGCCTGCTACTTCTGGTAAGTCTATCGATTACTGAGCGCTGTCGTACGGTATTCCTTAGATATACCAGTTAACAGCAGCCGTACGGGCTAACTGTAGAAAGGCGGCCAGTCCCATTACATCGTCTACTTCATCCACCAGGTCACTCTGTCCGATATTGAGCGCAGCTATAGCGTTGGGACAGGCATATAGTTTTAATCCCATATTTTTAGCACTGGCTAGCTGGCTCTCCAGGGATTGAAAAATCCCCCACTCCAATCCTTGCTCGATGTTGGTTTTTATATTTGGCGAAGTTTCCTCTCCTATTTCAGCTATGTGTTCTTTGGTAAACCTTCTCAGACCTTCAAAAGTAAGCAGTATATGCACCTCCATCTCATTGGCCAGGGCAACGAGTGCAAGCGTCAGCGCATAAGATGCTCTGTCATAAGAGCCACTATGCAGGATTATGGTTACTCGTCCAGTGTTTTCCATACTCGAATTATAAGCATTGCTATAAGGCTAAATATTACCATATCGGGCATTAAGATTACCAGATCAAGGGCGTACTGTAACAACACAGATACATACTCAGTCCACAAATAACAATTCAATAAAGAAACACAGGAATGTATGCAGCGAACATCGACATTAAACGCAGCCGTGAAAAAAGAAGCCGTCAAAAGGCCGGCTTCTTTTTATCTGTTTATCTGATAACTACACAAAAAAGTCAATATCAAGCAGTCAACTGTTCAATGTAGCGACTTCATCCTTGAGTTCCCACCAGGGAATATCCCTGTCCAATAATTCAAAAATGCCGACCGGGATTTCGAACTCGCTACCATCCAAAAACCGTATTTTCACTTTATCATTATTTTTCTTCTCTACAATCCATCCCTGCTCAATAATAAGTGACAGGCACCAGTGGCATATGTGTCGTCCATGGAAGTCATGGAGGCTTTGTTCTATGCGTTTCCTGGTTACCTTTTCCCCAGTTTGCTTATTTACTATTGTGTACTTGCCCCCAACAGAAATTCCACAATTCGTGCATCTCATCATTTTCCCCAGCCCACCGTGTCTGTTTACTTTCTATTCTACCTATCCCCCTGGTCAAGCTGGTCGAAAACTTAACCACAGGGATAGGAGGAATAGTGAGTCCACTCTTTTACAGACTCTAATTATTAGAGTACCCTATATACCTTAACGCAGGATTAAAAAATGATTAGATTTAGATGAAAACTTGATAATCCGGTACAAGAACAGGCCTTACCAGCTATAACAGCCCTTATATTCAACCTCTCGTTTTTCTCACGCAGGTAAATCAATAAAACTTCACTTCACCTGTTCGTGACTCCTAAGATGCATGGCAAGATAATCTGAAATTTCTGATTGCTAGTATTAAATATAAATCTAGTACTAAATTCCTAGTACACAATAGACAAAAGTACCATAACAGATGGCTCAAGAATGCCTGAAAATACGATATAAATATAGATGAAATCTATGAGAGCCTGAAAATAGTAAACAGTTAAGTAAAGCTAGCACAAAGTTACCCAAGGGCGAAGTAGAGATACAGAAACTTCAGCCTGTAGTCAGGGTGGTTATTGTTTCTATATACACTGAACTCCATAGTGGGTAGACCCATTTAAAATAAGTAACACCGGTTCGGCTAAACGGGTAGTCGGCCAGCAAACAAAAGAGAATACTACGTTCACCTCACCCGGAGAAGGAAAATACTATGATAGCCAAATGTGCCTTTTGTAACGATACAGCCTGCTATGATGGCGACACCACCATCGGGCTCTGGGCCTATATGTGCGAACGCCACTTTAAGCAATACGGCGTTGGGCTGGGATCGGACAAAGGTCAGAAGCTGGTATCCGATAAACCAAGATATAGACTTAGGAAGACCGAAAAGAACCTGTTCGTCATCGCTGGTCGTGTCAGTGCAACCCTACAAAAGGCAGGACAACACGAAAAAGCGAAAGAACTGGCCGACCGCCTGTTTCAATGCAACAGCTATGATGAAGCAATTGCGCTGATGCAGGAATATGTTGAAATATACTAGCTGTTTTCAAATCCGCTTTTAGTAGACACTTCCCTTACTAGGTGATGTACTGCTTGTAAAACCAAGAGTTACATTAATAATTCCGTTATCTCTGAAAGCTTGTTCCAAAGAACTACCATGTATCAGGATGGCACGGCAATAAGCACAACCATCTCTTACCCCGGTAAGTAACCAGCCTTCATAAAATGGTATACTTATAGACTGTGAATTATATAGGCCCGGCAAGGTGATCCTGCTACCACTCTAATCAAACATAAGGAAGCTATTATTGAAACAAAACTATGATGTAACCATTGTCGGTGCTGGCCCGGGAGGAGCAACTCTGGCTTACGAGCTGGCCACGAAAGGTATAAGAGTGCTGCTTCTTGAAAAAGAGACATTGCCGCGATACAAGTGCTGCGCTGGCGGAATCACCGTCAGGGCTGCCAAACTTCTGAATTTCGACATTCAGGAACTGGCAGAGGATGTCATTACCGATGTCGCTGTAACGTTTAAAGGCGATAGTCACTATCATGGCCATTCCGACCAGGCCCTGATATATACGGTCATGCGTGATAAATTCGACCATGCTTTAGTGAAAAGAGCGGAAGAGGCCGGAGCTGTTATTATTCAGGGGCAGAAGGTAAAGCGTGTTAGCAGCGGTGCCGGATGGGCTGAGGTTTCAACTACCACCGGCGATTTCCGGTCCCAGTATGTTGCAGGAGCCGATGGCGCTCATAGTGTGGTGGCAAGAGGACTGGGCCTGCGAAATAATAAAAGTCATATTGTAGGTATAGAGGCCGAGATAGCGATACCAAAGGAAGAACTGGCCAGGTGGAAATCCCTGATTACTGTCGATCTGTGGGCTGTACCCGGAGGTTGCGCCTGGGTATTCCCCAAACAGGACCTCCTCTCAATCGGTATTGCCTGTATTAACTCCAGGGCAAATTATTTAAAACGCGGATACCAGGAGTTTATGAAATCTCTCAATATCAGTCATTACACCATCAAGAGATGGGGCGGCGCTTTGATACCAACATGCGGAAGAAAAGCAATTGCCTGCAGGGATAGGACAGTACTCATAGGGGATGCAGCCGGGCTTGCTGATCCATTATCCGGGGAAGGAATCCACAATGCCGTTTACAGCGCTAAGCTCGCCGCCGCGGTTATAGAGGAGTCCCTGCTTCATGGAGAGACCAGGCTCAACACATACCAGCAGCTAATAGACGAGAAAATAATGCCAGAGATAAAAATATCCCATGTGCTGGCAAGGATCTTCGTTCAATTCCCGGGCCTGGCATTCAATATACTCAACAAGGACGAAAGGATATGGAGAGGCTGCTGCTACCTGGTACGTGGTGAAATAGACTTCACTTCTATTAAACAGAGGTTGGGCGGATTTAAAGGCATGTTTGCCCTGTTGTCAAGAGAGTAATCATTCCGGTAACAAGTCAGACTTGAAATATAATCCCGGTAAGAGGTATAAAAAAAGACAAGCATATGGTAAGGTAATGTCAATTATTTTGTGTAAATTGAATAAAGGGTTTCTCCTTCCAGGACT
>CAZQRP010000025.1:0-54639 GCA_964596125.1 uncultured Dehalococcoidales bacterium | reverse complement strand
TTATCTTCATAAGACACTATTATAAGTGTCCGTGATCTATCTGAACTAGCTCAGTCCCCCGAAATAACTCAGCTTTGATTAATTACCTTTCATTCTCTGCTAACAAATCCATGCTTCTGAACTCTCGAATCTGGGGGATAAGTAGTAAGAGGGTTAGTATAAAAGTAAGTGCATCTGTAATTGGAAATGCCAGCCATACTCCGTCCAGATGCCAGTAGTACGGTAGTATAAATATCAAAGGAATAAAAAACAGGGCCGGCCTCACTATAGATGTGACAAATGACTGAACAGCTTTTCCAATTGACTGGAAGACTATTGAACCAACCATCATAAATCCTATCAGATATAGAGCCAGAAAGATACGCCTTGCAGCATAAGAGCCAAGAGCAGTAAGCTCTTTATCAGTAGTGAAAATGTGAATGAACGGTTCTGGAGCTAAGTAGAGAACCATAAATACTATGACACAACAGGCTGTTGCGGTAGCAATGGCTATTTTCATTGCCCTTAATACCCTGTCGTAGCATTTTAATCCATAATTGAAGCCGAGAATCGGTTGAAGCCCTTGGCCAATAACGATGCCCGGCATTATTGCAAACATCATTATGCGGTTAATGATGCCAAAGGCGGACACGGCTAAGTCACCACCGTAAATAGCAAGCATTCTATTCACGAAAATTATGGATAAACTTGTAGCCGCCGTCCTCGCAAACGAAGCAATGCCTATAGCAAGAATTGCCCTCAATATATTCCATTCAACAATCAGGTTTCTTGAATGAAATCTTAAGAAGCTCTTTCCGGATGAATAATAAATCACAAAGTACAGAATAGAAATCAGTTGGGTTAGCACTGTGGCCAGTGCTGCTCCCCTGACTCCCATTTCCAGCGGTATGATGAATATCGCATCAAGTATTATGTTCGATATGGCACCTATAATCATTCCTGTCATGGGGACGCTGGCATTTCCCTCGGCTCTAATCAGGAAATTTAGTGCCATGGCAATAGTTTGAAAAAACATACCGATAAGTATAAGTGTCATATAGTCTCGAGCATAGGGTAGGATAGTATCCGAGGAGCCCATAAGCCTGAGCCAGAAATCGGTATCGGATAGGCCAACTATCATTATTACAGCGGATAGCGTAATGGTAGAAAATATAGCATTACCCAGGGCATGTTCTGCCCTGGGAACGTTGTTGCCTCCGATTAGTCTGGAAATTAGTGATGCACCACCCATCCCCGTCATTTGCCCGATCCCCATTGACAACATTTGTACCGGAAAGACGATTGAGAGCGCAGCAATACCGAGGGGCCCAACGTAGTGACCAATAAAAATGGTGTCCACCACGTTGTATAATGTCATGACAAACATACCGAAAAACGCAGGAATGGATAGTTTCAGCAACAATCGGCCGATTCTATCATCGTCAAGTATACTTCTATTATCCATAAGTTTGGTGGCGTACCTTGGTAGGTTAAACTATAAGTGTTCTAATGGTTGTCGTGGGATTTCGCCTATTGTAATTTGGCAAACATGTCTCGTAGTTTTCTCAGTGAAGCCGATAAATCTTCCAGTTCTTCATCTGTAAGGCAAGAAAGGGTTTCCATTATAACGTTCCTGATGCTATCGTTATGTTCTTCGAGAACAGATCTTCCTTTATTAGTAAGGCGGATATTAATACTTCTTCTGTCGGTTATATCTGCCTGTCTTTCGACTATATTCGAATCCACCAGCTTATCTAGCAGGTGGGTCATTTGCGGTCTCGCTATCTGTAATCTCTGTCCAATTTCGGCAACATGCAGTGCTCCTGCTTCTTGTAGTAGCCTCATAATTTCAAAATGGAGTGGTGAAATATCCATATTAATGTGCGCAAGCGCTGTCTTTACCAGCTTCCTTCTGATGCCTCTAAAGATAAGGGGTGGAATTGAGAATAAATCTTCGCTAACGCTGTTCAGGATTTCACTCTGCATGTTGCTATTTCCTCCTCTAATCGAGCATTTACCAGAATATATACTTCATAAAATAAATAATTAAATTTATTAACTATATTATCATTGTTTAATGGTTTTATCAAGACAGGTATTGAGAAGGGAATAGTTAGATTAACTATGTAAATAGATACTTTAATCCTGGTACATTCATGTTGATTGTTGTCTCTACGCTTTACCATGTCGAGCTTGTTATAGAGCGCGTGATAAGACTTGAAGGCTGGCAAGGCCTGGACATGGTATTGAAATATTGAAGGTCACTATAGTGAGTGGACTTTATGGTGGGGGTGGAAATAGGTTTTTTGCAAAATAATCAGGATTTCTGCAAAATAATGAAAAAGGTATTAGGGCGATTTGAATAAGGAGAATAAATGGCACCACTTGGGAAGTGTCCTCAATGTGCAGGTACGGGAACTATACCGTGTCTAGAATGTAGTGGGCTTGAGTTGGGGATATTATGCGAGTCGACTGATACTGGCACAGGCGGCAGACTGATAAAACACGGTCTTTGCTATAGATGTGGCGGCTCAGGCCAGGTAATGTGTGATTTCCCAGGATGTATAGGTGGAATGATAGGAGTGAAGGATTAATAGGGCAAGGCAATAATTGTAGTAACTATCAAAAGATTATGAGAGCAACGACTATAATGACATCAATTTCAAGAAGACCCGGTCGCATACTATAATTCTACCTTTTAAGGATTTTATACCAATTTCGATTTTGGCTTGTGGCTATTTAAATTTGTCCTTCAATAGTAAGAAACAGACAGTAGCTATATCTGTTTGTTTTAAAAGATAACAGTTCCGGGTATGCCATAGAGAGAAGCTCGTTCTACGGGGAGGAGGTTTTGTCTGCCTCCCTGCGGATAGTAGCGATAGTCCATGTCCTGGTTCTCCTGGCGTAGTCATTGACATCTTCATCAGTTCTAAAGTCTTCTTTGCCGCAATAGTCGTAGTGAACCATCTTCTTCACAGGTCTAACCAACTTGGGTCTGGACTTTACAGCGGGATAGCCCACTGCCATCATATCATAGGCCTTCAGCTCTTCTGGTATACCCAGGAGATCCTTAACAAAGTGATGTACCGAGGGAAATGAGATCGCCGAGACCCACTGGGATGCGAGACCCAGTGCTGTAACTGCGAGATGCATATATAGAAAAGCGCTGGCAAGGCTCGATAAAAAGACCTTTGGGAAGCGCTCGTCGGTCCGGGCTGTCACTGGCAATCCCACTCTAGTTCTTACATCGCCGAATAGTATTATGAATACCGGGGCATTACTATAGTTCATTGGTCTGCTACTGATTTCCATTCTGCTGTGTCTGGTCTTGTCGTTAGTATCTCTGGGAATTTGCGCCCAGGCTTGGTCAATACGCTGTACGATATTGTCCTTGAATTCCTGTTTCTTGACCACTACGAATTCCCATGGCTGTGTATTGAAACCTGAAGGAGCCCAGCGGGCGACATCAATTATTTTTTCCACGTATTCATCGGGTATTGGGTCTGATTTAAAGCGGCGGATGCTCCTTCTCTTTGTTACCAATTCCAAAAGACCTTCGTAATCCATGGCACCTCCTTTGTGAGAGTAGGGTTATTCTGTACCTTGAGCGCTACTTACGTCAATGTATAATAGCACTTCATAATTATAGATTTCGGAAAGTTATCAGCAATGTAACAAACTATTCTCAGTATAACTATAGGCAAATATAAATGTAAATATTTAAAAACGAGCACTGCCAGGTATCGGATTGCAACAACGTGAAAAGTCCACTGCTGAGACATAATCAAAGGACCATGCTATGAGATAATTGTGAATAAGTCTTTTATTTTCAAGCTAAATTTGATGGAGTTCGGTCAAAAGGTGTTAAAGGGACTATCATGGATTTTGGGGCGCTATGTTTCTCCAGGACGTTAAAAAACAACATTGGTATTATAGCAGGAGCAATGCGGAACGTGCTCAGGTGTATGTTTACCCACTCAGCGTGCTCACTTCCTCATTATATAATGGGGCGGTATAATAACTTCTAATTGTTGTAAGATGTAAGCCAGGAGGAGGTAGAGTATTATGAAAGCAACCACATGGCAATTAGGTCTTATAGCCCTATTTATACTGATATTACTATTATTTTCACTGGGCGGATGTATGGTTAGCAAAGAAAAAGTAGCCGTCATTCCTTTAGAAGGTGTCATTGCCGGTACAGGCAATCGTGGGCTTCTGACAACAGCCGGCATAAATCCCGGACTGGTAAGAGACTATTTAAAAAGAGCAGAAAATGATGCCAGTGTTAAGGCGATAGTCTTACATATAAATAGTCCCGGTGGCTCAGCAGCAGCTTCCCAGGAAATTGCTTCCGATATACGCCATTTCAAAGAAAATACCGGTAAACCGGTTGTGGTTTCAATGGCTGATATAGCAGCATCAGGTGGTTATTATATCTCAGTGTATGCTGATAAAATTGTGGCTAATCCAGGTACTCTCACGGGAAGTATAGGGGTTATCAACTATTTCATTTATGTAGAAGGATTACTGGAAAAGCTGGGGCTCGAGATGGAAATAATTAAAGCTGGTAAGCATAAAGACATGGGCATCCGTCATCTTACGGAAGAAGAACGGCAAATAATGCAGGACCTTACCAATAACCTTTATAAGCAATTTGTGACTGAAGTTGCTGGGGGGAGAAAACTGCCGTTAGCCGATGTTGAATCGTTGGCCACCGGTCAGATATATACCGGCACTCAAGCCCTCGAGGCGGGTCTTGTAGATGAGCTTGGAGGGCTAAATAGGTCTGTGGATCTTGCAGCAAGTCTGGCAGGAGTTATTGCACCTGAAATAGAGGAATACGGCCGACCTACTTCATTTTCAGAAAGATTATTCGGACAATTATCACAGTCGTTGCCACGACTATTCTCTGGAGATGAACTGTTATTACTAAGAATATTGGAGGGATGGCAGGGGATGCCACAATATTAATGATGTTTAGTGTGATAACCGGTCCCTACGTCAGACAGAAAAGATTGGGTAGTATATGTACTATTGCTTTAAACTATGGACATCCATGTCCGTACAACCGGGAAGGTTTATGAAGGATGCGTAGCAACCTCAGACGAAGAAGGATATCTGAGAGGAGACTTGTCAGAGTCACTAAGCGTACTCCGATTACTGTTTGGGGAGTAATTGTCATTGTGCTGGTGATTATGGCCGTTGGGATAGCTCGAACCTGTATGTAAAGCCGTATGTGTATAGGAACGACACTATATGTCCTTTTACTTCCTCTCATTTCGCTCGTAAAACAAAGATTTTAAATATTCTAATTACTTCAACAAAATGGAAAGGATGAAAGTGTGAGGTTTAAGTCGGAAAAAAGGGAGAAGAGGAAGAAAATGAGGAAGTTTAAGATACACGGCAGGAAAATTGGCGAAGTGATACGAAATGCAATTATAAAGAGGATAGCTAAATTAAAATAAAGTTGGAGTTTCGCTCATACCTCCATTTTCGCCGGTTAAATTATGGAAGTTTTTCTTGATAGAAATCTGTTATATAGGTATTATACATATATTTAAATGAAGAAGGTGCAGTTTCCATTATTGGTACAATGGTCACTATAGAATGAGTGAGTCGGGTGAAGAAGGGATAACAATAAAGTAACTGCCGGACCCGTTGTGGTTATTAAGCAGTTATGCTATTTGTTTGCAAGGCCCGAACATTCATTGAAAGCAGAAAGGAGACAGAAATTGAGCGCTCTGAATTTAACTGTACTGGAAGCAGTTGGTTTGGGTGATGCCTGGTTTCAATGTCTTCAAAAGGCTTTACTGGAAGGAAGGACTTACCAAATTCAACAGGGAAGTTTCGAAGGTACTCACCGTAAAGAGATACCCCTCGTTGCTGTTATGATAAAGAATCCAGGCATCAGACCCTTGAGCCCCTCAGTTCCTAGCGGGGTTCCATCACCCACTACCGATGAGGTTATCGAGGAGTACATGCTCTATTTGATGACATCCGATAAGAAGGAGAATGAGCAATATACGTATGGCGAATGCCTCACTCCACAGATAGATGAAGTGATACGGCGCTATAAACTGGGTGTAGAAACAAACCAGCTTTGTATGTCTGTTGGCAATCGGGATAGTATCAAACTCAATGATCCTCAGTGTCTCCGGATAGTTGATACCCGTGTTCAGGATGATGCTCTCCATTTTATAGTATATTTCCGGAGTTGGGATCTCTGGGGTGGCTTCCCTACGAATCTAGGCGGTCTACAGCTCCTCAAAGAGTTTATGGCCAAGGAAATAGGGATTGATGACGGGTCTATAGTAGCCTTCAGTAAAGGTCTGCACCTTTATGAGCACTGCTGGGATCTGGCTAAAATGGTTCTGAGGATGGAACTGTAAAGTGGATTACTATTTATGAAGCTGAGGCCTGAAATTACTTACATTGTAAAGAACCTAACTTATAACAATTTGAGCAATCCATATCAGAGATAATAGTAACATGAAGTCATATATTACCGTCGTAATGTCAGGGATCGAATAAAGGATAGAAAATATGGGCAGGTATATTCTTCGTGACCGGTTTTCAGGGATTCACGGGAGATTCTGAATATCCCAGGTATGCTGAAAAAATCTAAAAAAAGCTTTGGTAGTAACAAGAAAAATATGATGAATAACATTATAATGCTCATCGTTTTTTTATATACTATTGTTGTACAATAGTTATTTGCCCGTGGTACCAGTAATGAGACAGTTGAAAAGTCTCGGATATCTGATATTTACCAAAAAGATAGTTTGTGATATGCTAGTATTTAGACGTATGATGATATCTGCCGAGATCTGGTTATAGGGGTAATCAGGTGCCGAATTCTCCGGATATAAAATTACTCTGCCGCGAATGTAATAAACAGTTTCTGTTTACAGAAGGTGAACAGGAGTTTTATAACAGGAAAGGATTTACCTATCCAAGTCGCTGTCCGGAATGCCGTGCTGAGAAACGGACTTTGTCTCAGCACCTGGTTTGCTCCCAGTGCAGGACCGAGCTAGAAAAAGGGGCATCTATTTTTTGTACTGCTTGTCTGGCAAGTGTTCAACTTGAGTTTGAACTAAAAGATAAGGAATACCAAAATGCAGTGGATGAAGCACAGTCAAAGCTGCAGGTCACTCAATCTCAGAAAGCAGAGCTCACGGAATCACTTGGTCAGCAGGAGCAATTAATTAATGAGCTGGAGCAACAGGTTAGTGTTTTGGGCCACGACCTGGACAAGGCACGTCAGTTCCATTACAACTTTGAACAGCTTCAACCGACATTAAAAAGAATAGAGGAAAGATTGGAAGCTGTAGAACAAGCACAGCTTAAAAGCAATCAGAGAATGCTACAACTAGTTCAAAAAATGCACGAGATGCGTGATAATACCAGCCTGTTTGAAAAAATCAAACGCAGTTTAAGACACTATCAAAGGCAAGGTGCCTGAACCAAGAGGGATTAACTTAATTTGTGCCTGATACCAGGCGTATGGTCAGTAATCAGTTTATATATACCAGCAAATACTATCGTAGCCTGCATAGTATAAGAAAAATAACATCCAGCATTTTTATTTTCTTTTATTACTCACAATTTTACTTTTGACGTCCTGAGCATCCTGAACACTCTGTAGTAACCTCAACACAATTCCTGAAGCTAGAAAACGGTGTTATAAACACCGAGCGTTGATAATTTCGCCTTTCGCAATAGTGACTCATCCAACTTCACTATCGTTTAAGCAGTCCCAGGGTAGTCTGATATCAGCTATTCCAAGGTGTCATTACAGGCAGTATTAGGCTCTTTGGCAAACAGCGACTATTCTGTTAGAATCCAGCAAAAAGGAGAGCAATTATGGATTGGTCACCGGTGATAAGCTGGTTTTCAGAGCATGGTTGGCGAATTTTATTGATTATTGCTATGGCGTTCGCTCTATATTACGTGATGCGTCACTTTGTACCTATTGCATTGAAGAGAACGTTAAAACGCACAATGAAAAAGCGGCCTAAGACAGCTATACAAAAAAGGACTGATACGTTGAGTGCGGTGTTCATTGAATTCGGCGTTGTGATTATCATTATAGTGACTGCTTTTACTATTCTTGATGAAATAGGAGTAAGCATCGCTCCAGCTTTAGCTGGAATGGGTATAGTCGGCATCGCTGTCGGCTTTGGTGCACAGAACCTGGTGAAAGATTTTTTTAACGGACTTCTAATTCTACTGGAAAATCAGTACGGAGTCGGAGATTACATTGAGGTTGCTGGAGTGGGGGGGGTCGTCCAGGAAATAGGTTTACGCAGGACTGTCCTAAGAGACCTCAATGGCACTGTCCATAGTATACCAAACGGTGAGATCGCCATTGCTAGCAACTTCACCAAAGAGTGGGCGCGGGTAAATATGAATATCGCAGTAGGATATGGTGAAGACCTTGAACGTGTTATTGAAGTGATAAACAGGGTGGGTAAGGAACTAGCCGAAGATCCCAAGTGGGCCCCGGTTATTATGACAATGCCCCAGGTACTGAGGGTGGATGTCCTCGGTGATTCAGGCATAGAGATACGGATACTTGGGGAGACTAAGCCTATGGAACAGTGGGCAGTGATGGGTCAACTACGACTTAGGCTTAAAAAAGCTTTTGATGAGGAGGGTATTGAAATTCCCTGGCCACATACCAAGGTTTTTTTCGGTAATAGTCCTGTTGAGATTGATGCCAGGGAAACTGCTAAAAAGAAACTGACTACACCATCTATGTCACAGTCAAGCAAGCCCAGAAGACGTCGAAAAGCGCTGACAGGACCGGAAGCAGATGATTAAAGCTGATACGGGATACATTCAATTTTAATATAGCTTATTACATGCTTACAAGGTCCAGATATCACTGTCCTATGTATTCTTAATAGCAGTGATAACTTCGGCGGAACAAGCAATGGCGCTTTTTTGACAAGCTTCCGGTAGAAGAAAGACTTGCCTGTACGTGGTAAGCCACTTACCAGTACTATAACAGGTATTATCCCTCTTTCAGGAAAGCCATTCAGAGTGGTGCGAAGTAGTTCCCCATCCCGTCTATGCTGGCTATGGTCATTTCTCGTAGTCATTCTTCAGTGATGTGAAGTAAGCTACAAAGCTTGTCCTTAGCTGCTGTCTTCATTACTATCACTTTATTTTCTACATCTATATTTTCAAAGTACATACCTTAAAAGAATACCCTCTTCAAACTCCTTATATCTGGTGTAATTTACAGCCTTAGACCGCCAAATGGTTTAATTCACCCTCGCGGCGGGCCGTTTCCTGTTTATCTCCGTATTAACCTCAGAGCTTTCAGATTGTAAATGAACGTCTCGTTTACGCAAACACAAATTGTAAACAGCGATCCAATGATGATATAATCTACGAAATATTTATAACGGGAGGTAAAGATAAGTGGCTTTAGACTGGGTACCGAGAGACAATGTTTTAAAGAACCATCAGATTTTCAGTGATGAACATTTCGGCACGGAACCACCCTGCACAATGTTTGAAAAAAAACCTCTGGTGAACCCGAACACCGGAGAGAAAGTTGAAGGTCTTTTCACCACATGGATTACTCTCAACAATCCCGCTCAGTACAATTCCTATACCACTGAGATGGTGAAAGGAGTAATTGCCGGCATGCATAAGGCATCTATGGACCGCAGTGTCGTTGCAACCATATTTACCGCAGCTGGTGACCGCGCATTTTGCACTGGTGGTAATACGAAAGAGTATGCCGAATTCTATAGCCTCAGACCGAGAGAGTATCGTGACTATATAGACCTCTTTGCAGGGATGGTAGATGGTATTCTCAAGAGCCGTGTACCTGTGGTCTGTCGCTGTAATGGTATGAGAATCGCAGGTGGACAGGAAATCGGACAGGCCTGTGATTTGACTATAGCCGCTGATACTGCAATGTTTGGACAGGCTGGAACACGGCATGGCTCCACACCGGATGGAGGCTCGACTGACTTCTTACCCTGGATGCTGCCAACGATTGAACAGGCTATATGGAATTGTGTTTCGAATGAGCAATGGAGCGCCTATAAAATGGAGCGCTTAGGCCTGATTACCAAGGCGTTACCGATTAAGAAGAACGACAAGGGAGAATGGGTGCGAGACCCGAGAATCATCACCGATAAATACGTTGAGAACGGTGAAATCGTGTATGGCGAAGCCAAACCGGGTGCTGGTTTTAAAGAGGGAACCAGTATGATGAAGGAGCTTAAAACAGACTTTTCTCTTCTTGATGGTTATATTGATAAAGTGGTCTGGACTTTTACCAATCTCATGCCTCTTTGTCTGATGAAGTCCATAGAAACGATACGTGTTAAGAAGAGGTATTTCTGGGATAGGACTAAAATGGACGCCGCATACTGGCTGGCAGCTAATATGAATATGGAAGCATGGCTAGGCTTCAATGCGTTCAACACTGAGGAGTTGACCGGCTCAAGAGTTGTAGATTTTGTGAAGTATCGACAGCTAATCGCTGAAGGTCATATCTATGATGACGACCTGTTCGAACAGGTATTATTTAAACCCAAAAAATAGTGCATTATAGAACGTAACAATAGAAATAAAGAAATCCGGGATCAATCCCGGATTTCTTTATTTAAACATACCGTCTGGAATTGTTACATAGCTTAGAACAGAGCTGAGCTAGACAGAATATACATAATGTGGTATTATGTTGAACGGTATATTTGAAAGGGAGAGACAAATCTTATAAGGAGTAAATGAGGTGATCTGACACGAGAGGGACGAGAGATTAAGATGTGGGTTTTCTGTTTACCTTTCATTCATCGATAGATACTGATTCGCTCCTTCTGTTTGTGATATTTTTTATTTCTTTCTCATTAATCTTTATATAAACCTATTATTTTGTGCCCTTTAGTATTTGAGTCCATATTACGCGTTATACCGAGTATCTATCTTTCTTAAGTACCCCTTTTATTTAAACCAAAGTCTATTACTTGCTTTATTACTTGGGACTGATGAGCTTTCAAAGGGTTATGCGTTGGTTACAGTTAACAACTGGATCGATTTTGAGGATATTGAAATAAATAGCGAGAAAGTATGTCGCTATTTAGGATATATTGCTGAATATAAGCTGACCGCGCGCATCTCATCTCTGATCAAGGGATATATCGAGAATGTCCATAATCTTATCGAGCCATCATATTCCTATGTAATCAGGGAAATTGAAGGAGTTCGGCGATCCTGTGCTTTTATTGGGGATTCGATCGTATTTGAAAGCGAGGTCATCGCTCGGCTGCTTGAGCCTTGCAGTGAAGTTGCTCTATTTGTTGGAACAATAGGTCACCGGTTGGAGGAGATGGCCCATAAGTTAGCTGTCGATGGGTGTATTCTGCAGTCAGCAGTCCTGGATGCATTAGGCTCGGTTGCGGTTGATGAAGTAGCTGAATATGTAGCGGAAAGGATCGATGATATAGCCAAGAGACACGGACTGGAAACGAGCCGGCGCTTTAGCCCTGGCTATTGTGACTGGACAATAAGGCAACAAAAAGAACTCTTCCGCGTTGTTGACGCAACGTTAGCAGGAGTCAGTTTAACCGAAGGATTTCTAATGATTCCCCAGAAATCCATATCGGGCATCATTGGTATTGGTTCACCCGATAGCAATGTGAATGATTATAATCCCTGTAGAACATGCAAGAAACGTGATTGCCTGGGAAGGAGGTAATAGTAAAGTACTATGGCTCGAAAAGGATTGCTTGGTGGCAGCTATAAGCCTCTTACTGAGGAGGCTGTGCATAAAATCCATGAAACCGTTATGCGCATAATCGAGGAAGTTGGCTTTGAGGTAAACTCCGAGACAGCATTGGAGCTTTTCGAGGGCAACGGAGCTCGTGTGGATTGGGAGAGACGACGGGTGAACATGTCCCGGGAAAGAGCGATGGAACTCATAAACATGGCACCATCGGAAATTACACTCTGTGGACAGGATGAAAAACATGACATAATATTAGGTGGGCAGAGGGTATATTCGGGAACTGGAGGGACTGCTCTTTATGTTTATAACCCAGAAACTGGCGAGAAAAAGTTAGCCTCTTTAGAAGACTTGAAGACGATAGCTAAACTGGTTGACGGTCTAGAGAATATACATTTTTTTCTGCTGCCTACCTATCCGAATGAGTTGTCTACAGAGCAGGTTGATGTAAACCGCTTCTTTGCGGGACTGGACAATACCACCAAACATGTTATGGGCGGTGTTTATACACTTGATGGCGTGAAACAGGTAATTCAGATGGCTGAAACGATTGCAGGCTCCGCTGAAAAGCTACGCCAACGGCCATTTATCTCAATGATAACTTGTATAATAAGCCCCTTGAAAATGGATGGGCATTATACTGACCTTCTGATACCAATTGTAAAGAGTGGTATCCCGGTAGCATGTCCTGCCGAACCTTTATGTGGAGCTACTTCACCGGTGACACTTGCCGGCAATGTAACAATGCAGACTGTCGACTCGCTGCTGGGTGTAATGCTTACCCAGATTATAAATCCAGGGGCACCTGTTATCTTCGGCTCTGTGGCTACTAATACCGATCTAACTAATCTCAAGTACCTTGCGGGTTCGATTGAGATGGGATTGATAAATGCGGCCGGCGCTCAGATGGCCCAGTTTTACAAAATTCCTTTCTATGCCACCGGCGGCATGACAGATTCCAAAATACTGGATGCGCAGAGTGGTTATGAATCTGCCCTTACAGTTCTACTATGTGCGCTGGCGGGTGCCAATTATATCCATGATGCTGCGGGTCTTATGGAATTCGCTATGACTGTGTGCTATGAAAAATATGTTATAGATAATGAGATACTGGGAATGGTAATGAGAGCGGTTCAGGGCATAACGGTGGACGATGATACTTTGGCCTTTGATCTTATCAAAGAAGTTGGACCTGGGGGTAATTTTGTTGCTGCCAAGCATACGAGGCGTTACATGCGCAACGAGCATTATCGACCTTCTTTAAGCGATAGGGATAGCAGAGAAGAGTGGGTAGCTAAGGGTGGCAAGGATATTTGGAAGAGAGCGTCAAAAAAGGTGGATGAGATTATAGCCAGTCATAAATGGAGCTTACCTCCTGATGTAAGGCAGCGGGTGCTCTCGGAGATACCAGGCATAGGAAACTAGTATGTTAGTAATCGGAGAAAACATTAATGCATCCAATCGGTCAATCGCAGAAGCTATAGGCAGTAGGAATAGGGGATTTATCGAAGGCTTGGTGGTTGCCCAGGCTGCTGCAGGAGCTGATTTTATTGACGTGAATGCAGGCACGGGGCGTGGTTCTCAGGAACAACGGATTGCGGATATGGAGTGGTTGGTGGATGTAGTGCAGAAAGCTTCAGATAAGCCACTTTCCATTGATAGCGATGTACCAGGCATTATAGAGGTTGCGCTACAAAAATACACTGGCGAAATGTTGATAATTAACTCTGTTAGCGCTGAGCCTGAGAGATTAGCATCCATAGGTGTATTGGCAGCGGAGCGGCATGCCTGGTTAGTAGCACTGGCTATGGGAGCTGAGGGCATACCAAACACAGTTGAAAAACGGTTGGAAGCATGTGAGTTCATAATAACTCATCTGACACGCTTGGGTGTGGGGGCGGACCAAGTCTTCTTCGATCCTCTTGTACTTCCTATCTCTGTGGATTCTAATCAGGGATTGGTCACGTTGAAGACCATAGAACAGATTAAATCACGTTATCCGTCTGTCAGGACAATTATGGGATTAAGCAATATTTCCTTCGGTTTACCTAATAGACAGCTTATTAACAGATCATTTCTGTTGATGGCTGCTTATGCTGGTCTTGATGCCGCAATCCTTAATCCTCTGGACCCTAAAACAATGAGTAGTATCAAGGTAGCTGATATGCTTATGGGGCAAGACTCTTTATGTAGAAGTTACATAAGAGCACATAGAAGTGGCACTATAGTGGACTAGAAAATGGGTAATAATTTTGCAGGGTATATGAGAAAAACCGTAATATAGACTCCAACGGGAACGACTGGAATAAATAAACTTGATTTCAGCTAGTTGTTCTATTAACAAAGCTGACAGATTATTATAAGGGGAGTATAACAATGGCAGAGGATATACTAGGACTAATAGTAGAGAATGTTGTACAGGGCAGGGTGACCCGGGAAGACGAGGGCCTTGATGAAGGTATGGTAGGCTTACCCGGAGTTACTGAACTTGTTGATGAGGCGCTCACTCAGGGTATTAATGTACAGGATATTATTAATAATGGACTTACTGCCGGGATGGAAGTTGTAGGGCAGAAATTTGAGGTCAAGGAATACTACATCCCGGATATGCTGGCTTCAGCTGAGGCGGTGGGAGCGGCTATGAAGATGCTTGAACCACATCTTGCCAGTAGTGGGGTAAAGGCTAAAGGCAAGATAATTGTGGCTACGGTAAAAGGAGACCTTCATGACATCGGTAAGAATATCGTGACAATATTACTTCGAGGTGCAGGGTATACAGTTAAGGACTTGGGAAATGACATTGAGCCTCAAGCCATTGTGGACGCAGTTAGAGAAGAAAAGCCTCATTTCCTGGGGCTCTCAGCATTGCTGGTCAGTACTATGATACATATGACAGAAACCATCCAGATACTCACGGAATCTGGACTCAGAGACACGGTGAAAGTCATCATCGGTGGGGCGCCTGTAACAGAAGAGTTTGCACAAAGCATTGGGGCTGACGGCTATGGCGCTGATGGATTTGATGCGGTGAGAGTAGTGGAATCTCTGTTTAATGCTGATAATTGATCAATCAAGAATATGTATGAAATTCATGCCTGTAATTGTCCTTTCAATCGACTACTATCAACTGGTATTTTACATTTGAATATTTAAATAGGCGTTATAAAATACCCAAGCTTTATCATAGATAGTAGACTGATAAATGATAGGATAAATATTTAATGCCGATAATGTTGATGTTTTACGAATAGATTGAGTCAATATTATTCAGTAAAACGGAAGCATTTCCTGAAAAGCAGAATGTTATTTAAAGCAACGCCGAGAATGTAATTAGGAGGAATAGAGTGTCTAGAGAAGGAGTACTGGTCCATTCTCCTTATGAAAGAATGACCAGCGAGCAGATACAACAAGTTCACCATGCTTCCATGCAAATATTGTATGATCCTGGCTTGATATCTTTCAATAGTGAAGCTACGGAGATATTTCATGATAATGGTGCCGATGTTATCTCAATTTCATCCGGTGATAATCCAAGCTGGCTTGTGAAAATACCGGAAAAACTTGTTCTCAGCGCTCTCGATAGCGCTCCCAAAACGGTGACGTTAGGTGCTAGGAATAAAGATAATTGCCTGGTAATGAATGGTGAAGAGCCGCGGGTATACTTTGTATCTGGCTCTGAGTGTAATATCTGGCTCGATGTGGATTTTCAGCCGTATATTAAAAAGTCTGATCCTGGTGTTGAAATTATGGTGCCGGAATATCATCCGCGGCGTGGCACTGTTTTAGACCTTTGCCAGGCAGCTCATGTATGTGAACATCTTGATACCCTGGATGCTTTCATACGTTGTGTAAATATTCAGGATAAAGATATTACGGAAGATAACAAAGATGTCAATAAAATATTCGCTTCGTTAAATAATACCACGAAGCATGTTATGACGGGGCTGACCAATTTGAAACAACTGGACAACGTAGTAAACCTGGCGAAGCTAATAACCGGGGGCGAACAGGAACTTAAGGAGAATCCCATTATTTCCTTCATCACCTGTTTGGTTAAGAGCCCGCTGCAATTCGTTGAGGATACTACTCAGACACTGATTGAGATTTGCAGGCGGGGGCTGCCTATTGTAGTATCATCGGCACCCCAGGCCGGGACCACCGCACCTATTAAAGAAGAAGGCATTTTAATCCAAATAAATGCTGAAGTTTTAGCAGGAATAACGTTAGGCCAGTTGGTAAATAAAGGCACGCCCATGCTTTATGGATGTGTACCGGTGAGGGCAAGACTCGATAATCTTAATGATTCCTACAGTGCTCCTGAGACCAGTCAGTATAATATCGATTGCGTTCAAATAGCTCGATTTTATAAACTGCCCTGTTATTCTACTGCCGGTGTTTGTGATTCAAAGACACCGGGGATGCAATCAGCAGTAGAAAGATTGTTTTCAGACGTATTGGTTACCTTGAGTGGTCCTCAATATCTCCACTGTGCCTATGGCTTGCTGGATGGAAACTCCATTTTCTGCTTGCTCCAGGCTGTTTTAGATGATGCGCATTTTGAGAGGATTAAATTTTTCCTGAGACAGCTTACTATCAGTCAGGATGATATTGATGGAATCTTAAAACAAATAAGGGAAGTCGTCGCGACATCGCAGAAGCTGTATATCAGCTATATTCGGTCTATGCTGCGCAGCGGAAAACTGTCAATGCCATATCCATTTGAAGGGGATGGTGAGAAGGATGATGTTATGACATTAGCTTATAAGATAATGAATGAACTCCTGGCAAAACCTGTAGACCATATAGACCGGACTACTGCCAGTAGGATTTTCAATGAGATTCCAGGTGTATTACCCAGGTTAAATGTGTATAAATAAAGGAGGGAGCAATGGGTGGCGATATTATTGCTTTGCTTAAAGAAAATGTTATTCAGGGAAGAAGGACCAAGGATGACGAGGGAATTGAGGCTGATTTAGTAGGGAAACCAGGGGTACTGGAATTAACTCAGTCAGCTTTAGATGATAATGTCCCGGTGGAAACAATTATAATGCAGGGGCTGACAGCAGGAATGCAGGTTGTCGGGGAGAAGTTTTCTAAAAAGGAATATTTTATCCCGGACATGTTAGCTTCCGCTGAAGCGGTTGGTATGGCTATGGATATATTGAAACCGCATCTCGAAAAGGCGAATATTGAAACAAAAGGGAAATTCGTTATAGCCACAGTAAAAGGTGATATCCATGATATTGGGAAAAATATTGTTGCTATCCTGCTCAGAGGTGCCGGATATGAGGTGAACGATCTGGGAATAGATGTCGCTACAGATAAGATTGTCGAGGTTATAAGGGATAGCAAAGCTGATTTTTTGGGGCTTTCCGCTCTGCTAACCACTACGATGTTGGCGATGGGGGAGGTAATTGAAGCATTAAAGGGGAATGGCCTCAGAGACAAAGTCAAGGTCTTAATTGGAGGAGCTGCTGTTTCGGATGAGTATGCCGAGGAAATAGGGGCTGATGCTTACTGCGCCGATGGTTTTCAGGCTATTAAGAAACTCGACAGTTTTCAGGAAGCAAAAGCCTGATTAAGATATAATATTAATTATTAATAAAGGAATAATAAATAAAAGAAAGTATTAGTTTTAGACGAAGGGGAGGTTTAAATAGATGTGCGGTATAGCAGGCTGTTTTGGAATACAAGACACGATTACAATTAATCGTATGTTGGATGCGTTGCCTCATAGAGGACCAAATGACCGTGGAATTCATACTTTCAATGGCACGGTTCTGGGCCACACGAGGCTGTCTATTGTCGATGTAGCCAGGGGCCATCAACCGATTTTAGCCAATGGAGGGAAGACCGGGATCATTTGCAACGGCGAAGTCTATAACTTTAGGGAACTCAAAGAAAAATTCCTCTCCAAATATCAGTTCAAAACTGAGTCAGACACTGAGACCATTCTTCATCTTTATCGTGAGATGGGGACCGATTGTGTAAAAGAATTAGATGGGATGTTTGCCTTTGCAATCTTTGATGGTGACGATTTTATGTTAGCTCGTGATCCTATCGGGATCAAACCTCTCTATTATGGCTATGTTGGGGATAAGCTTTACTTTACCTCTGAGCTAGGTGCCATGACACTGGCTGGTGTTGATGAAGTTCACGAATTCCCTTCGGGGTACTATTACACCCCGAAAAAGGGATTTGTACAGTATTATCAGATTCCAGAGATACAGGACCATCTACTGACGGATGTAGAAGAGACATGTAAGTTAATCCGCGAGACCTTTATTCAGGCGGTAAAGAAAAGACTGCTGGCAGACAAGGAAATCCATGTGGGATCCTTCTGTAGTGGTGGCATAGATAGCAGCCTGGTAGCTGCTATCGCTGCTGATGAAATACCTCATCTCCATACTTTTGTAGTAGGTATGCGCGATGAAAATGGGGACGAAAGTGATGACCTGAAAGCCTCTCGTATTGCAGCAAAGCATATTGGATCAACACATCACGAATTAATTTTTACCGAGGAAGAATATTATGAAGCGCTGCCCATTGTTATCAGGAAGCTGGAAAGTTATGACCCTTCACTGGTACGGTGTGCTATCCCATGCTACTTTACCTGCAAGTTAGCCGCAGATTATGTGACAGTGGTGCTCACCGGCGAAGGTGCAGATGAGCTTTTCACCGGCTATCACTATATGAAGCACTATCCTATGGATGTGCTCAATAAAGAGGCAAGGCGATGTATTGGCAATCTTCATAATATCAATCTACAGCGAGCAGACCGGATGGGGATGTACTTTAGTTTGGAGTTAAGGGTACCTTTCCTGGATGTAGCTATGGTTGAACTTTCTATGAAGATACCTCCTGAGCTTAAAATACGTGAATCAGAAAAAGTAGGGGATAAGATTGAGAAATGGATTCTGCGCAAAGCATTTGAAGATACAAATTACCTCCCTGACGAGATACTATGGCGTTATAAGGTCCAATATACTCAGGGAGCGGGCTGTGAGGACCTCGGAGAAAAACTGGCTGAACAGGAGATGAGTGAAGAAGAGTATGAACGTATTAAGGCGGAGAATCCCAATGCGGTGCTGAATAGCCGGGAGGCAGCCTATTATTATAAAATCTTCCGTCAGTTTCACCCTCAGGACTCGATACTCGGCTCTATCGGAATCTGGACCGGATTTGATTTTGCCGAAGAGAGAGAGAAGGTTCGGGGTACCATGGACGGTGACCTGAAACACGATCACTAATGGTGTAATAGGTGTAATAGTAGAGGAAGGTCAAATAGGACCAGCTTTCTTGAATCATATGAAATGGACTATCCTGGGTTCCGGGGGCTGTATGGTCATCCCCAAACCCCTTTGCCAGTGCAAGGTCTGTCAAGAAGCCAGAAGAAAGGGTGTCCCATATGCCAGAGCAGGACCTTCTGCATTTCTCCATGATATAAACCTTCTGATCGACACACCGGCGGAGATCATTAGTCTGTTGAACCGTCTGCATATCCGCTGCGTGGATTATTTGATCTTTACTCATCTTGATCCGGATCATATAGAGGGATTTAGGGTGGTAGAGCAGATTGCACTGGATTTTCGTACCTGGCGTGCCTATCGGGAAAAACAAGTCCGTTTGTTGCTTCCCGAACAGCTAAGTAAGAATATAGGCGGAATTCATTCTCAATATGGCCCCGTGATCGATTTTTATAAAGAAAGTGGTTTTTTGGAACTCATGCTTTTCCAGGATAAGATACGTGTGAAAGATATTGATATTACGGCTGTTCCTGTTGAACGGGATAGCCATTTATCCTTTGTTTATGTCTTCGAAAAAGCGGGGCGTAAAGTAGTTTATGCTCCCTGCGATATAAAACCTTTCCCGGAGGATCGTGTTGAAGTTCAACAAGCCGATCTTTTAGTCATACAGCCGGGGATATTCGAGATGGGATTAAAGCACGGTTTCAGGTATCCTAAAGAACACATTTCCCGAACAACGCTTTATACGTTTGAGCAGACCTTGGACCTGGCAGAACGCCTAAAGGTTAAAAAAATTATTTTCGTTCATCTGGAAGAATACTGGAACAGGAGTTATGACGATTACTGCGCCCTGGAACCGAAAGATAAAAAGTTCCGATTTGCCTATGATGGCATGCATGTGATCGTATGAAATATATTTAGTATCATGAGGGATTTTAATTAAAGAAGCAGGACTAATAAATATTTAAAAGCCCTGCTCTTTTTAGCCAGGTTTACTGGAAGTTGCTTTTTAAGTGTGTAAACCTTTATCTCATTCCGGACTAGAAATCGGGAGTCAGTACCACCCGCTTCATGAGTTTACCCTGGTCTGCTAACTTGAAGACCTCCTCGATTTGGCTTAGAGGACGTGTCTCAACGAGTGGCTTCAAGGCTATCTTACCACTGAGAACCATGTCGAGTACTACAGGATAATATTTTGGTAAGCAGCCCCAGGTGCCGATAATCTCTGCATCGAACGCCATTAATCTGGAAATGCTGTATTGGTTCACCGCGGTTCCAAATCCGACCACAACCAGTTTACCTATGAATGAAAGCAATTCCAGGGCAATCTCCTGACCTTCTGCTGCACCGGTGCACTCGAAGATTTTCCAGCCATAATTCGATGGGAAGTTATTGGCTTTGCAAATATCTCTGAACTCGCCTCTAACATCCTTTGCGCTTTTATCTTTTGAGCTGATGACAAAGGACGCTCCATATTGCTTGGCTCTTTCGAGCTTCTCTGGGTTTCTGCCAATACCTATTACTGTTTTTGCTCCCAGAGCTGCCAGCATTTGAGTCATGTAAACGCCGACACCGCCGGTTGTACCTACCACAATTGTCAAATCGCCCGGCTGAATATCGCCTCTCATTGCTGCTTGGTACGGCGTCGTAATGGCATCGGCAACCACTGCCAGGTTTTCCAACGGCATATCACCACGTTTTTCTACAACACACAGGTCCTGTGAGGGAACGACGATATGGCTGGCAAATCCACCCATATTACCCAGACTGTTCCCAGGCATCTTTTGATTTAGACAACGGTTTCCCCTCCCCGCTGCGCAAATCGGACAGTTATTGCACGGCATGACTGCAGGTATTATTACTTCCTTTCCGACCATGCTGCTGTTACCAGCTATTACTTTGCCACTTATCTCATGTCCCAGGGTAAGCGGTGGGGGTGTAATTGTCTTTACGCCGTGACAGAAGTAACTTAGGTCAGTGTGACAAACTCCACACCCGGCAATTTCAACCAGAACCTCACCGGGATTTAGCTCCGGGACATCCAGACTGGACTTCACAAGTTTCCCCGGTTCTGCCATTTGCCATGCTTCAATTTTTCCAGGTGTACTACCCATCTGTGCCTCCTTTTTAAATTGAAAATTATTATTAGCTACTTATTTTTCCAAACAGGTGGTCGTTTGTCCAGGAAAGCTTGTAATCCCTCTTCGGCATCCTCAGTAGGCATCAGCTCATTGTTGTATACATCTTCAACTTTTTGTAGAACATCTTCAAAATCAGTGTCCAGTCCCTGAAAGGTAGCCCGTTTGGTCAGGCGCAGGACTACGTTGCTTAAGCTGGCAAGCTTTTGTATCATCTTGTTTGATGCTTCCTCCAGCTTCTCATCGGGTACTACCTGGTTCACCAGGCCCAGGCGTAAAGCTTCGTGTGCATCAATCACATTACCGGTCAGCATGAGTTCCAAAGCTTTTTTTCTGCCGATAAGACGGGGGAACATTATAGCAGCAATGGGAGGAAAAACTCCGACTCTTATTTCCGGTTGTCCCAGTTTGGCACTTTCGGATGCGATGACCATATCACAAAATGTGGCAAGTTCGCAGCCTCCGCCAAGTGTTGCCCCATTGACTACAGCCAGAGTAGGTTGTGGGAGAGCAGCTAAAAGACGGAACATTCCATGAAAAACACTGATCATCTCTTTACACGTCTCACCCATATGCTCTTTTACATCTACCCCTCCGGAGAAGGTCTTTCCTTTACCACTGATAACCAGCAACTTCACGGTTGCGTCGTTATGGACGGTTTTCAGCGATTCGTTAATCTCCTTCATAGTGGCAATATTCAGTATATTAACTGGAGGATGATCGATAACGATCTTGGCGATACCACTTGAGTTTTTGAAGATTATGTTTTTAAATTCTGTTCCCAAACAGACCTCCTTTCTTGGATGAGAGATTCAAGGATGCCAGATTATGATACTACTCGGGTTTGGGCATCCACAGCTTCAAACATTACAGCTCTTGATCTGTTTATTGGAGAATTGTATTGTAGAGGTCTTCTACATCGGAGTTGCCGATATATTTTAAACTTCTGCCCGCTAGCTGTCAACTCTGCGAGATTTGACTGCAATATTCTCAGAAATGCATAATAGTTTGCCGTTACCCACAAGAATATTGCATATAGATGTTATAATTCAAGAGTTTATTGTAGCTTCAAGAATCAGAATGGAGGCGAAGAACGTATGACAAAACCAGCCGTGATCGTTGTTGATATGTTAAAAGATAACATCGATGTTGATTCTCCTCACAGCATGGGTGAAGAGGGAAGAAAAATCATACCGAACATACAAAAACTGGTTAGGTCCGCCAGAGAAAAAAATATCCCGGTTGTTTTTGCCAATGACAGCTACCTGTCCAGTGATTTTTTATTCAAGGGCAGGATGAAGCCACATTGTCTGCAAGGCACTACTGGAGCTCGGGTTATCGCTGAATTAGAACCATGTGAGGGTGACATACTATTACCAAAGAGACGAATCAGCGCCTTCTTTAAAACTGACCTTGACAGGACACTAAGGTCTATTGGTGTTGATACCATTATTATCAGTGGTATTAGTACAACGGCGTGTGTGCTTTCCTCAGTCTTGGAAGGATTTGAGAATGATTTCTATGTCATTGTTCTGGAAGACTGTTGTGCCTGTGTTAGAAAAACGGACCATGAGAATGCCATCAAAGTACTTCGTAGTTTGACTTTTCCACTGGATCCACTTCTGAAGATAATGATCCTGGACGAATTCCTGGTCTCCATTCATATCTAATGATGGCTATAAATGCGTAATTAAGGCGAAAGGAGGTAATTGTGGAACTGTCGGGTCGTGTGGCTATAGTTACGGGGGCGGCTGGGGCTGGCATTGGGCAGGCCGCCGTCTGGGCTTTAGCTCAAAATGGGGCCTCTATTGTTGTTAGTGATTCCCATTCTGAGAGGCCGTTTGCTTTAGCTGAGGAGGTGAAGTCATCTTTACCAGTTGAAACTCTTGGGGTACAGTGTGACGTTAGCAACCGTTCTCAGGTCGACAATATGGTACGACAAACTATTGAGCGCTTTGGGCGAATTGACATACTGGTTAATAATGCTGGAACAAATCGGGTATTTCCTATCTGGGAAGTGTCGGAAGATACCTGGAATATGATAATCGGAATAAACCTTACTGGGACATTTCACTGTACGCAGGCTGTCCTGCCTGTAATGATGAAGCAGAGGAGTGGAGCTATTATAAACATGTCTTCAATTGAAGCTTACATGTGTTCGACAATGGATGCTGCTGCGTATTGTAGTGCTAAAGCGGGAATTATCGCTTTTACCAAGGAAGTGGCCAATGAGGTTGGCCAATATAACATACGGATCAATGCTATCGCCCCGGGTGTGATATGGAATGAATTTTTACCTCGTGTTCCAGGTATAAAGGTAGAAGACCTGGAACAGATAAAAAAGGAAACTCCTATGGGTAGGTATGGTGATCCGGAGGAGGTGGCTAATACTGTCGTTTTTCTTGCCAGCGATAAAGCCAGCTTTATTTCGGGAGCTGTTATTTCCGTGACGGGCGGGTATCATACCTGGTAGTTATTTATATCGATTCGACCCCTAGTACTCCAACATACCCGGGCAGAAGGTTATCTTCGCAAGAAGATACCATCCGGGTCGACAACTCCTCTTAGTGTCTGAATTTCCTTCTCTGTTGGCTTTTCCGTTTCTACTGCTTGAGAAATGTCGAGCTTAAAACCGGTATTATCTGCCAGTATCTCAGGTGTCAAGCCGGGGAAATATGAATCCAGATAGGCCCTTTTTGTTTTTTCGTTAAACCGAATAATTCCCATCGTAGTTACTACGGCGGCTGGTCCACCTCGAAGTAAACCGGCCCTCTCCCTTGCGCCAGAGCCATCAATCCAACCGGGACTTGTTATATAGTCGACCTTGTCTGGAAAACGCCGTTTTTCATGTGCAGCGATGATAATAGTACGTTTGGCTAAACAAGCAATATCACAAGCTCCTCCACTGCCGGTAAAGCGGACTGACGGATGATGATACTCTCCGACGCTTGTAGAATTAATATTACCGAATATATCTATTTGAGCACCACCCAGGAAACCAACATCTACGTCCCCGGCTTGTAGAATAGAAAAAACTTCTAATGAGCCGGCAGACATTGCCGCCATATGCATCAATCTAGGGTCTGAAACGCCCATAGGCAATTGAAGCAACTGAGGATCGATAACTCCTGTTTCAAAGATGAGGATGGAATGCGGTGCGTGAGTATGCTGGGCAAGCATTCCAGCAAGCATGGGGAGCCCGGTACCTGTAAAAACAACCTCTCCATCTCGAACCTCCCTGGCTGCGGAAACTGCCATCAGTTCTGTTTGCGTATAGTCATTACAGTATCTGTCAGACATTTAGGGCCTCCTTTTAAGGTCCGGATTATAGCCGAGATCAGGACTAACACCGATTTCCTGGAGCCTTTCTTTACCGATATTGTCCAGATATTCTTGAAAACCTTCGACTCCATAGACGAACTCGTTTAGATATTTCTGGAAACCATCATCAGTTGCTGCCAACTGGTGATAGAGATGTATCTGCTGCGGGTCGTAATCATAATATTTATAGCAGGCGTATGGGTGAGCACCATATGGCGTGTGGATGATATGGTCTACCTTGTAGAAAGGAATCTGGTTACGCTCAGGATCGGCTCTGAGTCTCTCCGGTTCGACAACTTCTTCGCAAGTAACAATGACCTTTCCAGCACATAGCGCTTGTTGAACATCTGCAAAGTCCTGGCCATATATCCGGACTGTCCCTTTTGTTGTCACCTGCTGAGCGTGTAAAACACATATGTCAACATTAATAGCTGGCACGAGTACAATCTTATCACCGGTAAAAGGACAGCTCATAATATGTAGCTTTTTCTTTGCAATTTTGGGATCGCTTTGCCGTATAGTATTGTTGAATCCTTCTTGGGATACTATGTCACTGCCAAGCTGGCTCCGCATGGGAAAGAAGGGAATACCCATAGCGCCTGCTGTAAAGCGGCCGACCATTCCAAAATTGCTGTAGTCTTCCCATTGTATTCTTTCTAATTCAATAGCCCTCCTGAATATGGGACCGATAGTACCGAAAGCTCCGTCAGCTTCATAGGCTACCTCTATTCTTTTAACGCAACCAGCACCAATAAGAATATCCCAGGCGCCGCCTGGTGAATGACCATAAAGGTGAAGCCCCTTCTTTTTTTGACGGATTATCTCATATATAAAGGCCATGGGGGGACGGTTAATCGTAAAACCACCGATAGCTATATGCGCTCCGTCGGGTACCAATGCCGCCGCTTCTTTTAAAGAAATAAATTTGTCAGAATATCCGGACACTGTTTGTTTCTCCTTATGTTCTCTATAGCTGTGGAAAATTATTAGTTATTACAATTCATTGTGTATATTTGTGGATGCGCGAAGCATTATGTCACAAGTAATATAGCATACAGGAGATAGGGGCCAGCCAGCAAATCATGCTTTATATCACCGTATGGATTGTCTCAATACAGCATGGGCTAATTTCTTTAACCAGCATTTAGTATGTGAATGGAAGCCTTGGAGATTATTGGGTACAATGCCGGGACTTAGTAAGAGGAATTCAATTTAACGAGTATCGGGTCATAGAAAAAATATTAGCATAGATAGTGCAAATAATCTATAATTTCACAAAGTATATGACACAAAGCCAGATTAGTACTGACCTGGATTGCTTAAAGCGAAGTTTACATAAACTTCCGGAAGCAGTTGTTAAGCCTGCTTTTATCGTGGTTATTGGTCTGCCTGGAACGGGTAAATCGTTCTTTTGTCGAAAACTAGCCGAAAAATCATCGATATATATCTTGGAAAGCGATGCCATGCGTAAGACATTATTCCCTTCTCCTGATTACAGTGCTACTGAAAGTACTCGTCTTTTTCTGGCCTGCCACGCTCTGATAGAAGAGCTTTTAAAGAAGGGAGTGTCCCTCATCTTTGACGCTACTAATTTATCAGAGCATCATCGTGAACGCCTTTATCGTATTGGTGATAAAACCGGAGCAAAATTGATACTGGTGCGTGTGGATGCTCCACCCGAAATTGTACAGCAGAGGCTTGAGGCTAGAAAGAAAGGAGTAACACTTGAGGACAAATCCGATGCGGATTGGAAGGTTTACAGGCAGATGAAAACACAGGTAGATAAAATCAGACGCAATTATTTGTCGGTTGATACATCTCGGGATATCCTACTGGTAATTGACAAGATAATACGTATGATAAACCGCTGAGATTTCAGTGAACATACATAATGCTATAACCTAAGGAGGTTGCGTTACTGATTTCGGCTGTCCTGTCCAGTAATATGATTTCTAGAGCTGAAATAGATAAAATTGTTATCATCATTATTTAACAGACGCGAAATTATTCTATAATAGCGTGAGATAGAATAAAGGAAAGTCCTGTTTCTGGAAAGTTGTAAGTACTCCTTTATTGAGAGAACATGAGATTATTCAGGAGATAAAAATGGATATTAAGGTTTTAATTGATAATATAACGCAGGTCCAGGTTGATGCCATTGTTGTTAACCTTTTTGAGGGAGTTGAACGTCCTGGTGGCGCAACGAGTGCTGTAGACCAGGCTCTGGAAGGAATCATTACCAAACTAATTCAGCAGGGTGAGATCAAGGGGAAGCTCAACGAGGTGGTAATTATCCATAGCCTGGGTAAAATTCCTGCTGGTGTAGTAGCTGTTGCCGGCCTGGGTAAACAGTCTGAGTTTACCGTTGATAAAATTCGTATTGTAACAGCTCAGGCCTGTCGCTCATTGCAGAAATTGAATTGTCACCGGATAGCTACTGTTGTCCATGGTGCAGGTGTAGGTGGATTTGAGCCTGCGACGGCAGCGCAGGCTATCGTTGAAGGTGGTGTTATGGGGCTTTATAGCTTCCGCAAATATTTTACAGAAGAACCTGAGTACCAGGATGTTGAAGAACTATCGATAGTGGAGAGAGATGCTGATAGACAGAAAGACCTGGAGGATGGTTGTCGCAAAGGTAGAATTATGGCAGAAGCTACTAATCTGGCCCGGGATTTAGTAAATGAGCCGGCGAATTATATGACACCTGGTGATATGGCAAGGGTAGCCGAGGGACTGGCGATAAATTATGGTCTTGGCCTGGCGATAATGGAACGTGAGCAGATGGAAAAGGAAGGCATGGGAGCACTTTTAGGAGTAGCTCAAGGAAGTGAGCAGCCGCCAAAATTGATAAAACTCTGCTATAAAGGTGATGAGGCTTCTTCTGAGACCTTAGGTCTTATCGGTAAAGGTATAACCTTCGACTCGGGAGGGATATCTATTAAATCGCCCGAGTTTATGAAAGATATGAAGGGTGATATGTCAGGTGGAGCAGCAGTTATGGCAGCTATGAGCGCTATAGCCCAATTCAAACCCGGCATCAATGTTACCGCGCTTATTCCGGCTACCGAGAATCTTCCAAGTGGTAAAGCCCTTAAGCCAGGAGATGTCTTAAAAGCTTTGAATGGCAAGACCATAGAAGTAGTTAATACAGATGCTGAAGGCCGGCTCATTCTGGCTGATGCTCTCAGCTATGCTGTGAAGCGAGGTCTATCACCGTTGGTGGATGTAGCTACATTGACTGGTGCTTGTCAGATAGCATTGGGTGATATCTGCAGCGGGATTTTTGGTAATGTACAGGAGTTTATCGATACAATTATCAAGGCTGGAGCTGATTCCGGTGAGCGTTTGTGGCAAATGCCGATGTATGAAGAATATAAAGAGCAGAACAAAAGCGAGGTGGCCGATATAAAAAATACTGGTGGAAGGTATGGGGGTGCTATTACTGCCGCGCAGTTTTTATCTGAATTTATTGACGATACAACCTGGTCACATATTGATGTGGCAGGTACTTTTACCAGTGATAAAGACCAGGGCTATATAGTGAAGGGTGCTACAGGTGTAGGCGTGAGAACCCTTGTTAACCTGGTTTTGGCCTTGGCTAACAAAAAATTAACTTGAGGAAGGCTTGTTATGAAAATAAAATGGCTGGGGCATTCTTGTTTTTTGATTGTTTCTGAGACTGGATTGCGGATAATAACAGATCCGTATACTGCTGGCGGTGGCATCAAATATGCGCCTGTGAATGAAGCTGCCGATGTTGTAACAGTAAGTCACGGCCACGCCGATCACAATGCTTTCTCATCGGTACCGGGAAACCCGGAGGTAATTAAGAGCAGTGGACTGAAAGATTGTAAGGGGACTCAATTCAAGGGTATTGCAACGTATCATGATGACTCGGAAGGTAGACAAAGGGGGTCTAATATTGTTTTTTGCTTTTCCATGGAGGGTATAGGAGTCTGCCATTTGGGTGATTTAGGGCATGGTCTTAGTCGAGAGCAGGTGAATAATATTGGAAAAGTAGATTTATTATTTATTCCAGTAGGTGGTTTTTTCACTATTGATGCCAGGACTGCTACGCAAGTCTGTGATGATTTAAAACCCAAAATTATTATTCCCATGCATTATAAAATGCCTAAGGTAGATTTTCCTATAGTTGGTGTTGAAGACTTTGTTAGAGGTAAAGCGAATGTCAGGAGGTTAGAGGTAAGTGAGGCAGAATTTAAAGCGGGGCATTTGCCTGATGTATCTGAAATAGTGGTTTTCAGTCCAGCATTATGAGAACACTGGATTATTCAGTCAGAATTTTACCGATTATAAGCTTTTTACAGGCTGAACGAGCGGCTTCCATCTCAGCAGCCTTCTTACTCTTTCCTGAGCCTGTCCCTAATATTCTATCGGCAAGCATGACTTTAACTGTGAAATTTTTATCGTGGTCGGGTCCTGTAGTTCCTACAAGGTGGTAGACCGGCAATTGTTTATATTCAGATTGAGTGAATTCCTGCAACTGGGCTTTATAATTCTGGCGTATACCGCCACTTCTTATTTTCTCTAGATGACTGTTTAGTCTGCTTAAAACGAACTCCTTTGCGGCAGTTAATCCCTGATCTAAAAGTATAGCTCCAATCAGAGCTTCAAAGGTGTCTGCGAGATTGGTTTGTCTTTGTCGACCACCAGTTGATTCCTCTCCTTTGCCAAGACTGAGGTAATCACCAAGCTTGAGCTCCGTTGCCAATTCAGCTAAGGTCTCTTCTCGGATTAGCGAAACGCGAATTTCGGTCAATTCACCTTCTGCGAGACTAGGGAACTCGTTAAATATCTTTTCGGCGACTATAAAATTCAATACTGCATCACCTAAAAACTCAAGTCGTTCGTTGTTGGGAATAGGGTACTCTGGATTTTCATTGATATAGGATGAGTGGAGAAAGGTCTGTTGCAGAAGAGACAAATCCAGAAAGGTGACTCCTATATTTTGTTGCAGGCTATGCCAATCTATCATAGTCAGTCACCTCTCATCGAGTATAGCAGGCATCATAATTGCTGACAAGTTAGCTGCTTATAGTAATGTTATTGACCGTCTGGCCTTAATAATGAAAGTGATACTTTTATTACCAGACAGAAACATATTGTCCATTAACTTTTTTCCCAGGCCACAGGTAATCAACCTTCACAAATATACACAGTGGAATGACGTCTTTCGCTCGTTACGCCGTTTTAGCTACTGGCATAGTTCTTTCGATTGGACGTTACGGAGAGAATCGCTGGATGTAATTGAACATCTGGAAAAGACCTGCATGTTTGAGTCAGGGCTCACTGTATAATGACGAAGCTATCTCAGAGCTCATTGCTATTACCATCTTTCAGTTCTTGCTTAGAATCAAGCTGTGGTAAATGGGGTAGCTCAATTCCCTCAAGGAGTTGATTGTCTTTTGCCGGGACTTCAAGGCTTAGAAGCCTGTCACCAAAACGTGTTAACTTTTTTTCTGCATCCCCGTATTTTTGACCGGCATTGTGGATATGTGTTCCGAGAATGCGGTAGTCTTCTTGTAGGCCGTTGAAGTCCAGCTTAAGCCGGGTGAGGTCTGCCAGAATTTCTTTAGCGTATTTTTCAACTCGCAGCCCTTTTAGTCCTATAGCGATAGACTGTAGATGGGCATAAAAGGTGTTGGGGGATACGGGTATGACCCGCTTGGACAATGCATAGTCGACTATACTTTCTTCTGCGGTATCCTTTATAATAATTTCATAGTAGACATTTTCAGCGGGAATATATGAGAGAGCAAAGTCCAATGTTCCTTCATCAGGAAGGATATATTTTTTGGCGATATCATCAACATGCTTTCTGACATCCCTGATAAAGTCTTTCCGATAGTGCTGCTTTTCTGCCTCTTCCTCATCGGTGTCTAACATTTTTCTAAAGTTATCTAAAGGGAATTTGGCATCTACAGGTACTATACCCGCCGGTAACCAAATAACTGCATCTACGACAACACCGTTTGAGAATTGATATTGCATTTTAAAAGAATCGCCAGGAAGATAGATTGAGAGCAGATTGCTGAGCATAGTCTCTCCGAGGACGCCGCGTAATTTAGGAGGTTTTAAAATGTCATGGAGAGTAGCAATATCTTTCCCTATCTCTATCATGCGCTGTGCGGACTGCGAAAGTTCGCTGAGTCGTTCGCCGGTCGCACTCTGGGTGTGTAATATCCCGCTGGTAATTGTTGCTACGGTTCCCAAGTTAGTATTCAACTGGTTTCGCAGACTGTTTATCTCCTGCTGTACATTTACAAAAGCCTGATTAATGTCTATTGCCGGACTGGGCTGCCTGGCCGCTCTCCAGAAAAGGAATATAGCAATAATCAGCAAAATAAACGCAACGGTAAGTAACAATATCTCCATAACTAACTATCTTCAACGTAGTTTCCAGTTATCAAGTACCACCTCGAATCGGCTTATCATTCGAGCTGCAGAGTATGTAGTGCAGTTTTAGCCTGAACTATCTGTCACCATTGATTTTAAGCCTGCCTCTTAAGGCTATCCCTACTCTGATTTCAAACACGGTAAAAGCGAGAAACACTATGGAAGCTCTAGTTTTCCATCTTTCCTGAATCCCTCGATTGCCCTTTTAAATTCTTCCTGGTCCTCTATGCGAAGGCCTCCATAACTGCACAACCATTTTACAATCTGTAGAGTAGGCTTTACCAAGGCTTCCCAATTGCCAGGTTTATATTTCTTGATCTCCCAGAGCTTATCGTAATCTGTCCAACCTTCGATTTTAACCCTGTATTTGCCTCCAGCTTTTACCCATACGCCGTCTACACCGTGTGTATATCTATCGAGGTCTCTGTATTGAACATAAAGGCCCAAGGCATTGCACCAGTTTCGTTCTTTAAAAGGCAAACTATCCTTGGATACACCGATAAGATGGAGGTCTCCTATTAAATCTCTCAATTTTTTAGAAGGTATCACACCTGTTATTTGTTGTCTTGTTGCTTCGCCAAGACCCAGACCACAATTTGGGCAAAATCGAAATCCGGCATTGATCTCAGTACCGCAATGAGGGCAATTGATAATAACCATCTCGCCACAAGCCCTGCAAAATCGTTCACCTGCAAATCGCTGCGAACCACACTTGGGACATAGCGGTACCTGCTGCATTATAGTTTAACCTTACCTTTTCTATTATTCTATTGTCAGATTATGCAGTAAGTTATAGTATAATCTATTGTCCTGATTATACATCTAGCCAGAACGAAATAGAATCCCCGCATACTGGACGGTCTGATGTTCGATAGTCTCTTAAAATATTGCACTGTATGATTCATCGGCTCCAGTGATATGTAGTCCACGTCTCATAATTTTAACAGTTTTTCGGCGTTACTATGATAAATCCTCTCTTTATCAGTAGCGCCTTTCATCAAGTATCGTATTCCAGGGTAAAATGACACAGGTTAAATACTATGCAGTAATTTTTCTGCTGTCACTGATTGTACCGTCGTCAGTATAAATAAAAAATTTTCCCTACTGTCCTTATTACGAAAGAAGATATTAATTTACTATCTGAATTTTTCAAGATACTTACGACACCTTCAAAATAGTACTTGTAGTCTGCATAAGGAGTAATATCTTCAGTCATTTAAGTCCTGAAAAAGAGAAAGGGCTGATATAGACCAATTCAATCAAATCTGATGACAGTACAGGACTTGATAGAATGCTTGAATACCTTTTATGAATGCCTGACATTAATCTACTAACATTAAACAATATAAATTTCTCGTTTCTTTCCTTTCTCTAAGAGGTATAATAAAAAAGCCATTGTTTCGTGCTGTCTGATATATATCAATGCCACAAGCCTCCATAGAAGGTCTCGCCTTAAGCCCGAAATTACACGGAACTCCCTTAAGCTTGGCACATTCCTTACAGTGATGGCATGGTCCAGCCAGAAAGACAAATGCTTTATAATATCCGTCTTTAAACATTTCACCTTCCAGGTTAACTAACATCTCAAAGAATTCAATGGTTAATTTTTTCCACTCTGGTGTTTGAGGAACTTCAAGATGGAATAAGATAGCACGCTGGTAGCAATCGATCATTGCCTTCGTTTGTTCAGGCGTCGGAGTGTCTGGAGGACAGCAATATTTCGTACCGTAATGGTTGCAGCCAAACTGACATTTCCAACGTACCCATGTTGCTGTTACCACACTGCTGGGGTGAACTTGCTTGGCATGAGAAGCTCCTCCTTCTACAGCACTTTTACAGTACTTGTCTAAATCTAAAACCTGCATATCTGCCTCCTTGGTCAAGTTTCCTGGTTATACTTCCAGCTCAAGCAAAATGTTGCTGTGGATATGACCTCATGCTATAATCCAAGAACGCTGGGGATTCGTCTAGCGGTAGGACGACGGACTCTGGATACTACGTTTACGAACAACTTCGTAAGCAATTTCCTCAAATCTCGTAGATGAGGCCTATTTTTCAAAACCATTAAATTCTATCAAGGTTATCTCAATCATGCTAGTCTAGTGATTGGTTTTCATATTACTAGCATGGACATAGCCCATTTCCTTGATTCACTACAATATACTAATGGTGATAAGCACGTGTATTATAGAGCACTTAAAGTTTTTTTATGGTTGGTCTTATTCAAGGAAATCTGAGTATAACCTGAATACCGTGGATAATCCCATACTAAGTGTAGACTCACCAGAGCTAGAAAAAAAGTTAATGCCCGCAGTGACTGAACAACAGGTAGGTTTGCTTATTAACGCTATTAATAACATAAGGGATAAGTGCATAGTTTCCCGTTGGCAAGTGGTATGAGACTCAACGAATTAGCTGCGATAAAGGCAGATGATATAAATTGGAGCGATGCTGTAATCACTATCTGGGGAAAAGGGAACAAACAACGAAAAGCACCTTTTACCAATCGTACGGCAATCCTGCTTAAATCGTGGTTAACCAATCATAACCCTGGTGACAATGTATGGGGCATTAATCGTAATGGCATTAAAAAGATGATAAAACAACTAAAGTGGCGTGCGGATATTAAATGCATTGCGCACAGCTTTAGACGAGGATTTACCTGTAACTTATATCGGAAAGGTTTATCTACATTGGACATCATGCACCTTGGAAGCTGGCAGGATTTGAGTATAGTACTTCGTTAGACTCGCAGCATTACTTTTGATGACTGTTTAGAGCACTATAGAAAGGTTACGGCTAATATTTACTAAGTCCATTACTTTCCAGGATAGCATGAAGTTCTATAAAGCACCGTTGGGGTGAGTACTATCTGAATGACTGTGGTTATAAAATATTGATTGTGTATGCCTATTAGAAATCTGTTAGAGTTATATCCGGATTGTATTCGAATGTGCAACCACAATCCTCGCACTTAGCATTTTCCTTTTCATCTTCTGTAAGTTTGACTTTTGCTGTGAAACAATGTGGACAATGAAGATTTGCCAGTGTCTCCTGAATCTTACACCATTGTTTTGTACTTAGCTTCATAAGATAATTGCCTCCCTCATATCAAGTGCTCCTGAATATATAACAATATGTGATTGCCCTGATTATACATCTACCAGATTTTAAATAAAATACCCCCATCCCCATTTTAGCCACAGGATAAAACAAATGATACCACTACAGATTTTTTAAAGTGTAAAAAGCCTTGAAATGGTACAGAGCTATACCAGGTCAGTCAGGTTTGAATATTCTCTGAAACTCTATTCTTCTATAGTGGATTGATAATAATCTCAGAGGATTTATGCGGTTTTGTCTTTGGTGGGAGTAAGACGTTGTTTTTAATAGAATAAGGTAGCCAGCAAGGTGAATACAGAATCCTGAGCGGCGTTAACCACCACGGTAATTAATGCGCAACATACTACATCACTATTAAGGGCACTCTTCTTTTTCTCCCCCACCTGGCGATAGAGGCTCTATTTTGGTGTTCTGCAGCAAATCTTTTCCACTAACTCTTTCTTGTTCTAGAGGACGTCCTACTTCTTTGGTTTGTCCAACGTTAAAGTATCTGCTTTGGGTAGCCGCTCTCATCTTTTTCCAATCATCCATAGACTTTTCCCGTTTGAAACACGCATCCAGTCTAGACTGCCATAAGTTAGCCGAGGCCTCCATACCATTACGTCTATTCTCGTCCCTACAGAACCGGTACCAACCTTTCTCCTCTTCCCTAAGCTTGACCTTCTCTGGGTCGTTCCAAGTTTCAAGGTCGTATTCCCAAGCCCAGGCCTGCCGTTCTGGATTTAAATGTGCAACAGGAAGCTTTGGCGGTTCAAGCGCAAATTCACCTGTTTTTTGTGTCACGGAATTCAATTGGGGTATAGCGGGAAGCTGTGGAATGTCCCACTTTAATGGAATTATATCTTCCATAAGATTCGTCAACTGTGGAAAAGCGAGAATAGACGCTGTTACTATGACACCAGCTCCTATAGCTGCGCCTATTTTCTTTTTCTTAGTCCAATTCCAAGATACTGGCTTCCAAAGCCCAGCCCAACCTTTTCTCTTTCTGTCGATACCGATGTCTGTCTTTTTCTTCCTCCCCCATACCACTTTATAGTTGCTCCACCTCCGCCAGTTCGCTCCAAAAAACCCCTTTAATTTTCTGTTTCTATATTCATCGCTAGCTGTCTTCTTATCATTCCCCATTTCCCAATCCTTTTACATCAGATTACTACATTACCTGCTAAGGAACTTCATTTCATATGGTATGGGCTAATATATTCTATGGTTATGACTTTGTCAACACTGTGCTCGTACGGAAAATGGGTAATTAGGAAAACTAGCTTCTAGTCTACTGCTCTGGATTCTTACAGAAATAAAAAGGCCTCTATACGGTAGTACTTGATTCCTATAGCTTGGTTGTCTCTAATGCAAAAGTAATACTTAAAAAACAGGTAAGAATTTTAAAATTTATAGGACTTCTGCTTATTGTTATGGATGTTCATTTATGCTAACTTTTAATTGCTCTATTACTATCCGATCCAACCAAACCAAGGAAGCACATCTTGACGAACCGATGTGCTTCTCCTCTTTATATCAACCTTGCTTCCCTTACACAAACAATATATTAGTGATATTGCAACTTTCGCAACACAATAAAAGAGAACAATCTTATTCCGAATAAACCGACACTATAAAAAATTCAGTTTAAATATAACTGGCATAGCCCGAA
The DNA here is from genome assembly GCA_964596125.1 of uncultured Dehalococcoidales bacterium. GTDB lineage: Bacteria > Chloroflexota > Dehalococcoidia > GIF9 > UBA5629 > CAZQRP01. The sequence continues at coordinate 19,014 of CAZQRP010000025.1, read as the reverse complement.
AATTTGATAATACAAGAGATTTTTCACCAAATGTATATTTTGATATGCTTAGATGAGTAGTATGGTACCAGCAACTACTGCGATCGCTCCGAAAATCACAGTCTTTCCAAAAAATTCCAATCTCCTGTTTAACAGAAAGGAAAGGAGCACTGTAAAAATAGGAAGAGTTGAAAACAGAGGCGCAACTACACTTACGGGAGCTTTACTGAGGGCGATAAAGCGTAATAGCTGAGCAATACTCGCAAGCAAACCGATTATACAGAATAAAGTGACTGTTCGTACATCCATTTTCACGAATGCATCCCTTCTATCGTGTCTAAATAAATAGCTGGTCATGCCAATAGTAGCTGCTGAAAAAGATATAAAGGCGCCGGCTATAGGTAGATTGGCACTAATCAGTCCAAGCTTGATAAGAACTGTGCTTGTACCCCTTGTTAAACCGGCACCAATACCAAAGAAAATTGCCTTTACCATAGTTCTAGATAAAAGATTACTATCACTTTGTGACTTCTGTGGTGTAAGACCGGCTACCGTCGCTCCAATGAGTATAAGAAATATTCCAGTTATAAGTTGCCAGCTCAATGGCTCACCGAAAATACTAACGCCGACGGTAAAAGGTACGAGAGGGTCGACTCTAGTCAATATACCGGTAATATTAGCTCCAACAAGCTGAGTACTATAGAAGTAGAGTGAGCGCGCTATCACGAAGGTAAATATCCCTGCAGCTGATAGCCATACGTAATCTATTCCTGCGAAGCCGGTGATATCTCTAATTTTCCCTGTTGCAAGTAAAATTATCAAGAAAAAAGGCACCGAAATAGCAACTGATACTATAGTGCCTGACGTTACATCTGATACCCTTATCACTGCTCTTCGAATAACAATGCCACAAAAAGCATAGGTCAGAGAAGCGATAAGTGCTAGAGCTTGACCACTCATATATTTTTCCTTTATATGTTAGGATGCTTACTCTATAAATGCCTAATTGGTACCAGGATTCTGTTTTATTACTCTGATAAGCGTTTGCCCAGGTACACTTCTTCTTTTATGGTATTCCAAGGTTAACTAACGGAGGTTAAATAAAATAGTTAATTTGTATTTCGCCTCAGATTATATAACATCTCAAGATAAATGAAATATCTTTTATATGCCATTTTGAGAATTTGAAACAAATATATAACTCTCAATTCTTTAATGTGCACAAAATTAAACCTGCCGGATTATTTACAGGTTTCGCAACAAACTCATTCATCTATAAGAGATTACTAACTATTACTCCATTTTGGTCTTTTCACAAAGCTAGAATCTTTTCCTTTTTTCGTTTGCCTAGGTTTGGAATCCCCTTAATTTTTAGAGGCCGTGACCGCTTTTCTGACCGTTCTTTAAACCACTGTTTCTCTGAGTTGATATTGTCGAGGTCGACACCTGTAAGATTCCTAATTACTACCTGTATGGCTTCCAGCGTGTTCACACTAAAGAAGCCATCATCGACTGTCAGTCCTAACCTGGCTTTCTTCTTCTGTTTCTTTATCCAGGGGGGGCCCTGAAACCTCCTGGCCCGGCATATCCCTTCGTCAGCATACTAGATGCCACTTTTTATAGTATTCTCCTGTAAAAGGGCAGACTGGGATTTCACCTTCTACATAATGGGTAGTCATGAGGCAGGACTACCATGGGAAAAGGAAACCTGAAGGAGGTATGATGAGATGAAACAGAAATCATTACATCAATTGGCTAAGGAATTAGGGGTAAATCATTCTTATTTATCCCAGGTCGAGCATGGTAGGTGCCCGGCCAGCGATAAGGTAGTAAGCAAAATGTTGCTGTGGATATGGCCTCATGCTATAATCCAGGAACGCTGGGGATTCGTCTAGCGGTAGGACGACGGACTCTGGATCCGTTAGGCCAGGTTCGAATCCTGGATCCCCAGCCATTTACAAAATTCAATTTGGAATCTGCACCTTACCCGGCATCTGATATTAGCTGTAAATGCCGTATTCTTTAGTAAAGTCAAACATTGCCTTGATGTTTTCAGGGTTTGCTTCATCTATTGAGCTTCTGGGGGACATGATAAAACCTCCCCCTTTCCCAACATTATCGATGAGCTTTTTGCAGTAATCTTTTACTTCCTGAGGAGTACCTGTCTGTAACAGTGAGGACGGAACATTTCCCCTGATGCATATATGGCTGCCCACTACCTCTTTTGTTTTTAAAATATCTGAAGTATCAAAATGCCCGAGAATCTTTCCTTTGGGCAATTCAAGAAGATACTTCAGACGTGAAGTGTAGTCACCTTCGAAGAATGGACAGGGTGTCAAGCCCTCATCCACTAAGGCTATAATAAGCCTTTTCAGCGTGGGCCAGTAGAAGGTCGCAAACTGTTCCGGCGACATGAATCCCTCTGCTCCCCTATGCAGTGGGATAAAGACCCGGGGATTTCCGCGCTTCTTCGCAGATACGATTGGCATTTGGATCGTCAAAGGTAATAGCTTTTCACAAGCTTTGATAAGCTTATCGGGTTGTCTATACATGTCCAGCATAGAGCCGCGCATTCCCCTCAAACGGTCTGAGATTACATCAAAAGGTGTGAACGTAACTGATTGGCTAAAAGGCGGGAATCCTAATTGTACCATTTCTGCGTCTAACGAGTCCATTTCGGGATTCCACTTTAAAACTTCCTGTCTTGCTTTTAAAAGGGACTCGAAAGCCCTGGTAAGTTCGGGTATACCAATTGTTGCAGTCAGAGTTGTTTCTCCAAACAACAATCGGCTTAAAGGCGGCAGCATTGTAAGAGACTCCAGGTTTCCAGATATACGCGGTAAAAAGGTTCGCACTATAAAGTCAGAAGGGTCTTCTAAAAACGCATCGTATTCGTCTGCCTTCATATATTCCCCTTCGACATATTGATGTGTGTGATCGGGAGAGACTCCGTGACCGGGCCAAACGATTTGCTTGAAGTCGAAAGCTTCAAGTGCAGCACCCGAAAGGGGACGTGTCATAAAGCACATATCAGGCTCGAAATCGACGATCGTTTTTATCATTGCCATTTTCCATTTTTCAGAACTATAGAAGGCGTCTTCACAGGTAATCCCGGCATACTTTGCTGGGAAATAACTGAAGGCTATCACAATTGGGACTCTATCCGGTATTTTCAACTGGATAGCATCGTTTACCCTTTTTTCTCTTTCCCTATATAGTTGTGCAGACCTCTTTTCCACTTTTACTTGACTCCTAACCATTCTTTGGCTAGCAATACGCCTGATACCGCGTCCGGGCGGTAGGCGTCAGCGCCGGTGTACTTTCTTATTTCATCATCAATCTGACCACCACCAATCATAATCTTTACTTTATCGCGCAAACCGGCAGTCTTTATTGCTTCGACCGTTTCCTTCATAGAGTCAAAGGCTAATGTGAGAAATCCACTTAGTCCCACAATGCCTGCTTCGGTTTCCTTTATTTTGTCAACAAAATTTTGTACCGGGACATCGATACCAAGGTCATAGACTTCGAAACCATTGACATCAAGCATAAACGCAACAATATCTTTGCCTATGTCGTGTATGTCACCGGCTACGGTACCGAGAATAAACTTACCCACACGTTTTATATCTGTATCTTGTGTTAGTTTTGGCTTGACCATTGCAGTTATCTCTTTCAGAATCTCACCTGAATATATAAGGTCCGGGATAAAATATTCTCCACTCGCAAAACGGCTTCCAACTATTTCCATGGCAGCTCTGGCAATCTCTAAAATTTTATGAGGGTCTTCGCCCATGTCCAGTCTCTTGTTCAATATTTTTAACGCTTCTTCTTCGTTCAAATCAGTCATTGCCACAAGTAAGTTATCTTTCATTGATTTTCCACCTCTTTATACTACCATCTGTTATGGACTTATTTTACCATTCCTATAGTAATTTAGTAAGCCTCAGTTTATCACTGACCGCGATACTGCTTGAAGTGCACAGCGTATATTAGCTTTACCTGTGGGCACTAAGCTTCTCTATCAGGACAAACATTAATCTGTTTATAAGTGGGAAGTGATCGGTGTCGTGAAGTAAATAGACGATTCTGTGATCAACTAGGCGAGCTTATATCTATCGATCGATTAAAACGTATTCTCTATGATTTACATTCGCTGTAATGCTAAGGCAATCTCCGGCGAGTTCGAACCAGTTTGCCTGCTCTTGTCACGTATGTTAATCATCCCTGGGCCTTTTATCAATGACTCTTTTAGATTTGACCTCAAATCTTGGTAGTGAGCCTGGATCCATAACTTGCACCACCGGCCTTAATCGCAGGTTCTCCCTCATCATTTCTACCAGTTTCTTTTTCACCTGTTCTTCTTCGTCTGGAGTGAATCCTTCGCGTTTGCCGGGCTCAACCTGAATAATTAATTCATAGACTCCGTCAATTTCATCTATCACTATCATAAATTCGCTACTAAGCTCAGTGCATCTCTTAACCATCTCCTCTACTGTTGTTGGAAAAACGTTAGTGCCTTTTATTAGTATCATGTCGTCTGCTCTGCCGATAACTTTGATCCTCATCGTCTGTCGTCCGCAAGGGCAAGGCTCGTCAGTGTATGTTACTACATCACCTATCCTGGCTCGGAGGAGTGGCATGCTTTTGGTAAGTATATTGGATATTACAAGTTCCCCTGCCTCGCCCGGTGCAACCTGTTCTCCATCATCGTTTAATATTTCTGCAATGAGAAAATCTTCACAAACGTGAATTCCGTTTTGTTCGGCACATTCCCCACCAACCAGACATAAAGCCTCGTTTGCTCCGTATTCATCGTAGACTTTTGCTTGCCATATCTCTTCCAGCCTCTTCCTTGAACCAGGTACTGCGGCTAAAGGTTCCCCTCCAGTTTGGATAGTCTTTAACGGAATTGACCTGATATCAATGCCCTCTTCTTCAGCTACATTCGCTAAACGATAGGCATATGTTGGGGTAGCATGTAAGTGCGTGACTTTCATATCTCTCATCAGATGCAGTCTTTCCCGGGTGGAGATTCCACCGCCCGGGATGACCATGCAGCCGATTTTTTCACAGGCGTAGTGTGCCGTCCACAGCGCGATAAATGTGCTGTAAGGAAAGGCGATGAATGCCCTGTCTTCGGCCCTTACGCCGATCGCATATTTCATCCTGGCCAGAACCTCACAAGTAATATTCCACCAGTCATTATACGTATAGCAAAAATTGCGTGGATGCAAGGTAGTACCACTGGTCCTGAAATATTTAACGATATCTCTTTCTGGCACGGAGAGAAACTCGCCAAATGGAGGGTGTCTTTCCTGGCTTTCTCCGACCATATATTTATCTAAGAATGGTATCCTTTTCAGATCGTCCAGGCTTTTGAAATCTTCCGGAGTTATCTTGTTCTCTTTAAAAGTCCTATGGTAATAAGTAGAGTTGTTATTAAGATACTTGACTTGTTCTTTAAGTCTTTCGAGCTGAAGCTCGTGAAGCTCAGCTCTTGATAAAGTCTCTACTTCACTCCAGAACTTCTTTTCCATAGCTTGATCTCCTTCTACTTGGTGAATACTATCGCTCAGTTCGTCTGTGCTCGTTTCTGCTTCTGCTTGTTTATTATTAGAATATCAGTAATATAGAGATACTGGACACGGGAAATAAGCTTAAACTGCAGGATACTATAAAACGATTTTTGCTTTTTCTGATGAGTGTTTCTCCTGTGGCCAGCAACAGTTACTACACACTATTCTGCTATGTATCGAAGGATAATCCCGGTAGCGAAGTATTTTTTACCTTATAATACCGGCAACCTTAGGTACCCTTATTATATATCTCATCATCTCGTACAATTAATCAAATCACTTCCCCGGCTATGACTAATCATAATTGTAGTATAGAAAATGGTACGATCTTGGGATATTACTATACACTTAGTAATTCAGTAATAAGGCAAATTAACTATCCCGGGAAAGGCGTTCCATTCTTTTTGGGAGCATTATCGTTGACTGCCTAATAATGAACAAATCCAAGTTATTTGTCAAGAGTTTGTTGTGGATATATTCTATCGGGGAAATTGGATATTAAGTATGAACATAATATTGCAGCAATTGATAATAGTGCTTTTACAATGATTTCGATAGTCAATTCATTTCTATGTGGAAGAGGAAGCGAAGGTTCGTATTGGCTATACTATCACCAATTTGTAAAGCTCTGGCTTGAAGAGAAAGGACTCCATCCCCCGTCATTGCCGGCTCTAGCCCGCCAGTAATATACGGTACCATCGTTGGGATAGCCTTTATCGTTATAACTGGTATTATTGCCCACATTACCAAAAAACTTTCTTGTTTTTCTTCCCCAGGATACATGATCAGTATTTACTTCCAGCCAGTACTGAGTAGCATTCGTTTGAGAAGACCACTTAAAAGTGACTGAAGTACCGGAAACCGAATCATTATCTGCTGGAGATGTAAGTGTTGGAGCGGTGACTGTTCCAACGCTTCCGTTGACCAGGCTACGAGTGTCAGACCAGGCGCTCCAGGCAGCATCTTTACCGGCTTTAACTCGCCAGTAATATGTAGTCCCATCATTGGGAAAGTCGGTAACTGTTTGAGACAGGACATTGCCCACTACGTCACGGAATTTCCTGTTCTTAGCTTCCCATGATGAACTGCTATTTATCTCCAGTAAGTAATGCTCTGCACCAGATGAAGCACTCCATTTAAACATGATGGATGTACCGGAAACTACATCTTCGTCGGATGGAGAAGACAGAGTCGGTGATTTATTGCTAAAGTTGACAAAGCTTTGGCTTTCGGACGGTGCACTCAATCCGGACTCATTACCGGCCCTGACTCGCCAGTAATACGTGGTACCGTCATTGGGGTAGTTTGTGTCCTCGTATTGTGTGACGTCGCCAACATTACCAAAAAATTTCCTTGTAGCTTTGGCCCAATTTAGGTCTTTATTTACTTCTAGCAGGTAATACGTTGCCCTTGTTTCGGCCGACCACTTAAAGGTGAGGGTTGAACCGGAAACGGTGATACCATCTGTCGGGGAGGTAAGAGTAGGGGCTGCTGGCTTTTCCAGTTGGGTATTGGTAAAGCTTCGGCTTTCAGACCGTGAGATCCAGCCGGACTCGTTGCCGGCTCTCATTCGCCAGTAATACTTGGTGCCGTCATTGGGGTAACCTGTGTCATCGTATTCCGTAGTATTACCTACATTATCAAAAAATTTCCTTTTTTCTGGATCGAAATCAGGGTCTTCATTTACTTCTAATAAGTACTTGGTTGCTCCACTTAAAGCTGTCCAATTGAATGTGATTGTGTTGCCAGGGACATTCTCATTTTCTTCAGGTGAAGAAAGTAATGGAGCTGAATTGACAAAACATCGGCCTGAAGACCAGGCCCCCCACTCAGCATTGTTGCCTGCTCTAACTCGCCAGTAATATGTGGTGTTATCGTTCTTATAGCCCATGTCCTCATATTCGGTTACATTACCCACGATGTCAAGAAATTTACACGTTTTTTCATTCCATGTGGGATCTGTATTTACTTCCAACCAATAGCGATCTGCACCATTTGCAGTTGACCATTCGAAAGTAACCGATGTATCGGAAACAATATCATTATTAGTGGGTAACGAAAGAGTTGGTATGGATGGAGTACCGGCATTATCAAAGCTCCGGCTGGAGGACCATGCACTCCAGCCCATATTATTGCCGCTCCTTACATGCCAGTAATATGTGGTGCCGTTATTAGTAAAATCTGAAACTGTCTGGGTAGTGTCACGTACTTCCGAGTAATATTTGCGATTGTCGCTTTCCCAGGAAGAGCTGCTGTTTACTTCCAGGAAATATTTGGTTGCATTATCCGAAGCTTCCCATGTGAAGTCGATACTGTAGGTATCGGATAAGGTAGAGATGATGGGTGTACCGAAGACTATTGCTTCATCTTCTGGAGAGGAGAGGGTTGGTGTCGAGGGTGATGATGTCGGTTGAGAGAATATGGTAACATCAAGGCCATCGGACCATTCAGAGGCAGCATTACTTCTATCGATTGCCTTTGTTTTTACCGTATAATTTCCTGGTTTACTCCAGCCATGCGATTCGCTGGCGAATATACCAGAATCTAAAAACTTGGTCTCTGAAGTGGTGCCATCTCCCCAGTCGAAGATATACTTGACCTGATTACCATCTGGATTTATAGCTGAAGCTAAGGTGGAATAGGTATAGGATGTGTCTGTAAATCCGGAATTTGGTCCGGAGGGTGTGGACGGAACGCTTGGTGGTGAAACGATTGTTACAATCTTATCGTTGGACCAGTTAGAGATTGCTGACCTGCTGTCTGTAGCCATAACACGGATGTGATAGGTTCCAGGGTTATCCCAGATATGAGACTCCTTGGCAATTGTGCCTGGATTTGCATAACTAGTTTCAGAAGTATTGCCATCAGCCCAATAAAAAGTATATTTTATCTGATCACCGTCCATATCTAATGCCGATGTAGTATAAGTAGCAGGAATACCAATATATCCAAGACCTGGTCCGGCAGGTATAGATGGAGTGTATGGGGGATGATTCGATGGTTTACTTATGGTAACTGTAGTGGGGCTGGACCAATCCGAGGTACTTGAATGAGTATCTATAGCTGCAACCCGGACATTATAGATTCCTGGATTCTGCCAGCTATAGGACTTGCTGATAGATGTGCTTGAGCTTATATAATCGGTTTCCAGGGTTGTACCATCCCCCCAATCGAATATGTATTTAACTTTTTCATTGTCCGGATCAGTAGCTGACGTGGAATATGTGTAGGGAATATTGATTTCCCCGGAACCAGGCCCCGAAGGCGTGGATGGTATATTCGGGGGGAAGTTAGGTTGGCCAACTGTTATTTGCATGGGTATTACATCACCAAACCAGTGAATTTTATCTCTCATCATTTGCCAGACGATAGTATAAGTTCCAGGATCAATAGGCGCTGTTACTTCTTCTATACTCCAACGCTTGGTCATTCCAGGCGTGATATTGTCGCTTGCTGCGAGAGCGATCTTTTGAAAAGATTCAGAATCGGGAAATGGTTCGAGTCCTGATTGCCAGCCCAGATAATATTGGAGCTTCTCTGACCATGGTGCTGTCCCGGTATTTTTTATCTCGAGCCAGATGGTGAAGGATTTCCCGGGACCAACAATTACTTCATCTGGTTTATCAATTTCTTGAGCATTGTCTATTACTTCAGAAAAAAGGTAGTAAATAGTCTCAGTGACGTGTATTACATCTTTAATGTCATAGCCAGCATATTCAATTGCTGTCTGATCCGGCAGCAATAACTTTGTGCCATCTCTTAATAGATAGGCAGCTTCATTTCCATCGTTACGGATTAATAATCCATTTGATTCGGAACCTGTGGTTATAAATCGAGCTATGCCGTCTGGCCACCCGCTGTATGATTCCAGGAGGGCTGAAGAGGAATTAACTATTTGATCCCAGTCCCAACCGGGCAGTGAAGCCATTCCATCAATAGTAGCTTCCAGATTGCTGTCGTTGTTTATTGATTCTGTTATCCAGTAAAGCTTGTTGTTTTGAAGCCAAAATATTCTATCCTGGTATGGACCATTAGAAGGACTGACCAGAGATTTATCCTGAGGCTCTTGATGGCGGTTTATGAAATCAGTCGGATCATACCATTCTTCGATATTCCCTGGGGGGTCATATCCATCGTAGCCCCAGTTTGTTTGATAGGCACCTTTACGGATACCGAAATGGATATGTGGACTCCATGTTTTAACATCTTCATTCTCATCATTGGAGGCTACATAACCGATAATCTGGCCCTTTGAGACTTCCTGACGTGGACTTACTTGAAGCCCCAGTTTTAAATTTAGATGACCATAAACTGTACAGACCTGTTCATTTCCGGTGTCATGTTCTATAATGACAGCTTGTCCATAGCCACTGGCTTGACCTGCAAATTTCACTATTCCCTCTGCTGAGGCATATACCCCGGTTCCCTCAGGCATTGAGGCGTCTTCACCCAGATGAATTCCGGAATCTGTCGTATCTCCGAAATCAGAAGCAACTTGCCAGTCTCCATTTATCGGGAATCGAAAACTGGTTGCTAACAGGTTTGTTGCGGCATCATCTGGCTGTGCTGTATAGATTTCGAAAGCAGTACGGTATTTATCCGGAGAGGCTGCTGAAGCAATGCTGGACTGTAAGTTGTTGCTTGTTGGCAGTCCAATTATTGCTCCTGCCAGCAAAAATTGTAATGCAACACATAAGAATTTTGTGATTTGCTTTCTCATTTTCATTGCTTGAGGATGCTCTATTTGCATGGGTATTCCATTACGGCTAGCTCCCTAATTTGCCGTCCCTCTCCACTGGAAATTGGGAGATTTCACTCCAAGCATCGGTAGTATCCAGCGAATCGTATTGCTTCACCTTATATAACTTATTATTTGCCTGCTTCACATATCATAGCCAGTTATTTGGCTCTACCATGGACCTAATAGTAGGAGCTTAACTCCAGTATCTTACCTTTGATAGCTAGAGTAAATAGCCTAATAGTAATATTAAATATGGCAAAAAAGTACTATAACTTATGACTGAAGATTGATTAGCATATGGCAAGCTGTATGTATTGGATGGTGAACTGGGATAAAGGTACTTTAAAATGTGGATATGCTTTTACAGTTTAAGATCAGAGCGGATTTGTGGAAGGCGCATTAAGCTGTCCTGAGCTATCGTGCCGATTACCTTTCCTTCTTCTATGACCGGGACCTGATTGATATTTCTTTCCACTATTGTTTCAAGTAGACTCAAGGCATCCTGGTCAGGATTGGCTGTAATTAATGTTTTGCTTGGGGTCATTATTTCTTTTATTGAGGTAGTACTCCAGCGGTTTCTGGGTACTTTTTTTATATCTTGTATGGTTGTAATCCCTTCCAGCTTGCCATCCGTGGCTACAACGAACCAGCGGTGTCCGGTGGGCAACATGTGGTTCTGGACCAGCTCATTAAGAGTAATCCCATGGGAGATGACGGGGAAGTCTGCACTCATAATATCTCTAATAGTTAAGCCAGAGAGCGCATCACGTAATAATGCATCGCGATAGCTGATTGTAGCCGAGGTTTCCAGAAACCATCCTATAAAAGCTAGCCACAGTCCGGCAAACCATGCATCGTTATCTTGGCGTAACAGAATGAACATTGTTATGATTCCACCAGCGATGAAAATATAGCCGATAATTCGACCCGATATTGTCGCAATGCGTGTTGCCTTGATATAGTCACCAGTATTTAACCAGATAAGTGAACGAAATACTCTGCCGCCATCCAGCGGAAAACCGGGAATCAGGTTGAACATAGCCATTAATGTATTAATATAGGCTAACCATTGTGCTACAGTAGCCAGTACTGCATTTACCTCTGTTAATAAAAGGTAGACTCCGAGGAACATACCAGCTATTGCCACACTGACCAGTGGGCCAATTATGGCTGTTAGTATTTCAATGGTCGGGCGACTTGCCTCCTTAGTGATATGGGATACGCCACCGAAGACAAAAAGGGTGATTCCTTTTACGGGAATATTATTTTTGATGGCTACCAGACTATGGGCCAGCTCATGGGCAAGTATTGAGATAAAGAAGAGCAGACTGGCTATTATTCCGAAAATGATCCGGTACCATAACACATATGTCCCCGGCACGGGCAAATAGGCTATTAGTGAAGCGGTAATCAGAATAAAGATAAAAAACCAGGTAAAGTGCAGCCGCACCGGTATGCCAAAAATCTTACCTAGACTTAGGCTGCTTCTCATTTTTGTTTCTTATTGCGTAATGTAACCTATAAGCTTATATGTTAGTTTGGCTGCCAAAAAAGTGCAAGAGTCGGTCCCCATGCTGGGACACAGCTCCATCAGGTCGAAACTAACGACATGCTTTTGTGCCGTGACTAACTTTAATAAATGTAAGACATCGGTCCATTGCATACCATCGGGTTCAGGAGTGCCAACTGCCTGCATAATTGAGGGATCGAAAACATCCAGATCGATGGTTACATAGACATTATCAGTCAGCGAATCTATAATCTGCTGTAGAAATGCTGAATTTGAATTTAGCATTGAGCCATAGAATGGCTGCATCTTGTTCTGACTTAGAAATTGTTGCTCTTCCAAGCTCAGGCTACGTATTCCAACTTGAGTGATAGGGCAGTGCTCAAGAATACGCCGCATAGTACAGGCATGACTATATTTTGTCCCGGAATATTCGTTGCGAAGGTCGGCATGGGCATCCAACTGCAACACACAGAGATCATTATATTTTTCTTTAAAAGCTCTAACCAATCCCAGACTGAGCGAATGCTCTCCACCCAACATTACCACCAACTTAGCTCTTTGGATCAATTCTTTAGCTACCTGGTAGACCCGTTGGACCATTTCCTCGGGACTGCTTAATACAGGCTGTATCGCGGGTAGCGTATGAATTCCTACTTTGTGTATCTCTTGACCGAGTTCCAGGTCATATAATTCAAGGTATTGTGAGGAATCAATAATGGCGCGTGGGCCTTCACGTGTACCACAGTGCCACTCAGCAGTGCTATCATAAGGAACAGGTAAGATTGCGACCTTAGCAGTTTCCAAATCGGTATAGGGGGATGACAAACCAGCAAAATTATGAGGTGGAGAAAAAAAATTTTCTATGTTTTTCATATCGAGTTAAGCTGAGTTATCTTGTTAGCTTCTGCCATGTCCCTACTATTCCAGTCCCTGTTTATTAGATAACTTTTGAATTTGGTTAGCATAAATTTTTCTTTAAAATGCTTAATGGCCTGCTCTGTATCGAAATCTCGGCATGAGAAGACGTCAATGTTAACATAAAATCGCTCAACAAAGGTATGGATACTAATATGGCTTTCGGCGATGAAAACAAATCCAGAGATACCCCATTCATCAGGTTCATCCCCAACATACTTAAATACAAAAGGATCGGAAATCTTAGTCATTCCGATTAGGGAAGGAAATGAGTCGAGCAATTGGCGAAGAAAGTCCTCGTCCTGCAGGATTTTTGAATCACTTCCATAACCGTCAATTATGAGGTGCATGAGTTCCTCCATAAATCAAGATTTTCCTTAGCTCGAAGAGTGCCGACGTGATGGCCCTTTGCTTTATCTGAATATGTTGGCCTGGAAAATTTTGAACAAATCTGTATATGGTTTCTCTATCATCTATACCGATGAATACGCTGCCGATTGGTTTGTCCTGGACCTTAGTTGTACCCATAACTCCAGCAATACCAATGCCGATATCAGCCCCCAGCTTCTTTCGAGCAATTGATGCCATGGCCTCAGCCATCTCAACACTGATAGCGCCGTAGCGGGAAATAATCTCTCCATTAATGCCGAAGGCTATTTTAGCTTCATTGGAATATGCAATCAAGCCCCCCTTGAAATAAATTAGGCTTTCTGGAATGTTAGTAATGATATTGGTTAGAAGACCTCCAGTGTCTGATTCCATTACGGCTAGACTTAGTCCCCTGGCGGCAAGTAGCTCTCCAACAGCGCTCTCCAGTGTCTCAGAATCTGTCCCCCAGATGTAACCATTAAGGACGGTCCTGATCTCGGCTTCTCGTTGGGCAATCAAAGCTTCTGTCTCTCCTCTGTGGCGAGCCTTGGCTGTAATGCGCAGGTGAATCCCATCAGACTTAGCGTAGGTAGCTAATGTTGGATTGCTGGTTGAGAGAAAGGGACTTACCAGTTCATCTACTTTAGCTTCTCCTACACCGAAAATTTTTAAAGTTTTTGACACAATGACACTTGACCTGACTTTCTGTTTCAGTTTGGGTACTATCTCGTTCGACCACATAAATTGCATCTCACGCGGTGGTCCAGGCATAGCAACGATTAATCGGCCGTCCCTTTCAATTTGCCAGCCAGGTGCTGTGCCTCTGGGATTTGGGATTATCTGTACAGAGGGAATTATCGATGCCTGCTTGATGTTACTTGGTGGCATCTCTAATCTGCGAAAACAAAAGAGCTCCTGTAAGTTCTTGACCAGGGCTGAGTCAATCGTAATCTCTTCATGAAGCAATTCTGCGATAGCTTCACGGGTAATATCATCTTGGGTAGGGCCCAGGCCGCCTGTAGTAATAATAAGGTCTGATCTTTGCCAGGCTTGCTCGAGAGTACTCACAAGCCTCTGTTGATTGTCTCCGACTGTAGATATGTGGTGGAGATCGATCCCCAGTGAGGGTAGCTGACTGGCAAGGAAGGTGGCATTGGTATTCGTAATTTCTCCCAGAAGAAGTTCAGTACCAATAGAGATAATCTCTGCTTTCATTGCTGGCTGTTACTCCGGAATTAGCACCTTGTTGCTGAAATCCCCAGGTATTTCTCTACCAGTGCCATTGCACAATAATCACCGCACATACTACAAGCTGGACCACGGGTAGTATATTTACCATGTACCTTCCTGACTTTTTCCGGGTCAAGCGATAGCTCAGTCTGGGTTTCCCAGTCCAGGTTTTTTCTGGCAATTGACATTTTTCTATCCCATTCGCCCGACAGTTTTACGTTTCTGGCAATATCAGCAGCATGAGCGGCGATACGTGATGCTATAACTCCCACTTTTACATCATCGGTATCAGGAAGTGAGAGGTGCTCTGCCGGGGTAACATAGCACAGAAAATCAGCTCCGGCGAAGCCCGCAATAGCACCGCCAATGGCCCCTGTTATATGGTCATAACCTGCAGCAATATCGGTTACCAGGGGGCCAAGAACATAAAAAGGTGCTCCATGACAAAGACTCTTTTCTAACTGAATATTAGTAGCGATTTGGTCTAGTGGTATATGTCCTGGGCCTTCTACCATTACTTGAACGCCAGCTTCCCAAGCTTGTTCTACCAGTTCACCAAGGATAATCAATTCTTCAACTTGGGCCCGGTCAGTTGCATCAGCCAGACTTCCCGGACGCATACCATCACCTAGACTGAGTGTTATATCAAACTTGCGTGCCACATCAAGAAGGCGATTATAATATTCATAGAGGGGGTTTTCTCTATCGTTATGCAGCATCCAGGCAATCAGAAAGGCGCCGCCACGAGATACTACGTCCGTTAGTCTGCGCTGACGTTTCAGCCGGGCAATCGCTGCCTGAGTAACGCCGCAGTGTAGAGTCATGAAATCAACACCATCTTCGGCTTGCTTCTCGATAACATTAAAAATTTCATCGATGTCCATGTTTACTATTGCACCATACCGTTCGATAGCCTCGATCCCAACCTGATATATAGGTACGGTACCAACAGGCACGGTACTTGCAGCAATAATCGCTCGACGGATATCGGTAATATTCCCTCCTGTACTCAAATCCATAACTGCGCTGGCACCGAAATTAATGGCTGTATGAAGCTTTTCCAGCTCGCTGTCAATAGTCCCATAGTCAGACGACGTGCCAAGGTTTGCGTTAACCTTTATGGTAAGACCTTTACCTATGCCGCAGGGAACGAGGTTAACATGATTGATATTCGCCGGAACAACAATTTTGCCATCAGCTATATATTGTAAGATAACCTCTTCAACAATATTTTCCTGTCGTACGACCTGTTTTATTTGAGGTGTTACGATACCTTGCTTTGCAAATTCCAGTTGAGTCATTTCACCCTCCAAAACAAAAAAACCAAGAGCCTCGCTAGATAGCATTGAACCCTTGGTTCGATACCGCTTCCCTACGCTCGAATTACCAAGATCAGGTTCCGAGGGTTCTCCGATCTGGCGGAGTCTCAGTCTCAGGTCTATGCCTGAGCACCCCTAGCGGTTAACTATATTATAGTAACCAATATATCATAAGAGAATAGAGGATGACAAATAATCAATGCAAATTAGATACGCTCTATATCCTGAGAAAAACCACACCGGGATTTTACTGTAAACTTTCGTCTGGCCAATATAGGACCTGGTTTAATCAGGCATGTCTTTCAGAACATAGTTAAGGTTCAACTCATTCAGTTTTTGGGGACTAGGTATACCCTGGGTTGTCCATCCTCGAGTCAGATAGTATTGGTCTAGAAACTTGTCCAGGGACCGCACAATCTCACCTTCTCCCGGAGCACCTCGGGTATGGAGTGGTTCTCTGAGCATCCTCTGTGGAAGAGTATCATGTGTACGCCGAAAGCCCTCGCGCACATTAAATGCTCGTTCCATGTTAACAATCCTTTCTCCTACCTTCCACACGTAGTCGTAATCGGCAAACTGGTCGATTCCGGTGGCAGTAAAAAGCATCTTGCTAAACAGGTCATTGTACCATCCCCATCCCCTGGCGAAACCGCAGACGATGCCTACTTCGCTCATAGCGGTCATGTTCTGATTGTAAACTACTATATCCGCATTTTCCTCTTCGGAAAAGCGGTTGACCTCTCTGGGTATGACGTTACCGAAAACTTCCTGACCCGCATATCCATAACAATGGCTGGCTCCTATATTGGAGGTAGCATAGTTAAAACCCTGGGACTTTGCCCCTCGTGGTTCGTAGCCGGGCAGTTCCATTCCTTTGACGTGAATAGCATAGGCTTCGGCCCCGTTGCCTATGCTGGCTGCTGCTCTCATTGTACCATCGGCAAGTAAATTTCCTATGCCCTCTCGCTGTGCTATCTTCTTAATGAGAGCTATCATTGCTGAGTGGTTCCCATAGCTGAGTTCCAGCCCATCGGTATCCTGTTTGGTAAGGATGCCCTTTTCATAAAGTTCATAGGTGAAACCGATACAGTTCCCTGTGCTGATAGTATCCAATCCGAGATCATCACACATCTGATCTGCGGCTATAGTCGACTCGAGATTGGTGTTGTCAATCGGGCCGGTAAACACCCAGATAGTTTCATATTCCGGTCCTTCACTTAAAGCTTTGGCGTAGGGACCAGAGGGAACATGGTGAATCTTGCCACACCTTGCCATACAGCTATAGCAGCCGAAATCTCCTATCCTGAACCTCAAATACTCTTCGCCGGCTATTTTCTCCCGATCATTCTGTTGTCCGTAGCGAAAATTCATGACCGGATATATACCAAGATTGTTCGTGCGGTCCTGTGTCTCGGTTGTCCCCATTTCTCTATGGCTATGAAAGCGCTTGTTGGCTTGGCAAAAGCCGATTTGCTGTTTGACCAGTTGTTTAAAAGTATCGGCATCATGTAGGTGTAAGTTACGCTGTGTGGTGATGGATATTGCCTTCAGATTTTTAGATCCCATCACAGTGCCAACACCACAGCGGCTGGCAGTCCTCCTGCCGGTAACAATGGCAGCATACCTGACCAGGTTTTCACCTGCCCGGCCAATGCATGCCACCCGGGTGTCTTTACCATGGTGCTGACTCAGCCATTCTTGCGTTTCCTTGGTGTCTTTGCCCCATATTTCACTGGCATCATGGATCCGACAGTTATCGCTGGTTAAGTGGACATAGACCGGCTTTTCTGCTTTGCCCTCCAGGATAATAAATTCATAACCAGCAAATTTTAACCAGGCGCCAAAGTCCCCTCCACTGACTGCCCGAGCAAATGCACCGGTTAATGGGCTTTTCGTACAGGCCATCCACCTGGATACCGATTGGGCCGACGTTCCGGCCAGTACTCCGGTAGCAAGCAGTAGTTTATTATCCTCACTAAGTGGATCAATTCCAGGACTCAGTTCTCGATAGAGATAGTTGATTCCGAAGCCACGTCCACCTATGAAGTCCATTTGCACTTGTTCATCGACAGGCTCTGTGTTGATCTTGCCTGTGGAGAGATTGATTCTGAGCAATTTGCCGAAATACCTAGCCATTCCTGACCTCCAATACTACTTGTAATAACATGAAGAAGCACTTTTTTACGCCTGATTAGACCATCCATTACAGTTTGGGATATGGCACGGGCTCTGTTATATCTTTGAGACTTTCCAAATATAAATTCATATGGTATCCATTTTTATACTTGCGGTCAAGTATGTGTTACTGATTAACTGACCCACTACCCTAGTACTTATTGCAGAAGAGCTAACATAGTGTTAATATCAGATTATTAAAAATCACATAAGATTAATAGTGGAGGGGAATGATTATGACTCAAGAATCAGCTATGTTTATCGATTTGGAAAATCTACGATATAGCTTACTTAACCTATATGGGCAAGAGCCTGATTTAAACGTAATTATGGAGAAGGCTAAAAAGTATGGGAGACCCTCTTTGATGAAAGCATATGCAGATTTTTCAGAACATCCGTCTGAATTAAATAGACAATTGCAGGTTGTTGGAATAGATGGAATGAATACGCCAGTAAAAAGAAGCGTTTACAAACGTGGAGGTAAAGAGGTTGAAAGAATTAAGAATGCAGCCGATATGTGCTTAGCTTTAGATGCAATAATGGAAGCAATTGATGCTGATATTAATGGCAAAAAGAAAAATTTCTTGATTGTCGCAGGTGATCGGGACTATGTAAAATTGGTTACTTTAATCCGAAACAGATTTGGTCAAGAAGTTTATATAGTAGGGGTTCCAGGTGCAGTGTCAAGTGATCTAGTCGCTGCTGCTGGTGGTAATTCAGACCATATTGAGATTGAACCTTCTCCACCGGTTGATAAGAAGTTATTGAAGAATAATATTATCAATATGATTAAATCTGGCCCAGCACCATTAAAATATTGGACTGTAAAAATAATTGACCAGTGGTGCCAAAATCCTAAAAAGGATATACCAGGTACAGCAAAAGAGAAACGAGATGGCATATATGAACTAATTGATGAAGGGATTCTAATTAGACAACAGAGAGATGACCCTAAAAGAGGGAGGGTTACAGAGATTATACTTGATAGAGCAAAAGCCCAAGAATGTGGTTATGAAATTTAATATTAAAAAAGAAAGTCCCTTTCGGGACTTAGGCAAAAAAACGATTTAACTTTAACCTAGAAATCTTAACGTAGATTATTATATAACACATCTTGTTTAATTTGTCAACCCCTTGTACAGGTAGGATAGCGTATCCTATTTTGTGTAAATTCCAAATAGAAGAAAAAAGGGCGTA
>CAZQRP010000024.1:0-57977 GCA_964596125.1 uncultured Dehalococcoidales bacterium | reverse complement strand
AGTCCTGGAAGGAGAAACCCTTTATTCAATTTACACAAAATAATTGACATTACCTAGGAGAATATGTTCAATAAAATTGACAGAATTTTTTAAATAGGTTATAACTAGACGACTGGCAAGAGCTTACAGTTGCTGCATTGAATCATATAAAATACCCTCCAGCTAAATAACCATGCTTACCGAAAACGACTTTAAAAGGTATGATAGACAGATACTGATCAGTGGATTTGGAGAAGAAGGACAGAAGAAGCTCAAGCAGGCTAAGGTCTTCATTGCTGGTGCTGGTGGGTTGGGCTCTCCGGCAGCCATGTACTTAACTGCAGCAGGAGTTGGTTTAATACGTATTGTCGACCGTGATAGTGTAGAGCTCAGTAACCTCAATAGACAGGTTTTACACTGGCAAGGGGATATAGGTCGGAGAAAAGTCGATTCAGCAAGTGAAAAGCTTAAGATGCTGAATCCGGAAGTTAAAATTGAAGCTATAGATAAAATAATAACGGAGGATAATGTTTATCAGCTTGTCGCTGATTCTGATTTAATAGTTGATGCTATGGATAACCTGCCAACGAGATATCTACTTAACAAGGTAGCTCTAGAGAAAACTATTCCCCTTTTTCACGGTGCAGTCTATGGCTTTGAAGGCAGAGTAACAACTATAATCCCGAACAGAACTGCTTGTCTGAAATGCACATATCGTGGAGTTATTCCCGGTGAAAAATTCCCGATAATAGGTGTTACGCCAGCAGTTATCGGGTGTCTCCAGGCGACAGAAGTAATAAAATATATTGTAGGAATTGGTCACCTATTAACCAACCGTCTATTAATTTACAACGGTCTTAACATGAAATTCTCGGAGTACAAGCTCAAGAAAGATCCTGACTGTGAGCATTGTAGTCAGAAGATAAGGGGTAAAAAATGAGTGTAAAAATAAATATTCACACAGAACTGCAACAATATACTAATAATCAGGAAACGGTAGAGGTTAACGGTACTACGGTAGGTCAATGCCTCGATGAATTAATTAAAAAATTTCCCAAAATGAGAAAAGGTCTGTTTGATAAAAATGGTAGATTGTTCAACTATATTGATATCTATGTTAACCTCGAAAGCTCTTATCCGGAAGAACTGGCCAAGAAAGTCGAAGATGGTGATGAGCTCCATATTACTATTATGGCCGTTGGAGGGTGAGGTAGTCTACGCTCAAGATGTAATGGCCTACAATAGATTACGGACTTGTCT
Source organism: uncultured Dehalococcoidales bacterium (assembly GCA_964596125.1). GTDB lineage: Bacteria > Chloroflexota > Dehalococcoidia > GIF9 > UBA5629 > CAZQRP01. The sequence continues at coordinate 56,738 of CAZQRP010000024.1, read as the reverse complement.
CCAATCATTATCTTAACTTCAACTATAATCAGTCTGCATGTACTTGACACATTTATTATCATGGGTTTATTATTAGTGAAGCGTTATAATAACGCTATACCTTTCTAATGACATACCTGGTGCTAGCAAACCACCCTGGGATTTTCTCAAGATCCTTCGTTATCTGGAGGAATATGGTATAGTATCCCACGGTAGCCTTTACAACTTTTCCCTCATTGGCTGGTGGAAAATAGATGAGAGCGGTAATCTGATGCCATACCCAACGCTCGTGAAAGTAGAAATATGACACGACTATGATTCATCTTGACCGTGATTGTGAGGGGATAGCACTTCACCAGATGCAAGTAAAACAAACGCTGGCAAAGTCGGGAATTCCAGTTATGACCTATGAACTGAAAAAATTAACCGATTAAAGGAGAGAAGATGATAGTTGCCGGAATAGACGTCGGTGGTAAAAATGTACAAGTTGTCATCATGAAGGACGACAAGGTCGTGGCTAAAGCTGAGGCGCCAACCGGAATAAACAAGGCGCAGGCCGCAGAGCAAGCATACGATGAAGCACTTAAAAAGGCCAATCTGAAACGGGATGATGTCGAGCGAGCCGTGGCTACCGGCAGCGCCGGCAAAAGGGCCGCATTCGCTCGGGGAGTGATACCTGACGCAGCCGCCGATGCCCGGGGAATAAATAGACTCATGCCCTCAGTAAGAACCCTCATCGATGTGGGCGCAGAAGAAGGCCGTGCCATAAAGGTCAGCCCCGAGGGAAAGGTCATGGACTTCGCCGTCAATGAGAAATGCGCCGCCGGCACCGGCACCTTCGTCGATGCCATGGCCCGGGCACTGGAAGTACCGGTAGAAGAGATGGCTAAAATATCACTTCAGTCCACACGCTCCATCCCCATGAACGCCCAGTGCGCCGTCTTCGGCGAGTCTGAGGTCGTCTCACTGATCCACGCCAAAACACCCAAGCATGACATCGCCCGTGCAGTCCACGACGCAATATCAGGCAGAATCAGCTCAGTGGCACGGATAATAGGACTGGAAAAGGATATCGCCGTAATCGGCGGAGTAGCCAGAAACGTGGGTCTCATCGATTCACTGAAAAGAGACATCGGAATGGATGTAACCGTACCGGATGACCCCGACTTCGTGGGTGCCCTGGGAGCAGCAGTCGCAGCAGAGGCGGGAGTACTCGAGGAAGAAGTCAAAGAGGCAAAAGTAGTGGAGAAGGAAACAATAGAAGAAGGAACGTAAAGGAGTCGAAACACGATGGCTGAAGAACTAGTGACTCGAGAATTAAAGGAATTCTGGAGATGGCCAGAGAGCACCTGGACAAATCCTGATATCGATTGGGAAAAAGGTAAATTCATAACTGCCGGGGTCGATGTCGGCTCGGTAAGCACTCAGGCAGTAGTTATGGTCGATGGGGAACTCTTTGCCTTCGGCAATACCCGCACCGGCTCAGATAGTCCGGACAGTGCACGCAAAGGACTGGCCCTGGCTCTGAAAGACTCGGATATGACCGAGGATAATCTCGACTACTGCATCGGAACCGGGTACGGAAGAGTAAATGTACCCATGGCCCAGCAGACAATAACCGAGATCGCCTGCCATGCCCGCGGAGCTAACTTTATGTACGGACCAACGGTCAGAACAGTCATGGATATGGGAGGCCAGGACTGCAAGGCTATCCGCTGCGACGACCGAGGCAAAGTGATCAAGTTTATGATGAATGACAAGTGCGCCGCCGGCACCGGCCGCGGTATGGAAGTATTTGCCGACCTTATCAGCGTACCCGTCTGGGAAATCGGCCCTCGTTCCTTCCAGGTCGAAAAACAACCACCTCCTATAAGCAGCACCTGCGTCGTGTTCGCTAAATCGGAAGTCGTCGGACTGCTGGAGGCAGGAGTCCCTGACAACAATATCATGGCCGCCTACTGTGCTGCCATGGCCCACCGAATCGTCGAGCTACTGAACCGTCTGGGAATCGAAAGGGAGTTCTGTATCACCGGCGGCATAGCTAAAAATGAAGGCGTGGTAAAACGACTGGAAGAAGAAACCGGAATTAAAACCCTGGAAAAAGCCTGGCATAATCCTGAATACCGCGCTAAAAATTACCCGCTTGATACACAAATCGCCGGCGGCCTGGGAGCAGCCCTCTTCTCTTATGCCCTGCTCGAAAGAGGAAAGGCTAAAAGTGCCAGAAAAAAATAGGAGAGGTAAATGGAGGCATTTTATGGTTTCAAAGATGGCTCAGGCGACTGGTTTGTCATCATTGATACGGACAAGTGCAACGGGTGCGGCGAGTGTGTAAACGTCTGTCCTTCAAACGTGCTTGAAGTGGGTGAGGATGAGTTTGACCCTCTGAGTGAAGATGTTGTAGTAAAGGTGAGAGATGAAGAACGTAAGAAGGTCAGGTATAGCTGCGCCAGTTGTCGGCCCGGCTACGGTGCTGAACTCCCTCCTTGTATCGCTGCCTGTGAACCGGGGGCTATCTCTCACTCAGAAGGGTGGAAGCTCATGTACGGACAACAATAACTGAGTTTACGTGTTGTTAGTCTGCAATTACGTCATATATATATTTAATGTACGTCAGGTTATACTTAAAATGGCGGTCAGTCGAGCCACATGCAAAGGATATGGAATCCGTGCCGGTGTTTGCTCTTCAGGAGCCATCTCGCTTAGTCACTTCACTCCGCGTCAAATATTAGAACTGGCCGAAGCTCTAATATACTAAGAAAACTGCTGCATAATTATGGTTACTTTAAACATCGATGAAATAGAGATCACCGTTCCCGAGGGGACAACGATTTTGGATGCGGCCCAACAGGAGAGCATTTATATCCCCCGTATTTGCTCTCATCCGGACCTTCCCCCTGTTGATATATTGAAACCAGCAGAGGCTATTTATCGTTATAGTAAGCGCCTTGAGAACAAAAAATTTGATCTACTGTACGAGGGCTGCCAGCTCTGTATGGTACAGATCGAAGGGAAAGAAAGCCTTGACCGTGCCTGCTGCACAGAAGTTGCTGAAGGGATGATTATTCATACCAATACACCCGATATCTTGGAGTTCCGCCGTGAAAGACTTATGCTACTGCTGGCAAAACATCCTCATGCATGCTTAACCTGTGCTCAAAAAGAGGGTTGTGCTCGATTTCCTTGCTCCATGAACATTCCAGAGAATGAGCGATGCTGCCCACAATTCGGCAACTGTGAATTTCAGAAAGTAGCTGAATATATCGGTATTAAACAGGAGACTCCCCGCTATGTGTTTGAAAGCCTGCCTGTTGACAAAGATGAGCCCTTATTTGAACGAAATTACCACCTGTGCATTGGTTGTACCCGCTGCATTCGGGTGTGCCGGGATGTACGTGGGATCGAGGCTATTGATTTTGTCTTTGACGATGAGAGCCGGATCATCGTAGGTACTGGCAATCCAACACTCCGAGAATCTGCATGTCGCTTCTGCACTGCTTGTGTAGAGGTCTGCCCGACAGGTGCTCTGATAGATAAAAAGCCATTTAATGAAATCCCCTGTCATGCCGCCTGCCCGGCGGGAATCGATGTTCCGCGATATGTAAACCATATCGCTCAGGGCAAATTTGATGAGGCAATAGCTGTCATCAGAGAAAAGGTCCCTTTCCCGGGAGTGCTTGGCTGTGTCTGTACTCACCCCTGTGAAGCTGAGTGCCGCCGCGGTGAATTAAACGAACCTATTTCGATAAGAGCCCTAAAGTACTTCGTTGCCAAGAACGAAAGAGGGGCATGGAAAAAGGACGCGAAAGTTGCCAAACCGACCGGCAAAAAGGTTGCCGTAATTGGCTCAGGACCGGCTGGATTAACGGCCGCTTATTACCTGGCAAAGCAAGGTCATGGCGTAACCGTATTTGAGAAACTGCCGGTCACCGGCGGTATGCTACGGGTCGGAATACCGGAATACCGGCTGCCCAGGGACATACTCAAGGGTGAGATACACTACATCGAGAAGTTGGGTGTTGAGATTAAAACCGGTGTAAGAATAGGAGAAACCATAACACTGAAGGAACTGCAGGACTCATACCAGGTGGTCTTTATAGCTACCGGTGCCCATAACAGCGTAAAGCAAAACATCGAAGGAGAAGACGTTTCCGGAGTTATCAATGCCGTCGATTTTCTTTTCAGCTTCAATATGGATAACAAAGTCGAAATTGGTAAAAGGGTAGTCGTTATCGGTGGCGGTAACACCGCCATCGATGCTTCAAGGGTGGCAAAGCGCCTGAATGCCGCATCGGTTACCATACTCTATCGACGTTCACACCAGGAAATGCCGGTGGTTACTGATGAGGTTGAAGCAGCCGAAGAAGAAAATATTGAGATTATGTTTCAGGTGGCGCCAACTAGAATAGTCTCCAGAGATGGTAAAGTTACCGGAGTAGAATGCGTCAGGATGAATCTGGACGAGCCGGATTCCAGTGGCAGGCGTCGCCCTGTCCCTATCGGCGGTTCCGAGTTTGTTATCGATGCTGATACCGTTATACAGGCTTTAGGTCAGGTACCGGACCTTGAATTTATTGAACAGGCAGGATTTGAGGTCACAGAGAAGGGCACAATCTCTGTTGATAAAGCTACGTTAGCCACGAACATAGAAGATATTTTTGCAGGTGGTGATGCTACAACCGGCCCCGCTTCAGTGATCGAAGCAATCGCTGCTGGCAGACGCGCGGCGACTTCGATTGATCTGTACCTCGGCGGCAGCGGTGATATCGATGAATCCCTGCTCCCACCCGAGGAACCCGATCACTGGCTGGGACGTGAAGAAGGATTTGCCGACCTGGCACGCATCCGCTCACCATATCAGTTCCTTCCACCTCAGTTCGCCGGGCTGAGCGGAGCAGAACCACCTCTTAGCCAGGAGGCAGCTATAATCGAGGCCAAGCGCTGCCTTAGATGCGATCTCAGGTTACTCTTTTCCAAGCCTATTTTGCCACCAGGAAAAGAACTATGGACAGTATTTACGACAGAAAATATAAGCGAAGTCCCTGAAGTAGAAGGAGTCTACCAACTGATTGATGAGCAGAAGAATATTATATATATTAAAGGTGCGATGAACCTGCACCGTGAGCTAGCGGACCAGTTAGAGCTTAATGAAAACGCTCGTTACTTCATGTATAAAGAAGAACCAATGTATACGAAAAAAGAGAGCGAACTCCTGCAGCAATTCATCGCCGTACACGGTGAAATGCCCGAAGGAAACCGAGAACTGGATGATCTATTTTAAGCCCATGCTGAGGTTTTTCGGTTTCCGGTAAGCTCTCCTGATGAGACAAGCCAGTTAAAACTATCTCTTCGTTTTGAATAATGAATTCGGCGCCTCTTGAATAATAAGTCTTAAAGAAATCCGTCCTTTTTAATGAAGTCCTTACAAAAAATAAACGCCGCACATCAGATACTATAGCATTCATTTAGTTCCCCGGTCTTATAAACAAACACAGGCATTCGCTAAAAGTTAAATTTGAGTGATTAATACAAGGGAAGATAGCGGGCAATAGACAGGAACGGTTTTGAGACCACGCCAGAACACAAACGAGGTAATCACTTCCTCTTGATAAATCTATTAAAAAGCCAGACTCCCATGAGTATAAGCAGGAAAAACAGCCCCACATAAATAATATATGAAAGCCAGCTCAACAAATTATTCCCCTGCCCATCCGATTGATCTTTATGATGTATATACCTCTTTTCGGTACATTACTTATACAGGCTTGTTATTAGGGTCTCTGCATAGGCTTCTTTACCTGACATAGCCGCGAATATGTAACTGCTGTCGATTCTGATTAAAGCCGGGACCGAGCTACCGTTGGGAGCATTCCAAAATCCTTTGTAAACTGTAAATTCGCCAAGCCTTGTTTCAATAAATCCTCTGTCGGTTAATAGATTTTTAACAACAGGTTCCAATACAAAGCCGGGAAGACCGGATTTAATCAAAACCAGCACACCGATGTCAAGGGCGGAAATACCATTACCGGTCTCTAATACATCCGCTGCCTTACCTATATTTATTCGGTGCGGTGAATACAGTCCACCTATTATAACATTAGCATTCGATAATTTCAGTATCCTGATATAACGTTCAAGGTCCCTCATTACGACATTGGTCATGGTAAAATTTATAAGTTGTTGGTCTGGTTTAGCTACAACAATAGCAACGAGTTTGGTTCTGCCGCCACGGGGTAAAATAGTAACTGCTTCCAACACCGTTGCGTCGTCATAGTATTTGAAATCATTATTTAAGATAGCTGTTTTTAAAGACTCGACGGCCGTGCCTGAACCTCGTACTATGTAGATTTTATCGCCTTGTAGTGTTTTCCAATCATCCTCCCTGAGAGCTATCATGGAATATACTTCAGAAGCAGCATCAGCACTGGTAAAGGTAAGTCCTGTTCCAAACACTAAATCCTCCTCCCCGGGCAGACCCCAAACTGCCAATGATTCAACAGCTATGTCATACGGCATATTGGCCATTTCCGCTGGTATGATTGTAGGTCGTTCCTGCCTGGCATAAACATATAAGTATAACTCGGTATCAGGCACCAGAAGAGCTAAAAATCTATTAGACGACGATGCTGTTGAGATCTGCTCCATCTCGCGTCGACATCCCAGACCTAAGATAGATAACAATGTTAACAAAGCGAGACTGATAATAAGTAATTTTTTCCCCGGTCTTACATTCATATAGTTACCAGACTTTCCAATAGCATATAATTACATATTCAGCCACACAGGGCAAGAGGCAACAATAATTATACATATATCTTATCCAGCAATCCCATCCCTATCTAAACTATGTCATTATAACAACTACCTATAATCGATCCCTTGCACTGCACAACAGGCGTCATTATAATGTTCCTGTTGCGATAATGGCAAGTTATATCTTCATGAAAGTCCTCGAATCCTCAGCCCACCGCTACGACACAGGTATCCAGATTCTGAGTTTAGGACACAGTAGAAAAATCCAAAAAGAAATAGTGGAGAACTACATCAATGCTGGCGATAAAATACTCGAAATTGGCTGTGGAACTGGAAGCTTGGCCATACGCTGTGCTGAACAGGGAGCCTCAGTACTGGGATTTGATACATCCTCCAGAATGCTGGCCATAGCCAGACAAAAAGTCCAGGCAATGAATTTAACAGATAAGATTCAACTCCAAGAAATGGGTGCGGTTGAAATGGATAAGGCCTTCGATAATGAGACATTCGATAAGATCGTGAGCACTCTAGTTTTCAGCGAGTTCTACTCAAATGAATTGAGGTATGTACTGGAACAGTCTCACAGAATTCTGAAGGCCGGCGGTCTCATAATCATAGCTGACGAAATTAGACCAACCTCATTATGGAAGTACATAGTACACCTGTCCATCCGCATACCTTTAACGGTAATAACCTATATCCTGACGCAGACTTCTACCAGGGCACTGAAAGATATCAAAAGATTTCTGACAGATGCCGGATTTAAGATAATCCGAGAAAAGAGAAGTCTCCTTGATTCTTTTGGACTATATGTCGCCAGGAAGTGATAGCCATAGTGAAAATCAAAGAAGCTTTCAGAACAGTCACAGGGACCCTCTTCCGGTTACTGCCGCTCTCCGTAGAACCAGGGATCAGGACTTTCGGCCGTCCAGACGAGAATAGCCCCGTCTTTGTCACTGCCAATTTTCACCTCACCTTGAAAAGGGTAGCTAAACACCTGAAGAACTTAAATTGCTATTTATTAGTAGCGCCGACAGGTGGCATCAACGTCTGGTGTGCCGCCAGAGGTGGCAATTTTACGGCTCATTCCATAATCTCGGTAGTCAAAACGTCAGGAATTAACAATAAAGTCACCAACCGAACGCTGATAATACCCCAGCTCGCCGCACCGGGCATTGACACTGGACTAATAAAAAGGGAAACAGGATGGCGCTGCAAGTTCGGACCTGTATACGCTGCCGATATACCTGAGTATATAGCCAATGGATTTAAAAAGACCGATACCATGCATCAGGTGAATTGGGACTTTATTAACAGGCTGGATATCGGAATAGGGATCTCTTTCCCCATCTTCTTGCTCATACTGATCATCATGGCTATCTTTTTCAGGGCCTGGATTTTCGAGTTTATAATCTTGGGTTGTGGCCTTTTCCTGCTCATGTATGGTTTATACCCTATAATACCGGGCAAAGCCGGATGGCATAAACTACTTTTCCTGGAAGCACTTATAGCGATAGGACTCGTCGGCTATACTGCTCTGGCTTCTGCCCAGTCGGACTATGTTTATAAAGTCTCCTTTATGGCTATGGGAGTAGTCCTGGCTATAGGTACTGATTATGGCGGAGTAACCCCGATTTACAAGAGCGACCTTGATCCTCTTCTGGACAAACTTGGTATCGCCCGTATTGGCCCGGTAAATATGAAGGGACGGTCCAAAATATTAAGCGGCAAAATACTACTTGACCAGGCCAAATGCACTTCTTGTGGAATATGCTATGATGTTTGCCCCCGGGGAGTCTATGCGATAGAAAACAACAAGAACCGCAAGGCGATTATTAACTCTCCTGAACTATGCGTTGCCTGCGAGGCTTGTGTCTTTCAGTGCCCCACAGGGGCCATCACCTTCGGAATGGAGTCCCTTCCTGGCCAGACTACGTAAGATATAAATATGAAAGTAACGAAGAGAGCAATGCTCAAAGGCACAAGTATCGTACCTTAGTTAGCCTGCTTGAGTATCTTCTTATCGCTCACATACCAAATGCTCTCCTTGACTAATATATGGGCTAGCAAGTATCATGCTAACCTATATGCCGCTTAACAAGATATGGAGGACTCATGCTGCAAATAAGCTTTGACGTTTACCTTTCTTTCTTTAGAAATCCAAATCCGTGGGGTATTGGACTGGCATTACTATTTGGCGCAATCTGGATTGTCTGCTTCTGGCCATTTTTATTCAGGACCCGCCGGTTCTGGATATCCCTTATCCTTGTCCTGATTGTCAGTGCTATCTTTACTCATGCTGTCTTGGCTTTTATCCAGTTTCCTGTACAAAATATAATTGGACGAGCAATGCTTCAACTATGGGGATCCGAGACCCTTACACGATTGGTAATAATCTCCATACTACCAACTGCACTAATCGGCGGGCTGATCCAAGAAGGGGCCAAGCTGGTGCCGGTGGTACTATACTGGTGGCGTAATGGCAAGAACATCGACCCTAAACTGGGGCTTGTTATTGGGGCAGTTGCCGGTGCAGGATTTGGTATATTCGAAGCCCAATGGGCATATAACTCCGTCCTTGCAGCAGGCTGGAGCTGGGATGCCGTGCACATTAACGGGATCATGGGACTTATTCCATTTATAGAAAGATTCTTTATTATAGCTTTTCAAGTCGCTGCCTGTGCATTGGCTGGTTACGGCCTGGCCAAGGGTCAGGGATGGCAGTTCTACTTACTGGCATCCCTTCTGCACACGGTGGTAAACTATGTGAATATTATCGCACCATCACAAATATTCTCACTGGCTCAACTGGAAACATTTATTGCATTTTGGGCGATTCTGATAACCGGGGCAGCACTTTGGATTCGCTGGAAAAAAATTGCAGCGAGAAAATAATTAATAAAATTTTTCAGCTATCTATGCTGATGGGCTGTCTTTAAAAATTTGCCTGGAGAAATCCAGATTATAATTCTAATCGGGCAAGGATACAAGACAGAAATCATAGTACCAGCCTGTTCCTCCGGATTAAAGTACGCTCCATGAAACAAATGGATACTGCAAATCCAGCCTCGATCTACCGAATAAAGAAAGCAGCAATTGGACAACCGTTGGAATTGTGGCAAGAACCTGTTTACAGTAAAGTATGTCCAGGCAGTATATAATAAAAGAGCTGTAACAATAAGATGGCGGTATCTGGAGATCGGATACATAGATAGTCCGGGAAAACCGTTCATAGCATAGTTACTAGTACACCGTCGAAAGAAGAAGACCAGATTTGAAGCTCAAAGACACGGTCGACAGTTATATGCAGCAAGTCCCCCAAGTAAAAGAATACTGTGAGCGTTGCTTAAGGACTGAAAGGTGGGAAGGCAATATTACCCTGATGATAGTGGATGCTGCTTTTACTTCTATTGGCTTAAATTATTTTCAGGCAGTCGTACCAAAAGTAGATGAATTCAGAAAAATATTCGTTGAGCAAGGCAGGATTCACAGCCTCGAAGACTTACCGGCCATAAGAGATGAGGACCTTGAAAAAATGTGGAGAAACAGGCGTTCCTGGCAAATGGCAAAATCTGTCGCCGCCTACCTGACTAAAATTAAGTTAGAAAATAGATTCGATGATAGAAAGGCATTGAGGCATTGGGCAAAAAACGCCAGAATTGATAACTGGGAAGAAGACCCGATAGGAAATATCAACGGAGTCGGCATAAATACTTTCCAATACCTGAGGATGATGGGAGGTATCGATACAGTAATGCCGGACAAAATAGTGAAAAGGATTATCGGAGAAATCCTGCTTAAAACAGATATACCAATGCCTGCTAGCGATATTGATTTCGTCCATCTGGTAGAAAAGATTGCAGAAGACTCCGGCCATAAAGCAATAGAGCTTTGCTGGATGACCTGGTTAATACAATCAGAGGCAGGGATAGCCAGGATAGAAAAGTATTCAGCATTATTACCCAAAATCTAATTTTTCATCTTCAATTTTGAAGACCAACAATCCAAAGGCAGTAGAGCTATTGCCCGAACATCATAATTAGTTATAAAATGAGGTCAAACTAACCTGAAAGGAGGTAATGAGTGAATCCAACGAACAATAACTTAGAATCTGCATTTGCGGGAGAAAGCCAGGCCAATCGCAAGTATTTATTTTACTCAGATAAAGCCGATGAAGAAGGATATAAACAAGTAGCACGGTTATTCCGGGCTGCGGCAGACGCCGAAACAGCACATGCTCGCAACCACTTGAAGGTTATGCAAGGAATAAAGTCAACCAGGGAAAATCTGCTTGCTGGAATTGGTGGTGAGAATCACGAATTTACTGAAATGTACCCCAGCTTCATAAAACAGGCTGAAGCCGAAGGTGAAGGCAAGGCAAAGGACAGCTTTGCCCTGGCAAACCAGGTCGAGCAAATTCATCATAGTCTGTTTCAAGCTGCGCTCGCCAGGATCGAAAAAGGACAGGATATGGATGAGAAGCCCATTTATGTTTGCCAGTACTGTGGCAATACTGTTGAGGGCGAGGCTCCGGAAAAATGTCCAATTTGCGGTGCACCCAGGAAAATGTTTAAGCTTATTGACTGAAAAAGAAGAGGCCCAAAGATCAGATCAAGAGTGCAATGTATCTCGAAAATCCCCTGTTAAAAGACGTACCTGCGAGGACAGTTGCCTACTTAAAATGCAGCGGACCATGGCGGCAGCTCCCGGACATGGTGACTAAACTGGATGAGCACATAGCTAAAAAAGGAGTAGTGCCATCGGGGCCAGCTTCAGGCATCTATTATAATACTCCGATAGAAGTACCTTCCCAGAAGCTTCTCTGGGAGGTACTTCGCCCCATTGAACCTGAAATCCCTGAAACAACGGAGGATACGCCTGGATTCGGTATAAAGAAAATACCAGGCGCAAGGGCGGCTACTATTGTACACAGCGGGCTATTTCGCCATACAGGGTCGACCTATGAAAGACTCGAGGAATGGATAGGTCACCAGGGACTGAAAATATGTGGACCCGCCGAGGAAATTTACTTTTCCAGTACTATCAGCCTGGATCAAGACCAGGCAATCGAAATCAGGTTACCCGTATGCCCTGCTTAATTACCTTATAGTCATCACCTGTCATCACTTCTGCATACCTGATACGTTCACATCGACACCCTGATATCCAAAAAGCATTGAAAAACAATGAGAGAACTAACAATTTTAGATTACCAGTGATTTCCCAAACGTGTCCTGTCGTAATGAAAATGAGAAACAGGCCTATATTTAATATGGTGCCTATTCCGATTATCACCCATGCCCGGACCCGCTTGATTATTTCTTTATCTCATTCGCCAGGATATATTTACCCAGAGCAGGTGAGGCAGTTGCTGAGACGACAGCTAAAACTACCAACATGGCAAATACGTCTTCATTTATCAGTCCCAGCCGTATAGATATATCGGCTGCCGCTATTATCAAACTGCTTGATATAATAGGACGGACACATAAAGCCTCCGGATAAACAGCGAAGTGAGCACCTAAAAAATGGTTTTGGCCTTATCTTCCAGAAATCTCCTGGATTCTGGCCAAGATAATGGCTTTCTGTATTTTTATAATCCTGGATCTGCCCATGTACTCAGCAAATAAAAAAACTCCGACATAATATCGAAGTTTGAGGACAATTTGGTGGAGGCGGGGGAGGGTCGAACTCCATCATACCGTACAATAATTGCGTTGCTGATACAAAGATGAGCATTAGGCGCAACATTTGATACATAAAGAGTGCCTTTTTTGAGTTCGCATCCCTTTGTTTGTAGTAGGGCAAGCGTTCAGGTCAAAGCTTCGCCATTCAGTTTTTAAGGTGCTTTTTGTTGTTTTCCAGCTTCATTGTCCAACAAAAAGTCATAAGGTGAAATTTCAAGAACTAGCTCAATTATCATCCCCTCCAGGGGGTGATGAGATGTAAAAAAAACGAAAAGAAAAAGCCTCCTGGAAGGAAGGCTTTTATAGATACTCGAGATTGTGGTTAGTGTACGATCGTTATGGAATTTTCAAGATTTAAATGATTTTATTATCTGTTAGATATGACAAGACTTCATCTTGAGATTTATGGAGGGTAGTGTTGTCTTGATACTTAATGAAGTAGTACCATTCTCCTTCGAAGTAATCATAATAGATCATGATATTATGCCCATTGATATAATGAATATATTTCCAGTAATCTACTGAATTATTTTCCATATACAAGACAGTATGCCCCATCCTTCTAAGTTTCACACATAAAGCGTAAGAGTAATATTCACTGTGTACTCCATTAGTTTTGGTCCTTTTCAGTAGTAAGATATCATTATTACTTTCCCATCGAATAAATTTGTAAACACCGCAAGCCCCGATCATTTCAGGATATTCAACAAAATACTTTCTCCAATCTATAATAGTGGAGCGATCTACGATGTTTTGTAGATCTTTTTCAATTTCAGATGCTCCCAATTCATCCAATAGTTCTTTAACGTACTCTCTTTTTTGATTGTCATCTCGTAACAATCTTTTCCATCCGATATCTCTATCAGAATCTATTAAAAAACTATTATTTAAACCTTTACTAAGCGTATAATTTCCTTTACATAGTAGAGCGCGCTCAAATAGGTAATCATTGAACTTTCTCAAGCCCGTTTGACTGAAGACTGAATTTGCTTTCAGTGAATACTCTGAAAATTTGACGAAATATTCTTCATCGTCAGTGTTAGACCAATCAACATTGGTATTTTCTCGATAGTAATCGGTGATGCCAGAAAATTTCAGTATAAAACCGATTTGCCCCTTGAAATACCCATGGTTTTCAATATTGATAATAGCTTGTTTCCATCTATTGCTTTTTTGAATAAGCAAAGCCTTAAGTCTTTCCTCTGAAACTTGAATCGCCGCAAAACCCCTAATTTCGTTCGAAGCATCAGAAACGTATTCAAGAATTTCATTTGAATGTGTAAAGAGTTCATTAATCGATTTCAACGCAGATACGTAATCAGGTATTTCATCAATCCGAGTGTTTTCAGTTAGATTTCTGACGACACGGATCCATTCAGTTAGTTTATCAGTATCAACGAATTTATTTAGATAACTATATAATCCATATAGCTGTATTCTTTCTGGATATGATAGGTTATAATCTATTGTTCCTCGGAATAATTGAGATTCGGACAAGAGACTATTATCTGAGAAATACTCCTTTATACCTGTTTTACCATTGTTGCTTAGAGTATCAAGTGTATTGATTAACGATGAGAAAAATGCTGTGTTCAAACAACCTAATTCAACAAGATCATCGAATTCTATTATTCTTGAGTTAATTAACTTATCTATATTTATATAATTGATAGTTTCCGAATTAACTGTATACTCATTTGTAGCTAGTATCCGAATGAAGTTCATTATTTTCTCATCAAATGAATTTGTTTTTTTATCTCTATATTTCCAGAATATATCAGGCCATACAGTATCTATATTTATAGAAAAACCATCTTTCAGATTAGTACCGTTTTCGGTATCGTGAATTTCTAAAACCTTCTCGAATTTCGCCTTAAAGTTTTCGAATGGAGTTAACTCTTTGCCACGCGCATTCATTTTGATATACAGGTTATCTGATAGCCCAAAATCCTTGAGTTCAATAAATTGAAAACTAATAGGTGGACTATCAGTTCTGGATAGCTTATTATAAAAATCGGTACTGTCCATATATTTCCCATGAATAGCATCGAGCATAACGAGCATTGATTTTATTGTCGGATCTTTTTCCCAAGAAATATAAAACCACTGAGAATCTTTTATGATGTCACTTATATTGGTGGTTGTTGAAGAGGGTATCTCAACTTCGTGTGCTATCAATGCATTACAGAATTCACGCGATGTTGTCCTTGTTTCATATGTAAATTTAGATCTATTCTCAATTTTGAGTATATTGTTAAAATCTTCTAAGTACCCTTCTTTGGATGCAAGATACCAATGAAGAAGAAATAGTGTTGTAAGTCTTTGCTGACCATCTAAAGGAACTAATTTATTATCGGAAATACTGCCATATATAAAATCCAGGTCGAGAGGTTCATCATTTTGGAGAGAATGATGCAATGACACTAAAAAATTGTTCCTTACTCTGGAAGCCGATTCTCTTCCATGAGCATAATCTCTTTGAATTATTGGTATTTCAACCAAATAACCCTTATCTCTAAATAGTTCAAGAAAAGTTAATCTTTGACCGTCATTATCATTCATCATTTCCCCGATCTTCGTTTTTCGGAATATACGGAGATAATACTTGTTTTATTGCTTCTAGATATGCTCTTCGATCGTTTTTACCCCAAAATGTCATTTGATCTACTTTTTTGTTGTAATATTTCATGAAGACATTTTTCGTACACAAGGGGATAAAAGTGCCATAAGTATCTTTTTCTATAATTCTTTGCCTTTTTATTGGAAACACCGCATTTTTATATCCTCTGTTCGTTCCCGAATCAAGTAAAGCTAGATTCGAAATATCATCTACGTCTTCAATCACACCATCTTCACTATAGGTCTTTAATATCTCATCGTATAATATAACAAATGTATCATCATTCTGTTCGTGGCTTGAATTTAAAAAGTTTTTAACTTTATTTTTCAAGTCCTCGTTTTCTGTAAAGTTATATACTTCTTTCAACCAATCAATCTTGTGATTCGCAGCTTCTGGTCTCTCTGATTGCACTGAATGGATATGTTCGATATCCCATTCCTCAGTTTTATATCTTCCAAATTGAAATCGTGCGTTTGTGTTATTGTTTGAAAGTAGAGTAACAATATTGAAAAGCAAAAGGATCCTTTTTATTATCCTTCGATCCTCTTCATAGTTGAGTTCGTCAATATTATATCTAACATAATTTTTGATTTTTTCTTTTAAATACTCTTTAAACTCAGATTTTGATTTTATTGAGGATTGGTGCTCGAGGTTTTTTAAGTTCTCTCCTAAAGAAACAAGGTAACCGATAAGATGATAATATTCACGATGTTCAAACCATTCGGAAAATGTAAGATAATATTTTTTTATTTGTTGCCATATATTATCAGAACTGATATGTTCGGCGAATTGCTTGTTGAAATATCTGAATGTATAGTATTTATCTATACTCGATGTACCGGCAATCAAATCAAATATAAATTCTATTCTATTTTCGTATTGTTTTTGGTTATCACAAAGGAAGTACCACAATTGGTTGTCCCCAAGACTATACTCAATGTTATCCCAATCTGAAGCCATTTCTAATTGAGCTAAGCGTACGCCTCTCTCATTACCCTGAAAATTATCTTCTCTCAGTAATAAGGCTTTCACAAGTTCAGCATTAGTGAGAGGAATTTTCCCAGTGTTAATTCGAGTAAATATTTCTATTTGGTCAAGAGTTGAAGTCGAATCAACCTCATACCAAATAACTTTTACATTGTTCCCACTATTATCATCACGTAATAACGTACTTAAAACATCTATTTTCGGTGAACCTTGTTTAGTTTCAAACCAATTCTGTACTGTGGTATACGCGTTACATATGTGGTAATAATCGATATTTTCATCCTGTCGAGATAGTTCAATATTTTTAAGAAATTCCTCACTATCTGCTCTCGTTTGATATTCGAGAGTAAACATTTTTTTAGTTAAATGGTTTTTTATTTCTTTCAATACTTCGAAAATAATATAAATGGTAGTTAATCTCTGTTGCCCATCTATTACGATATATCCATTCTCACAAGGTGTAACGATAATAGGTTGTAAACAATAGAATTCCTTCTTAGATTTTTGATCCTTTTGAGTAAACTCCCAAATATCATTCAATAGATCGTTTACCTCTTGAGAAGTCCACCGATAACCTCTTTGATAAGGAGGGATAATAAAGTGATTATCCAGTAGATCAAGAACACATTTAAGAGCGATATGATCAGGCATCGTTACTCTATCCCTAAAAATATTAAAAGTAGGCTGCGATAAATGCGTTTATGTGATTATAGCACCATTTTGGGGTATATGAAATGAAAAACTTCTTAAAGACCCCTATATAAATAAAAACAAATAAGCATCTTGAGCCACATGAAGAAAGTAAGTATAATCAGACATTTTCATATGGCTTGGGCCAATTTCAGGGTAAGGGGTGAGCTTGAACTATGAGAATTGACAATAATAAACCGAACAGGATATACAAAGATTTTTGTGATTGGTTATTTTACCATAAAGAGCATACGATCTACGTGATTGTTTTAATAGGGCTATTATATTTATCTCACTACTACGACAGAAGCGCAGCCGTAGCCAAATTAATTTTTGAGGAACCATCCCAAGGAAGCCACGGAAAGGTTACCGAATAGACTCTTTCCGAAAACAAATGGTGATGATTGAGAGTGGTTCTAGGTATCGTCCCCCTTGGTGGGCCATTGGGGACAGTTCCCGAACTTTTATTTGATAAGAAGAGCCTAATCCCGAACCTCTTC
The DNA here is from genome assembly GCA_964596125.1 of uncultured Dehalococcoidales bacterium. GTDB lineage: Bacteria > Chloroflexota > Dehalococcoidia > GIF9 > UBA5629 > CAZQRP01. Next base: position 39,522 of record CAZQRP010000024.1, on the reverse strand, counting down.
TAATGGACGGGGAGGTGAGTTACCTCCACATCCATATTAACCACCACACTAAATACAAAAAAGCTAAAATCACAAAGATCTTAGCTTCAATTACCATGGTGGAGGCGGGGGAGAGTCGAACTCCCCGTCCAGAAGAAGGTTGCCAGAATCTCCTACAAGTTTAGCCAGCTCTTTGGTCTCACCTGACCAGCCTCTGCTGACCGAGTATAGCCAGGCCAGTCGATAAATCTTAGCCAATCTATACCGACATCAAGACTGGAGCACCCCGACTGTTCGGCACCCAATCCCGGTCCATCGGGGAGAGGCCAGGTTGGATGCGCAACCTATGTAATTAGGCTGCGATCGGAACTGCTTCGTTGGCAGTTGTTTTTTGCCACCTGATTTACGAGGTAGATGGCACCTCGACCTGCTATCCTGTAGGCCTGCCACTGTCGAATCCACGCGCCCCCAAAACTAAGTTGTTAATGTGCAGCTTAAACCTTCCTCTTTAAAGCCCGCCCGATCTCTATATCCGTTTCACGCCGGGCTATTGTCTCTCGCTTATCATATACCCGTTTACCCCGAGCCACACCTAACTCCAGCTTTGCTATCCCTTTTTTAATGTACAACTTCAAAGGTACCAAAGTCAAACCCTTCTTGGTTACCATGCCCGCCAGGTAATTAATCTGACGACGGTGTAATAAAAGCTTGCGCCGCCGGTTTGGTTCATGATTATATATGCTGCCAGCCTGATAACCAGCTATGTGAGCATTAAATAACCACAACTCACCTTGTTCAGGTCTGGCATAGGCATCACGAATGTTCACCCTTCCTTCTCGAATCGACTTGATCTCTGTGCCCTTAAGCGCGATTCCAGCTTCCAGACTTTCCAGAATAGCGTAATCGTGATAGGCTTTACGATTAATAGTAATCGTTTTCGAATCCACCATCTATGTTAAAATTCTATCACTATTACCAGAAATAAGATAGAAAAGGGAGTACGTTATGTCAACTAATATTGATAAATATTGGTTACTTATAGTCGCCTTTCTCCTGCTCAGTTTGTTGTGCGGCGGCATACTACTGGTTATTAAGCAGTGCAGGAACCAGCCTGTTGAGATTTCCCTGACCTCGACCACACCCCCCGAGTACCGGTTTGAAATCTATATCGATGGAGCAGTAAGCAATCCAGGCTTTTATCCTGTTAAAGAAGAGGATACGATAGTAACCCTTATCCAGGCAGCCGGTCCTGTGTCAGATGCTGACCTAAGCCGCCCCAAACTCTATATTCCGAAGACTGATGAAAGTCGCCTGCCACAACGTATAAATTTGAACCGGGCCGACGCCTGGTTGCTCGAAGCTCTGCCCGGAATCGGGCAGAGTAAAGCCCAGGCTATTATCGACTATCGTAACCAGTCCGGTCCTTTTCGCAGAATTGATGATGTACTTAAAGTGAGTGGTATTGGCAGGTCTACCCTGGATAGCATCAAAGATTTGATCACATTAGAGGACTGAAGGCCTGATGACGTTGATATTCCTCAGTATAGCCTGGGTAGCAGGTATTCTGGTAGGAGCGAACTATGGTCTTACTCCGAGCGTTATATCAATTGGCATAGTCCCCTTAATACTAATTCCTTTTCTATCTCGACATAGAAAAGCTCTTCTTATTTGCAGTTTTTGCCTGTTCGCCTTCGTTGGTGGCAACGTCTACTTCCAGACCAGCCTGCCCAGGATCAATAAGCAATACCTCCAATTTTACAACGATCAGGGAGTAGCCGAAATTAAGGGCATGATAACAAGCGATCCGGAAGTCCAGGACAAAGTACTGGTATTCCAATTCTCAGCCGATACAATACAGGTAGACAGCCAGGAAATGGAAATCTCGGGAAAGGCGATTATACGAACCTCCAGATACTATAAGTATCAATATGGAGATATACTGGAAGTAACCGGCAAGCTGGAAAGTCCGCAGCAATTCAACGACTTCAATTATAAAGACTATCTGGCCAATCAAGGTATATATTCCGTCATTTATTATCCACAAATCGAAACGCTCGATAGGGGCAAGGGTTCCAGGGCACTGGCAGTAATTTACTCAGTAAGAAACAGGCTCTCCCAAAGCCTGTCCCGTGCTTTGCCTGAACCACAAGGATCACTGGCTCAGGGTATCTTCCTCGGTCTTCGTGGCAATATTCCATACTCTCTCAAACAAATATTCGCAAGAACGGGGACCATGCATTTACTGGCAATCTCCGGTCTCCACCTGAGCATTATTATTGGCATGCTTCTCAGCATGGGAATCTGGCTTTTTGGAAGACGATACTCTATATACATCTGGCTGGCCTTTGCAGCTATCTGGCTCTATGCTATAGTCACCGGGGCACACCCTCCAGTTATACGCGGCGCAATCATGGGAAGCATGTTCCTGATAGCAGAATATTTGGGTAGACAGAGAAATGCTTCAACCGCCCTGGCTCTGGCAGCAGCGGTGATGGTGGGAATCGAGCCCCGGATTCTGTGGGATGCCAGCTTCCAGTTAAGCTTCCTCGCCATGACAGGACTTGTTTTTCTATTTCCACACTTTCAGGCCTGGGGCAGAAAAAAGGTAACTGCCGGTATAGGATCAGAAGGAACTGCATCATCCATATGTATACTTGCTGCCGATAGCCTTGCGGTAACCTTGGCGGCAATCCTGATTACCTGGCCCGTCATAGCCTACCATTTCGGCACAGTTTCTTTCGTAGGTCTACCTGCCACTCTGCTCATCTTACCGGCACTGCCAGGGATTATAATCGTTGTCGCTCTTGTTAGTGTGATCGGCCTTTTAACACCGTTTATCGCTCAGATTCTGGGCTGGATAGCATGGCTCTTTCTCAGTTATTTAATGCTGGTAATTCAAATTTACGATGCATTACCATTCTCATTCGCCGATCTTGGGAGGATTCACATCTGGCACGTATGTTGTTACTATGCGCTACTGGCAGGAGCCATGGTAGTCATCAATCATCGAAGACAATTCAGTAATCTAATTTCTGTTACAGCCAGTAAAACGCGCCAGCATACCGGCAAGGTTTCAATATATATTCTCAAACTACCCAGGAAATATATTATACCCCCGGTTTTAATTGCTACTATCCTGGTCTGGGCAGCCATCCTGAATATGCCCGATGATAAACTTCATGTAAGCGTGCTAAACATAGGACAGGGTGATTCCATCCTGATTCAAACACCACATCGCCATGACATTCTGATTGACGGCGGTCCCAGTCCCCAGTCAATAAATCTTGAGCTCAGCAAAAAACTGCCCTTCTGGGACAAAACAATTGATGTAGTGGTGCTTACCCAACCACAGGCAGACCACGTTACAGGTCTGGTAGAAGTGATCCAGAATTACCATGTGAAACAGATTATCGAACCGGGAATCAGCAATGACTCAGCTATTTACAATCAATGGCTCAACTTAGTGCATGACAAAAAAATCGAGCATAAAACGGCTCACTCCGGCCAGGTGATAAAACTGGGAGACGGTATATGTATTGAGGTGCTTCATCCACCATCACGTCTTCTTCACAACACTTCTGATGATATCAATGCCAATGGTCTGGTACTACGCTTGAACTGGAACAGGATTAGCTTTTTATTTACTGCAGATATCATCGAAGAGGCTGAATGGCATCTCATTGCCAGCCGCACCCATTTGAACAGTACGGTATTAAAGGTAGCACATCACGGCAGCCAGACTTCTACGTCTGCAGAATTCCTGGCTGTAGTTAGGCCTGAGGCAGCAGTAATTTCAGCAGGCATTGACAACAGGTTTGGCCATCCTCATCCCAAAGTAATAGCAAGGCTGGCCCAGAAACTGGACAAAGATAAAATCTTTCTCACCTCGGAGTATGGCACAATAGAATTTATTACCGATGGCAATAGACTGTGGATTAAAACAGAGGCACCCTAAAACCACCTCCCAAAAAGCTTGCCTCACTATCAACAAACAGAAAAAGGTTACCTGCCAATGAAAATGAAGTTCCAACGTTCACAATAATTTACTCCATACCTATAGCTACCGGACTATTGATTTAAAATTCATTTTATCGTAGAGTATTAAAGTATTAAACAAGCGAATTGAACACCTTAGTTTGTTTTTTCAGGAGGCAAGAATGAAAAGAGCACTCTGGCTTATGCCAGTAACTATATTGATAGCACTCATCCTGGCTTTTCCCATTTCTGCCAATGCCGCAGCCAAGTTCGAAGTAAGCGATTTAAACATAAGTCCAATCTTTGCAAAAGTAACGGAGAACGTTAACATATCTGTTAAGGTGACCAACGTCGGCGACGAAGCTGGTACCTATGCGGCGGAGTTGAAAATAAATAATACCGTCGAAACCGCTAAAACCATCGATTTAGAGCCAGGAGACGATGAGAAAATAATTTTCAATGTGAGCAAAGAAACAGCCGGTGAGTATACTGTTAAGATAGGCAAATTGGAAGGATCTTTCACGGTAGCACCAAAGGACCTCGAACTTAAAGGCTTGCTCATTGATCCTCTTGAGGTGAGCCAGGGTGAAAAAGTGGTTATCAGTATTACAGCGCAAAACAAATCAACGGAGCAAACTCTCAGCTTTGACGCTCTTAAACTGAAAATAAATGGTGAAGTTATCGCCAGTAAAGATATAAACCTGAAAAAAGGAGAAAGCACCACGCTTAGTTTTACAGTGACCAGAGAGGAAGTGGGTGATTACGTGGTTCAAATAGGTCCCAAGAAAGGTTCATTCACGGTAAAGGCTTCTTTCTGGTCCACGTTCCCTCCATACTTATGGGCTATATTCGGCGCTATAGCCGGGATCGTGATCATGCTTGTTATAGTCCTGGTCTTTACCTCACCCCTAAAAAGAAAGGCTATAGCAGGACCCAAAGCCGGAAAGCCTGCCAAAGCACCACCCCCACCAACACCAGTACAACCAATGCCGCCACAACGGACTTCTCCTCAACCAATGCAGCCGCGAGTTGCTCCCCCACAACCATTACCATCTCAACCAGCGCCATCGCAACCGGTACCACCGCAACCAGCACCGGCACAGCCAATGCCACCACAACCAAAACCGGATCAACAAACGGGGCCCAGACAACTACCTCCGCAACCGACTCCCATCCAACCAACAACACCGCGAGCGATGCCGCCACAGCCAGCTCCAGCCCGGCCCATACCAGCACAATCGCCAATCACACCAAAACCAGAACAACCGGCAGCCACTCCTCCTTTCACGCCCACTCCCCAACCCGTACCGACACCTGCACCAACACCTACACCCACACCATTCATTGCACCAGTGAAGACAGCTCCTCTATTTTCTGTAAGCAACTTAACAATCACTCCTAATCAGGTGAAGGATGGAGATCCCGTAACGATCTCAGCCATAGTAACCAATAGAGGCACAGTAGTAGGACAATACAGCATGGTACTGCGAATAGGTAGTGTGGTAGAAAGCGTCTCGGAATTGACTGTGAATCCCGGCGGAACTCAAATGGCTACTTTTACAGTAGTGAAGGATATCGCAGGAGACTATTATGTCGAGGTGGATGGACTACGTGGTATGTTTACTGTAATTACTCGTCTTCCGGCAGCGTTCTCTATCAGCAACTTAACAATAATACCGGAGAAAGTGAAACAGGGAGAAAATGTAGCTATCAGTGCTGTCGCAACCAACACGGGAGAAATTGCCGGCAATTATAGCGTGGTTTTAAGAGTGAAAGGCATAGCCGAGAGTATCGAGGAGATTAGCCTGGGACCCGGGAGAAACCAGAAGGTAACATTTAATATAACAAAGGATGCTGCAGGATTCTACCCGGTATCCGTAGAAAATCTGACCGGTAGATTCGTTGTGGAAATGGATTGGACCGGATAGCCAAGTTCTATAGAAAAGAGAAATAGCAAGATAGAGGCTTAAAGTCCTTCCTGACTTTCCTCTCTTTGCACCTCATGTAAGTTATCCGGGCTTTCCACATGGTCTACATAGAGAACACCATTGAGATGGTCAATCTCATGCTCCAGGGCTTGACCAAGAAGGTCTTCCCCTTTTATGCGGATTTCCTTACCATGCCTGTCCTTTGCTTTAACCTTGACCCATTTTGACCTTCTGATTTCTCCGTAATAGCCAGGAATACTCAGACAAGCCTCGTTTAATGAACGCTCGCCTGACCTTTTGACTATTTCCGGATTAATCATGGTGATAACCTCATCACCCGGAATTTCGATAACAACCACTCTGAGAGATACTCCCACTTGAGGTGCAGCCAGACCTACGCCAGAGACTGCTCTCATAGTGTCTATCATATCATCAATTAGTCGCTGCACAGAGCCATCGATGTTGACCACTCTTTTGGCTTTCTTTCTCAGTACAGCATCAGGTCTGGTGCAAATAGGAAGAACTGCCATGCTGACTACATTAAATCACACTGATTGGATCAATGTCTACAGTCCAGCCATGAGAGAAAGTAATATCATTTAAAAACTCGGACAGTGAAGATCCGCAAAGAACTATCTGCCACTGATAGCGCCCCCTAATCCTTGGTACAAACGTCGGTGCAGGCCCGATGAGCCGTAAATCAGCTATACCTTTCCTGTCCTTTTCGTTGTCAAGCAACTGGCCCATTCTCATCACTTCGCGGTGGCAGGCATCAGCATTCGTGTGACTGTAGACGAGACGGGCAAGATGGCTGAACGGCGGATAGCCAAACTGCCGGCGGTAACCTATTTCCTGCCTGTAAAAGCCCCGATAGTCATGTCTCGATGCTGCCTGGACTGCGTAATGGTCGGGACTGTATGTCTGAATGATAACCTTTCCCGCTGCAAGACCGCGTCCTGCTCTACCTGCTACCTGGCACAAAAGCTGAAAAGTGCGTTCACTGGCCCGAAAATCGGGTAAATTTAGACCGGTATCGGCGCTAATCACTCCAGCCAGTGTGACCTGAGGTAAGTCTAAGCCCTTGGCTATCATTTGAGTCCCTATAAGTATATCCGCCTGATGGGATTGAAATTGAGCTAAAATGTCCTCATGAGCCCGCCGTCTTGACGTGACATCCCTGTCCCAGCGGAGAATACGAGCCCGTGGGAAAAAATTCCTGGTTTCGTCCTCAACTTTTTGGGTACCGATCCCCAGAAACCTGAGCCGCTGGCTAAAACACAGCGGGCAAGCCTGAGGTGGCAGAGAAGAATAATTGCAATGATGGCAAATTAATTTATTTACCGCTGAATGAAAGGTGAGAGCCGATAAGCAATGCCGACAACTCAGAACAAAACCACAATCTCTGCACTGAACAAAAGTAGCTGTTCCACGCCGATTGAGAAACAGAATTATCTGTTCCCGGCGAGCTAACGTATCAGCCATGGCATTATACAGAGAACGACTAAACAGGCTTCGATTCCCATTCTTAAGCTCATCCCTGACGTCTACAATTTCAACTTCTGGTAAGGGTGAAATGCCCCGGGGCGTAATACGCTCCTTGAGTTCAACGAGCTCAAACTCCCCTCGCTGAGCCCGATAGAAAGTCTCAACATCAGGAGTAGCACTGCCCAAGATAACCGCAGCACCACTAAGTTCAGCAAATTTAATAGCCGCTTCTCTGGCATGATATCGCGGCTGTTTATCCGACTGCTTATATGTCCATTCGTGTTCCTCATCAATAACAATCAAGCCAAGGTCAGGCTGAGGAACAAAAAGGGCGCTTCTCGGGCCGATAACCACATCACAATCGCCACGCTTTATGCGATGCCACTCATCAAATCGCTCTCCCGCTGATAGCCCACTATGAAACACAGCCACACGGCCAGGAAAACGGGAGGCAAAACGCTCTATCGTCTGAGGAGTCAGGGCTATCTCTGGAACGAGACAAATACCACGTCTACCCTGCGAGATAACTTCAGCCAATGTCCTGAGGTAAATCTCGGTCTTGCCGCTACCTGTAACTCCTTCAAGTAGAAAAACTCGGGGACGCCCATTATGACTTTCATATACCAGTCCTGCCTTGATACTTTGCCAGGCTTCTTCTTGAGAAGACGTTAGGACTGGCTGAAATGACGAAACAGCGCTCAGATTAGCTAACGGGTCACGTCGTACCTCTACCCATAGTACAGAAACCAAGCCACGATCCTTTAACGATTTAATAACCGTTGACTGGCACGTGACAGACCTTCTGAGCTCAGCTACAGACACTGGTTGAGGTTGTCTGGCCAGATAGTCGATTACTTCAGCCTGTCGAAACGCCCTTGCCGACCTTAGTTGAGTAAGTTGTGCTTCAACAGCGCCAGCATCAATTCCCAGCTTTAAATAAGGAGCTAACTTCGGTCGTATTTTTGAGTCTTCTAGTTGCTCAGTCTTAACCAGCAGATGGAGACGGGTTAACTGCCGAATAACCTGTTCGGCTTTCTTTTTACCAAATCTCTTTTCCAGTTCTCTTAACTTTACTTTATCCTTATCCTGGAAAAATTTGACCATTTGCCTTTGCTCGGTACTAAGCGTCGACAAATCTATAGATTGCGGTGAAAATTGAAACAACGTGGTCAGCCGCTGCTCAAATCCCGGTGGTAACATCAGGGCAACAGTATCAAAAAGTGAGGCAAGATAATATTCACTGAGCCATAAGGCAAGTCCAACCTGGTTTAAAGATAATAAAGGGCCAGATGATATGATATCAGCTATTTCCTTGGTATCTTCAAACGAAGGAAAATCAGTCAGCTTAATAACGATACCCTGCAGTACTTTGGAGCCAAAAGGCACCCATACAGCCTGCCCAATAGTAACGTTAAATTGAAGAGGTACAGAGTAACAAAAACTTCGGCGTCGAGCAATAGGTGAATTGACCGCCACCTCGGCATACTTCATCCAGCTTCTTCGGTTTCCTCAGCAGCGACTTTTTCCATCAATTTCTCTCTTCTCTCTTTGAGCCGAGCCTCTTTGGCACTGAGACGCCGCATATAATATAGTTTTGCACGTCGAACTTTACCATGCCGTACCACCTCAACTTTTTCCAGTAACGACGAGGCAAATGGAAAGGTATGTTCAACTCCAATTCCAGAAGTAACTCGCCTAATGGTGAAGTTTCCACCACCACTCCCCTTCCTGACCCTGATTACTAAACCGGGAAAAGTTTGAAGTCTTTCCCTATTAGGTTCTCGTACTTTAAAGCTCACCCGTACTGTATCACCAGGACTAATTTGAGGAATCTCAGGATTAGGTTGAATTTGATAAAGAGAATCTATATTCATTATTCAATATGTCCCTTCTACGAATTACCTTTATTATTTCTAATTTCGTTTAAAAAAATTCTATCTTCCTTAGAAAGGTCAGCGCTTTCCAGGAGGTCCGGGCGTCTGATTGCAGTCCGTAATAGACTTTGCTGACGCCGCCAGCGACCAATCTCGCCATGGTTTCCAGAAAGTAACACCGATGGCACTAACCAGCCGCGATAGTCAGCCGGTCGGGTATACTGAGGGTATTCTAAAAGCCCCTTAATATGCGAATCTTCCTCAACCGACGCCTCCGAGCCAACAGCGCCACGTAACAATCTGACCACACAGTCGACAACTACCATGGCTGCTATTTCACCACCACTAAGCACATAGTCACCAATGCTGATTTCATCGTTAGCCAGATATTCGGCAACCCTCTCGTCAATACCTTCGTAATGACCGCAGATAAGAATAAGGTGCTGACAGTCTGCTAATTGTTGAGCCAGTTCTTGATTGAGAACACGGCCCTGTGGAGTAAGCAAGATAACTGGAACAGAAGACACTACATTGAGTTCACCGGTAATAGCTTCCACAGCTTCAAAAATCGGCTCAGGTTTAAGCACCATACCAGCCCCACCACCATAAGGATAATCGTCAACAATATGATGACTATCATGGGTATAAGTGCGAATGTCATGCAATTTGATATCGACCAAACAGCGGTCTCTGGCACGCCCAATAATACTAAAATTGAATAAACTATCAAACATCTGAGGAAACAATGTCAGAATATCGATTCTCATTACCCACCTCCCCCATGAGCTCCGTCAAATACCTTACCGGCAAGAATTTCAAGAGCATGAGGTATAACGGATAAAACAGCTTCAAAACACTCCCTTACTCCGTTCGGACTACCCGGAAGATTAATAATCAAACATTTGCCCCGACTGCCAGCAATAGCCCTGCTGAGTACCGCAGTTGGTGTCCTCTTCATGGTTTCCATTCTCATAGCTTCAGGCAAACCGGGAACGATCCTGTCAATTACTGCCAGCGTTGCCTCAGGTGTGACATCTCTAGGAGACAGTCCTGTTCCACCACTAGTGACAATAAGATCAATCCCAACTTCATCAGCCCATTCTTTAAGCTTTGCCGAGATGATCTCTTTATCATCGGGCACAATTTCATACCTGACCACCTCCATAGATAACCCTGATATATATTTTTGGGCAATCTTTCCGCTTTCATCCCGTCGCTCACCACTCCACCCTTTATCACTGATGGTCAACACACCAGCAGTCAGCATTTGCATATTTTACCATACTGAAAGCACGGCAGAAAACCGCTAAAAAAAATACCAGACTTTAGTACTATTTCGTATTAATCACCATTACTAATAATTATACAGGATATTGGGGGCAAATAAATTGATACTACTATATATAGACATATCTCTAAAATTGACATAATAAATGACTGGAAAAATTCGCAAAAATACTTTTTTTTTGCGCCAGGGGTATTGACAAATATGTCGAAATGTGTTTTATTATGGTAGAAAAGGGTAGAAAGTGGTAGAAAGTGGGAAAATATTATGGTAATTGACTGCATTCAATACCGGATAGCAAATAGCAAACTATTTAGCTTTCTGAAGGAGAACAGATTTACCGGTCTTGAGCTCCAATTACTTCTTTTTTGGGCACGGCACCCGCATGCGAAGCTGAGCTTATACACTATTGCCAGCGCTATGGACAGTGCCAGGACTAGCCTGCGAGATGCAATTTCATCTCTGGTCAGAAAGCATATTCTCACCGAACAACTGAATAACAATGGCCTCAGTACTTATTTTCTAAGTAGTGAATGGAATATCGAGGAATATATAGAGGAACTAGCCAAGATGGATTGGACTCAAATAAAAGTATTAGAAAAACAATTGGAAGGAGAGGCTGTACTACACTAGCTCCCGGCCAACTCAACAATGTTTCTCGGCGAATACGAATACAAGGTCGACAACAAAGGGAGACTGCCCTTACCGCCAAAGTTCCGGCAAGAATTTGCTAATGGACTCATAGTGACCCGTGGGGCAGAAACCTGCATCGTTGCATACCGGACGGCTGATTTCGATAAGGGCGCTGGCCCACTAGCTACCGGAGAAATTATCGAAAGTGAGCAACAGAGAAAATTAAAGAGAGCTATTCTGGCTAACGCTGTAAATCTTACACTTGATGGCCAGGGAAGGATAGCTTTACCATCACGTTTAAAGGAACATGCTCAAATTAAAGATGTAGCCTTTATAGTCGGCCTCGGAGACCGCATAGAACTATGGAGCCCTGATTTATGGGCCCTGGCTAAGCGGGAGGCTGAAGAATTGGCACCTCAAATTATGGAAAGTCTCAAGGTTCAACAATGACGTTAACTATGTCTTTACCAATTCATAAATCCGTTCTTCTTAATGAGGCCGTCTCAGCATTACAGGTACGGCCAGGAAAACGGTATGTGGACTGTACTATCGGTATGGGTGGGCACACACTAGCCATTTTAGAAAGAAGTCTTGCCACCGGACAAGTCCTGGGAATCGATGCCGATCCTGAAGCTATCAGGATCGCCAGGATCAAACTGGCAGATTACGAGAGGTCAGTCCTGTTGGTTAATGATAACTTCGCCAACCTTGAAGCTATTTGCCAAAAAAGTAACTTCCTGCCTGTCGATGGCATTATTTTTGATCTCGGTATATCTTCCCCCCAGATCGATACTGCTGAACGTGGTTTTAGTTTCCAACTCGATGCTCAACTAGATATGCGTTTTAATCCAAACCAGATACTGACGGCAACCGATCTCGTTAATATTCTGCCTGAAGACAAGCTAGCTCAACTTATTCGAGAATATGGAGAAGAACATCACTGTCGGAAAATAGCCAGATATATTGTTAAGAACCGCCCTGTAATCAGTACTCTTGAGTTAGCGAGCATAGTAGAGCAGGCTGTCGGCAGCAGGCGACGCAAAATCCACCCGGCAACTAAAACGTTTTTGGCATTACGTATCGTCGTCAATCATGAACTGGAGAATTTAGAGACAGCTCTAAATCAGAGTATCAACTGTCTCGATCGGCGAGGTCGATTAGTAGTTATAAGCTACCATTCGCTCGAAGACCGTATTGTTAAGCAATTCATTAAACAAGAAACCAAGGGATGTGTTTGCCCTCCCCACACCCCAGTCTGCAATTGTGGGCATGCACCGAGTCTTAAACTCATATCAAAAAAAGTCATTACCCCATCCATGGAAGAAATTGAAAGCAATCCGAGGAGCCGCAGTGCTAAGCTCAGGGTGGCCGAACGTTTGTAGTAACTAATAAGAAATCAATTATATGAGGTAAATCAAACTTAAATAAAATCAAAGGAGGTTGGATTTATCATGAAAAGAGTAATTTCAGGCATAGATGTAGGTACAACTAAGATCTGTACCATAGTTGCCACTCAAGACTCCGGGGGTGGCATCCAGGTCCTTGGAGTAGGGCTTGTTCCATCCCATGGCCTGCACAAGGGCATGGTAGTCAATGTGGAAGAAGCCAGAGAATCGATTGCTGAGTCAATAAAACGGGCTGAGCAAGCAAGTGGTATGAAGGTAGAATCGGCTCTTGTAGGTGTTACCGGAAGACATATTAGTTCAATCAACAGCCATGGCGTCGTAGCCATACCGCGTAACGACCGCCTCGTTAGAGCGGATGACTTGAAGCGGGTGTTGAGTTCTTCACAGCACATCGATATACCCGATGACAGAAAGGTACTTCACGCTATACCACGCCACTATGCTTTGGACAATCAGGAGAGAGTAAAGAACCCTGTCGGCATGCATGGTTTCAGACTGGACGTAGAAACCCATATTATTACGGCAGCCATAGCTTCGGTGCAAAATCTGGTCAAATGCATTCGTAGCATTGGTGTCGAGATTGCAGACCTGATACTGGAACCTCTTGCCAGCGGGGAATCTGTGCTAACCACAGAAGAAAAAGAATTGGGAGTCATTTTAGCCGACATCGGCGGTGGAACAACTGACATAGCAGTTTTCAAAGACGGCAGCATTTACCATACGTCGATTATCCCTGTAGCAGGCTATCAATTTACCAGTGACCTCTCCATCGGATTAGGCCTACCCTTCGATATTGCCGAAGCAATGAAGAAGAAATACGGAAATGTTTCACCTGATTTAATAACCAAATCCGAAGAGACTACTCTCAACATCGAAAACGGTCATAATGTATCTTACCGTGACCTATGCGGAATCATCAAAGACCGTATGGAGGAACTGTTGAGGCTTATTCTTTTGGAAATGCCCGACTCCAACTATAATTCACTGGCTCCCGCCGGACTGGTGCTCAGCGGAGGCGGCTCAAAACTGAATGGCCTTCAGGCCTTAGCACGATCGGTAATCCGTATTCCGTCTAGAATTGGCCAGCCAATGGGCGTTTATGGTATTACCGATATTCTCCACGATCCCGCCAATGCTACCGGTGTTGGCTTGCTTCTCTGGGGAATTAAGAACCAGGGCAAACCAGTATGGGAAGCAAAAAAGAAAAGCGGTATCTTTAGTGGCTTTGTAGGCTTAATGAAAAAATTTATTGGCGCTTAAATATACCTGAGATAAACATAGAAAAGGAGGCAATAAAAATGGCAAGATCAACTTTCTCTTCATCGCCAGCTCGAATTAAAGCCATAGGTATAGGCGGTGGTGGTTCAAATGCCGTTACCCGCATGGTCCGTGAAGGCATCAAGGGTGTAGAATTTGTGGCCATGAACACCGATGCCCAGGCCCTGTCAATGGCTGAAGTGCCGGTGCGCATACAACTGGGCGAAAAGCTGACACGAGGGCTGGGTGCCGGCGGTGACCCCACCACTGGTTCCAAAGCAGCAGAAGAAAGCCGGCAGGCAATTCAGGAAGTAGTTACCGGCGCAGATATGGTCTTTATTACAGCCGGAATGGGTGGGGGCAGTGGCACTGGCGGCATTCCCATCATTGCTGAAATAGCTAGACAATCAGGTGCATTGACCATTGGCATTGTAACCAAGCCATTTTCCTTTGAAGGTGCTCGTCGCTCCAAAGTAGCCGAAGAAGGCATTCTGGAACTTTGTGACAAGGTTGATACGCTGGTTATCATTCCTAATGATCGCATGCTTGAGCTGTGCGATGCTAAAACAACCGTTGATAACGCCTTCAGATTAGCCGACGATGTACTTCGATTAGGTGTTCGATCCATCGCCGAAGTTGTGACCGTACCTGGATTAATCAACCTTGATTTTGCCGATATAAGGTCTATTATGAGCGGTGCCGGTCCGGCATGGATGTCTGTCGGTCGAGGTAATGGACAAAACCGGGCTATGGATGCTGCCAAAGCGGCCCTTGCCAGTCCAATGCTTGATGTTTCTATAAGCGGCGCCAAAGGCGTATTATTCAATGTCACCGGAAGTAACGATCTTACACTATTCGAGTGTAACGAAGCCGCCGAGGTTATCGCACAATCAGTTGATCCTGAAGCTAATATTATATTTGGAGTGGTATTCGATCCACAAATGGAGAATGAACTGCAAATCACAATAATTGCCACTGGGTTCACTGCACAGTACGGTGCTGGTGCACCTACAGAAGTTGAGCTACGTCGCTTACTTCGAGGTGCCTCTGAAGACAGCCTCGACGTCCCTTCATTCCTGCGTCGCTCATCCAACTACCAGACATCACAAAAAACAACAACCCATTTTTAAAGTTATGAGAGATACACCTGATAGTGAATAACCAGTCAACCTCCTACCTCCAATCTCCTTTCTCCCACGTCCAACAGGGTGGCAAATAAAAATGCCACCCTGTTCTTTATAGCCAAATTCTCTGAAACAGTATAACAGCCTTTAAATTCGGACATAATTATGATACCATCCTGTAAGCCCTGCGCCATCTGTGGTAAGCCCGCTTATCTTTATCTTATTCTCTACATCGGGGCTTACACCACCTTACCATTTTTCAATAACTTTCCGCATAATGTAGCCTAAATTACCTTGACATCATCTATATATTGGGGTTACAATATACCGCAACCACATATTATGGGGGTACAATAATGAAATGTCCTCTTTGTGGTACTATCGAATCGAAGGTAATAGATTCTCGGAGTATTAGCGATGTCATTAGGCGCAGGCGACAATGTCTTCAGTGTAAGGCTCGGTTCACAACTTATGAACGACTGCAACCGAGAAACTTTTTTGTAATCAAGAAGGATGGCAGGCGCGAGGAATTCAATCGAGAAAAACTTATGTCTGGCATTCGCAAAGCCTGTGAAAAGCGTCCGCTGCCAACCGGTACTATCGATAAGCTCGTAGATGATATCGAAGCGGAGCTTTATCAATTGGGGAAAGCAGAAATTTCAAATTCCACAATCGGTGATATCGTAATGGGAAGATTAGAGGCGCTGGATCATATAGCATATATTCGATTCGCCAGTGTCTATCGTGAATTTACTGATATCACTACACTTAAACAGGCAGTAGACACACTGATAGATACCCGAACTGAAGTACCCCCACCAGGCCAGCTCTTCCTACTTACCCCGGAACAATTGAATATAGCTAAACAACGGCAAATGAAGGGGAAATAGATGGTTACTCGTCATGTTAAGAACCAGGCCTATTCATCCAACCAGACCCATATAGCCCAAGTCGTTTCTAATTACACTGAGCCGTTGGGTATAGCTGACAGGAATGAATTAGAGGAAATAACAAACGAGGCAATCCGAAGACTGGAGGGCATACTACCGGGAATGGAGCGCCTTATCCATCCAGGTGTTAAACAGCCGATGCCTGATACTCAAATCCTGGCTGTGGTAAAGGAAATTATTAATGAGAAGATTAAAACAGTTGAAAAGCCTGTTTCCGTATCTAAGGAAATCATGAGTAAAGATAGGAAAACAATAGACAAGTCTAAACCCAAGAAAGGCCTTAAAGCTACTCCTAAAATAGAACTTACGGAAAATGCTCTTGTGGTCCTGCAAAAAAGATATCTTACCAAGGATAACCTGGGGCAGACGATAGAAACACCAGAGGATATGTTCCATCGCGTAGCAAAACATATCGCTTCGGCTGAACTGTTATATGATCCGCAGGCAGATGTTGACTTCTGGCAAAATGAATTTTATCGCATTATGGCTTCGCTGGAATTTTTACCCAATTCTCCAACTTTAATGAATGCCGGGCGAGAGCTAGGGCAATTATCAGCCTGCTTCGTAATCCCCATTGACGATTCCATGGAATCCATTTTCGATGCCGTAAAATACACAGCTCTGATCCATAAAAGCGGTGGTGGTACCGGTTTCTCCTTTTCCCGTATCAGGCCTGCAAAAGACAGGGTTGGTTCAACTGGTGGGATTGCCAGCGGACCTATCTCCTTCATGCGAGCGTTTGATACCGCCACCGATGTTATTAAACAAGGGGGAATGCGAAGGGGTGCCAATATGGCGATCCTTAATATTGACCATCCGGATATTTTAGATTTTATTACGGCAAAAGAGGACTCGAAAGCACTAACCAACTTCAATCTATCAGTAGCCGTAACTACAAAGTTCATGCATGCAGTTGAAAATAACAAGGACTACAATCTGGTAAATCCTCAAACAAAAGAAATTACCGGTACCCTTAATGCCAAGGATGTCTTTGACCGCATAATAAACAATGCATGGCGCACTGGAGAACCCGGCATCATCTTTATTGATAATATAAACAAGCACAATCCTACACCGAACCTGGGGAAAATAGAGAGTACCAATCCCTGCGGCGAACAACCTCTGCTTCCCTTTGAGTCATGCAATTTAGCTTCAATCAACCTGTCTAAAATGCTCAAATATAAAGATAGCCAGCCTCAAATAGATTATGACAAGCTGGCGGAAACCGTAAGACTAGGTATCCGCTTCCTGGATAATGTTATAGATGTTAATCAATTCCCTTTGCCTCAAATAGATAAAATGACCAGAAATGCCAGAAAAGTAGGACTCGGTGTCATGGGATTTGCTGACTTGTTGATATTACTTGGCATCCCCTATGATTCGGACAAGGCACTGGACACAGCGGAAAATATCATGCGCTTTATATCTGAAGAAGCCAATATGGAATCAGCAAGACTGGGCCAGACGAGAGGATTATTCCCGGCGTTCAAAGGTAGCATCTATGATAGTGCCGATGGATTGAGGCCAAGAAACGCATCACGGACCACCATAGCTCCTACGGGCACATTAAGCATAATAGCGGGCTGTTCCAGTGGTATTGAACCTCTCTTTGCTTTGAGTTATGTTCGGAATATCCTAGACGGTGAGGAACTAATAGAGGTTAATCCCTATTTTGAGAAAATAGCCAAAGATGGAGGTTTTTATTCACCGGAACTTATAAAACAGCTAGCGGACGGCAAAAGTCTCAGGGACATCGAAAATATACCAGACAGGGTAAAGAATATATTTTCTACCTCTCATGATATAGCACCTGAATGGCACGTAAAAATGCAAGCAGCCTTCCAGAAATATACCGATAGTGCTGTTTCTAAAACGGTCAATCTTCCCAACGAAGCTACTCCAGAAGATGTGGCAACAATTTACAGGTTAGCCTACAAGTTGGGTTTAAAGGGACTGACTATTTACCGGGACAGGAGCCGTGACAGTCAAGTCCTGAATATCGGTCATGAGGTTGAAGAACCTGAAACAAAACACACACCAAGGCAACGACCAAAAGTTACCAAAGGAATAACCGAGCGAGTAAACACTGGCTGTGGCTACATTTATGTAACCGTCAACTTCGATGACCAAGGAATATGCGAAGTCTTCTCCAGCCTGGGAAAAGCCGGTGGTTGTGCTTCAGCTCAACTGGAAGCAGCCAGCCGCCTCATTTCTTTAGCTCTTAGATCAGGAATTGATATAGCCTCTGTCACAAAACAGTTGCGCGCTATTCGCTGCCCGTCTGTTGCATGGGAGCAAGGACGGCTTGTTCTTTCCTGTTCTGATGCCATCGCAAGCATATTGGAAAAATATATAAACGGGCATGATGAACACACTACCAAAGACTTTGGAGTAGCTAAAAACTGGACGGGGCAATGCCCAGAATGTGGAAGTATACTGGTTTACCAGGAAGGATGCCATATCTGCCCCAGTTGTGGCTACACTAAGTGCGGATAGAAGTAAAGATTTTTACCAGTGTGGGGAGGAATGGTAAATAGGGACAACAGCTACTCTCAGGCCTTTACGCGAATAACCAGGGCAGCTACCTCATCTCTACCATTCAAAAAGGTACTTAACTCGATCGCTAGAAGCTCCGCTAAGGCTATAAAGGCTGCCGGGTGTTCCATCATGCTTCTTAGTCCCCGGAAAGAGTACCTATCAATCATAGCTGCTCATGGCCTTAGCGACGTTTATCTTCGTAAAGGAGCGTTAAATGTTCATAAAAGTCTTCCTGAAATTATGGAAGGGAAAATAGTATCTATCACCGACGTGTCACAAGATAAGCGGGCCCAATATCCAGAAGCAGCCGAAATGGAAAACATAAGCTCTATTCTGGGAGTACCTCTGCTAAAGGACGGTGAAATTATCGGTGAAATCAGAATTTATAATGAGGAGCCCAGGCATTTTTCGACAGCGGATAAGGACTTCGTATCCGCTGTAGCTAATATAATCACTCTTACAATCGAAAGGTCTGAGCTCTCTCAAATACTGAAAGCAAATCAAAAAAAAGGGGTTACGAAACGGAAAAAAGCAACCGAAAAAGGTAGGTCGACCTCGCCATCAATAATACCGTCTACCTTTAGCCATCCAAGTGAAGAGGAATTTGCCAAGCTGCTTGATTTCTACCGTATTGAATGGCTATATGAACCTCGTTCTTTCCCGTTAGCCTGGAAAGGGGATAGTGTCACTGAAATGTTTACTCCCGATTTCTACTTACCGGAGTTAGACCTTTATATCGAGCTTACAACACTCAAGCAAAGTCTGATCACTGAAAAGAATCGAAAATTGCGACGTGTTAAGGAATTGTACCCGGAAGTCAATGTTAAACTTCTTAACAAAAGTGATTATCTTAAATTACTGGCTAAATATGGCTATGGCTCTTTGGCTGAAGCCAAGGTTCAGGGAATAAATCGGATTTTATTCAGCCACACTTTAATCCAGAGACGGGTCAGAGCCTTAGCCAAACAAATTTCAGATGACTATGCAGGACAACATCTCGTATTAGTTGGCATCTTAAAAGGTGTCATCTGTTTTATGGCCGACCTGATGCAAAACATTTCCCTGCCACTTACCATTGAGCTCATGGCAATTTCATATTATGGCAGTAATACCGAGCCCGCGGTAAAAATAACCAAAGACCTTGACTCAAGCATATCGTGCTCGCATGTATTGATGGTTGAAGATATTGTTGATACAGGAATGACTTTAAATTATATCCTGAACCATCTTTCAGCCCATAATCCAGCCAGCCTGCATGTCTGTACACTTCTGGATAAACGAGTCCGCCGTCTTATAGATGTACAACTCGACTATATAGGCTTCGAAATTCCAGACGAATTCGTGGTCGGATATGGCCTGGACTACCAGGGCGAATATAGAAACCTTCCTTTTATCGGCGCTCTTAATCCAGAGGTTATAAGAGAGGCATAATAAAAGCCCCAAGTAACCTTACCTTCCCGGTTCCACTTCCTGCCTAACGCCTTTCAGCCCTCGCCTACCTTGCGTCGGCCCCTCTGCCTCCCCGTTTCAGCTTGATTACTTGGGACATTATTACTATATCATATCGTTCTTGTTTTGTCAAGTTTTCATATTTATCCTTGTTTGTTACTCATGGACTTTGTCATCTCCACAAATAATAATATATGTATCTTACCTCACCAATGTTAAGCCAATCATGGACCAGTTAGATACCAGCAACAGTGACTGACTACAAAGCTTCTTAGACAAGGCTAAGGTACCAGTTAAGTAGTTTTTCTCCCCAAAACAGTGTTATCATTGCTGACAAAGCCAGGAAAGGACCGAATGGCATACTCTCCTTCCTCTTTTTCACTCTGGTTAACAGCAGTATTCCAGCCACCAAGCCACCGCCGACAACTGCTAAAAACATGGCTACAAAGACAAGCGGGTATCCAACAACCAGCCCTATTAATCCTGCCAGCTTAACATCACCCCACCCCATACCTTCCCGGAAAATTAGAGCCACAATCAAAAAAAAACCAAATCCGATAGCCATGCCGATAAAAGCATCAAAAAACCACAGGTTAAAGGCCGAGGCATCGGTGATGCCTCTTGGCTCAAAGCCAAATAAAGATCCCAGAACGATTACAATCAATGCTATACCAATTCCGGGATATACTATCCTGTTAGGTAGAATTCCGTGTTCATAGTCAATGATAAGCAGTGCAATAAATAAACAACAATAAAAAGTGACAAATGCCAATTCCCAGCTAATACCATACTGGTAATACAGAAAGGCAAACAAAATCCCCACCCCTATTTCCACCCAAAGCAGCCTCATAGGTATAGTCGCACCACAATAATTACAACGACCTTTGAGCCACAGGTAACTGAAGACAGGTATCATATGTATTCCAGTGAGTCTATGTTGGCATGAAGAACAATGAGATGCAGGTAAAACGATGGACTTTCTTTCCGGCAAACGGTCTGCGACCACATTAATAAAACTTCCGACCGCTGCACCAAAAGCAAAGAAGAGGACCAGCCAAAAAGCTAACATATTGACAAATTATTATAAGATATCTTATCAACAACTTCCAACCGCTTGCTATAATCACATCCCAACACCTCTTTCTCCCACCGGCATGTAGAAGAATACCAATGAATTATTGGTAAACGAAATTTATGTCTGCGCGCAGCAAATGGTAGTTTTATGTAAACCTAAATAAGACAACCCCACTGCATTTTTCAGAAGGTTTTCAATTCAGGCCATGACAAATTAGCAACATTTCAGTGTAAGTCAGGCAGTTTCATCAATTGATCAAATTGCCAGAGGACTCTTTTGGAGTCATCAGTTCGGGACAATTTCGTCCTCCATTCAGACTTCACACTGGAAAGAAGCATCCTGAAGTTTGGACTTCGAATTGCCAGGCCGAATATTGGTTTAAAAAGATCTCCAGCGTCTCTGTCAGGCACCAGGAACATGGCAGTATCGAATTCCTTAAAACTTCTTTCAGGATTACCATTACAGAGACTGGTGACCCCGAGCATAGCATGAGGTACCCAATCACCAGTCGTCTGCTGCATATAGGATGTAAGTGCATCTTCAACTGAATCTACCATGTCATATGCGATAAACTGAATACACAGGTCTGTAAAATAGTTCAAGTTATAGGGAGCTTCCCGAATAGGCCTAATCATCTCATAGGCAGCTTCTTCAGGCTTCCCTTCCTTCACCGTTAAAAATCCAGATAAAAATGCTGTTCCACTCCATTCAGGGTCAATGGATGCCGCATCATCAAGCTTTTCACGCGCTTGAGTGAGATCACCTTCTATAATTAATGCCAATGCCCACTTATTCAATATAACTGCATTGCGAGGAAATAATTGCAATGCTTTATCATATAGCGAAAATGCTATGGGCCATTTATCTGAGGCTCCTTCATTCGCCCAATACACATGCATATCGGCCATGATATAGTACCGGTATGCCATAAAACGTTCTAGCTCACATGCCCTCGCATAGGCAGCAGCACTTAATGTTAAGTAATACGTTTTTAACGGCTCTTCAACAACACGTCTAGCTTCAGCATAGCTGTAAGCTCCCAGATAACCCCAATAGGCTGCTTCTTTGGGTTCTATTTCAACAACTCTCTCAAAAGCTTCCAGCGCGTTTTCATTACCAACTGCTTGAAGATCGAGTGCCTTCTGTAATTGCACATCAGCCAGAACTGGCCTGAAAGTGATACTGACACCAGCAATTATTAAAATGATTGCGCATCCTACCGATATAATCCATCTAACGTTTGGATACGAGAATTCCTTACCATCATTATTCTTAGTTGCTTTTTCCGATACGATGTTAGTCTCGCTACTATCAGGATTCGATGACAACCTGGCAATAACTGGCACCAGGCTTAGTGTTAACCAGAACATAAGGTCAGTCAATATTGTCGAGGGATTAAATAATCTGTCAGCCATATAGCCAATCATACTTGCCACAAGAGCAATCAATATCAGCCTGTCGATATTAAATCCCACTTTTCTAATATATCGAAACAACAGATAAAAAAAGACCGCCAGGATCGATAAATAGCTAATCAGGCCTAATAGTCCCGTTACAGCAGCAAGATATAGATAATAATTATGAGGTCGACTCATCATAATCGAGTAATGAGTCCGCTGGCTTTTCAATCCTTCCGGGTAAAAACCCTGATAAGTAATAATGAATGTCTCCGGGCCATATCCAATAAAAGTTCTAATAGAAGATAACCTGTCATTTGATAACGGGACCTCTGGCGATTTTAGAATCATATCAACCGTATTTCGCCAGTGTTGTACCCTGTTACCAAGAGTGATGAGTTCCAGTCTTTCTGCACTAATTGCATATTCGGGATCCTTGTTTTTCACAGCACCATTATCAGCGCCTTGAAATAACAATGGCATCAAAATCATACCAGCAACCGTTCCAATAGCCGCCAAAGATAACATGCCGATGCCGACTAAAAGCCTTCTTCGTCTGACTATTCCCAGCAGCAGTAAGAAGATAAAAGGCGCAATTATATATAGCAGGAGTGTAATAGAGTACTGCGCCAACCAGAGACACCAGAACTGGATAATGAGCAACGCAATTAGTCCAAAAAGTGTCATGGTATTTTTCGGCTTCCCCCATCTACCCCATACATACACAATTAGAGCAATAGTAAACGGAATTACCATAGCAAGAAAGCCACTGAGTGAAAGTGCATTGCCCGTAGTGGAGATCACACCCCGATAGCCAGGTCTGTAATTAAATATAATATCCGGATAGAAATATTGAAGTATTCCCAGGATTGAGACAATGCCCGACGACAATAATAACGTATAAATAGCTCTCAATAGTTGCTGCCTTTGTTGCATATTCTGTGCTACAATGAGAAAGAAGAGTATCCAACAAATTATAGTGAGCAGTCCATCCTTTCTATGCCAGCTCCCCCAGAAACTTATGAACGGGGTAATCGAAACTGCTGTTGCTATAATAGCTACCAGCCCGAAGACCAATACAGCAAGATGGAGTGGATGATTAACAACATCTCTCCAGTTCAGTCCGTTAGAGCCACGGGTACCATATATTTGTTTGGCCACATAAAGCGCCAGCATCACAATAACGAGAAACTGAAAAAGCAAAGCCTTGTTCAGATAGAAAGCCTGGTGACTGGCTGGATTCAAGAATATTGGTAGCAAAAAGATCACTGATAGCCAGCATATTTCAAGCCCTCGCTTGAAACTATTATCAATAGTAGTATCGACTTTCACAATATCGACATTATAAACTTTCCTGTTCATGTATGTCAGCATAGACTTCAACAAAGCTTCCTGCATTTCATCTTGCTTCCACCATTACGGTGATAAATAGGTAAGAATGAAGTAAAACGAATTTTAAAAACATCCCCTTTATACTAAGAATTCAGGATTAGACACCAGCAGCTACTCACTCCTCAACCAGCACTTTAGTACTATGGGTATATGGCACTATTGTGCTATTTACTATAGAACCAGTACTTTTTTACTATATCAAACATTACCAATGGGCTATTTACTCTCGCCAGATGAAGTAGGATACTTAAGTAAAGCTCAGGTCGAATCAGAAACATCATCGTATAAATCCAAAATACACAAAGGAGGGCGTAATGAAAAAGTGCGCAAATGGCATATGCAGGATACTCAGCGGCAACGAGAAGGGCTTCACTCTTATCGAATTGCTCGTGGTTGTGGCCATTCTCGGAGTCTTGGCAGCGGTCGTAGCTCTCAATGTCGGCAGTTTCATCGGTGAGGGCCATGATGAAGCCGCATGTGCTGAACTGCATAATGTCCAGACAGCAGTGCTTGCCTGGATGGCAGCCAACACTGGCCAGGGTACTCCAACGTTAGCTCAAACGGAGGCATATCTGGTAGGCACTCCCAGTGGAACTTACAGCATTGGAACCGGCGGTCTGGTGACCCAAAACGATTTCGAAGGCGGCGCTGCTTGTTCTCGACAACAGTAAGCACCATATTTATTTAGCCAAGCACACGGCAAATAGAATAGATTCAGAACCTATATGGGGAGGGAATAAAAACCCTCCCCATATTAATTCTAATATCATAGGCAGCATTGTTCTCGCATAAGCCTAGAGTACAGATAAATACCCTAATAAAAACATCCACTCTTGTCAGTAAAATGAATGTGTGTCGGAGGTTCTTCAAGGAAAAGGTTATATCCAGCCTCATCAACAAATCCATGACTTTAAACTGATGATAGAGAAATGTTTCTGTGGTTGTTACCGAATTTTCTAACAAATCGATAAAGGCCTCGTTATTTATTAGCCTTACGCTATACTAGGTATTGTTTGATCCCATTAATTTTTGTATATTATTTTAACGTATTGGTATGACTATATGATTAATATGTAGTTAATCTTTTATGTAAATTCTTAAATATTTTGGTCTATTCAATCGTTTTTCCTTTTATGAGAACTATATCAGCTACTTTGAACTTTACAGGAGGCCAAATGAAAAGATTGGGAATTTTATTAGCCGCTGTGTTAGTTATATGTCTTTTTACCCTACCTTTTATGGGATGTGCGGCTAATACAAAAAATCACCCACCTGGTGCTGAGCCATCGCAGCAACCCGTTACTGCACCTTCGAAGCAGGGCCAGGAACAAACCAATACAAGATCCGGGTCTCAAACCACAAAAAGCACAGACAGGATAGCTACGGGGCTTGTAGAAGTACATCTAACAGATGCACCACCTAGCAAAGCAAAACAGTTAACTAGTATAATGTTGACCATTTCCAGCGTTGAAATTCACAGCGTGGTAGCCGGGAGAGAACGTGAACGTACACAGCAGGGTAATAGCGATAATGCCACTATCAGCGACAGTACTCGCCAGGTAATCGTACAGGAGCGCGAACGGCAGCGTCAGCAGCAAGGTGGTGATTCATGGATAAGAATCAATATCATAAAAAACAACACTATTGATCTTCTTAAGATAAAGGGGATGGATACTCTTATTGCTACAAAAGAGGTACAGGCAGGTGAATATACACAGGTGCGTTTGTCGATCGACAAGGCGGTCGTCGGTTATTCAAACAATACTACTGAGACCGCAATAATCCCGAGCAATGAAATAAAATTTGTGAAAACATTCAATGTCCTTGAAAACAAAACAACGGCGCTGATTATCGATTTTGATGCGGACAAATCCGTGCATTTCACTGGTTCGGAAAAAGTAATGATTAAGCCAGTAGTCAAGCTGGAAGCGAAGTCTAAATAAGACCGAGATTCTAGCGGATATTAGATACGGCTTCTAATGTATTTAATACATACGATGGGTAAGTAATGTGAGGTTAGCCAATCACATTTAGTCTGGGATACTTTTTGATTCAGTCTTTACTTTACTCTTACTTCACCAACAAGCTTTTCCGCCTCTACCCTATCCTGACAAGCACTTAGAACAGTCGCCCATTCGATTATTCCCTGCAAGTACAAATTAACCAGCGCTTCATCTAGAGTCTGCATCCCCAATTGTCTATGAGTACGTATTGTATTGGGCAACATATGCGTCTTGCCCTCGCGAATCAAATTTTTCACCGGCGGGTTGGCCAGCATTATTTCCACTGCTGCCACCCTACCACCACCAATTCGGGGGACTAACACCTGGCACATAATGCCTAAAAGCACCGAAGCCAGTCTTGATTGAGCTGCATCCCGCTCGTGAGGGGGAAAAAGATCAACAAGCCGCTCAACCGATTGTGCCGCGCTTGGAGCATGACCAGTAGATAAAATTAGGTGCCCGGTATCTGCCAGAGTCAGCACCGTATCAACCGTCTCCAAGTCCCTCATCTCTCCTACCAGGATAACGTCAGGGTCCTGCCTCAGCACGTGTTTCAATGCATTTGCAAAGGAATGGGTATCAGCCTCAAGCTCCCGCTGGGAGAATGCACATTTATCATTATGATGTAGATATTCCACTGGGTCTTCAATGGTTACTACATAGCGGTGCTCCATCTTGTTTAAATGCTGAATCATCGCTGCCATAGTCGTGCTTTTGCCAGAGCCAGTCGGGCCGGTAACAATAATCAAACCCCTGGGTTTCATAATTAATTCTTTATTTAACTGTGGTAAGCCTAACTCATCTATGGATGGTATAGTTGGTGGGAGCAGTCGGAATGCCAGGCTAATAGTGCCCTGTTGCAAACATGCATTGCACCGCACATTCCCACTCCCAGCTATTGAATAAGCAAAATCAAGCTCCAGGTTTTGTTCAAATATCTCCTTTTGCTGCTGTGTGGTAACCTGGGTAAAGGCCTGGCTTATATCCTCTGCAGTGAGGACCTTACTGGCTCCATCCAGTGGCAATAATGCCCCATCTATGCGCAGCAGAGGAGGAGAGGAAACTATCAAGTGCAAATCCGAAGCCTTCTTCTCTTGAGCTTTACGAAGTAAATCTTTGATTTTCATAGTTTGATGATCCTTCAGCTTTAATCAACCTCGTTAATCAAGTTCAAGGTAAAACCCACCTTATCATAGTCTATAACATTCATGGTGGATATCCTGACATCATCAAAATTGCCGGTCTCACTCAAGGTGAATGAATAAAGCAAAACCGTCGCTTCGTCAGGTGCCGTCCCGCTTATAGTCCACTGTTTTTCTTTATACAGTATTAAATCCAGGTCGATAGTTCCTAGCAGTTGGCTGGTTATGCTACCCAGATCACCGACGAATTTTACTCGCTGCGCTGCCAGGTTGGTGAGCGGTTGTTGATAGGCTTTAAGGGCATTTTCCCCCTTTTCCAGACTTGCCCGCAAGCTCTCAACTTCTTTAACGGTTCCCTGCTTGACTTGAACCTGACGCTGGATATTATCAACCTGATCCTGCAGAGCCGAGGTTTTCTTTATCGCCTGCCCGGTCAGCATGACCATTGAAACAAGAATAATAACAGCAATAACAACAAACGCCCAAGAAGCAATCGCCATTACCGGAAGTGGTTTGGGTAAATACCGTTTACCAACGGTATTTATATTAATACGTATCCGACTATTACCATATCTTACTTGCTTGAGCGCCAAACCGATGTTTACGACGTAGTCATCAACATTGAATTCTTCAGGATAAGACAGCATTGCAGGAAGAGGTTTTACATTGTATCCCAGCTGCTCAGCCAGCATCTCCTTCAGCTCACCGCTTATAAAGGCGCTTGTAGTTGCATTAACAGGACTTGCTTTATGGCTCGAGTTGTAGAAGCTAACCGTCCTCTCTATCTCCTCAATTATCGTCTCCACTTTATCGGCCTCGGACATGTCACCGCTAGGGAAAGGTAAGCTGCGTAACAGCTCTGGGATCCCGTCTATCATGAGCACAATGTCAAAGCTAGCCGGCTGGACATTGATTATCAGGGCATCTTTATCGTCCGCAATCCTCGCTATAGCCAGAGGCCTCACATCCATGACTCTGGACTCTAAGCCCGCCCCACGCAACGTCTCTTCTACAGCATCAACAGTATTCCGTGGTACCCCAACCAGACAGAATACATTCTCGACATCCGATATGCTTACTACCTGCCACGATGTATAAATTTCATCCAACGGAACCGGCATGACCCTCCCCATCTCGCGCGTGGCTGCCTCCTCCAAAAGCCCCTTGGGTAATCGAGGCATCCTGACCAAGCGGTACATGGAGTGAATGCCACTGAGACTAACAACCACTTTCCTTTCGCTAATACCGTAGGTCTCCATAAGCTCCCTGATCCGCTGACCTACTGCAGCCCTGTCCGCAATAAAGCCATCCTCCACCAATCCTCGATCCAAATCAAACGTTGCGGCAAGCTCCACACGCCTGCCTTTAACAACCATCATACGAATGCTGGTATCTTCAATATCTAAAGTAACCATCTTCCTTGCTAACCCCCTTCATTACAAGCAATATCAATCTTGAGAATAGCTGTATCCTCGTCTCCTTCCTTATCAGCTATAGTAATATTTACTGTGCTTACCTTGCTTGCTGGTAACCAATCACCTAATGCCAGTATAAAATTCTGAAACTTTGGCACCTGCCCCTTCAGGTACATTTCAAAAGTCACAACATCGAAGCTAGTTTCGCCTTCCTCCTTTTCCGTTACCATTGTTCTGGTTGTACTAACAGAAATGTCATTTGCATCAGCGAGCTCAAGCAAACCGTCCATTATATTGACACTCTGGCCCAATTTGGGATAAAGCGTGGTAGCAACTTCCATTTCAGCGTCGACCTGCCTGATTTGGGCCTGTAACATTTCTTTCTTCGCGGTTGGTGCTGTCAGTATCGTCTGCAATAAGGAAAGCTCGTGTTTCAGCTCATCCCATTTTACTGGCTGCTGACGATAAATAACGCTTAAAGGAATAAAGATAATCAGAAAAACGCCAACCAGCAACATCAATTGGCTAGCCTTCCCCAGCTTTGGCAATTTATCAAGCATATTTTTTTTCTTCTCTTGTTCTTCAGATCTCATCATTTTTTCTACCGTCCTCTCAGCCCTGGCATGTCTACCAACGTTATAAATACCAACGTTATAAAATAGTATAGGTACGAATCTCCAGCGCCCGGTAGCCAAAATCTTCACTGCCATCGGGGAAATTCAACCCACCCTCTGGTACGCTTGTCAATTCAAGCGTATTACCTGGCTGCAGCTGTACTTCG
This sequence comes from uncultured Dehalococcoidales bacterium, assembly GCA_964596125.1. Lineage (GTDB taxonomy): Bacteria > Chloroflexota > Dehalococcoidia > GIF9 > UBA5629 > CAZQRP01. Next base: position 10,434 of record CAZQRP010000024.1, on the reverse strand, counting down.
GCAGCACCCGCCACTGATCCGTACAGCGAACCATTGGGCTTTATATCCGCTGTACCTTGAACAGACATGACAAATACAAAATCATCAGGTGTCGAGTTCAGCGTCGGCTGAAAATCAACGAATCCCTCGGCAATTATACATCCCGAACCAACGATGATACAGTTTGGTTGTATCTGAATATTTCCTTCAACATAGATAGTTTGCCCGTTAAGGTCTATTGTTCCGTTCGGCATTATCACCAGGTCCCCTTTAATATAAAGGGTCCCTCCCAGCATCGCCCAGCCACTACCGGTTATGGTCAAGTCTCCAGCAGCAGACAAAGGACCCAATATATACGGGTCAGCCTCCGTGCCCGAGGAAATACCAATGGTGGAACCGGTGGGAAGTGGAGTTAAGTCTTCTACTTCAGGCCAGTAAAACCCTGAAAGCTGACTGGCTTTAGGCCAGGCCATTTCCGGGTCAATTATCTCATTTCCATTAATGGTACCCTTGTTATCTAATTCCCCACCGTATTTTACGTTACCGCTCACATCAGTTCCTGGCATGAGTACTACATCGCTGGGGCTGGTAATGGCACTGTCAAACAGCCAATCAAAGTCAAGAAATGCAACATAGGATTCAACCGTGGTGCTTTCTCCATCATCACTGACGGCCGTAGAACTGATCTTATATCCATACTCGCCTTCGTTACTTACAATAACGCTGACTGTCCTGTCACTTATCGTTTCCGGAAAAGGAATTGAATTCTCCCCGCCAGCGGTAGGAAACTGAAATGCCATATCGTATTTAAAATGCCATAGGGCATGCTCCACACCAGCATCAGCGGCGTACAACTCCAGGCCCTCCGCATCGACCATGCGGTTAGCAGTAAGGGTGGTACCCAGAAGTGCGACACAGGTGACCACAAAAAATCCGCCTACTAGCAGCAAGACCAGCGCCGTAACTAGGGCCAATCCCGCCTCATTCCCTCGAATTCTGTTCAGCAATCTCATTGTTTTTCACCTCCTCAAACCTTTAATCAGAAGGGGCAGGTACTCTTTGCATAGCTTCATATTGTTTACTTGCCATCGCTTCGCCATAGTTGGCAGTGAATCTCATGCTCATTACAGGGCTCTGGTAATTGATTATCATTGTGCTATTGTCAGGATCACCGTTAGGGTCGTAATAGATATACTCGGATACAAGTTTTTGCTCGCCGGTACCCAGTTCAGTCCGTACAAGCCTTTTCATGCCATCGGCCATGTCCTGAAGTTGGTAAACCATAGTCTTATCAGCAGCACCAACCACAGGTATTACCAAGGTCAGAAATTGAGGAGTTGCCGGATCTTCATCAACAACAATATCCCTTGCCATCAAGACATCACGAGAGATCCAGAAGCCAGCGTTCTGTACCTGACGTAGTACATTAGCCTGATCACGACTTTTTGGACTGATTTGCATCATGGTGATAATAGTCATTGCCATCACTCCTGTTATAGTGCCTACGATGGCCACAACGACCACCAACTCCACCAAAGTGAACCCCTTTTCATTTATCTTCAGCTTCATAATTTTGTCCTGCAACCTACAACGTATTAACTATAGCCTTCGTATCCAATGCTGATGCCGATATCATTATTGTTCACCTGTTAAATTTATAGCCTACCGTTGTCAGCAATGCATCTGCATTACGATTAACGGTAATTGTTATCTTTTGAAGTCCGTCATCATCGTCAAGACCATCACCCTGCGGGTCAAGCCGCTCGGCTGCCAGGGAAATACTGTATTCTTCCGGGACGGTAAGGCCAGGGGCAATATCATATACCGGAGGATTATTGGTCTTATCATACGCACAATTTTTTATATATTCCATCTGTGATTTGGATAGACTCTCAGCTGTTACTCTCTCCTGACTGACCATCAACGCCTTGGATGAGACGCTCAACCCGATGAGAAACGTAACGGCCACAACACCAAAGACAGCCACAGCAACGAGTGATTCAATCAGGCTGAATCCCTGCTCACTTTTCGTGCCAGTATTGTGCTGTAATAATATATGTGATAATTTATTCATCCTGCGTCTCTATTAACCACCAACCAGACTCAAGCTTGTGTAGATGGGCAAGAATATCGACAGTGCCAGAAAACCGACTCCCAGCCCCATAACTATGGTCATAGTTGGCTCGATCATCGAAAGCACAGTCTGTACCCGACTTTCAGCTTCGATTTCATAGTTTTGAGCTACTGTTACCAATACCTCATCGAGATTGCCAGTCTCTTCACCGACTTTGGCCATCTCTACCATAAGTGGCAGGAAAATCCATCGTTTCCTCATCGGTGAAGCGAGGCCTGCACCCCGCAACATATCCTGCTCTACCTCGTTTAAGGCTTTGGTCAACACCTTATTGCCACTGGCTTGAGCAGTTAATGTCATAACATCTGGTAATGGCAGACCAGCCTTGAACAGCAATGAAAGGCTCCGGCAGCACCGGGCCAACTCAGTGAGCAGACTTATTTTTCCCAAGACGGGTAAACCGAGTACTACCCGATCTTTTACATAGCGCCCGCTTGGTGTTCTAGTGTAGATAACGCCGATCAATCCCAGGAAGGCGAACGCTACAAAAATGAGAAGTCCATAATTATTAAGTAAATCAACTGAGGCCAATAACATCCTTGTTGGCAAGGGCAGATCACCCCCTAAAGACGAGAACAAGTTGACTATAGGTGGCAGGACAACCACAATTAAGAGAATTGAAATCAAAATACCCAAACCCAGTACAACGAAAGGGTACATCAATGCAGATTTCAGTTTTTTTATAGCACCTGACTCCCGCTCGATATAATCCGCCAGATTCCTGAGCACGCCTTCAATTCCCCCCGTATTCTCACCCACACTGACCAACTTACTATAAACGTTAGGGAAAATATGGGGATGTTTCTCTAAAGCCGATGCCAGTGATCCACCACCTCGAAGGTCAGAGACTACCTCAATGAGCACCTTCTTTAATTCCTTATTTTCCGTCTGGCTTTGAAGCAGCTCAAGGCTCTGGACAATACCAACGCCTGATTCCAGTAGCAACGCCAACTGACGAGTAAAGGTAATCATCTCAGATTGCTTGACCCTGCCCCTGAGAAGTACTCCTGCATTAGGCAAAAAGGTTGCAGCTGACCTGAGAGAAACTACCCGATAACCAACATGAGCCAGTTTATCGAGCGCTGCCTGCTCACCAACTGCTGAGACCTTCCCTTTTACAATTTGTCTATCCTCGGTATAGCCTACATATGTATAATTCATAATTAAGTTACCTCAATTCACCTATAGCCCATCCTAGTGATATTGGGTGACAATCCCTATAGCTTGATCCCCCGCAGTTTTATTTCTACCTTACCTTCTTTTTATAAATCAGATCTGATCCCGCTCAGATTTAAATGGACAAACATTTGTGTACAACCAGAAACATTAATTATCCGGGAATATAGTTCTTTTCCTTCAATCCACAGAATATGCATTACGCAGTACCTCGTAAGGAGTAGTTATACCTTCTCTGGCTTTAAACATTCCATCCTTGACTATGCTGACCATGCCGTCTTTTATCGCCTGACTTCTAATCTGGGCAGCTGAAGCACCACTGACCAGCAACTGCCTTAGCTCATCGGTCATAATCAATATCTCAAACAGCCCAGTCCTGCCCAGATAGCCACTATACACACAAGCTTTACAACCAGCGCCATTTACGAACTCACTACGTTCCTCGCCGGTTTCGTTTTTATACGCAATTTGCTCTACTACAGGCACAGAAATGGTATGGGCGCAATAGGGACAGACACGACGCACCATACGCTGGGCAACAATACCGATAACTGAGGAGCATATTAAAAATGGCTCGATATCTAGGTCAACAAGACGGAATATAACACCTACTGTGTCATTAGCATGAACTGACGATAGTACCAAATGGCCGGTAAGCGCTGACTGGATGGCTATTTGGGCTGTTTCACTATCCCTGATTTCACCTACAAGAACAACGTCAGGATCAAGGCGAACTATTGACCGCAATCCGCTGGCAAAGGTCAGCCCAGCTCGGGGATTGACTTGAATCTGGTTAATGTTGGCAAAACGATATTCCACAGGATCCTCTATAGTTACTATATTGCGAGTCACATTGTCCATTGAATTAACCGCAGCGTAAAGGGTTGTAGTTTTTCCAGCACCGGTAGGCCCGCTTACCAAAACCATACCATAGGGTGACATCAACGTCTGCTCAAACCTCTCCTGGCTCTCAGTCAGAAAACCAAGTTGAGATAGAGATAAAGAACCCATAGATTTATCCAGAAGGCGGAGCACCGCCATCTCACCATGGATGGTGCTGATAGTAGCTACACGGATATCGATAACTTTCCCCATTATTGTAAGCGAGAATTGGCCATCCTGAGGACGGCGGTGCTCCGCAATATTCATACCAGATAAGATCTTGATCCGCGATATAAATGGCCCTTGAACACCAAGAGGTAACGTAAGCATATCATTCAGAATCCCATCGATTCGAAAACGAACGCGTATTTTGTCTTGCTCAGGCTCAATATGAATATCAGAGGCGCGTGATTTTACGGCTTCCTCAACGACTAAATTTAAGGCACGGGCTACCGGCGAATCATCCGCTGTCTCTACACTCAACACCTCAGGAACAGTTTTTTTTGAAACGGCTTCCACCGTACTAAAGTGCTCGACAATATCTCCGAAAGCCCTGTAGTTGAAATCAATAGCCTCTTTTATATCAATTGGTTCAGCCGGGACAGGCTCTATTCTTTTCTTGGTCCTGGCAGCCAACGCCTCTATAGCTAAAACATCACCCGGATTAGCCATTGCCACATGCAGCGTACCATTATCGAGAGTCAATGGGACAGCATTACACTTCCGCGCCAAGCTTTCAGGAATCAAGTGCAATGCCTCCGGAGTAGGGGTTTGACGCAGCACATTAAGCTTAGGCATAGCGGGCAGAGTCCCTTCAGCTACCACCACATCCACTTCCTTTGTCCGCGAACGCCCTCTCTGTGTTTTTTTTGTCACGGCCATTACCTCATACTTTCACACACATTAAACCGTTGTACTATATAAGTTTATCTGCTTCTACAACCTCGAACACTTCTATTTTTTGTTGCTGGGCAAACCGTTTTGACTCTTGACTGAGTCGTGGAGAAACTAGTAGCATCTTATAATGAATACCGATATCATAAGCTTTAGCATCAAACGAAGATACTGCGTCAATGCCAATTGCTTTATCAGCTATTATGATACCCACAACTAATTTGTATGTAATAAAACGATCATCGCTTTGGGCCAGGATATCTACCACATGCTCAACTCCAGATCTGCCCTGAATCCTGGCCTTCTCCTCAACTTGATAGCCAAGGATTTTCAAGTACTCAACAAACTTAGTTTTATTTTCAAACCTGAACAGCTTACTTCTGACATGACGCGAGGTACATGGGCCTGTCGAATCTAGGAATTTTTTTAAATCCTCATCCTCAAAGACTACAATTTGTTGTCGCTGAGCAAATTGTCTGGCGTCAGAACTAAGCGCAGGAATAATAAATAAGACTTTATCTTGAAGTCCGATATCATAAGCCTGGTCATCAAAATTGAAAACTTCGTCCAGGCCAATCTCCTTTCCCTGCTCATCAATTATAACTCCGATTCCAACGGTGTACGTTATAAAGCCGTCATCTCGTCGGGCCAGGATATTTATCATATGCTCATCTGCCGATTGGCTTATATCACCAAATTTAATCCCTTCGAATACCTCGTACCCACGCTCTTTTAAAAATTCCAGAAACATGGATTTGGGCCTCAGTTCAAACTCCAGCCAGTGCCTTCTCTCCTCGTTAATCCGATAAGAGTACATGATTATCTCTTTGGTCTCATCGTCAGCAAAGAAAGTCATACATTTTAAGCACTGCAACTTAAGTGTGAAGCCATTGTTTAACTCACCACAATCGTGACATTTATACTTGAAACCCAAACTTCGATAATCAGTACCTAAAAATCTAAGCTCCTTATCACATTTAGGACATACATATTTCCCATCGGTCATGTAGTCATTCTCCATGCCGATATTGGAACATGAGAAGTGCTCCAGAATCCGACCGTGCGAAATATTAACCGAGTCACATTTCAGACAATGCAGAATAGGCCTCAAATTCAGAGAAGTACAGTGGGGACAAAATAGAAGCTTGTCATAGCATCGTTTTTCAAGATAATCACTAGTCGCTAAATAGTCCAGTAGTTTCATGACTTCATAAGTCGACATCCCTAACAAATCTTCCATCTGCGGATAAGAAAAACCTTGTTCAGATGCGAGGTCAAGTGTCGGTTTAACCTCCGCATTGTTCCCAGCAACTATACTATCTAAGAGCTTAATAACATTTGGATCCTGATTCACGTGTTGAACCAGGTCGAGAGTCTCAAACATTCAACACCTCTTTATAGTTTTGCCTATTAAATAGCTTAAATCGTATGTAAGCTGGTTGCAATACCGATTGCCAAGTCTTTAGTACTTTTATGCGTAGTACTTTGGTCCCAGCCAGCTAATCCTCACCACATCATAGAAAAATGAGTATCAAACATTTTCCCGCACAACCATACAAATGCTGAAGATGCTAAAATAGTATTGCTTTGATAGTCTATAAACCCGATGGCTAACTGTTACGTATATTTTAAAGGAAAGATATGGTGTCATATATTGATTTACCATGCTATAATCAGGTAAGGCATGAGAAAAGTCAGATATATTGCCCTTAATCTACTACTACTATCTGTGCTTTTGACAGGTTTTTTCCCAGCTTCAATTGTTAAGTCAGCTACAATTCCCGCCTCGATTTTAACATGGTCAATTGTCGACACCCCGAGCAATATCGACAATATCATTGTAAGTCCATCAGAAATAAATGCTATCGCTATAGGCTCTGATGGTGTGACGTTCTATGCCATAGATATCACCAATAGCCGAGTCTACAAGTCACTGGACAGTGGTCTTACCTGGCAAATTGAATTAACTACTAATCTTATCGCAGATGGTGCCTCATTACCTGTGTGGAATATAGTTGTTGCACCAGATAACCCCAATCTCATTGTTGCAGTTACCGACGGAACCGGTGCTCCCAATGGGCCAAAAGAAGTATTTATTTCCGAGGATGGTGGCAATAACTGGAAGAATACCGACCTCCCCTCTCTTGGCGCTGGCGAATACATTAGTTGCATCGACATCTCTATAGAGTATGGTAACGGTAATCGCGATGTCGCTATCGGTACCAGGAACGGAGCTGGAACCGGCAGGGTATATGTATTAAAAGTACCTTTTTTTGGTAGCTGGGTGGATCAAACGAATCCTGCTACCGGAGATCCTAACGGTACCTGGACTGCTGGTGATGTTATAGAACTAAAATTCTCACCAACCTATACCGGTGATTACTGCATCATCGTTATCTCCGCTACAGCATCTGGTATATTCTTAAATCTCGGCGTTCATGATGTAGCTGCAAACTCAACCACCTGGAATGGTGCATTTGGCTACCCTGTGTTGATTTTAGATACAAATTACCCAAATAGCTCACCAACTTTCAACCAAATTATCACTGCGGATCTGGAGTTGCCTGCCGATTTCTCTGGGGCCGAACCTAACAGCCTTCGTCGCTACTATATCACCACTGATGCTATTACTGGCAGTCAGTACGGTGTTTATCGTATCGATAATACTGTAGTCTACTGGATTACTCCTCCTAACGCAGGCAGAATCTCCAGTATATCTTATTATGGCACCTACGATGGTGGCACACTTCTGGCAGGTGAAGTAAATACGGATGCGTCTTACGGAATGGTAGACATCTGGAGAACCGCAGACCCTACACCAACTACTCCGAGCTGGCAAAATTCAGATGTATTTAAATCCCCAACCGGCGGCGGTAATTCAGGCTATGCTAACGCTCTGGTGAGATGGGGACCAGATGGCGATACAGTGTACTGCGGTACCAGCTCCGCCGACCTGTCAGTAGGGGGCACCTCTATGACCATTGCTGGCACATGGCCGCTGGCTCTGAGAACCGGTGCTTCTCTTGACGAGTCCGCCTTCTCTATGAGCAATGATGAAGGCGACACCTGGAACCAGCTTAGCCTGATAGATACTTTAATCAGCTTCCTTTCAGATATTGCCGCTGTCGAAGCTCCTGAAGATACAGACCTCTATGATATACTTTATTTGACTACTGTAAATACCAGTGGTGCCGTCATTAACAATTTTGATAGTGTCTGGCGAAGTAAATCTGATCCTCTCGGTACTCGCTGGGAGCGGGTATTATGCACCACTACGAGCAATAATGGCACAATTGTCCGTATCAATCCCAGACCACCAGAAGAGGGAGACGGTATTAGAAGTAAAGTTATTGTCTTCGCTGACCGGTTTACGGAAGATGTACGTTATTCTTTAGATGAAGGTCAACACTGGAATCAACTATATCCCGGAATTAATGTCACTGATTTAACCCTGACAAAGGATGCAACCCTGTATATTCTGGATAACATAATGGTACGTAAGGGTACTCTAAGCAGTAACTGGACATGGGACTCTACATTCTTTACCAGACTCAACTCAGGACATACGATCACCACCCCCCTGAAAAATCCCATAAGCGATTTTGGCGATGATGAATATGAAGACTGGGTGCTGGTAGGCGATGCCAGTCAAGGTGAAACTGCCTATGCTGATTTTTCACAGTCTTTTGTTGAGTTCAAACAACTTCCAGCGGTGCCTGTTACAGGTAACATTCACATCATCGCCGATAATATGTTCGACAAAAACAAAACCATTTACGCTGCCAGCAATGATCTTGCCGGCAACAATGGTAAGATCTATCGCTGGGTTATCGATGCAAGCACCGAATGGGAACAGCTAGAGCCACCCAATAGCGCCTTCTATGGTCTGGTTCAACGAAACAATGTATTATATGGAGCATGGAATGTCGCAACACCTCCAAATACACCCCCTGGCGTTGACCGCACCCTATTCCCCAGAGCTCAAATGCCACCACCAATTGAGTGGGATGACCTCACTGAGGGACTCCCAAGACCAGGCGACGGTAATTTCCCCGTCCTTTTTACCCGTGAACCATCTTCACTCAAGATTTCCGGTAATAATGGCAATAATAACCTATGGGCGATAGATAACCACACCTATAACTGGCCAAATAAAATAGGCTGTCTCTGGGTTTACACCGATATTTTAGCTAAAGTGGGTCCCTGGACTACTTCGCCATTCAGTGGCGAATTCATTCAGATCGACCCAGTAACCGGCCGGGTTGATGAAATAAACTTCAGTTGGCGGCAACTCTCATATGCCCACGTATATCAGCTACAGTTAGCCAAAGACGAGATGTTTAGTTTTATGTTAATAGACTCCGATAACATTACCCCCTCTGATCCTCTATCACCAGGGTGGGTACTAGCACCCGGGTTCTTAGAAAACAATCATGATTACTACTGGAGAGTAAGGGCAAGGCGAGCTACCACCGGCGATGGTATACGCAGCCCATGGTCAGCAATCATGTTCTTTACAGCTAAGGCCGGCCTGTCAGTAACCACTACATATATGGGCCCACGATTACTGCAACCTGAAAATAACTGTGGCTGTCCCTGCACTACACCGATGAGCTTCTCATGGTCGCCTTTTATGGGTACAACTAAGTACAAGTTCGAACTCTCGGAGAAAATTGATATGACCAATCCACTGGTTTCTACAGAGGTACTCAATACATCCTATGAATATGCAGGAGATGTGAAATGTAACACGAACTACTTCTGGCGTGTAATGGCTGTTGAACCCTTTAATAGTGAATGGAGTGCCACATTCACATTTAAGACCAATGCAGAGCCATCTCCAGCGCAAATACCACCGATACATTCAAAATCCACGCTGCCATCTATCTGGTTATGGATAGTAATCTTTATATACGTCGTACTCCTCATAGCCATCATAATATTTTTCAAACTGACCAGAAGTCCCATGGGGAATGGAAGCCTGTCACAGTCCATTTGGAGATTATCACTACCACTATCCTACATTACTCGACTTAAAAGAATACAGAACACATTTACTCTTATTAAGAGTTCAATCGTTACAAGTATCGGGCGTAGTCGCTACTCAGGCATGTCCAAGAATTCCAATGAAAACCACACGACAATGGTGAACGGTAGTCCTTCCCCCCATAACTCCAAACATATGCGTGCCTTCACTAAAATCAAGAATGCGGTGAAAACAAAGGTCAAAAAAAATAGCTCTTCTGTAAGTGAATGAATAATAATCCAAAGCCCTTTGATAAAGATCGACCGATTGATATCAATTATCAGACATTGAGCTAGTTCAGATAGATGACGGACACTTATAATAGTGTCTTATGAAGATAAGA
>CAZQRP010000023.1:0-58856 GCA_964596125.1 uncultured Dehalococcoidales bacterium | reverse complement strand
ACGATTCTATTATCGCTATTATCTCATAATCTGGAACTTATTCAGATCTTCCCTAGTTTATTCCTAATCTGTAATCCTCTCAATCAATCTGCTATGGCGAACAGAGAATATTGTGACTAATATCATATTTTTCAATCAGGTCATGTCTTATACTACACGATATAAAGGTATTTGAGTGAATAATAATCGAAAGGCGGTATTGAAATGTGGTGCCTAAATGAGGGTATAGGTTTGTGGTCATGGTTTGGTGGCTTATGGGTGCTGGTATTCGGTGGAGGATTTATTGCTCTGGTTGTATGGGGAGTTTCCAGATTGACCAGACATAATAGCATGGCCGCTCACAATAGCTCTTATGATGTTGTTAAACAGAGATATGCCAGGGGAGAGCTTAGCAGAGAAGAGTTTGAGCAAATCAAACGAGACTTGTCCTAATTTTAGTTTAAATTAGTATTTATAGAAATAAACTAAATCTACGGGGCAACTACCTAGTATTGGTGATTGCCCCTTTTTGATAAGACTGAAATACCTGAAGATGTTAGTTATCCGAAGGTAACATATTTATTGTCGGATTAAAGATTTTATCATAGGTCACGCAATTGCAAGGGATGCCAGATGAAATACGGAAAATGGATTAAAAAATGGAAGGTAAGCGGCACTGATAGGTTCTATACCGTTAGCCTATCCGAGCTAGGTATTTATGGCTGTAATTGTAATGATTGGATTTACCGCAGGGAAACCTGCCGGCATATCAGAGCGGTCAAAGCTAAAATAGAGGCTTAGAAATTCTACAGGCCTACCTGCTAATTAGTAGAGGGTGCTATCTAACGTTTTTCTGTAGACCTCTTTTTATAAGACCGAAATAACTCTTTTACATAACTGCCGTAACTGCCAATACCGGCTCTTTTTTATAGCCTCCGTGTAATCTATGAATATCTTTTTTATAGACTCCAGAAACTCTGAATGTTTTTTATATGTTCGGTTTATTCGGGATAAGATTATGCTCTTTCATAGTGTTGCAGAAGATGTAGTACCGCTAATATATTGCCGGTGTAGGGGAAATAAAGATGGTATAAAGAGGAGAAGCACATCCGAGGTCAAGACGTGCTTCTTTTGATTGGTTATTTGGAGCGGAGTATTATGTTACAAATAAAGGTTAACATCAACAAAACATCATATTCAATAGGGCAAAGTCCTGTAAATCATATAATTATTACCCATTTTTTTATTTTGTGATACTTTACCACCAAGCTTTAAGAATAAAGTAGTACCGAATATAAGTCTTTTTATTTCTTAAAAATCTGGAGCACAAGACTAGAAGTTCATGTTTTTAATTATCCATTTTCCGTTTGTGGATATTTCCTCACACCAGAATTAGCCAGAACAGCCCCAGATGGTAAGTTATATGGATTTCCTCAGCTAAAGAGCTGGATACCCATTACAGCAAACTAGGTGAAGCCAGAGCCCTATCTTAAAGATTAGTCCGTCTTTTTATCTACTAGGTAAGCGTCTAATGCTTCGGTTACTATGTCTTTAATCTGCTTCCTATCCCAATAAGCAGCTCTTTTTACCTTATGTAGCAAGTCCTGACGCACGATAAAAGTAGCTCTAGTCCAGCCTTTTGGCAATCCTTTAGATGATGCAGAAGTAAGAACATTAGACACGTGGGGAGTCTTTACTACACCATGTGCTTTACTACGTGGTTTTGCCTTTGCTGTTCTTGGCTTTGAAGTGGGTGTAGTCGCTTGCTCTACAACTGGCGTAAAAATCTTATCTAAGCCACTTTGAGCAAAGGGGTCTCTGCCTAATCTACGCTCCATAATACTCCTCCATCTGTACCACTCTCTGAGCTAGCGTCATAAAATCCTGAGCACCTAGGCTAAATGGTCTGTATGTTAGAATATCCGAGCATCTTGATGGTGCTTCTGCTAAGCTTATACAATCCCGAATTACGCCTAGAAGTCTGCCCGGAAAATGCTCATCTACTTTCGCAACAACCTCTCTGTTCAAAATACGCCTCTGGTCAAACATTGTACCTATAATCCCCGTTATTTCTAGGTTACTATTAAGGCGCTTTTTTACACGTTCTACAATCTCTAATAGTCTCGCCATGCCTTGCATGCTAAGAAATTCAGCTTGCATAGGTACAAAAACCTCCCTTGCAGCAGTAAGGGCATTAACCACTATCATACCTAGACTTGGTGGACAGTCGAATAGTATATAGTCGAAGGTATTGACACCAGATACAATCTCCTTTAATAACATCTGACTACCTATTTCATTAGCCATTTCCACGTCAAAACCAGCCAGCTTAGGGCTTGCAGGTACAACGAATAAGTTAGTATTGTACTGCTTCCACAAAGCAGCATCCAGCTTAGCCTCTCCACGTAAGACCTCATATATACTTGCTTTTACCTTATCAGGTGGTATACCAAAACTATACGTCAAAGCCATTTGCTGGTCCAAGTCCAATAGAAGACACTTTTTACCGAGTCTAACTAAGGCAGCTCCTAGGTTCAAAGTACATGTCGTTTTTCCTACCCCGCCTTTTTCATTGGTTAAGGATATTATTCTCAATAACTACCTCCTTATTGTATACTGTGTATACAATGTATACTATGTTTACTGGGTTTATCATGATTACTATGTTTACTAAGTAAACTCAGTATACTATTTTTAAATAAAAAATTCAAAGACCCAATAAAAATTAGGTCCTGTAAGAATCGAGTGTGCTCTGAGGAGTTGGTTACAGAAAGAGTCTTGACTTAGAGTTGCCTACAAAGGAAGGGCCCCTTGATGGTAATCTGGCTAAAGTGCGTTAGACCTTTGGTGTTTATTCGGTCACTCAGATACCAATTTGAGAGTTTCGCTAGATCCGTCTTGTTAGACCTAGTCCCGCTTTTAGCCTCAAAAATAAGCGTTCGGGACGCTGAGACCGGAGGTTCAAATCCTCTCGCCCCGATATGTTACAGAATTTATACTTATTGCCCTATGAAACAATACTACTTACTTACCTCGTATCAAATGCTTAAATTTTATAAGCATGCCCAATATTAAGCCCATTTACAACTATGCCACGACGAAGTCGTATCGTCACTCCTCCTAACATGCACTGTTACTATGACAGGATTGGCCTGCGCTTTCTCTAAGCTATCTACTGTTATTACCCTTAACGGCTTTATCACCAAATACTCTATACAAGGCTCCAATGTGGTAGAGAAGGTAAGCTATGACGAAAATACATAGTATATATAATAACAAAACACAATACTTTGGAAGCCTCCCTGACGTCTGGAATTTCTATATCGAAGGTTACCAAGTCTGCCAGGAGACCATACGTATCATGGATCAAATAAATGAGTTGATATCGGGTGGCCAATCGAAAAGCTAATTAATACCACTCGGATATACAACATCAAGCAGGGCCTCAAAAGCCTTCATGAACTTTGCCTTCTCCTCTGGTCCCCATCCCCCCCATGATCCAGGTAACCTATTTAATAACACAATTAAGGCGGGATCGAGCTCTGATTGAATTCCCTCGCTCTTATTAATCTGAATGCCTTCTGAGGATCCAGTTAGGGTTGCTTTCCGCCTTCTTTCTCGAGATTTGAGCACAATGCTCTTTCTACCTATGCCAAGCCTAGATCTGCCGGCGAGATGTGGTGAGAGTTCAATCTCAGCATCTGCTGATAAATGTAGAAAAAAAGATATGCAATGACGCTGCATATCACCTCGCACGCCTAGTCTTCCGAAGCGCTCTTCAAGCTGCCCTAATGTCACCCGTTTCACATTGAAGTCTTCGGTAAACAAACTGGGATATGCGTTCTTTAAGATGCCTCTAAGCACATTTGCCTTGATTTCTTGGCCCTCACCTCTCAATGCTCTAACCAAGCTTTGAAGCTGTGGACTTGGAACATTCGAGTTGCTTATCAATCCAAGATACCGAAGAGCTGTTCTTAATTTCTTAGCACTGCTACCTGAGAATAGCAAACCAGCATAGTAAGAACTATCGATCACATCTGGCAGGAAGGTTACCAGTCCATCAATTAATTTACTCCACGTCTTGTAAGAGACATAAGGCGGCAATCTTTCTTGGTTCCGTTCTATAGCCATATTATTCCCCTTTCGACGGTTCCCAGTTTGGTTCTATTATTATAGTTCATCGTCACAATTTTTCCAAGATTGTCTATGGGAACCACGCTGACAATGTCGGACAATATTAGAAACTAATTTTATAAACTTGCATAATTTGAACAGAATTCAGAGTCTGATAATAGTTGACAAACGTAGATAGAACTGCCAGGGAGCATTTGGTGCGAATAGGTGAATTTGTCATAGTAAAGTCATTTCCAAGTGATCCAGTTGTGAGACGCATTTTTGAAGAGAACGATGACTGTTTCAAGCTTTGCTTGGAGGAAGATTTCAGGTTATGGGAGGAGCAGGGAATCAAACCGGAAGCAGTTAGGTGCCCAAAATCCCGGGTTTTTAATTATGATCAAGAACTTTACGTAAAGCTAAAAGAGGCGGCCTATAAATTAGAAGATCAAGACCTGCTTAAGGCTCTTTGGGAAAAAGCCCGGTTCTACGATGAGGATATAAACTTAATCAGCGGGGTGTCCTCAAATGTTACGTGAACTCTGCTCCAAGCTGGATATTCGTCGTGAATCTCAGCCATTTAAAGGGCTGTTAGCGAGCTCTTTCTCTTTTATTCCCGGGGTGAGCAGTAAAACAGAAGAGCAACTCTGGCATAATGGTATTTTTACTTGGGATGACGCAATAAATTTACTTGATGTCGCAAGAATAACAAGAGCGAAAAAAGACGTGATAGAGGAATACCTTTCGAAAGCATTTGATGCGGTGGCACAAAATGATATCAGCTTTTTCGCATCCAACCTACCAAAGGCCGACCATTGGAAATTATACGAACATTTCAAAAACAGTACTGTATTTTTAGATATTGAAACTTCGGGGCTCTCCATTTACTACGACTATATCACGCTAGTTGGAATGTCTAATCAAGATTCACAAGCCTTTTTTGTGAAAGAAAACAATTTAGACGAACTAAACGACCATCTAAGGAGTTGCCAGATACTGGTTACTTTTAATGGCACTAACTTTGACGTACCGTTCTTGAAAAAGGAGTTTCCAAGATTGCCAATTCCCTCAGTTCACCTCGATCTCAGATATCTACTAAGAAGCGTAGGAATGCCAGGCCCACTCAAAGTGGTCGAGAGACGACTCGGAATTGAGAGACCTGGTCCTCTTGCTGAAATGAACGGCCGAGAGGCTGTCGTGCTATGGAGACGCTTCTTAAATGGTGACGACAACGCCTTGGAAATCCTGCTTCAGTACAATGCATACGACACCTCTAACATGGTTTACCTTCTTGATTATTATTGCCAGTTAAAGTCGGCGAATATTACTTCCAAAATGCAAAAGGCAACGTATCAATTAAGGATAGGTGAAATCCCGCAAATACCACAACTTTATTCGAATGTGCCGGAGGTACAGATCCCTCAAGTAGAGGTTCGACCCATAAGTAAGAATCTCTTTCGCATTCAGACAGCAAATCAAGAGTTAACCATTAACAGGGATACGATTCACAGACCGGAAATTAAAATAGAGGAGCTGCTTCGACAGCTGCAAGATCTTGGACAAACCCCGCTCTCGTTGGGCATCGATTTATCAGGCTCCGAAAAAAGACCAACAGGAGTTTGTATTCTGAGGGGGCGGGAAGCTCATCTTGATATAGTTGATTCCGACGAACAACTGCTTTCTCTGATTAAAGAGGTACGCCCATCTGTTATCTCTATCGATTCGCCGCTAAGTCTTCCAAAAGGAAGATGCTGCTCAAAGGATACTTGTGAGTGCAGGCGAATAGGTATCATGCGTGATTGCGAGAGAACCTTGAAGAAGCGAGGAATTAACGTCTACCCTTGCTTGATACCAAGTATGCAAAGCCTTACAATACGTGGAATGACATTAGCCAAGAAGGCGGAGGAATTGGGATTCAACGTAATAGAGAGCTACCCTGGTGCAGCTCAGGATATTATGGGATTGCCACGTAAGAGGGTGGATCTTGCTGGATTGCAAATCGACCTAATGAACATGGGTATTGAACCGATAGTTGATCGAAGCGTAGTTAGTCATCATGAAATTGATGCTCTCACATCAGCACTGGTAGGTTATTTTTACCTCGTTGGACAATATGAAGCTCTTGGTAACGATGATGAGGGATACCTGATAGTACCTTCATTCCCAGGAAACGGCGTGGCAAGGGACAGCTAAGATGTTAGGATTTTACTATGGGTAAAATAGTCAGCGTTGAGGGTTGTATTGGAGCAGGCAAGACAAGCGTCGTGAACTTTCTTAGTGACGAACTAGGCACGGAAAAGATACTTGAGCATGCCTATCAAAACCCGTTTATCGACGAGTTCTACAGCGGGGCGGACGTCAAACTCGAGACCGAGCTTACTTTCTTATTACAGCACTACTCTTTATTGAAAAAAGCCAGGCAAAGAGATAGCCTGGTCCTGACTGATTTCTCAATCGAGAAAGATCTGGTATTTGCCCGGCTTAACCTAACCCAAAGTGAATTCAGAATATTCCGGAATGTCTATGATTTCGTCATTAAATCCATGGGAATCTCGGATCTGGTAATTTTTCTTGAAGTATCGATTGAAGTACTGACTGAGCGGATAAGGCTTAGAGGGCGACCTTATGAAGTCAATGCTGATCCCGTGTATTTTAGGGATTACAGCGATCAGCTGAAGTCGTATTTCATGAAAGAGACAAGAAGTAAAGTCGTTTTTATCGATAGTGATCTTGAATTCTCTTCTGATAATTCTGTCAGAGGAACTCTTAATCAAATCAGACAAATAATTAAAGAAGCATAATTCCGGATAATTTACCAGTTCTTATTCTTCTTCCTTCTGTTGCATATGACATTACACAAACTAATTAGCAGTGCTAATAGTGCTATAACTAAAGCAATATATGGAATCCAATCATCGGGAATAAACCTAATATTTATAGCAGTATCTGAAGCCTTTAACGTCGCAAGAAATGCTAATGCGGTAATAATAATAGCCAAAACAGTAAAGGTTGTTGATTGAAATATCATCATGTGTCTATTCTGACTCTTTACATCGTCTTCCATATCCGCTATTCTTGATCCCATGTCTTCCAAGTCTGTGAGTGGCGCACTTTGTATTTTAAACTCTGCGTCCAATCTATCAAAATCAAAGGTTGAATACTTGTCAGGAGGCTTCCAAAGTTTATCTTTAGCAGCAATTTCTTCAAATTGGTTAGTAATCACGAAATCTATTGTGAATATTTCTTCTTTAAAAGAAATCTGCTTTGGCTCATTTGATAAGTTATAAATCGGACAAAAAAGAAATCCTTGATATCTGGGATCTACCTGTAGACTTCCTACCCAAACAAGTCCTTTATATACCATTTGTACCCTGAGGTTCCAACGAGCAATTAGGAATCGAGGGATATTCACCCACTCATTTGTTGTGACTATTGCAATACCATTCTTTGGTATGATTAACGTTTTCTTATTTTTTGTTAAATATTTTATCCCTTCTTTATCTCTGTACCTACTACCTAGACTTAGATGATAAGAAGCTGCTTTTAGGTGTTCAGGAATAAAGGGATCGATTAATGGGAATGGCTTTTTGTTGTCGGATAAATCAGCAATCTGGTTGCACAATAAAACAGCGCCATAATTACTTGTTAAATTAGTGTCACGATAATTCAGAAATTTATCGTGTTTCTCTATGTACTTGATGTATTTTTCTATTCTTTCCTTTCCAAGGATCAGATCCTTGGCTAAATTTTGGATTGATTCCGACCATGTATCAGCCATGGTATCCCTCCAAAACGGGGATTTCAATATTCTTTGCCTTTTTATCCTGGATAATATCTACGATTTCGTAATCATCTGGCCCTGTCCCTACATATCGCAATGTGGTCTGAAGTTCCTTCTCAAGGTGCAGAATGAATTGCTTGGTCGTGGCTCCCAACTCGTCAAACCGTTGCTGACCCTTATTAGTGAAATCAAGATAGTCCGCTCCATGCAATGCTATTTCTGTAGGCTTGTTGACCATAGCTGCTCGTCTCACCAGTTCCAGATCAAATTTACCAACTCTGCGCAGCCGATTGGTCGCAGTAGTGAATTCACTGACATCGTAGGGGTAACCGCTGATCTCCCTGAGTTCCTGCCAGGTAATTTCGTTCTCGAGAGGTCCGGAATTTCCCTCAACCCTTATCGGGAATGTTCGAACCGCCATAATAATGGATGTAACAGCGAGCGGGCTCAGACCGACTTCACTAAGGAAAGCAGCAGCCGTGGTATCACGACTGGTCGCATATGGATAACATTTTGTATGATACAAGGACAGGCCAAAACCCTGAGTTCCTTCGACTATACAACTTTTACCAATATCAATCCCGGTGTTTACTTCTGCCGCTACATCCGTAATGAACGAGCTCAATTCAGGAGATTCTAAGGCAAGGCGAGCACTGCCATCCCGTAAAATGCGATTTATGACACCGAGCCCTGTGCCTGAGAGTGTTGACCCAATTCTGGTTCTTAACCCGAGGTCATATTCCTTTTGTGCTTCTCGGTCGGTTATGACAACCGCATTATGGTCGACGCCCAGACGGCCGGAATCTATGCCAGCAAGCTCTACTTCCTGGAGTAGGACTTTTGGATTAATCACGCACCCAGGAGCGAGTAGGAGACGACTTCGGGGATTCACGAATCCCGCAGGAAGCATTCTGAGTTTGTATATCTGGTTTTCGTGATAGACGGTATGCCCGGAATTGGGCCCGCCACAGCGTACGACATAATCAGGATTGTCCCTCAGAGCAAGATAAGCGACAACCTTCCCCTTACCCTCGCCACCATATTGGGCACCTACTACGATTGTTACTGACATACACTAACCTGATTTATTAAGCCGTCAGACGTGGTGTCAAACACCACAAATCATTTTACTAGTATCTTAACCTTGCTTTGTTTGCTTGTCAATTTGAGATTCCCTGAACTCTAATTCAATACGCCCATCTCGGTAAATGTTAGCAGCGCTCTAATCATAACTTACTATCAGCAGATCGCTTAGCCTCATTCCACAGCGCATTTTGCTCATCATAAGACAGGTCACCAAAACTGACTCCTCGCTTATGGCAGAGCTTTTCCATACGGGAAAACCGGTTATAGAAGCGCTGATTCGATGCACGCAGCGCCATCTCCAGATCTATATCCATCCTTCGGGCAATATTGACCAGTGTGAAAATTAAATCGCCGAATTCTTTCGCTTTCTCATCTTTATTCGAAGCCCGGATAAGCTCATCAACTTCTTCCGCCAGCTTATCAATGATATCTTCCTTGTGAGGCCAATCGAAGCCAACTGAGGCTGCCCGCCGTTGAATCGAGTGGCTGTAGATTAAAGCCGGCATCTGTCTGGGTACGCCAGATAAAAGCGACTCGCCTTCCGGCCGCTCTCCTTGCTTCAAAGCCTCCCAGTTATGCTCTAACTCTGCTACGTCCTGCACTTTCGGGCCACCAAAGATATGAGGATGGCGATGAACGAGCTTGGTACTGATGGTCCTGACAACATCCTCACTAGTAAACTCACCATGTTCAGCGGAAATCTGAGCATGAAGCATTATCTGCAACAATAGATCTCCCAGTTCTTCACAAAGCTTTTGAGGAATACCATCCTCAAGGGCTTGCAAAACCTCATGGCACTCTTCAATCAAGTACGGTTCTAACGAACTGTGAGTCTGCTGCCTGTCCCAGGGACAACCGTCAGGACCACGCAGGGTGGCAACAATATCCTTCAGTCCAGCAAAGCTGCCCGGACCAGGTTCCTCAGTCAAACTACGCCTCCATTAAATTCAGTCCGCTTCAACAAAATTATAGTGAGCGCGGCTTGCTATTTGCAACTTTCTTAAAATAGCAGGCCCCCCGAAAGCTATTCCTTCTCCAGGGGGCCTGCATACATCGATACGCAGCCAGTATCCTATCTTCGCATACCCATAAACATCAAGACAAAATAAAAAAGCTGGGCCACTGCCTGAAGAGTAGCAGCTACATACGTCAGGGCAGCAGCAGAAAGTACAGCACTGGCGCCATTATACTCCTGGACCGAGACCATCCCGGTACTGCGCAGCATCTTCCTGGCCCGGCTACTGGCATTATACTCCACGGGCAGTGTGATTAAACTGAAAAGCACAGCCAGTGAAAAAAGAAATATGCCCGCAAGCACAACTGTTGCACCGAAATCGCTACGACTGAACAGGTAAATAATGAAGCCAAGGATCACAAAAATGTAGCCAATATTCGTGCCAAGATTAGCGGCCGGCACCATAGACGTGCGAAACCTTAAAAAGGAATATCCAACCTGGTCCTGAACCGCATGGCCAACCTCGTGAGCTACGATCCCTAACGCTGCTACCGAAGGGGTATTGGCTACCGCCGGCGAGAGCCGTAATACTTTTTTCCCAGGGTCGTAGTGGTCACCCAGCCTGCCCTTCACTCCCTCAACTCTGATATTATTCAAGCCATTGGCCTGAAGTAAACTTCGGGCTGCTTCAATGCCGGTAATACGTTGTGAATTAGCCACCTGTGAATATTTCTTGAAAGTCGAATTTACCTTCGACTGAGCGTAGATCATAAAGATAAAGGGAGGCAGCATAATTAAAAACCAGAGCGGGTCAAAGAAAAACATTACCTCTAAACCTCCTTACATAATGTTCGTTGCTAGAATTTGATTTTAACCAATACCATTATTCAAGTCAAATTAAAATGCTTCCGATAAAATCCTGCTGCCCTCGTAAAAACTCTTCCATCGACATTTCCCTTTTCCCTTCTAATTGAACTCGAAGTAATCCTAAAACTCCGTCTCCTGACTCAACACCAACAGCCGCCGGGGATGGCCAGTGCAACGCTATCACTTTACCTGCCTTACCTGTTTTATAGCCGTCCACAGGCACCGCTTGATGGACTTTTAACTGCTTGCCCTGCCACCAGGTATAGCATCCCGGCCATGGATTAAAGGCCCTCACTCGACGCCATATTTCCAGCGCCGGAAGCTGCCAGTCTATCTCACCATCTCGCTTTGTCATCGCCTTAGTGTAGCTAGCCTGACTGCTATCCTGTGGCCGGGGGCTGATCTTACCCTCTAACCACAACGGCAGTGTCTCCGCCAGTAATTGAGCACCGGCTTGCGCCAATCTGGCAGTAAGTGAACCAGTCGTCTCCTCGTCCGAAATAGACACTTCCCGCTGGCTGAGAATAGGACCGCTGTCCATACCCGCATCCAGCAACATAATAGATATGCCGGTAAACGCATCCCCGTGCAGAATAGCTGTTGCAATTGGCGAAGAGCCCCTGTATTTCGGAAGAAGAGAGGGGTGTACATTAACACAACCAAATCCAGGTATATCGAGCAGCTCCTGTGGTATGATCCTGCCATAAGCTGCCACTACTATTAGATCAGGGGCCGATTCGGCTACCTGCCCGATCACACTAGCATTATTTAAGGTCTCCGGCTGAACAACCTGAAGTCCATGAAACAATGCCAATTCTTTTACCGGAGATGAAGTCATTTTCCTGCCTCTTCCGGCTTGTTTGTCAGGCTGAGTATAAACGGATACTACCTGATAAGAGCTGTTAATTAAAGTCTCCAGGCTGGGAACAGCGAACGCCGGAGTACCCATAAAAATGACCCGATTTTTCATTGTTAAAATATTTTCAACAATTTTCCCTGTTATGTCAAAAACCCCCTTGACACCCCAAATCAGCGCCATGTTAACCTAAAATAGTGCTTGAGGGGCGTCATTACACAGTTTTTTATCTATTTCAATGCCTGATTACTATTCTTTATGCATCAGTACTCCGAAGGAATTAACCACTGGCCTTTTATACCGGGGGCTCACCAGCGCCTCTTGTGCCTCATAGGGCAAATCTCTATTATTATTTAAGGTATACCGTTGAGATCTATACAGGATATTTGGGAAGCAGCTCTCGGTGAGCTTCAGATCCAAGTCACCAGACAGAATTTTGATACGTGGCTAAAGGATACTGTAGGCCTAAGTTGTCAAGATGACCTTTTTACTATCGGCGTCCCGAATACCTTTGTAGCTGAGTGGCTGGAAAATCGCCTCCGCTCTCTGGTAAAAAAAACCCTGGTCAACATCATCGGCCGGCAGGTCGATGTCCAGTTTCTTGTTCAGTCTCCATCTCCCTATAGTTCCCAACCTGAATATTCCTGGCAGACCGATGGCGGGACAAGCACAAAGCTGAGCAAGCCAGCTAAATCAAGGAGTCTCGGTCCGAAGTACATGTTTAATACCTTTGTTACAGGGGAATCTAACCGACTGGCATATGCCGCTGCTTTAGAAGTTGTTGAAAACCCGGGATGTGTTTATAATCCACTCTTTATTTATGGTGATACCGGGATTGGTAAGACACATTTACTGCACGCTATAGAATATGCTGCCAAAGCAAACGGTCACCGGACCCTGTTTATCAGCGCAGAACATCTTACCAACGAATTTGTTATTTCACTTAAAAATAATAAAACGGAAGATTTCCACATTAAATACAGGAACGTCGAGGTGTTATTGGTCGACGATTTTCAGTTTCTTTGCGGCAAAGCTCAAACACAGGAATGCTTCTTCCATATTTTTAACGACCTCCATGATAAAAATTGCCAGATTGTAATTACCTGCGACAGTCCACCAAAAGCTATAGACTCTATAGGGAAGAAGCTGAGATCCCGGCTGGAATGGGGTCTTATCGCCGATATTAGACACCCGGACCTGGATACCCGCCTTATGATCCTGAATATCAAGTCAAAGCAGTTGAAATCGTCTGTTCCTCAAGATGTCCTTCAGTTTATAGCAACACAGTTTCGAAATAACGTTCGTGAACTCGAAGGCGGCCTGAACAGGGTTATCACGTATGCCAAGCTGAGTGGCTTAAAAATTGATATGGATCTGGCCTTGAAGGCGCTGGCAATTCTTTCAGTAAAGGACAACCAGAAAGATGCAAGTACCTCACATAAAAAGATAATTGAAACCGTAGCCAACTACTATGCAATTTCATCTGAAGCACTGACAGGTAAGAGGAGAGATAGGAAGACTTCACTGGCCCGCCAGATTGCCATGTACTTATTGAGAGAACAAAACCACTGTGCTTTGCATGAAATCGGAGAGTTATTAGGCGGTAGAGACCACACTACTGTACTTCACGGCTGCGAAAAAATAGCCGAGGAAGCAACCATAAATCCACAACTTGCCAAGTCAATCAACGAGATCCGGCGAGAGCTGAGAATCAATAAAAAATCCTGAGCATTGTTCATTATTTGTGGAAAAATCGCTGGATATCGCTTCCTTTTCTCAACCAGTTTGTTGATAATTTCTTCATGGCCTGAATCTACTGCCCTATACCTGAAGTATACAAATTTATACACTTCTCAACACGCCCTAATTACTACTATTATTAGTATAGTATACATATGTAATATAATCTATGAAATATACTATTAATCAGCGAAAAGACTGCTTTGTGGATAAGGTAGAAATTAAAGTTATGGCAGGACATGGTGGGAGTGGCGTGGCTACTTTCCGACGGGAGAAGTTTGTACCACTCGGTGGTCCGGATGGAGGCGATGGAGGCACCGGGGGTAATATATATATCAAAGCTGATAGAAGTATAACTAATCTTGCCCAGTTCAGGCGTAAGAGGCTGTTCAGAGCAGCTCCAGGCAGGAATGGAGCCAGCCAGAAGAGGCATGGTAGGAACGGTGATGATCTTGTGATTCTGGTGCCTTTAGGGACCGTGATTTATAGTGCAGAAGAGGGCCAGTCCGGATTGATTGCCGACATGACACGAGAGGATTACAGTGTACTGGTGGCTAAAGGAGGAAGGGGTGGTTTGGGTAACGTACACTTTGCTACATCGAGAAATCAAGCGCCGAAGATAGCCACCAGTGGTGAACAAGGCGAGGAGCGTTTTCTTATCCTCGATCTCAAACTTATTGCCGACGTTGGTATCATCGGATATCCGAATGTCGGGAAATCGACTCTTTTGGCGGCTATGTCTTCAGCTAAGCCGAAGATATCTGATTACCACTTCACTACGCTGGAGCCAGTGCTCGGCGAGGTTGAGGTAGGATGGAAGACGTTTGTTATCGCCGAAGTCCCCGGACTTATAAAGGGTGCTCATACCGGCAAGGGATTGGGTTATGACTTTCTGCGCCATGCGGAAAGGACAAGGGTACTGCTTCATCTGTTGGACGGTAGTTCCGTAAATCTGGTCGATGATTTAAACGATTTGAACGTTGAGTTGGCACTATATAAAGAGATATTGGCGCAGAAGCCTCAAATTGTGGCAGTGAACAAAATAGACCTGCCCGAAGTCAAGGCGCGACTGCCGGAAATAGAAAGACGGTTCCACGCTCTCGGAGTTGCTGTTTTCTTCGTTTCCGGTATTACCGGGCAGGGACTACCGGAACTTACATCGGCAGTTGCGGGACTATTGGAAAAGGTATCGGAAGAGAAGTGCGAATCGGAAACGCCACCGGTAATATTTCGACCAGAACCTAAAGTCAGACGAGGTTAATATGGATATCGGAGTATTGGGAGGTACATTTGACCCGGTCCATTTCGGGCATATGACAATAGCTGAAGAGGCCAGACAAAGGCTCGAACTCAGTCAGGTCATCTTTATTCCCGCTGGACTGCCGTGGCTTAAGGCGGACAGAGAGATTACTCCGGCTATTCATCGTGTCGAGATGCTTAAGCGGGCCATTGCTGCTAATGACTATTTTAAGCTTTCGACAATTGAAATAGACCGAATTGGACCTACTTATACTATAGATACCGTGGCTATTCTGCAGCGCCAGCTCGGCACGGCGGCGAGAATATATCTCTTATTGGGTTGGGATAGTTTGCTTGAGTTCCCCAGTTGGAAACAACCTGCGGAACTGGTGAGGATGTGCCAGCTAGTAGCTTTCACCAGGACAAATGTTGCTCCGCCAGACCTTAATGCATTGGAAGCGTCTGTACCGGGACTGACCATGAACACTATTTTGCTACATATCCCACCTGTTGACATCAGTTCATCAGATATTCGAAGTAAGGTGTCCGAAGGTTTGCCTATTAATGGCCTGGTGCCTGATGAGGTAGGCAGATATATAGTAAAGCACAAGCTATACAGGAAAAATAGGAAAGCTTAGACAGGCTAAATATCCAGGTTCTTGACGCTTTTAGCGTGAGACTGGATGAAAGATTTACGCGGTGGGACTTCACTGCCCATGAGCATGTTAAACACCGAGTCGGCTGCCATCGCGTCCTCGACTTCCACCTGGAGAAGGGTTCGTGAGCCTGGATTCATTGTTGTCTGCCACAGTTGCTCCGGGCTCATTTCTCCCAGCCCCTTGTAGCGTTGGACTTCTGTTTTATTGCCTTTTAATTCCGAGAGTTTTTCTTCTCTCTCCTTGTCGGAGTAGATCCAGAATTCTTTCTTGCCTGATTTAATTCGATAAAGGGGTGGTTGGGCGATATACAAATGGCCTTGAGCGATCAGGTCCGGCATATTACGGTAGAAAAACGTGAGAAGTAATGTACGAATATGGGAGCCATCGATATCGGCATCGGTCATTATGATGATTCGGCAGTACCGTAATTTGGAGAAGTCAGTCTGATCACCGATACCGCTCCCTAATGCAGTAATGATAGCCCGGATTTCTTCATGTCCCAGGACCTTGTCCTGTGGTGCCTTTTCCACATTAATGATCTTACCTCGCAGTGGGAGGATAGCCTGGAAACGGCGATCCCGTCCCTGTTTCGCCGAGCCTCCGGCTGAATCACCTTCGACCAGGTAAAGCTCACACTCGCGGGGATCTTTTTCCGAGCAGTCCGCAAGCTTCCCGGGTAGTGTGGACGCTTCCGAGCTGCTCTTTTTAAAGATAAGATCGCGGGCTTTCCTTGCCGCCTCTCTGGCCTTCGCTGAAACGAGACACTTTTCTATAATTGATTTGGCATCGTCAGGATGTTGCTCGAGATACTGTGACAGGCCATCAGATACTACGGATTCAACCTGGGTTTTTACTTCGGGATTGCCTAATTTGGCTTTGGTCTGTCCTTCAAACTGGGGTTCGGCAATTTTAACACTTATAACCGCTGTAAGACCATCCCTCACGTCGTCACCGGTTAAATTGGGATCATTGTCTTTGAGCAATTTGTTCTTTCGGGCATAGTCGTTGAGGATGCGGGTTAACGCCGTACGGAAGCCGGTGAGGTGAGTGCCTCCATCTATTGTATTAACGCAGTTGGCGAAGCTGAGCATAGATTCGGAGAAGCCATTGTTATATTGTAGAGCTGCTTCAACTGTCGTGCTGTTAACGAAACCGGACAGGTAGATCGGCTGGAGATGAAGAACATGCCGACTTTTGTTAAAACGTCCGACAAGGCTGGCGATACCGCCTTCGAAGTAGAATGTTGCCTCCTGGTCGGTTCTCTCATCTTTGAAGATTATCTCCAGGTTCTTGTTTAAATAAGCGAGCTCTTTAAGGCGCTGGGCAATGGTATTGAACTCGTAATTGATTTCTCCAAAAATTTCCGTATCTGCCATGAATGTGATGGTGGTTCCTGTATCACTGGCTTCTCCAATGATCTCCACATCCCCGAGAGGGACACCGCATTGATATTTCTGGCAGTGGACTTGTCCTTGGCGTTTGACTTCCACACTGAGCCGGGACGAGAGAGCATTGACTACCGAGGCACCAACGCCGTGCAGTCCGCTTGATACCTTATACGTTTGCCCGCCGAATTTAGCCCCGGCATGAAGCCGGGTCATAACCGCTTCCAGTGCTGACGTCTGAGTTGCAGGATGGATTTCCACAGGTATCCCCCGGCCGTTATCCGTAATGGTTACGGAGTTATCTTTATGAATGAATACTTCGGTCCGGTCGCTGCATCCAGCCATTGCCTCATCGATGGTATTGTATACTATCTCATAAACAAGATGATGAAGCCCGTGCTGGTCAGTGCTGCCAATATACATCCCTGGTCGCTTTCGTACTGCTTCCAGGCCGTCCAATATACGGATGTCTTCGGCGCTGTAGTCTTCGAAATTGTTGTTGGCTTCTTGTGTCATACCCATATATATATCACGTGATAATTTTTTTGTTTACTGGTAGGCGCAGATATACAGATACCCAGTGGAGGGAATATGCAGATACCACATGTTGTGCTGGTGAAATTGAGTTATACAACTTGTTGCTTTCTAACATTTAAATTGTACCATAAATTCCAGTAAATTTAAAGGATGGGAGACGATGTTTATAGTCTGTATCCTTAGAAATTGTGCGTTTTTATTGACCTTTTCAGGTAAAAATCTGCTGAATCTTTTGACACGTTTACGAGAAGGATGATAAAATATCAGTTGGTTTGGCTTCGTTCGGTACAGCAGCAGTTTTAAGAATTCCAGTTTGCCTATCTCAATCAAAAAAGGAGGCCTCGATGGTTTTAATTGGCGAAAGTATTCATATTATTTCTAGCTTGGTTAACGATGCAGTCAAGAACCGGAATGCGAAAGTTATTCAGGACTTGGCAAAAGCCCAGGCAGAGGCTGGGGCTGATTATATTGACTTAAACCTCGGCCCGGCCAGGAAAGACCCCGAAGAGGTTACCCAATGGCTGGTCAATTCAATTCAAGAGGTTACCGATTTACCCATATCTGTTGATACATTAAATCCAGTAGCTATGGAGGCGGGTCTTAAAGTCTGCAAAACGAGGCCTTTGCTTAACTCTTCTTCAGGAAGGACCGACAGCAAGGAGAAAATGCTTCCACTAGCCAAGAAATATAATACAGACGTAGTTATTTCGGTGCTGACTGATCAGGGGTGTCCCCCTGATGTTGATTCCAGGACAGAAAGCATCATGGAGACGGTTGATTATGCTAACGGGCTTGGAATTCCAAATGAAGATATCTGGGTTGATCCTATTATCCTGCCGGTCAGCGCAGACCAGAAGCAGGTTGCCGAAGCTGTAGAGTTTATTAGTATTTTGCAGGACCTTCTGCCGGGCGTTAAATCTACAGTTGGACTGTCAAATGTGTCGAATGGAACGCCGGAGGAGTTGAGAGGTATACTTAACCGCACATATATGGTAATGCTGGGACGGAAAGGACTATATTCGGCGATTGCCGATGTCCTGGATAAGGAGCTCGTAAGTATAAATAAAGGTGAACTTCCTGACATCGTTGAGCTCATATACAAGACGATGGATGGAGAGGCTGTAGATATCACCTCTCTACCAAAGCAGCAGCAAGACTATGTTAAGACTACCAAAGTTCTCTTGGGGGAGACGCTTTATTCTCACGCCTGGCTTGATATGTAACATTTAAAAATTGTTAACAAAGTTATAACAAAGGAGTGAATAATGGAATATAAAGCACCTTTGGAAACCTATAATGGAAAAGTTAATGAAGTTGTGATTGGAAAAGGTGATAAATCAGTAAAAATAGGAGGGGAGAGTGTTCTACCCTTCCATTTTTTTGAGGGGAAAATTGATAATCGGCCGATTGTTGGACTGGAAATCTACGATAGTGAGCCGGCTGGCTGGGCAGAATGGGTAATTGAACCGTATAAAGATGTGATTTCAGACCCTGTTGCCTGGGCCAAGAAGTGCCTGGAATATGGCGCTGATTTTATTTGTCTTCGCCTGGCGAGTACCGATCCGGCAGGGGCAAATGCTCCGGCTGACAAAGCTGCTGGTATTGCCAAACAGGTGGTCGCTGCGGTGAATGCACCGGTCATCGTATGTGGATCAGGGGATGAAGCGAAGGATGTTGAAGTATTGACTAGGGTGGCTGAGGTCTGTGATGGCGAAAAGCTCCTCCTGGGGCCGGTAGTGAAGGAGAATTACGATCCGATCAGTAAAGCAGCCCTCGAGCATGGGCACAGCATAATCGCTCAGTCTCCGCTGGACATAAATCTTGAGAAGGAATTGAACGTCAAGCTTTTGAAGACGTTCCCGCCGGAAAGAATAGTCATCGATCCCTTGAGTTCTGCTTTAGGCTATGGCATGGAATACAGCTTCACCATAATGGAGAGGACCAAGCATATCGGGGTCATGTTCGGTGATACCACGATGCAAATGCCCATCATTGCCGACCTTGGTGGCGAGTGCTGGAAGACCAAACAGGCCAAGGAAAGCAAAGAGCAGGGAATCCTCTGGGAAAGCACGACAGCTATAAGTCTTTTACTGGCCGGGGCCAATATGCTGGTGCTAAGGCATCCTGAAAGCTGTAAACTAATGAAAGAAGCGATTGACGGGAAATTATAATATTGATAATTATTCCTAAAATTGCTATAATTAGGTAGCTACAATTGGCCTAAAAGGAGGTTTTAATTTCATGGCGGTACAAGCGGAAAAGAAGAAGCGTACCAGAAGAGATGAAGTAAATGAAATCATAAATGCGGATGACCAGTGGGAACCTGTTGGTCATACACCGATGCCTGAGATACCTGATTTAAGAAACTGGGACATGAGGCTACTGAAAACGTATAAGCCGTTTTACGCTCCTATGTGCGATATGTGTTGTTTCTGTACGTATGGCAAATGTGATCTTACCGGGGACAAGAGGGGTGCCTGCGGTATCGACATTTCGGCTCAGCAGGCAAGGATTGTGCTCCTGGCTTGCTGTATGGGCATGTCGGCGCACGGCGGTCATGCCCGCCACGTGCTTCACTATTTAATTGAAAAGCATGGCAGGGACTTTAAAATTGACCTGGGCGACCAGGTAAACGTGGAGGCTCCGCATATCAGAACAGTACTCGGGCTCAAACCGGAAACACTGGGTGACCTGGAAAAAGCTATTGAATATGTAGAGAGCCAGCTTATTCATGCTGTCTCAGCTCTGCATACCGGCCAGGAAGGGTCTTCTCTTGATTATGAGTCCAAAGCACTTCACATTTCAATGCTGGATCATGTAGTCATGGAAGTAGGCGATATTGCCGAGATAGTAGGTTTTGGCTATCCGACATCTGTGGCTGATACTCCGCTGGTTGAGTTGGGTTGGGGAGCGATAGATAGGACGAAGCCGGTAATTTGTCTGGTTGGTCATAACCCTGTTACAGCTATTCCCATCGTTGATTACTTAAACGAGCATGGCCTTCAGGACAAGGTTGAGGTCGCTGGCATATGCTGTACCGCTCTCGAGGTGACCCGGTATACCGATAAGGCTAAGGTAATTGGCCCATTGTCCCGCCAGCTTTTCTTTATCCGGACCGGCATTGCCGATGTTATCGTCACTGATGAGCAGTGTATCAGGACCGACATGCCTGTGGAAGCTGCGAAGGTAGGCACGGCTCTAATTGCGACATCAGATAAAGTTTGCTATGGGCTGGAGAATGACACCAAAAAAGACGTAGCCGATATCATAAAAGATATGGCAAGCAGGGATAATCAGGCGTTAATACTTGATCCGGAGAAAGCTGCTGAAGTAGCGGTAAAGTTAGCTCTGGAACTGGCGCCCAAGAGAAATAAAGTGCTGGTAACGCCGGAGCAGATACCGGAAATGGCCAAGGATCACCGGCTGTGCAATCTATGCAGCCAGGTCTGCCCCAATCTCCTGCCGGTTGGTGATGCTATAGAGGCGGCTAAAAATGGTGATTTACAGCCACTGACAGATCTATTCAATAAATGTATCGGCTGTGGTAAATGTGAGCAGGAATGTCCACGGCATGTACCTATCATTAAGATGATGCAGGCTGCTGCCAGTTGGGAGAAGTGGAATGTAAGGTCAGGACGGGGTCCGATTATGGATACTGAGATCAGAAAAGTCGGAGCGCCGATTGTCCTTGGTACTATACCCGGGATAATCGCTATTGTGGGCTGCTCCAACTTCCCCGAGGAAATCGACGAAGTGGCTGAAATAGCCGATGAGTTTGCCAAGAGGAAATACATCGTGGTGCTTTCTGGTTGCTCGGCTATGGCGGCGGGGATGAAGAAGGACAAGGATGGAAAAACGCTGTATGAGAAATATCCGCCTAATTTTGATGCCGGTGGTGTTCTCAATGTTGGCTCCTGTGTGGCGAATTCCCACATCACGGGTGCCGCTATGAAGGTAGCCAATATATTCGCTACCTTACCACTGAGAGGCAACTATGAAGTCATTGCTGACTATATCCTGAACCGGGTTGGCGCCTGTGGTCTGGCATGGGGAGCCTATTCCCAGAAGGCAGCGTCAATAGCCACGGGATGCAACAGGTTGGGGATTCCGGTTGTTCTGGGTCCTCATTCCTCGAAATACCGCAGGCTGTACATGAGCAAAAAGGAAGAGGACGATTGGACGGTAATGGATGGCAGGGAAAGAAAACTGGTAGATACAGGGGAACCCTCTCCTGAGCACTTGATTACGGTGGTAGAGTCCAAGGAACGGGCGGTCGTTACCATGGCCAAGCTCTGTATCAGGAAGAACGATACTCCGCAGGGACGGCAGCTTAAGCTCACCCATTACATTGCTCTACACAAGCAGTATATGGGCACTTTACCCGAAGACCTGCACCTCTTTATTAGAAAGACAACAGATATACCCATTTTCTTCAAGAAAGAGGTAATGCCATATCTGGAGAAGGTCGGTTGGAAAGAGAAACCCGTGTTAACGCTGCCTACTCTGGTTGGAACCTACCCCTCGGAAGTTCCGCTGGATGCTGTTGTTCACTAGGTGAAGATAAAACAATCGGGATAAAGGTTGTTATAACGAAAGGAGGTTTTGACAGTGGCGACTATCACGTTACCCTATCATCATGTCAACACGTTGACCGGGACCAAGGCGGCTAGGCTTATTGAAGAACCTGGCGAATACGCTCATTTGATTAAAAGGGCCAAAAGGCCTCTTCTTGTGATCGGTCCCCGCACCCTTACCATGTCATTGGATGGCAGGCTTCTACTGGAATATGCTATAGATATAGCCAAGGCTCTCAATATTCCGATATGTGCTACTGCCCATACCAAGAAGAAGCTGCTTGAGCTTGGCGTCGAGCCTGACAGCAGCTATGACATCATTGAAATACTAAATCACCTGAAGGACCCGGGATGGCAAGGAGTCAAGAAAGAAGGCAATCACGACCTGGTGATGTTCCTGGGAATCAGGACTGATCTTGGCGAACAGGGCCTCTCAACATTAAAGCATTTCGCACCGCACCTCAAAACAATGACGTTGTGCAAATATTTTTACCCTAACGCCAGTTATTCACTTCCCAATTTCAGGAAGGATGATAAGTGGAAGGAATTTCTGGAAACCATGATAGCTAATTTAAAGGACAAGGAGGCATAAAATGGCAGGAATTTTCCCTGTAGATGTTGGACCCCAGTATGAAGGCGAAGTTATCAGAAAAGGTGATATGCATGTGGAGTTCGGCGGCCCAAATGCAAAGTTCAAGTTTGAGCTTGTTACCTTGAAGGGCATGGATGAAGTCGAGAATGAAAAGATTGAGGTCATCGGCCCGGACATTAGCGAGCTGCCGGAGGGGAGCAGTCATTCCTTTGCAATGATGATCGATGTTGCCGGCGCAGCATTGGAAAAAGATATGGAGCCTGTATTTGAAAGAAGGATGCATCTTTATGCTAACTATATCGAAGGCCTGTATCATATGAACCAGAGAGATGAAGTCTGGATGCGGCTCAGCAAAGATGCTGTGAGCAAGGGGCTCAATTCATTTGAAGCCATTGGCCAGATATTAATGTTCCTGTATACGTCTGAGCTGGACGTTATCGAGAAGATTTCCATCACGTTCGTTACAGATGAGAAAAAAGTCGAGGAGCTTTTACCTAAAGCGAAGGAAGTATATCAGGCCAGGGATGAAAGAGCCCGCGGCCTGAAGGAAGAGGCTGTAGAAGAGTTTTACAGTTGTGCCCTATGTCAGAGCTTTGCCCCGACGCATATCTGCATAGCCACACCTGAGAGAATTGCCAATTGCGGGGCTATTAGCTGGTTTGACGGCAGGGCTGCTTACAAGCTCGACCCGGAAGGTCCGGTTCAGGAAGTCAAGAAGGGTGAATGCCTTGATCCCATCAGGGGCGAGTATGCCGGCTGCAATCAACTGGGAGCGGAAAAGTCAATGGGGGCTTATAACCGGGTCTACCTCCATAGTGCTTTTGAATATCCCCATACTTCCTGTGGTTGTTTTCAGGCCATCTGGTTTTACATACCTGAAGTTGATGCTTTTGGCCTTGTCCACCGCGATTTTGCCGGCAGTACTGTGGCAGGAGTACCTTTCTCCACTATGGCTGCAGATACCAGTGGTGGCAGGCAGGTGGAAGGGTTCCTGGGTATCGCACTTGAATATCTCAGGTCGCCCAAGTTCCTTCAAGCTGATGGAGGATTGCGACGGCTGGTATGGATGCCGAAAGAGATAAAAGAGCGATACAAGGAT
The DNA here is from genome assembly GCA_964596125.1 of uncultured Dehalococcoidales bacterium. Lineage (GTDB taxonomy): Bacteria > Chloroflexota > Dehalococcoidia > GIF9 > UBA5629 > CAZQRP01. The sequence goes on along the minus strand of CAZQRP010000023.1, from coordinate 35,394 downwards.
GCCATCCCTGAAGACGTATATGATAAGATAGCTACTGAGGATGATGTCAGCACTGCCGATGAGCTGGTTGAGTTCCTCGACAGGGTAGGTCATCCCTGGGTGAAAGGTGAGGTGGAGCTTCCCATATAAGATGAACTAGGAGGATTGAAATGGCGCTTAAAGGTACCGATGTTGTAAAGAGGCTCCCTGAGGGCGGAAAAAAGAATTGCAGGGAATGTGGTTTTCCCACCTGTTTTGCCTTTGCTATGAAATTAGCGGGGGGAGGTGCACCTCTTGATAAATGCCCCCATCTTTCACCTGAAGTAAAGGCAGAGTTAGAAGATGCTCTGGCGCCGCCTATCAAGCTGGTGACTGTGGGTTCCGGTAACAATGCCCTTAAAATAGGCAACGAGGAGGTGGTCTACCGGCATGAGAAGACATTCGTTCATCAGCCGGGCATTGCCGTGCTCATCTCGGACAAAGAGTCTGATGCAAAGGTAGAAGAGAAGATTAATAAATTGAAGGAATTGCAGTTTCCATGGGTGGGGCTGACGCTTAAAGCAGACCTGGTGGCGCTGCAAAACGAAACGGGGGATACAGCAAAATTTGGAGCACTGGTCAAGAAAGTCCACGACAGCACGGAATATGGTATGGTTCTCATCAGCGAGGACGTTGAAGCGTTGCTCTCTGCCCGGGCCCTGTGTGTTGATAGGAAGCCGCTAATATACCCGGTGACGAAAGATAATATCGATAAGGTGATTTCAGGTATCAAAGACTCGCCAACGCCAGTAGCTATCAGGGGAAATGGCGTTGAAGAGCTGATACCGCTTACCACCAAACTGAAGGAAGCAGGTATTGAGGAGATAGTCCTTGACCCCGGTTCCAAGAATATGCAGGAGGCGATAAGAGACCAGACGCTTATCAGGCGGGCGTCTCTAAAGCAAAACTTCAGACCGCTGGGCTATCCCACAATAGGATTCCCCTGCTTTATGGCGAAAGACAGGACCAGAGAGAATATCCTTGCCGCCATGTTTGTGATTAAATATCCCGGCATTATCGTCCTTTCCGATATGGATGCCAGCTTATTGCTGCCGCTTTTAGTTCAAAGGTTAAACATCTATACCGATCCACGCATACCTATGTCGGTAGAAGAGAAAATTTATGAAGTAGGCGAGCCCAACGCTGACTCTCCGGTTCTGATTACCAGCAACTGGGCATTGACCTATTTCATTGTTGCCTCGGAGATTGAAGGCAGTAAAGTTTCATCCTGGCTATGCGTGAAGGACACTGAAGGGCTCGGGGTTCTCACTGGCTGGGCAGCCGGTAAGTTTGCCGGTGATGCTATAGGGGCTTATGTGAAGAAATACCAGGTTGACAGCAAAGTGAAGCATAGAAAGCTCGTTATTCCCGGGAAGGTAGCCCGGATCAAGGGCGAGCTTGAGGAAGCGCTGCCGGACTGGGAGATTATAGTTGGGCCCAGGGAGGCCAGTGAAATACCAGCCTACTTGCCGGCCCTAGTGAAGCAGTGGAAGAACTAGAGCAGCAACTAGCACAGATCCTGACCCCGGATAGAAAAGAGAGACGCCGCTTAATTTCCACTCTTCAGGAAGTTCAGCGGAGGTTAGGTTATATCTCAAAAGAGGCGATGCTGAAGATCGCCGACTTCCTGGATATACCGGGAAGTACGGTTTATGGCATCGCCACTTTCTATAATCAGTTCCGTTTTACCCCCCTGGGGAAGCATCCGGTAAACGTGTGTATGGGTACCGCCTGCCATTTAGCAGGGGGCAGGCTTGTCCTGGAAGCAATGGCAAGGGAGCTGGATATTGAAGTCCGAGGTATTACTGACGACCGTGAGTTCAGTCTGGACAGAGTAGCCTGTGTGGGTTGCTGTGCCCTGGCACCTGTGGTGGTGATAGGTGATTCTGTCTACCCCAGGATGACAGCCCAAAAAGTGGGGGAAGTACTCGTCTCCGTTAAGCCGGTACCATCGGAGCAGCTAGAAAAACAGTAAAGGTTTTTAATGACCTTTGAACAGATTCAGGATCAGGCGAAATCAGGCTGGGACACTCTCTATCATGGCGAAATCCCGCACATTCTCGTTGGCACGGCCAGTTGTGGCCGGGCAGCCGGTTCGCTGACAGTAGTCGAAGCTTTTAAAAAAGGGCTGGCGAAGCGAAATACTAAGGCAAAGATGACCGAAGTCGGCTGCCTGGGTCTCTGTTCACTGGAGCCGCTGGTCACCATCATCAAGCCGGACTCGTTTACCGTTTGCTACAATAATGTCACGCCTCAGGTTGTGCCGACACTTATTGAGGGCTATGTTGTGGGTGATGATCCCTGTCTGGACCTTGCCCTGGGCACAGTTGAAGGTGGAGATGGAGAAGCCGTTTATATCCCTGAATTACCCAGGTTTGAGCATGAACTCCGCTTGATACTCCGCAATTGCGGTTACATCAGCCCTGAGAATATTGAACACTACATTGCTAACGGTGGGTATACAACCCTGGTAAAAACGTTAGCTATGCCACCGGAATCTGTGATAAAGGAAGTGGAAAAATCAGGGCTTCGGGGAAGGGGGGGGGCAGGCTTCCCTACAGGCACTAAGTGGGGACTTTGTCGTAAAGCAAAAGGAAAAGACAAGTATATTATCTGTAACGCTGATGAAGGCGACCCCGGGGCGTTTATGGACCGTATTGTCCTGGAGAGCGATCCCCACCAGGTAATCGAAGGCATGATAATCGCCGGCTATGCTGTTGGCGTCAGGGAGGGATTTATTTACATCCGTGCCGAATATCCATTGGCTGTCGAGCGGCTGAAGATCGCCCTGGCGCAAGCGGAGGAGAAGGGGCTGCTCGGCGATAAGATACTGGATAGTGATTTCGGTTTCCATATAGAAATAGCTGAAGGTGCAGGCGCTTTTGTGTCCGGGGAGGAGACAGCCTTGATGAAGGCTATAGAGGGAAATCGGTCGATGCCAACGTGGCGGCCGCCTTATCCAACTGAAGCAGGTTTATGGGGTAAGCCCACTTTGATAAATAACGTAAAAACATTTGCATATATCCCACTGATACTTGGGCATGGTGGGCATTGGTTTTCAGACCTGGGCACTGAAGGCAGCAAGGGCACGGCGTTGTTTGCCCTGGCGGGGAAAATGGTGAACACCGGACTGGCCGAGGTGGCTATGGGCACCACGCTGCGCGAACTGGTATTCGATATTGGTGGCGGTATACGGGATGGGAAGCAGTTTAAAGCTGTGCAAATCGGCGGTCCCTCAGGTGGCTGCTTACCGGAAAGTATGCTGGAGACGCCCGTGGACTTCGATTCGCTCCGCGATGCCGGGGCGATTATGGGTTCCGGCGGCGTGATCGCTATGGACGAGGACAATTGTATGGTCGATGCGGCCAAGTTTTTTCTCGACTTCACTCAAAATGAGTCCTGTGGAAAATGTACTCACTGCCGAATAGGAACAAAGCAGATGCTGGATATACTGGAGGACATCACTGCCGGTAAGGGGAAGATTGAAGACCTGGATTTTCTGGTGGAGCTTTCGGAAGATATTAAAGGTGGTTCGCTGTGTGGTCTGGGGAGGACGGCGCCCAATCCGGTGTTGACGACCATCCGCTATTTTCGTGACGAATATGAGGCTCATATATTGGAGAAGCGCTGTCCGGCACTGGTATGCAAGGAGCTTATTGCCTATTATATATTGCCGGATAAATGTGAGCGCGGCTGTGAGCACTGTGTACTTGCCTGTCCGGCAGAGGCCATAGTCACCACTGAGAAAGGGACGAAGGTCATTGACCAGACGAAGTGCACCAAATGCAGTAGTTGTCAGTTGGTATGTCCCGTTGAGTACAGGGCAGTCGTAAAGGTATCACCGGCAAGTCTGGTGTCTTCAGCGATTCATCTGGAGCCTGAGAAAACGAGTAAAGGAGGAGGACAATGACAAAGACTATTACAGTAGCTGGAAAAGGCGGCGTTGGTAAAACGGCAATATCCGCCTCGATTATAGACCTGTTATCTAAAAAGGGCATAGTCCTGGCTATCGATGCTGATCCCAGCACCAATCTTAATGAGGCACTGGGTCTGAGCGTGGGGGAGACGGTGGGCAAGGCGCGGGAAGATATTACCGAGGATATCGCCAGAGGGCGCCTTTCTCCCGAAGTCCCCAAGCAGGATGTCCTTGACATGAAGATACGGGCAGCCCTGGTGGAGTCGTCAAAAATAGACCTTCTGGCAATGGGACGGCCTGAAGGACCCGGTTGCTATTGTGCTGCCAATCACATGCTGCGCCTGTCGATCGACCGGATGGCCAAGAATTATGATTACGTGGTTGTCGATTGCGAAGCGGGCATGGAGCATATCAGCCGGCAGACAACGCAGGATATCGATTTCCTGCTTATTGTCTCCGATCCCACCATACGGGGAATTAACGCAGCGGCCAGGGTACAAGACCTGATTAAAGAGATGAGGACCAAGGTCGGGAAGATAGCCCTGGTGGTCAACCGGGTGAGAAACGGCCTGCCGCAGGAGATCGCAAAAGCTGTGGAAGATTTCGGCCTGAACCTTGTTACTACTATAGCTGAAGACCCTAACCTGCCAGACCTGGAAATAAAAGGGAAACCGATAATAGATCTCCCTGAAGACTCGCCGCTCCGGCAGGGAGCGCAGCAGATTATTACCGGCTTCGGGCTGTGAAGTGCACACGTTAACGACCTGAATGCAAAATGACAGATGAAAATTCAAAAAGCCAGGTTTACGGGCTGAATGAGGAATTTTAATTTAATATCTATCGTTTTAATCTTTGCCCTTTCCTTTTAAGGTTCCAGAAGTTCCCGGTGTCACCCTGAGCAGAGCGAAGGGTCTTAAAGGTTGCAGATGACCAAATCCTGCGCTCCACGCAAAGACCATAACAACCGGAAGTGAAAGGGCGCTGGCCCCTTCAATAATAGTTATTACCCTTTCTCGAATGGTCTGCGGTTATAGAAGTGGAAAATATAGATTTAGAGGGCTATTCTTCTATTGAAAAGCTGGTTTCCCGTGCTATAATTTCCGTAATAATTGCACAATATATTATAAGGAGGTAGTACAATGGCGGAAGTTTCAGCTTCATATCCTGCGATCCTGTCCGTCGATTACCCCGACAGGGCCCTGAACAGGTTGACCACTTTTTTCAGACTGTTCGTGGTAATTCCGATCGCCATCATCCTGGGGATGATTATTGGTTCCACGACAGGCACCAGTGGAGAAGGTCTTAATTTTCAATATGCGTCAGGCGGTCTCGTGGTTCTTCCAGTAGTATTGATGCTCCTCTTTCGTAGAAAGTATCCCAGGTGGTGGTTTGACTGGAACCTGGCTTTGACCAGGTTCATTGTCCGTATTGAGGCCTATGTCTTTCTATTAACGGATGTATATCCTTCCACTGACGAGGAGCAGTCGGTGCATATTGAGATTCCCTACCCGGATGCCGGACAAGAGCTTAACCGCTGGCTTCCTCTGGTAAAATGGTTTCTGGCAATTCCCCACTATATTATTCTATTTTTCCTGTCCATCGCGTCATGGATTGTGGTAATAATTGCCTGGTTTGCCATTTTATTTACCGGCAGATACCCCAGGTCCATGTTTGATTTTGTCGTCGGAGTAATGCGTTGGGGGCTACGGGTGACGGCATATGCGTTCTTACTGACCACTGACCGCTACCCGCTTTTCAACCTGGAATGAGAGGATACCTACCGGAAGCCACTCTTATATGAAATTAGCTCCACTCCGCTCAGAGGCGTTTTGTGGGTTGTATGGTCAGGTTGCTCAGCGTTATTGCAGGTAGTGCAGTATTGATTTTCTTCATTGGTTTTCTCAGCCTGTTCCATGATGAGCTTGGCTTTTCCGGTCTTATGGCAAAAGAAGACTGGGATGCGTTTCAAATGCTCACAATAAGCGGAGGGCTCCTTATTACCTTTATCGCAGGTACTCTGGTTTATATCTTTAGAGAAAGATAGTCGTCCTTTTGTTCCCCTGTTGATCCTGCATGCCCGTCAGTCACAGCTCTTATTTCACCCTTATAGTTTATGTTGACGCTTTCTCACATATTGCTATAATCGATTGTAGGGATAGCAGGAGGTGAAAGATGGCGTTTTCTGAGATTGTTATCCAGCAGGTGTGGAAAAGAGCGGGAGGTGCCTACCCACCTGGTCCATCCAGGTGCGAGTGCGACCTTGTGACTCATGACCATGGACAGGTCCGGTGTAATAAGGCGCTGATATGGGGGAACAGGGGAAGAGAAGGCACAGGTGCATGGGAGGCCCATCACAGGGGCAGCCCCACGGATGACTCTGAACCGAATTGCCGTATTTTCTGCTGGGACTGCCATACGTCAACATTTTAAACCCGTACGTTGTAATGATATACTGTGTCCGTCCCGGCAGAGAAAACAATCATCAGGCATAGCGGTTGACGGCATGGGATGAATGGGAAATGCGGGTAGAAAAATCCTGTAATGTCTTGAGTGTATAGTATTTGGGGTAGAAGGGGCGCTAGCCCCTTCAAGATATCTATTCCCCTCTCTCCTGGAGAAGGAGAGAGGGGTCAAGGGGTGAGAGGTTGATAGAAAAACTTATAAGCCTGCGCGAAATTGAGGGTTCGGTAAGCCCCCATCAGGCACAGCTTGACAGGGCTTTACAGGATAGAAGAGAGGCGCTGGAACATGTCGCCGATGTTGCCGGTCTGGCTGATTTCATCGGCGGTACGGTAGCATCCCCGGGAGTGGGCGAGGACTGGGCGGTAAGCAAGGAAATCTTTCCGGGCGTGCAGGTGTATTTCATATATAACCGAGCCGATGAGGAATTCCCATGCAGTCTGCGGGTCCTGTACTCGGGTGATAGATTGAGGCTGCTCTCCGGCGGGGACCTGATTGCTATGACCATTACCTACAGCAATCACATATTGAGATATATCAGGGACACCAACCAGGGCAAGGAACTCCCCGAAGTCTGTTACCGGGTCTGATGGTCTGGACACGTACTTGTCTATTTTTACGAGCGTCATCTACCTCGGGTGCCCTTTTTTATAGCTCGAACCTGGCCTCCAATGCTCTCGTCGGTGGTCTACTACCCTGCGCTGATAGTCCGATAGTGCTCCTGACCTGCGAATAGCAGCCGGCTTTCCCGGACCGTAATGATAGAGGTAGACCTGCTTGACAAAACACAGTTGAACTGTTATAGTTGTAATAGAACAGTTATAATAGTGATGACATATGTTGATTTTTATCGATGAGAAGGACAATCGGCCGATGTATTTGCAGATTATGATCCAGGTCAAGGAGCAGATTCAAAACGGCGATTTGAGACCCGGCGATGAGCTGCCATCGGTACGGGAGCTGGCAGAGAGCCTGGGGATTAATTTACACACGGTGCACCGCGCCTACCAGAAGCTGCGTGACCAGGGCATTATCAGTCTGCGGCTGGGGCAGCGGGCAAAGGTAGCAAAGCTGCGTCGGATGCCTGCCCGCCGCGAGGAAGTGCAATCGGTTCTGATAGGACGCTTGAGGGAACTGATTACCGAAGCATATTACCTGGGGCTTTCCCCGGAGGACTTTCGAAAGCTGGTTGATGAGCAGCTTGAGGCATAAGGAGAAGGGAGTAAAAGACAATGAACAACAAGCTCTATCATCCATTGTGGACACATGTGCCGGTGATTGCATTGCTGGCGGCGGCAGTCTACTACGTACTACAGGCTGTGCCTCTGCCGGACCGGGCGCCGCTGCATTTTAACATTGGAGGACAGCCGGATGCATTTGGTTCGCCGTGGCTGGCTATTGGAATCGGCAGCGCGCTGTCGGTGTTCTATATCATACTTTCCATATTCCTGGATGAACTCTGGGCGCGCCAGGAAAGCCGCAAAACGTTCAACTGGTTGTCCCTGTTCGATGAGGTCGTGGTTGGCTCGATAACGGGCTTTGAGTTGAGCTATGTCAGGATACTGTTTGCGGGAGATAGCAGTTTTCCCTTTCCATGGCTGGAAGTGCTGGTCGCAGCCGGGCTGGCAACAGCTTTTGCTGTCGTGCTGGAGCTTCTCAGGCCGTACAGGCAATATAAAGAAAGCGTCTACGAAGAGGATACCAGCAAACTTAGAGCTGATATTGCCGGACGCCTCAGGGTCGGGCAGCCCATTGCGCACTGGGAGACGCAAAATCCCACTTGGATGAGTTTTTTAATCGTAGCACTGCTCATAGTAATGTTTGCAGGAGCGGTCTTCTCCTGGGCGTATCAGCTCTGGATATCGATTATGCTGTTCGTTGTGGGGATTTTGTCTCTCACGCTCTATGGTGGACTGCAGGTGCTGGTTAACAGGGAATTCATATCGGTGAAACTGGGAATTCTGGGCATCCGGCTGCTCCGTCTGGATACCGGAGATATTGCTGCCGTTGAAGTGCATACTTTTTCTCCACTTCATGATTTCGGCGGCTACGGCATACGTTTCAACCGTGAGATGAAAGCCTACTACATGCGGGGCAACAGGGGAGTTAAGATAACTACCAGCGGCGGGAAGAAGTTCCTGATAGGTTCAGACCACCCGGACCGGCTGGCTGCGGTTGTTCAGGCGGTAAGCCGGGATGCTGTATAGGTCGGTTCAGTCTAGGAAGCTGGCAATAGAACGCTGTTTTTAAAAGAGTCCTGTTACTACCCGGTCCTGCCGAACTCTTTTTGCAACTGGCGGGAGCTTAGATGTATCATCGTTGGTCTGCCGTGGGGACAGGTCCTGGGCTGATGGGTCTCTTCCAGTTGGCGGATCAGTCCCCTCATTTCCTCTATAGTCAGCGATTCCCCGGCTTTCACTGCCCCGTGGCAGGCCATCGATTGAGCTATTTTTTCGTCTCGCTTCAATGGCCCTTCGTCGCTGGCCAGAGAGTCCAGCAGTGTCCTCACCGCTTCAGCCAGGTTGCCTCCCTTCATTACCGCCGGCACTGCTCGCAGCAGGTAGCTTCTTCCTCCGAATGGCTCCAGGCTGAGGCCGAACTCGCTGAGAAGCTCTTCTCTGGAGTGTAAGACCTGTTCCTGTTTGGGGCTTAGCTCTATAGTTAGCGGCTCGAGCAGCCCCTGCATCTCTACTTTCTGCCGTGAACGCTGGTCCATCACTTTCTCGAACAGGACACGCTCGTGTGCGGCATGCTGGTCGATAAGGTAAAGCCCGTCCGGACCTTCGGCCATGATATAGCAGTTGGATAGCTGCCCCATCACCCTCAACACAGGTACATTAACTTTTTCGTCACCTTGTACTGTCGAGAAAACCGGTGACGGCGGGGTTGGTGGTGAAGCCGCTCTGGCCTCACCTTCTGGTTTCCAAAGGGAGGGCTGCGGCGCAGCCGGTGGTGCGACCGCCTTGACCGCCGGCAGCGGCGCAACTGCCAGTGCCTTTCTGATCGATTTTTCCACGGCAGCGTAGACGGTCTGGCTATTGCGAAACTTGACTTCCGTTTTTGTGGGGTGGACATTGACATCGATTTCCTGTGGGAGCGGTGATACATTGATGATTGCGATCGGGTGCTTCCCGGTCATGAGCATGCCGTGATAGGCGTCTTCGGCAGCACGTGCCAGGAAGCTGCTGCGCACCCAGCGGCGATTGACGAATACGCTGAGATAGCTGCGGCTAGAACGGGCTAAAGAGGCCGGGCCGACCAGGCCGGTAACTGCAGGGACCTGGCCTGCCCCATCTATGTCCAGCATCTGCTGGGCTATTTCGATGCTGTAGACTTCGGCTGCAGCGTCCCGCAGGTTGCCATTTCCCGGAGTGTGCAATGTCAGACGTCCGTCAATGGAGAGGTTAAATTTAACTTCGGGGAAGGCAAGGGCATACTGGGTTACCAGATGAGCAATGTGACTGTTTTCTGTAGTCGGCGACTTGAGGAATTTCAGCCGTGCCGGGAAGTGGCGAAAAAGGTGGTGTACCGTAACTGTGGTGCCGGTAGGGCGGCTGCGCTTTTCTTCCTGTACTGTGACGCCGTTTTCAAAGCGAAGGTAGCTGCCTGCGATATCGTTGGCTGCCTGGGTCGATATCTCTACGTCGGCCACAGCGGCAATGCTCGGTAGCGCTTCGCCGCGGAAGCCCAGAGTGAAGATCCTCTCCAGATCGGATATCTCGTCGATCTTACTGGTGGCATGGCGGGTAAAGGCGGTCTTTACCTCGCCGGCAGCAATGCCGCTGCCATTATCCGTTACCCTGATAAGCCTGACACCACCGCCCTGTGTTTCAACTGCTATGTGACTGGCACCGGCGTCGAGCGAGTTTTCCACCAGCTCCTTCACCACTGAAGCCGGCCTCTCCACCACCTCACCAGCCGCAATTTTAGTGACTATTTGCGGGGCTAAAATCTTGATAGGCATGGCAGTTCATTTTACCCGCTTCAGGGTAGTAACACAATTTCATCACATAGTCTCCGGCAAATTGGATTAAACATCTTGCCTCTGCTCTATCTTTTCTAAAGGGGCGAAACTTAATAATAGTCTCTTGACTCCTGCCTCACCGAAGTCCACGGTTGCCTGCTGGTCATCTCCTGTAGATGAGCAGCCAATCACGACCCCTTCTCCGAACATGGTGTGGCGGACATGGTCACCTGCGCTTAAATCAGGGATTTTTACAGGTTGGATTGGCAGCTTTGTAGTTGATCTGGAATAAAGCTCCGTTACCGGCGTATAGTCATCATCGCCGGACTCCTTGTCCCACGGGTGATTGGACGTAATCAGGTGTCGGGGGATGTCTTTAAGGAAGCGGGATGGCTCGCTTCCCGTGCTGGCGCCGAACAGGCTGCGTCGATAGGTATGCACCAGGTAGACCCGCTGTTTTGCCCTGGTCACTCCCACGTAACACAGGCGCCGCTCCTCTTCCAGTTCCTCCGGGGCATCCAGGGACTTGCGGTGGGGGAGCAGACCCTCTTCCATGCCGACAATAAAAACCACGGGAAACTCCAGGCCTTTAGCCTGATGTAAGGTTGTTAAGACGGTGGCACTGACCTTTTCGTCCAGCTCATCCACATCTGCCACCAGACTGATGCTCTCCAGGAAGGCAGCCAGAGCTTCTCCGGGATCAAGCTCGTTATATTCCCGGGCCACTGTGCGCAGTTCCAGAATGTTTTCCCAGCGGTCTTTGCCGTCTTCTTCATTCTGGATGAAATCCCGGTACCCTGATCTCACCACGACATCATCCAGCAGTACGCCCAGGGGGAGCTCTTTACTTTCACTGATAAGCTCCTGCATTAAAGAGAAGAAGCCGGTCAGGGCGGTACTGGCCCTTGCAGCCAGAGGAGGTCCTTTCTTTTCAGCTACCATTTCCAGTGCCTGGTATAAAGATAGGTCTTTAGACTTTGCCCAGGCTGTTAGTTCGGTCAGCGTACGCAGGCCGATACCTCTTCCGGGAACGTTTATTATGCGCATCAGGCTGACACTGTCGTACGGATTGTGAATAGTCCTTAAATAAGCGATAACGTCTTTTATTTCACGTCTCTGGTAGAAGCGGGTGCCGCCGATAAGCTTATATGGCAGTCCGTAGCGCATGAACGCTTCCTCCAGGGCACGCGACTGGGCATTGACACGGTACATTACAGCGCAATCGGCAGGCGAGACCAGGTTTTCACTCACCAGCCTGTCTATCTCAGCGCTGACGAACTGGGCTTCTTCGCCTTCATTGTAGGTCTCAACTATGGCAACTGGAATACCCCCTTCGTTGTCTGTCCGCAGGTTTTTCGGCTTGCGCTGCTCGCTGGCTGAGATGATGCTAAAAGCGACGTCCAGGATGGCCTGCGTTGAGCGATAGTTCTGCTCAAGGAGGGCGACCTTAGCGTCAGGATAGTCCTTCTCGAAACTCAAGATATTGCGTAAATCTGCATACCTCCATGAGTAGATTGACTGGTCGGGATCACCGACAACGCAGATATTGCGATGTTTGCCAGCAAGCTGTTGTATCAGTTTGTACTGGGTGATGTTTGTATCCTGGAACTCGTCGACCAGGATGTGCAGGTAGCGCGACTGGTATTTCGAAAGGATATCGGCATGTTCATTAAAAAGCTGGACGGTCTTCATCAGCAGGTCATCGAAATCAACCGACTGGCTCTGATTAAGAAGCTGCTGATAGCGCTCATAGACGCGGTGGACGATTTCCTCGAAGTAACTGCCAACCCGTTCCGCATACTCTGTGGGATTTAATAGCTGGCTCTTGGCAAACTTAATGGTCGATTGAACAGCCCTTGGAGTATATTGCTTGGGATCGATACCAACTTCCTGAAGGCTCTGCTTTATCAAGCTTAACTGGTCGTCTTCGTCGTAGATGGTGAATTTGGGATCGAGCCCGATTACTCTGCCCTCCTGGCGCAGTATACGGGCACAGATAGCATGGAATGTGCCCAGGGTAACCGCTTCTACCGCCTGTCCCAGGAGCTTTTCCAGTCTCTCCCTCATCTCCCTGGCGGCCTTGTTGGTGAAGGTGACTGCCATGATGCGGCGAGGATTGATACCGCAGACTTTTATCAGGTAGGCGATGCGGTGAGTGATTACCCTGGTCTTACCGCTGCCGGGACCGGCAAGAATCAGCAGTGGCCCTTCGATCGTTTCTACCGCCTGTTTCTGTGCTGGATTGAGTTCAGCTAAAATATCCATTGAGTATTGAAATCAGTCGACTTATTCGGGAATCTGCTATTTCATTTCTAACTTGTCAGGTTCTGCCCTGCTGATTGACATCCCGTCACGTTTAATTGTTATGGTAGGTCCGGAAGGATCCAGCGTTTATTGTCGCCCTATCGCTGGTCGGGTTTATGGTAATCTTGCCGGCTTTGACCTTGAGTATAGCGTTCAGGTTACCAACGGGCAGTCCCTGGACTAGCTTTCCTCTCATAGATAATGCATCTAAACTTATATCCCCCCTAGTTGCCTCAGTACCACCTCTGACGGCTTCACAGCCGGAAGAAATAGTCAGTCCGGCAATAATCAGTAGCAAGAGGGTAGCTTTGACAGCTAAGGTCCGTTTCATGGTACGTTCTCCTTGATATTTACAGGTTGTTGTCGGCAGGGATCAGAACCGCTGGGTATACACATGTGGTTTATAATTAATTATAACATTGGGAAGAAGTGCCTTCAAAGAGAGTGGGGGTAAAAATGGTGTATACAGAGACTGCGGGACACTGTCCTGGACTTCGGGCTGACATGTATCGCCGGAACGGTTATCGGACCGTTATTGTCCTGCTTCCCGTCGGTCCCCGGGAGTCCGTTTCGCCACCCCCCTCAGCCATTCAAGCGCAGCTGCGTCTTCTTTCCAGAGGGGCCCTGAGCGTTCCCAGTAATCGTAGGCCTCGTCGGCACCTCCCTTTTCAATGAGGTCTGGTTTCGGCTGCGTGGGTGAACGGTGCCTGCTCTTCAAAAGCTCGGCCGCTACCCTGGGTGAATATTTAATGGCTTTATTAAGTGCGGCTGTTGCTTTTTGTCGGTTCCCCAGTTTGAAAAGAGCCAGAGCTTGTCCGTAAAGACAATCAGGCATAGTATCCCCGGAATACTTCTCGGTAAGTTTAAGGGCCTCTTCCGGTCGGCCGATTTTCAGCAGTGCCGTTGCAGCCATGCCCCGCACTCCCAGATTGTCGCCGGGATTCAGGGAGAGTAATTCCCGGAACAGAGACAGTGCCTCCTCTACCTGTCCCTCCCGGTAAGTTGCCAGAGCCAGTCCGTGTAAACAGCGTAGAAAAGGCCTGTTGTGCAGGTATCCCCAGTCCAGGAGGTCTTTATCTATCTTGAAAACTTGAGGAAACGCCTTGCGGCCGATGCGCACGGCCTGTGCCCACAGGTTAACAGCTTCTTTGTGTAGATTTCTACGTGAGAGAACGAGGGCTGCATGGTGAATGGCATCCAGGTGGTCAGGCATCTGGGCGAGTACCGATTTAAAAATTATATCCGCCTCGTCGGTTTTACCTGCCTCGAATAACTCACAACCCAGGTTAAAATCTTTTTTTAATTCCTGATAAATATCCGGATATTCGAAGCCCCACTCATGTGGTCCTAACCGAGCCAGCTTTAACATAAAATCTTCCTTTTACCTGCGAAGCTGTTAATCTGTACCGAAGAATTGTCAGCGTGATAGTACAGGGTACCATGTTGTTCGTCTTTATTCAATATTCAGGCATCGTCTGCTTTGTGCTATTGCCTGATTTTTTTGGGCGGTAACAATGCGGGTATTAGTTACTTTATGGAGATTTCTTTGCCAGAGCACTGCGTTTTTACCTATAATATCTGAGCAAGAGTAGATAGTGAACTACCCCGGTGTAGAAGGAAGCATTTCCATACTGCATAATCAAATAATGGTAATTAGAACTGAAGGGCTGCACCCCTTATTGAGTTAGTTCGTCTCCCGGTAAAATTAATATCGCTTAAGGACGGGATGGTTATATAAACAGTACACTAGTCTTTGTATCGGACGAACGATGAAAGTAGTAGCAATCGTTGGTATGGCTGGCTCGGGCAAGTCCGAGGTAGCCAGAGCATTTGAGAGGAATGGCTTTAAGAGGGTGCGGTTTGGAGATATCACTGATGCGGAGGTCAGGAACAGGGGGCTTAAGCTGAATGAGGAAAACGAACGCCGTATCAGGCAGCAGTTGAGAGAAGAGCATGGGATGGCTGCTTATGCTGAATTGAATTTACCCAGGATTGATGTCCTGTTACAATCTTCGGATGTCGTGATAGACGGGCTTTACTCCTGGGAGGAATACACATTGTTGAAGGAATACTATGGTGATGGATTTAGTGTGGTTGCCGTTTTTACCTCTCCTGCTACCAGGCACAAGAGGCTTGCCAGTAGAGCGAACCGTCCGCTGACGGTTGAGGAAGCTGCCAGTCGAGATAAAGCTGAGATTGAGAACAGTAACAAAGGCGGCCCCATCGCAATGGCCGATTTTACTATAATGAATGAATCGACGTTGGAGGAATTAAAAAAGCAAACCGAAGGAGTGCTATCAGCTTTAAAATGAAAAAGGCAACCAGACCAACTATTGATGAATATTTTCTCAAAATTGCTTCAGTGGTGGCAGAGCGTTCGACATGTCTCCGTCACCACGTTGGTGCTGTTGCCGTAAAGGAAAAGCATATATTGTCCACTGGCTATAACGGGGCAGCCTCCGGGCTTAAGGACTGCCTTGAGCTTGGTTGTCTCAGGGACGAGAGAAACATCGAGTCCGGGACCAGGCACGAGATATGCCGTGGTATTCACGCCGAACAAAATGTGATTATTCAAGCATCACTCCACGGCGTAGATCTTGGGGGGGCCACGATCTATGTTACCCATTCGCCGTGCATACTCTGCGCCAAGATGCTGGTCAATGCTAAAATAAGTCGGTTTGTAACTTTTGGCAGCTATGCTGACGACTCCTTCATAGACCTGTTTGAAGAGGCCGGGATACAGTTTGAACTGCTTAAAAAGCCCGCTTCCAGGATAACCCACCTTATTTAATGTAAAGACCGGTTTGCCAGACAGGTCGGACTGATTATGTCAATTGGTAATCGGTCTGCCGGATTATTTAGTGTGTCCGGTCTATGTAGTGTCGCTCCTTAATCCAGCTTGCGATTTCTTTTGGTTTGTCGGACTGGAATGTTTTTATCTTATTACCGTTTAGTTCCATGCCGTCCACGTTAGCCGTATATACAATATACTTGCGCTGCTTTTTGCCTGGATAGTCGGGATTGAGTTCGATTACGGCGGCACCTCTACCAAGGGGACCTCCTTCTGATGGACTGCCAGCAAGGTAGAAGAAGATAGAACTTCCGGCCTCGATCAGCCCTTCGATCTTCCTTTGTATCTCATCTTTGCTATAAATGGTGACATCTTGACTGTCCATGTTCTAAGTACCTCTTGATGTATAAACTGGATTGTGCGGGACTAAGTTCCAATCCTTTATATTTAACTAGCAGTCCTTTATCCTGCTTTCCTGCCTTCGATTTCTACTTTCCAGGATTCCTTATCATACCATCCCTGGAACAGTACCAGCTCCGGATGTTGATCAAAAGAGGTGTAGTCATGAACCTTGACATCCTTTTCTGCTACCTTAACCTCATCGAAGACCCGAAAGTCGAATGCATTTTTACTATTCTGCCTATGCCGCAATGCGACTTTTAGCTTCCATACCCAGTCCGGGTCCTGCTTTAGCTCTGTCACCAGATACCTTCCTAGTATGTCGGTTATTCCCTTGGGACGCGGAAGCTTCTCCGCCTTTGGTTGTGAAGGCGCCCCTCCGCTTTTTGATTTTTGCCAGAACATTGTTATCCTCCTTTACTTGATAGACCCGAGATTTCTTTTATTATATATTTGGTTAGTAGGCAGTGGGCTTGAATTTTGACTCTTACTATGTTACAAATAACCACATAAATTATTTTCATGCTATAATAATGATGATGTTGTAATGATGAAAGATATTTCACATATCATTATACACATTTTACACCTGTTGTCAAGATTTTACAGTTTTATGGTAAGAGGAGGCTTTAATGACGAAGTGGACTTTCCTGACTAATCATGCTATAGTGCTGAGCTTTATTGCTAACCATCCGCGTATAACCGGTCGAGACCTATCAAACTCCATTGGCATCACCGAGAGGGCTACACGCAAAATAATTGCCGACTTGCTGGAAGATGGCTACATTACAAAGAAGCGTGAGGGAAGGCGCAATTATTATCGCATTAATGCTACTCTTCCTCTTCGTCATGCCAGCCATGGGGAAACGATAGTGGGAGATTTTCTGAAAGCTCTGGGTTGGAAGAAACGGGGCGCCGCTGACAGAGGGTTATAATCCTGCAATCTTGCGTTGGTAAAGTATTATGGCTCTTCCAGTTCCTGGCGTTGCGCTTTTGGGAGCCTGGCGACTACCAGGTTATATGAATCGTCAATCCACTGGTAAATTAGCTTGTCTTCTATCGAGCCATCCAGGATAACCGTGTTCCAGTGTCTTTTATCCATATGATAGCCCGGAATAACACTCGGGTATTTCTGTCTGAGTTCGATCGCATTCCCGGGATCGCATTTTATGTTGATGCTTTCGAAGGTATTGACGTCTGTTAGAATAAACATTTTCCCCAGTACTTTGAAAACAAGTGTTTTCTCATCAAAAGGGAAGCCCTCTGATACTCCCTTTTTAGAAAGACAATAATTTCTGAACTCTTCCCGGTTCACTGCCTGTTTCTGAACGTCTGACAACTGTGAAATTTGGTCGCTTAAATAATACACTAGCTGAGACAGTTTGAAAACAGTAAGCGGCTTCCATTGTTACTATGCATCCGTTATATCTTTGATTTTTCGACCCAAATACTTTAAGCTACAGACAGGGTCTTTTTATCGGGCAAAACAATATCATGGTCCATATGAGATCGAAATCGATGCATAGTACAGTTTTATTCAGGTTACTGGCCTTATCTATTGTTCTTACTCCTCTGATAGTGCTGGTATCAGTATCTACTCCCGTCTACGCTGCCAGTGGTACGGTACGGCCGGTTTCCGGCATTGCCGGTTCAACTGTATCCGTCAGCGGTGAAAACTTTTCGGGCAAACTGGCTACTATTCACTGGGATGACCAGATTCTGGTAGAGGAAGTGCCTATTTCTGAGACAGGCAGCTTGAACTGTGATCTGGTTATCCCTGTTTCCAGTAAAGGCGAACACACAATTCTGATTACCGATGACAGCAACTGGTCTGCCAGTACTGCATCAGTCATTTTCACCATGCTTCCCCGGATAGATATTTTGTCGCATATCGTTGAGGAACTGGACCAGATTACGGTCACGGGCAAAGGTTTTGATAGCAATGAGACAGATATCAGGATAACGTGGGATGGTGATATTGCCTCTTCTTCTCCTGTAACCGCTAATGGGCTGGGTACATGGTATGGCACGCTTACAATTCCACGGACAACTAAAGGCCGACATCATATCGGCGCTGTGGGAAGCACGACGAGCTCCAATGAAGTCGACGAAGTTATGGTCATAGTATCCCCCTGGGTCGAAGCAGAACCGCTTTCCGGTCCAGCTGACACCAGAATCGTTATTAATGTGTGGGGTTTTAAAACGAGTGAGGGGGGCATTAATATAACCTGGGACGATGAAATAGTGAGAGCTGATCTCACAGCCGAGCCTAACGGTACCTTGAGTACTATCATTCACGTTCCGGCAAGTATCCGGGGACATCATACTATCAGCATATACGGTAGAATTTTTACCGTGAAGGGGACTATACCTGATATCGGTTTTGAAGTGGTTCCACAAATAAAAGTGCAGCCGGATTCGGGTGACAAAGGTACTGTGGTGACTGTTACGGGGACAGGTTATGCTGGAGGTGAGAACATACAGATCAGCTTTGACGAAATGTTGTTAGATATGAAGGTGGCTACAGACAATAGAGGGAGCTTTGAAGCATTTTTAACAGTCCCGCAAAGTGTATTAACGGAGCATACCATAACTGCTGTAGACGGCAGTGCTCACTCTGCTCAGGCTGACTTTTTTACTGAGAAGACGCCGCCGCCAGCACCACAACTGCTTTCACCTGCGACAGGAGCTGAGCTGGCACTCTTTACTTCGCTGGGCGAAGTGTTCTCCCGATCTTTAAAATACCTGAGAGGAAGGGTTTTTAAGCCCTCCACGGTTATGTTTGAATGGGCTGTGGTGAATGAACCTGAAGGTCTACACTACATACTTCAGGTTGCACGCGGCAATAATTTCTCATCGCCCGTTTTAGATAAAGAAATAGCGAATGGTACCAGGTATACCCTGTCTGCGGATGATATTTTACCTAAAGGATACTATAGCTGGAGGGTAAAGGCTGTAGATTCTGTCGGCAATGAAAGTCCGTGGTCGGAGGTTTCTGAGCTGAATGTGCTTCTCATGCCGGAACGGCTTCTCATCTTTACTATTGCTATCCTGGTGTTATTCGTGGCTGCAGTGGTGCTGGGTGTAGTGGTGGGGTGGAGGATATCTAGAATGTGAGGAGTATACGTACCGCCCGCCCCTCCACATTACATCATTTTACACCTTGTATGTTAACGCTTATAACAGTGCTGACAATCTCTCTTACTCTTTCCGGTGTCAGATTTAATGATTCAATGATGGGCTTTGCTATCGGATCAGTGAGCCACCCTTCAACGGGGAAATGTGTTTCATCGACTATTTTGACCTCATTAAATCCGGCAGCTTTTATAGTTTCCTCGTAGTCCTCCTTCAACATAGCTCCGGATACGCACCCGATATACGCCTGTACGGAGTTCTTAAGAAAGTCTGGGAGCTCCTTTGTCAGGACGATATCTGAAATCATCAGCCTTCCCCCCGGTTTCAGAACTCTGAATGCTTCCCTGAACACCCTTTTCTTGTCAGATGACAGATTGATTACGCAGTTTGAAATCAACACATCTACAGAATTATCGGCAACCGGCAGGTTTTCAATTTCTCCTAACCTGAACTCCACATTGTTGTAGTTTTCCCTTCTGGCATTCTCTCTGGCCTTCTCTATCATTTCTGGTGTCATATCGATACCTATAACTGTTCCGTTTATACCAACCTTGTTTGCAGCCAGAAAACAATCAAGTCCCCCTCCTGAACCGAGATCGAGAACAGTCTCCCCCTCTTTCAATGAAGCGAGTGCGGTGGGATTCCCGCATCCCAGCCCCAGATTTGAACCTTCGGGGACCGAGGCGAGTTCTTCCTCGTTATATCCTATTCTTTTGCTGATGTCCTCTGCTGCATCAACACTGCCACAGCACGAAGTTGATGGACCACAACAGGAACGGCCCTGTCTGGCTATTTTAGCGTAACCTTCCCTGACAACTTTCTTTACATCTGAATTTTTCATTTTTACCTCCTGAGATTGTTCATTATTACGTCGTGATCATTTCTTTCATCATAGGACCGAGTAGTTCCTTTACCATGCTGGCGAGGTCTTCAGATTTAATCAATGAAATACAGCATATTTTTCCTTCCATTTCCCAACCGATAACCGCTAACTTATCACCCGAGCGGATATTTGCTTTGTCTCTTATTTCCTTGGGGAGTACCATTTGCCCTCTCTCATCAACACTTACCAGGGACTCAACTTTGCAGCAGCCTGTAACCTTTTCCATTGGAGAGCAACAAGGTTCTACCATGTCTTTTTCGGTCAACTTCATTACCTCCTTGAGCTTAGTACTACTGAATATACAGAATTATCAGAATACACTGAATATTATATCATGTCAGAATGATAGTGTAAAGTGTATTATTATATTTGCCATTTTTTTGCTAAGCCATTTAACTGGAGGATACAATGGAATATGAGTACACACCCCAAAAGGAAATTCTAGCGCGGATTGACCGGTTTCAGAATTTACTTCAGGAAAGCGAAGTCGATGGGGCATTGATCTCCCAAAATGCTGACCTTTTTTATTTCACCGGCACCGTTCAACCTTCTCTTCTTTTTATACCGGCCGGGGGCGAACCGGTGCTGGTAGTGCAAGGCGACCTTGACCGGGTTTTAACAGAATCAAGCCTGGCCCGGATTGTACATTTGAAGAAGAGAAATAAACTTGGCAGCATACTCTCCGACTTTAACTACTCACTGCGCGGTCGGATAGGTATCGAAATGGACGTTCTGCCGGCAAGGAACTATTTGGTGCTGTGTCGGGACTTCCCGGAAGCAAACTACCTGGATATTTCGGAGCTTGTTAAAAAAGTACGTATGATAAAGTCCGAGTATGAGATATCTCAGATGAGGAAAGCATGTGAAATTTTAAAGCAGGTTATGCACAAAGCTCAAACAAGTATCCGCTCCGGAATGACCGAGCTCGAAGTTGATTCAATGATGGGTGGGCTCGCCAGGCGGTTGGGGCACCAGGGGCTCCTGCGAATGCGTGGTTATAATCAAGAAATGTTCTATGCACATGTTTTTTGCGGGAAAACAGGTACCATACCGTCTTATTTAAAGGCACCCTTGGGTGGGCTCGGGACAACGCCCGCTTTAGCCCAGGGTGCGAGTTTCAATAAAGTCACTGCTAACGAGCCTCTGGTCATCGATTTCGGTGTGGGAGTAAACGGCTATGTAACGGATATGACCCGCACGTTTGTGATCGGGATGTTGTCTCAAGAGCTACAACGAGCGTACACTTTTGCCAGGGAGGTCAAGGACTTCATGGAACAATGGGTGAAGCCTGGCAGGTACTGCTCTGTTCTCTACAAGGAAGTAATAAAATTAGTCCGGCAGGCGGGATATGAGGACAATTTTATGGGTTATAAAGATAATCGTGTGTCATTTGTAGGGCATGGGATCGGGCTGGAGATCGATGAATATCCCCTGATCGCCCCCGGATTTCAACAGGAATTTGAGGAAAACATGGTCTTTGCTTTCGAGCCTAAACTGGTCTTTCCGGATAAGGGGGTTATTGGTGTGGAGGATGACTACCTGGTTACCGGCACCGGTGTCGAGAGGCTGACCACCTATGACGACAGAGTATTGACTGTAGCTGCGTCCTGAAGCCTGAGCCCGGCACGTGTCACGGTATCTGGCTGCGCAGCGTAAACAGCAGGTGTTCATGCCATGAAAGAGAACCGGCTGTATCAGAGCAAGTATCTGATTGGTCAGACGGTCTTGTTTACCGCTTCCTTTGGCTTGGGTGGAGTGCAGAGGAGTAGTAACGTGAAGCCGGCAGCTGCCCCTACGCATGCGATGAGCATAGCAGTGAAATAGGTGCCCTGAAGGTCATAGAGCAATCCTGCAAGGGGTGCAGCTACAGCCTGGAATGCCATTGTAACAGGCGAAAGCAGGCCGTAGATGCCTGGAAAAGTATCAGTGCCCCAATAGTTACCGATAATAGTCGGCATACAGACAAATCCAGCTCCGAAACCACACCCAACCAGTAACGGATAGAGATAAGCAGTCCATACAATATCTGGTGAGACGAACCAGAATAAGATCCCTCCCAGCAGGGAACAGAGTGCAGCCCAGGCAAGGAGAAAGCGGGGTTCGATGATGTCTCCCAGCGCGGCGATGGTAAAGCGTCCCACAATACTCAATCCGATGGTCAGACTATAAAAAAAAGCTGCTTCCGCTGCATCAAAACCGCGGTCTCGTAGATGGAATGGGCCCTGCGTAATAACTATCTGCCAGATGGTGAAGCTGAGAGCCATCCCAATAATAAGGAACCACAGGCTGCGTGTCCGTATGGCTCTGCTTAAAGTCCACTGAAATGGAGTACGGTAGGTCCGGATTGGTCGGCTGGTGCTGGCTGTACCGGCCTCATCCGGGGTTAGTCCATCCGGGTACTGGCCCATATCATCTGGCCTGTTGCATACAGCAAGGATAGCCACTGCTGCGCCTGCTATTGCTGCGGCAGATATAATGAACCAGCCAATGCGCCAGTTCCCACCTGCAAACTGGACTGCTGCGCTTATAATTTGAGGGGCAAAGAAGCCGCCGATAGCACCACCCCCCAGCACCAGGCCCAGGGCAAGGGCCCGGCGAGCATTGAACCAGGAGATTATCACCGTCTGGGCAGGCAGTGCCGAGGCGAGAGAAACTCCTAATCCAATGAAAAAACAGATAGCAAGGTATATTCCATAGATATGCCCCGCCGTACCCATCAGGGCAGTTACTACAGCGATAGCTACTCCCCCGACAAAGAGGTTGGCTCTGGCGCCAAAACGGCCGACAGTCCAGGCGGCCAGAAGATTGGCAAACCCGATGGTCACCATTATAATGGTGAATCCCATCGTTATTTCTCCACGCGCCCATCCTGTTTGCTCACTCATGAAAGGAAAGAGCACTGCTGAACCGTACACTGCGAAACCAACTGGGATGGTGTACACGATCCACAGGAAAAACAGTAGCCGCCACCCGTAGAACCGCTGTGCCTTTGTTTCTGCGACCATAACCTAATTGCTTTTGTAGTACCCCGGCGTATATAAAGCGTGGACTATCCATTATACCATTTCGCCAGCTAGTTTAAACACGGCGTGTGCCGGCTCAGTCAGTTCGCTAGCTTTCAGAGAAAAGTAATAAATAAATATCGGTATGAAAGAAGTGGCATTCGAGGCTCATATACAGATTGTTATCTGAATTCAATCCTCTCCGGACATTCTTGTTTGTGAATATCACAGAACCGGCAGTTCAGTTCATTAGGCGCTTTATATGGCGGCTCAGAAGATGCCATAATCTCAACAAAATAGTTAAAGTTATCCTTGAAGGCATCATTGATGGTACTTGCAGGGATATCGGTTTTGCCATCTTTATACCGGACTGCTCCCTCAAAAACCATTCCGGACCATTCGGTTCTTGCCAGGGGAAGCAGGTACATATATATCATGACCTGTACTAGATGAGACTGATTTCTTTGCCCGGTTTTAGCGTCATAAATTATTCCCCTCTCTCTGCTGGTCAGTTCTATCATATCCGGCGTCCCGCCTATTGCTATCCCATTTGGCGTTTTGTATTTGAAGTTATTTTGCCTTTCAAAGAGAACGTGCGCACCGGCCTCTTGCCTTTCGATTCTTAGATCCCTGAGTAAGCGCGTGTGTTCTACCCTCCATGCTGCACTATCAAAGTCGTCGGGTACTCTCTCGTAATATTCGTAGTTTGCTTTGAACCATGGTGACCACTCGCATGATTGCTCTCCGGCCATGAGCTTTGAAAGCCAGGTCACCCAAATATACACTCCATCTCGTTTCTGGGCCATAACCAACCTCCTATACGATTTTCTTATTTTATCATAAGTTCGCCAGTAGAAAAGCTGTGACGGGCAATAGATGGTATGTGGAAAGATGTGATTTACTGCTGTAATTCTTATTCCAGGAAAAATAAGACAAGGTGCTGTTTTTATTGATGGTCTGCCCCGTAATTTGAGCGGTTATTGTTATGGGAAATGCAATAGCAGGACTAAAGTTTTAGGTCGACTGTGACCAATAGGCCATTGAAATGGATATCGCTATGTCCTATATTGATGTCGGCCCAATTAATCAAGCTGGAGTCCATTGGCGATTGGTCTGAGCACAAGGTAAGCGAAGGCTGAAAAGTGCAGATCGGATAAAGCGGTGGGACGGTGAGGTTAATTGGGGCTTTTTATTCCGGTTGGTAAGCAGCAGGACCCGTCACGTTATTCCAGAGACTAATCTAATTCCTTAGCTCATGCTCGGCATAAAGCAGTCATCGGCAATAGCAGATATAGAGGTGCAAAGGACTTGTCCGTGCTGAAAAAATATAGTGCCCTGACCGTAAGCAGCCATAAATGATTACTTTTTACGGCTGAATACGAAAATGTATATAATTTCCAATATTCCCACTGTATTGACTATAAGTAACACTATGAACCAGGCCAGGTGTCCGTTTCTACCTGCCCTCCACAGCGCTATCCCCTTCCAAACTATGGACCATACCACGGCCAGAGTCATTATAATCGCTAAGGTGGTTACATTTGGGAAAAAAGGGCATACCCAGTCTCCGGGCATTTGGTACCTCCTTGTAGCTTTAATATCTAAGCATAGGTGCAATTTATTTCTCTGTCAACAGGTAAGGCAGCAGCTCATTCCGAAGTTCGTTTTTTATTTTTATCTATATATCACTTCGATTATGAAGGCAATAGCATAACCTTCATTTAAACCGGCGTATCGTGTTATACTGTTTGCTAATTTCCGGCCTGTACCCTTAGGGATACAAATCACAGAAATGAATGGTAGTACACGAAGCAGTTTCATTCTTACGATAGTGGTACTGACCGCCAGCGTGTTTTCACTGTTTACATCAATGGGACTTGTGGCCGCTTTGCTCGTTAATCTCTCCGGTGAATTAGGCACTACCGTAGCAGTTGCGGGACAACTCCTTACCATCTCGGCTGTTGTCTGGGGGCTGGCATCCCCCATAGTCGGCCCAATCTCCGACCGCGTTGGTCGTAAGCGTGTGGTGATAACTGGATTATTAATTTCCGGGATTTCGCTTTTAGGCTATGGTATAGCCTGGGATTTCTCAGCCCTTATCGGTTTCAGTGTCCTGGTTGGATTGGGTGGCGCTATGGCCGGGCCGAACATTCTGGGCAGCGTCGGTGACTATTTTCAGACCGGTATTCATGGCAGGATAATGGCTATAGTCAATACAGGCCTCCCCCTGGCGTATCTGGCGGGAGTTCCGGCAGGAGCACTGATTGCTGACAGCCTGGGATGGCGAGCGAGCTTTCTGGTTCTGGGACTATTTATAGTTGCAATAGCTGTGGTAGACATTGTTGTCCTACCATCATCACGGACCAGTCAATCGAATGGGAGCATAGCCTATTTATCCAGTTTTCGGGAAGCCTTTCATCAGAAGACATTATTTCCTCTGATGTTTGCTAACACTTTAGCAAACGGTGCTTATTTTACGGTTGATGTCTACCTGGCTGCTTTCCTTATCCGGAGCTATTCATTGAGCATTGGACAGGTAGCGCCATTAATCTCATATATGGCTATGGGTCACCTGGCTGGCATGCTTATTGGGGGACAGCTAGCTGATAAATTTAACAAAATAAAGATATGTGTCATAATGCAGGCATTGTGCGGTCTTATTGGAGTGGCACTAATGCAATTTCCCCGGGACGTGTGGCTGTCTGTTTTGCTGGGTGGACTCTTCTCGGGAATCTCCAGCAGTACTCGGCCAGCGTTCTTCTCAATCACTGTGACAATATCAAGCAATGTGCGAGGCACGATTATGGGCGTTCAAGGGGCTTCCAATCATCTGGGGCGAGCTTTGGGAGCCATGGCAGGTGGGCTGGTGCTGACGCTGATCGGATACAACTTTATTGGTGTCCTCAGTCTCGTTTTTAGTCTCGCGGCATCGGCTATATTTCTGTATGTGTATGTTCATTTGAGAACTTTCCTGATGGATACCCAGGGAGGAAAGATTTCTTAAGATATAAACGAAGTAAAAGCCTCTACTATAGAAATGCAGGTATAACAGTACGATGGGTACATCTTATCGTGGTCACTTGATTTCCTTGTCAGGATGCTGGTAAAAATAAAATAGATTTGACTCATCGCGGTGGGTGCATTTGACAAAGGCATGTCTTTGTATAAATGAGCAGGTATATCACCAGTAAATAATATATTAACAAGGAGGACATATGAGCATATCACCGGAAAAAGAGATTAAAGAGTTTGGTTTCAAGTTGGGCGTTCCTCTGGTAGGTATTGCCTCGGTAAGGGAAATCAACCGGTTCGCCCCGGAGGGACATCGTCCTGATGACTTTCTCATTGGAGCAAAGAGTGTGGTCGTGCTCGTAGACCGCTGGGGACCCCGTGGAACATGGCGCAGTCCCGACCATCGCTTACATCAGATGAATCGCTCCTTCGCCGTGCCCCGCCGTAATACTGTAGCCTTGGCTATGGCTAACTTCATTGAAGAACAGTATGGCTATTATAGTATAAACTATGGAGGCGTGGAATTAAGTCACAAGCTGTGCGCCGACATGGCCGGCTTGGGTACGAGATCGATGGCCGCCGGCATAATACTGAATAAAGAACTTGGTCCGTTACATATAGCCCCGACAATTACTACCATGCCATTGCGAGCGGATGGACCTCTTCAGGAACCGATATGTCCTCATCCCTCGTGCGTCAAAAGATGGGAACGGGATAGGACGACGCCCTGTCTGGAGACGTGTCCCGAGTGCCTTTCCGGAGAGCTTGAGAGTGGCAGGATAAAGTGGATGCGCTACAAGAGATATTTATGCGCCACCAGAGCCCAGACTACCTCGATCAACAGCTTCCAGAGGACACTGCTCGAGGCCATTAACGAGCCTGACCTGGAAAAACGGAAGACCATTATCATGGGCAGCTTCTTCGCTGATATTATGAATTCTATAGCTTCCGGATCTTTCATGGGGCAGTGCGGCGAGTGTCTGCGGGGATGTCCTGTGGTGCTGCGTACCCGCACACTGCGGCCTAAGAGGGTGATGTGACTATCTTCTCAGGCCCGCTATGGATGCTAACATCGGTACGCAGATGCAGGCAAGCCACCATAAGATATGCTGATATAAAACCGATAATCGATGAAAGGAGTGATAATGGGTAAGTACATATCAATTGACCTTTACAATAAATATAAGCAGCAGGTGCACGACATGAGCCTGGCAGTACAGAGTTACATTGGGCTGGAACAGCAGAGAGAATCAAGCTGCCTGTCAGATAGAGAGATCGCCGCAAGGCTGGGGCTATCGGTAGAGGAGGTAAAGGAGATCAGGACTATAGCCCAGAACGATCTTTTGCCTGCTGATACCTGGATCGAGTCTGATGCAGAGAAGAAAAGAAAGTGCGAGAAGTTCTTCAGCAAACGGCGTAGTACGTAGGAGAGCTTAGTTCGCTGCCGTCTGTTGCTGTGTCGGGCCAGTAGTGCTGACAACGAAACGGAGATAAGCCTCAGGTCAAGCTGTTACAAAATTCTCTGCTATCTGTGACCCAGCCAAAAACAAGCTCTACATTATATATCGTTGCCTCTCGTATAAAATCGGCACCTGTTTGACCTACTGCGTCTGAAATAAGGATGGGGAAATAGTCATGGAAGTAGGCGTCCCGTATAGTAGATTCAACACAAATATTGATAACAGTTCCCAAAAATACTAAATATTTTATACCGTATTTCTTCAGGATATCGTCCAGGTCTGTTCCAACAAATCCACTGAACCTCTGCTTCTTAACGATTATACTGTCTTCTTCAGGCTTCAGTTCCTCTATAATCTCGCTGCCCCACGTGTCATCAATCAAGGAAACCTCTTTTTTATCCGGGTGTTCGCGGATAAAAGCCAGTCCCCGTTCCCTATGCCAGTTAGGTGAATCCTCCCCCCCACTGTTGGATAAATCGGGGGCGTAGCTATGCTTCAGGTATATGATTCTGCAGCCCCTTTCCCGTGCTTTACGGATCACATCTCTGCAAGGCTGGATACGCCGCCGGACATCTGAGAGGTTGATACCAAGTAAATCGAACATGCCACCCTTGCTAACAAAGGCGTTTTGCATATCGACCACGATGACAGCGGTCTTTGTCAGGTCTATTTGAACAGGTCTGGGCTTCGCTTTTATGACTATCTCTTCTGCCATTATGTAACTTCCCTCCATAAAATAGTTAACTATAGTCAATATTATATATCTGGCTGTGCAGCTATACCTGTTGATAACCCAGATAGCCATATCCTACGCTTTTTTTGTCATGGTGGTCAATCCTTTTCACCAGAGACTGCAGGCTTGAGTTCTATAGATGAGCAGCGCGTGTTATACTGTCTGTTGATTTTCGTCCTGTACCGCTGAGAAAATAAATCACGAAAGAAATGGACTACAATCCACAGCGCTATCCCCTTCTCACAATGGCAGTACTGACCATCAACGTATTTGCCGTGATGACGGTAGTGGGACTTGTGTCCGCTTTACTAGTTGACTTATCGGAGGAGTTTAACACTACTGTTGGAGCTGTAGGACAGCTGATTACCGTATCGGCCGTCATGTGGACTCTGGTAGCCCCTGTGATAGGTCCGTTCTCCGACCGGATAGGCCGCAGGCGTATAATAGCAGGCGGTCTATTTGTCTCCGGCATAGCGCTCCTGGGCTATAGTACAGCTTGGGAATTCTCTGTTCTGATCGGTTTCAGCGTACTGGTTGGTATTGGGGGAGCTATGGCGGTGCCAAACGTGTTGGCCAGCGTTGGCGACCACTTTTCAGGCAGCAGGATGGGCAGGGTAATGGGGCTGGTTGCTGCCGGTGCCCCACTGGCATATCTGATTGGAGCTCCAGCAGGAGCGCTCATTGCTGATAATTTCGGATGGAAAACGAGCTTTCTGGTTCTGGGTTTATTTATGTTAGCACTGGCCCTGGCAAACATTGTCGTTCTGCCCGTATCACGGAGGCGTCAATTAAACGAAAGTATCACCTATTTGTCCAGTTTTAGAGAAGCATTTTATCAGAAGTCATTGCTTCGACTGCTGGTAGCCAATATTTTAGCGGGATGGGGTTTCACCGCCGTACAGGCATATCTGGCTGCTTTTCTGGTTCAGAGCTACTCTTTGAGTGTTGGACAGGTAGCGCCTCTGCTTTCTTTTATGGCAATAGGGCAGTTGGTCGGTGTATTTATTGGAGGACTACTGGCTGATAAATTCAGCAAGATAAAGATATGTGCGATAACGCCGGCGTTACTTGGTTTGACCGGCTTGATACTTATGCTATTCCCTGGGAATGTATGGATATCTGTTTTCCTTGGAGGAATGGTATCGGGGCTCTTTAATAGTAGTCGTCCCGCGTTTTTCTCACTGATGGTTTCGGTATCGAGTGCTATAAGAGGCACGGTTATGGGAATTCAAGCTGTCTCCAATCATCTGGGGCGGGCATTAGGAGCCATGACTGGCGGACTGGTACTGGCGCTGGCTGGTTACGGCTACATCGGTGCTGTCTGCATCGTTTTAAGTCTCTGCGCTTCAGCCATATTTTTTGATGTAGCCCGTTTAGCTGCAGGAGATGTCCCGGAATAGCGCCGGGACATCTTCTGATTCGGGCTGTCTGGTTTTTATTGAGCTACCATTTTTCCTGGGCTAATCTGGCAGTGAGCCAAGTTTTCAATGGTTCCTCCAGGATGCCGAGCTTGGACTCAATCCACCGAATGTCTCCGCTTGATATCGCTGCTTTCTCTTCAGACGTCAGGTCGTAGTCTTTAAGTGCTTCGGTAGGGTTTCCGGCTAGTTTTGCCATAAAATGGACATCGTCTCTGGCCTTAGCTAGCACAGCTAATAGAGCTTTACCGCCCTTATCCAGCATAGCCGGTTCCTCTAGCTTGGCGTTAATAAGCTCCTCTATCTGGATGCGGACAGGTTCCGAGAGCGGAACAAGGAGTGGCTCATCCAGCTTGACACGGCGTAAAGCCGGGAAAACTTTCTTCATCCACGGCCTGAGTTCTGCGAGCTCTGCTGCTCGTTCACTGCGCAGGTACGTCAGCCAGTAAACAGCACCTATCAATAAGCCACCACCGATGATATTGCCTATAGTCACTGGAACGAGGTTACCAACGAAACCCATCCAGGAAAGGTTTGCTATACCTTCAGCTGTTACTCCGGCGGCGCTAAGGACAGCAGGCTGGCCTGCCAGCAATATTCCCATAGGAATGAAGTACATATTAGCAATACTGTGCTCAAACCCAGCAGCGACGAAGGCAGTAATAGGGAACAGGATTGCCAGTATTTTATCGGTAACGGTACGGGAACTGAAGCATAACCAGATAGCAAGGCAGACAAGGGCATTACAGAGAATGCCTCGCACCAGAGCTGAACCGAAGGTAAGGTTTACCTTGGCATTGGCGATGAGCAGGGCATTAGCTCCTACTCCGTAGCCGCTAAACATCCACTGGTTGGTAGAGAACATCAGTCCTACCAGGCTCAAAGCTCCGGCAAGGTTGGCAAAATAGACCAGCCCCCAGTTTCGGAGCAGATGAGTAAGGCGGGTCCTGCCACTCATCCAGCTCATCACTATCAGGGTATTCCCGGTAAAAAGCTCTGCCCCAGCTACAACCACAAGAATAAGACCTAGGCAGAAGACCAGACCGCCCAGCAGTTTGGTGAGGCCAAAGCCAAGACCCGCATCCGTAGTAACCACAGTACAAAACATTGCCCCAAGACCAATGAACACCCCGGCCAATATGCCCAGGAGTATAGTGCTCAAGGTATTGAGTTTCCCTTTGTTTACCCCTACTACTTCACTCCTCTCCGCCACTGCAGGTGGTGGGTAGGCATCAGTAATAGCTACTTTCCCTATTCTGTCGATAGCAGTCTCAAGCCGAGCAGTAGTATTAATCGCTTCCTCACGGATTCTCAAGATTTGAGATAGAAAAGCAAATTTATCTCTATCATCTCCATCATCGAGGGCAGGATTTTGTTGATTTTTTCTTGTTTTAATTTTACGCTCCATGGTCTCCCTCCCGTGATTACGTTCACCATTTCTCCTGACACATTCGACACCATAGCCATTTGGCAAGATGCTCGTCCAGTTTACCCACCCAGCTTTCGATCTTCCGGATGTCGCCGCTGGCTAAAGCGGCTCTTTCCTCCCAGGTCAGGGTGTAGTACTCTTTCAGAGCCTCGTGAGGATTATCCGCAAGGCGGCGCAGGAACTTAGGTTCGTCGGCGGCTCTGCTTAGCACAGCTAGTATAGCCTCTTTCCCGGTCAAGACTTTCTTAGAGGGAGCTTCTGGCTCTTTAAATACCTCCTCCTTTGGTGTGGTAATTGCTTTGGTTTGTATAGTAGTTAATGTAACCATTCTTTCACCTCCTTTGTTTCTATAACAACTATAACAGTTACCAGGCTGTGTCTCATCGGTCTTGAGCTCTAGTTTCAATAGGACTTTAGCTATGTCCAAAGGTCCATAATCATGTCAATAAGTATTAGACACTTGATAAAGGAGGCAATGATGTTTAGAGAAACTCATCTCATGAATGCCTGCAATTTACTTGTTTTGATTATTTATGTTGGCTCTTTTATCCGATATACCTTATAATTGCTACGGGGCTCGTAGGGAGCCGTAAAATGCAGTTGAAGACCAGAATTGTCATTGCTGATGACCATCCACTATTGCGTGAATCACTGCGCCAGGCACTTTCCAATGAGAAGGACATGGAAGTAGTGGGTGAAGCGGGTGATGGGGAAGAAGCCGTTAACTTGGTTTCGCAATTGACGCCTGATATTGTGGTGATGGATATCATGATGCCGAAGTTTAATGGTATTGAAGCTACCAGGCAGATTAAAAAGATTGCGCCAAATATCGCTGTATTAATTCTCACTGCCTATGATGATGATAGTTATGTGTTAGGATTGCTGGAGGCTGGAGCAGCAGGTTACTTACTGAAGAGTGCTAAAGGGCAGGATATAGTAGAGGCGGTACGGTCTATACTGGCCGGTGAGTCTGTACTTCATCCCAATATCATTGAGAAGTTGCTAAAGCGAGCTATTAGTAAGTCGCCTGAAATTGAAGAGTCCAGGGTAAGTGAAATGTTAAGCGAACGGGAGACAGAGATGTTGAAGCTTCTGGCTAAAGGCATGGGCAATAAACAGATAGCGGATAAACTGTGCCTCAGCCTGCGTACCGTTAAAGCTCATATGTCAAATATTTTCACCAAGATGAATGTAGCCTCACGAAGTGAGGCCCTCGTAGAAGCTCTGAAGCTGGGATTGGTTACCTTAGAGGACATTAAACAAGAAAACACCGTGGAAGGCTAGACCAGACCGCTGGTTCGGCAGGTGTTTTATGAGCAAGGTAATTCGGACGAAGGCAATGATGTACAACAATGTCGCGTAGATGGCAGGTTTTTCATATATGCCTGATATCGTTCCTCTTCATACTATTGAGTTGTTCTCATTACAGTGGGCTTCTCGTTGGAGTACCTGTTGCAGGTAACATATTTGTTTCTTTGTCCTTCGATTTATCACGACATGCCGTAGAGCGATTCGTCTACGCTTTGCTGGTAACCTATGCTGGCTGGACCTTAGGGGTAAAGGGGGGCATTGCTGTATTGCTGGCATCTGCTCTGGCTTTGTTGCCGCGGGCGCTGGTTATTTCCCCAAATCCCACAGATGCCTTAGTGGAAAGCATTACCGCACTTATTATCGGCTGTTTAATCATTGTATTAATTGAAATATATCGGAGGTCTCAACGCCAGCGTGAACAACTTATGCGGGTCGCAGCAGCCTTGAGAACCTCACAGAGAGATTATGAAGAACTTTTTACTAATGCCAGCGATGCTATATGGGTTCATGACCTTGAAGGTAAAATAATTATGGCTAATAACGCCTGCGAGAATCTGACCAGCCATAGTGCCGCCGAATTAGTTGGTAAAAATGTTTCTGAGTTCCTTCCCCTGGATTCATTACTTTTAGCGAAGGAAGTAAAGGAAAGGCTCTTACAAGGTGAGGCAAGAGACCAGCGCTATGAGCAGCGTGCAATAAGGAGCGATAAAAGAGAGGCGGTTTTTGAAATGACAACACGCCTGATTAAAGTAGGTGATGAGCCAGTCGCCTTTCAGCATATCGCTCGAGATGTAACCGAGGAAAGGAGACTGAGGGATAACCTCCGTGCGCAGATCCAGAAAAACCTTTTAGCTCAGGAAGAAGAGCGGAAACGTATTGCCCGGGAACTTCACGATGATATTGCACAGTCAATCCTGCTGGTGTCGCGTCGACTGGACAATCTAATGTCCGGAGCTAAGCGTAAATTAGCAAAAGCTGTAATGGGCGAACTTGAGCTAGTGCATGGCTTGTCTGATGGGATTTACAGGGATTTACAGCGATACGCCCGGGATCTGAGACCCAGTATTTTAGACCAGATGGGGTTGCTGGCAGCTTTGAACTGGTTAGCTGAGCAACTTGACAAGGAGATGGGAATTAAAGCTGAAGTAAAGGCGGACATGTTACCTTCGCTTCCTTTAGAGACAGAGCTGGTCATGTTCCGTATTGCTCAGGAGGCTTTGAATAATGTTCGGAGACATGCAGACGCATCGGAGGTCAGCATAGCGGTGGAGTCGGATGTACATAAAATAAAGATGACTATCAGCGACAATGGCAAGGGCTTTTCAATGCCTGAATTGACTGAGGACCTGGTTGTTGAAGGGAAATTGGGCGTGTTGGGAATGAAGGAGCGAGCACGCTTGATCGGAGGCAGCCTGGAGATAAACTCTGAGCCGGGCAGAGGTACGACTGTCGTTGCAGAGGCAGCAGTGTAACAGCTCCACCTTACTAATTTATACTACAACCGGATTGCCTTTTTGGAGGGCTCATTTTCATTCCTGCGGCGGACTGGTTTCAACCAGTCTCACAATCTCGTTCAGATTTCGATTATTATCCCAACTTGAGACTTTCTGACCTCGTTCATGCGTTATGTTTCCAGATTGCATTCCTAGATGAAACAATCTCGGTTATCTGAAGCGTTTATATGTTCGTGGTAGTGCAGCGAGTGGATCAGATCCGCTTTTTATGTTCACGTACCAGTGTAAGGAATAGTATGCAGATCAGCCCGGAAAGCGCCATGGTGAGCCATGCAGTTTGAAAAGAGCCTGTAATATCGACGATGTAACCGAAGAGGGGCGGCCCGGCCATAACGCCCAGGACAATGATGACACCACTGACGCCGGTTGCGATTCCGGCTCTTTCCTTACCCGCCAGTTCAGCAACCAGGGTAATAAGAAGATTACCCCAGCCAATCGCTGCTATACCCAGGATAATTAGAATGGGATAAAGTAGCCATCCAAGAACATGGCCGCTCGTGGCCAGCACCAGACACACGGCGCTTGCCGAACCAC
Source organism: uncultured Dehalococcoidales bacterium (assembly GCA_964596125.1). Lineage (GTDB taxonomy): Bacteria > Chloroflexota > Dehalococcoidia > GIF9 > UBA5629 > CAZQRP01. The sequence goes on along the minus strand of CAZQRP010000023.1, from coordinate 1,111 downwards.
CCATAAGTAGAAAGACTGTCCTGCGGCGACCTCGGAAAAGGCGGTCACTGATAAGCCCGTTAGCTGGCTTTCCAATTGTCCCTGCAGCTTGCGTTATGGCAAGTAAGCCACCGGCTGTAACCTCGCTGAATAGCAGGTCCTCTTTCAAGTAAAGAACCAGATTGGTTGCAGCGGCCCACTGAACTATGCACAAGAATAGACCGGCCAGGCTGAGCATCCAGATATCTCTTGACTTGAAAAGACTTGTCATTAGCTGGGCATTAGAGGGATTGGTAGAAACTTGATTCGTGCTATCACCATTAACAACGGGAAGATAATCTTGTGTGGGTTCCCGGTATAAGATGGCACAGCAGAGACAAACTGCTAGTGTGCCCAGACCTAAAAATAGAAAGCCGGACTGCCAGCTTAAAGTAATAGCAATAGTTGGTAAGATACCAGCGGTTATAATCCCGGCGATATTCGTGGCGGTCAGGTTGAGACCCATGGCAGTTGCCCTTTCTTTTGGTGGAAACCACAGAGTTAAGGCTTTTGCTGAGGAGGTAAGAATACAGCCAGACCCCATCCCCGACAGTGCCAAGATGATAAGCATCATATGATATGAATTCGTGAAGAATATAGCTATCATGCAGAGACTGTTGGCGAAAGTACCGATAACCAGCATCCTGCGTGCCCCGATGCGGTCTACAAACCAGCCAGCAACTATCAGGGAAGGCATATAGATAATGCCGGTAGCGCTTACCATTGTTCCTATCTGTGCATTCGTGACGTATAGGCTTTCTTTAAAAAAAGGAGCCAGCGGTCCTACACTGAGCCTTAACATAAAAAGTATCAAGCAAGACAGCCAGCTAATCACCAGTATAATCCAGCGATATCGAGGTAGTTTCTGCGATGTTTGCACTAGTAAGATTCCTTTAGAGTCAAGCCAAAAGTACCCGGGTGGCAGATTGGCTGGTCGGCTAAATTCATGATAAGTCTCTGGGTAATGTATTAACAACTGGCGTTTGTCAAGGCCCCATTGCGCATTATTATAATCCCGGGCCTCGATGCCAGCAACCCGTTGTATAGGTTCAGTTGATGGCGGACACTATCCTCCTTATCATTTTACTAAACT
>CAZQRP010000022.1:0-59801 GCA_964596125.1 uncultured Dehalococcoidales bacterium | reverse complement strand
AAGTTTAGTAAAATGATAAGGAGGATAGTGTCCGCCATCAACTGAACCTATACATCGTATTGACAAACTATCCATCATAGGGCACAATACAAACGGAAGGGCAGCGATAATGGATCGACTGGACGGTTGGTACATATATAGTTTGTCTTTCTAAGGGCAGCCTCCACCAAGGCTGCCCTTATTATTCAATTGATTATTGCCCCTGTGCCTTTAGAAATCCTCCGTAGATACTAGTTCCAACAATAAAATCGTGATGTCCAATACGAGCGGTCAACCATGTGCCTAATTGTAAGAACGAATTTCTCGAAAAAAAGTTACAATTACTCGTATCATCCTGGATCAACGAAAATTAAAAATATTTTTGTTATGGAATACCTGCTTAGACCTTGTGATTCCAGCCTTGTCTTCGCTTAATCCTATAACATAGTGGCTATGTCAGAAAGGGTACCTGAACAACTGAAACTACCTTATATATAATTTATTTAACAACCCTGAAGTAAAAAAGGCAAAGACGGAAAATCGTTTAGACAGAACTATCTAAAATCTGAATATAGTGGGAAATAGCCATGAAAAGAGGAAGGCGGGATTTTGAAAAATCGAATCTATCGTTATCTAGTCGGGCTAGTTAAAATTGCAACTGAGAAGGCAGAGGATCGCATCAAGACCATAGAAGTGCTTAAGGGAACACCTAGAGGTCATCAGATGACAATCGTATGTGTCACCGTTCCTGCCACGGGTAGATGTGAAAGCGATGTGGGTGCCGTCCGGTGACAAGATAGGACCGTTAGAGAACAGGGGCATGGCCTTTAAAGTATCCAGTTTTTTCGAAAGCTCAATTGTCCAACATTCGCTGACTACATACATATGAAACAAGAGTAGAGTTAGTTCCCTTATTACCTCTATCATATAATGTACAGTAATGAATGCGTGGAGATGTAGACCATTTCCAACTTATTATCAGAGGAAGAGAGCAAGTCAATCTAGATTTCTGAAATAGAAAATTATTATGCTAAAGAATAATATAGGTACGAATCTCTAGACCCCGCCAGCCATAGTCGCTACTGCCATCTGGGAAATTCAGACCATCTTCTGGCAGCTCTGTCAACTCAAGTGTACATCCGGGCATCAGCTCAACCTCAGCGGCACCAGCCACTGATCCGTATAGTGAACCATTTGGCTTGATGTCAGCTATACCGTCGATAGACAGTATAAATATAAAATCGTCAGGATTGGAACTTATAGTTGGCTGAAAGTTAATATCTCCCTCCGCAATGATACATCCCGAACCAGTAATGACACAAGTAGGTTGCAAGGTAATGTTTCCCTCAACATAGATAGTCTTTCCGTTGAGATCTATTGTACCGTTGGGCATTACAACCAGGTCTCCATTAACATAAATGGTCCCTTCCAGCATTGCCCATCCGCTTCCGGTTATGGTCAAGTCTCCGGCAGCAGATAATGGCTCTATAAGATACGGATCGACTTCAGTACCAGAAGAAATATCAATGGTAGAAGAATGAGGAAGAGGAGTTAGGTCCTCCACCTCAGCCCAGTAGAAGGTGGAAAGTTGACTGACCAATGGCCAGTTATCTAGTGGATCGACTATTTCATCACCGTCGATCGTACCTTTATTATCTAATTCTCCACCATATGTCACATCACCATTGACTTCTGTACCTGGTTTTAGCGTGACATCGCCAGGGCTGGTAATGGCACTGTTGAAGAACCAGGAAAAATCAAGAAATGCTACATAGGATTCCACTGTCGTACTATCTCCTTCATTGCTGGTAGCTGTGGAAGCTATCTTAAAGCCATATACACCTTCATTACTTATGGTAATATTAACCGTCCTCTCGTTTACTGTTTCAGGAAACGATAGTACCAATTCTGTTCCTTCTTCAGGTAACTCAAGTTCCATATCATATTTAAAGTGCCACAAAGCATAATCGACTCCAGCATCGGCAGCGTAAAGTTCCAAGCCCTGATTATCGGCCATGCTGATTGCATTGAGGGTAGTTGCTAGTAATTGAACAGCGGAGACGACAAAAAATCCACCTATAAGAAGCAGAACCAATGCCATAGGCAAAGCCAATCCTGCCTCATTACGAAGTATTTTGTTTATTAACTTCATCTTGTACCCAATATAGTCTCTCCCTCTTGATGCTACTACTGACCATCCACTTAGTGATTACAGCCTGTTTGCAAACCGCAACAGAAATGAATACTGGATATCTTATATGATTATGGCTCTATCTGTGCCTAAAAGGAATAGCTACTTAGTACTAAATTGAGTGGCTATTTGGTAATATCTCTAAAATGTCTCCACTGGTTAAACCCTTATTTCTCTGGTCAGGTCTTATTCAATGTTTTCAAGATGAACAGGTGTTAGTTTCTCATACAAGTACTTTAAAAGACACTAGGAACCTGCTGATTTAAGGATCGACGGGCACTTTAGGATTCAGGACCTCTAGAAGATATTGTATGCTCTTGAGCTGCTCCGAGCTCCCTGTCCTTTTGATATAGCTCCTTCCACCTTATGAAGCTCACGTTGCTTTGTTTGAACAAGGGTGTGTAGTCCCAGACCCTCATCCAGCTACTACACACCCCGGTTACACGAAAATAAACGTAACACCTTTGTCACAGAGTGTAAAAAGTTAAAAAGTTAGTTATTACCTCCAATCATAACCTTATTAAATACCAGTTATATTAATCATGGGACACGGTTGGCACTAATCAAAATTTGGAGACTTCAATCATGTGGTACAAAGCTCAGGAAGCGCCTAGTGCGTTCGCGCTTCCTGAGCTAGTACTCAAATATAAAAAATTAGAAAAACAATTAGAATTGACTATGATGCACCAGTAAGCCTCATGAACTTCAAACTTGAGTTAGCATTTGGTAACAAAATAGAATACTATGAACACATTAAATTCCACACTGAATATCTATCTCAGTCATACGTCACACAAGGAGGCATAAAAATGGTACAGAATCCTTTTATCGGTACTTGGAGACTGATACGTGACGAGGTTAAAAGTGCAGATGGTAAGCTCAGCTACCCATATAGTAAAGACGCTGTGGGCTACATCTCATACAATGAGGATGGGTACGTGTTCGTGGCAGTTATGAGCGCTAACCGTCCCAGATACGCTTCTGAAAGATTCAGAGGAGCAACAAATGAAGAGAAAGTCAATGCTGCCGATACTTACTTCTCATACTGTGGAACCTACGAGATCCAGGGGAATACGGTCATCCATCATATTGAAGTCGGTCTATTCCCTAATTTTGTTGGTAGTAGCCTGAAACGCACCTTTTCATTTAATGGTGACAGACTTACATTACGTACGCCTGCATTGACAGGAGATGGTATAAAAGGAAATCAATGCATGATCTGGAAACGTGTTTGAGCAGCCTGCCAGTAGTCCCCATCTCCTACAGTCCGAGACTGCTGAACAAAATGAGTTACCTCAATGAGTTGCGGCTCGTTCTATGATGCAACTACATGACTTGTTAATATCACGACTCAACAACGAACCATGCACTAATAGCCGGACAACTTACAGAAAAAGAAGTGTATGCTTTTATTATCCAGAGCTATCATTTAGAATATGACCTATTCGATAATTCCCGGAGGTAATGAATAATGTCAGAGACAAAGTATACAATCACTGAATCATGGCCTATGTTGAAAGACGACCTGATACATTTTTTATCGGACACCGACGCGTGGATAATAGCCGAACTGAAGAAGGCACTTCAGGCTAAGGACTGGGGGAAAATACACAACGTGATAGATGTCATGGAATCAGTCCACGCTATGTCGCACTCACATTAGCTTATCCGGGCAGAGAGCTCTATAGCAGTGCTGTGTACGTCTTCCCGCAATCAACACTCTGCTGGTTATTTAAATTACATAGACTGCTGCCATTTAACAGAGCCCGGTTATAAAAACTATTTACTAAGCGATCCCTTATATTGTACTATTACAAAACCGAATCTTTTTTGCTTTTCATATTCACTTTCACAATGAATACTAGAGGAGGGCAATAATGCCAGACGAAACCCAAGTGAAGGTCCAGGCAAAAACTTTAAAAAACTTCTGCGTACAGGTATTCCGGAAACTCGGCGTCCCCGAAGACGACGCACATATCGCAGCCGATGTGCTGGTAATGGCTGACCTTCGAGGAATTGAAAGCCACGGCGTGGCCCGGCTGCGGATATATGTGGATGGACTACAGAATGGCAGGATGCTCGCCAAACCTGAAGTAAAAATTATAAAAGAGACCCCGACGACGGCGCTGATAGATGCAGGAGCGGGACTGGCCCATCCCGTTTCCTACAGGGCAATGCAAAAAGCCATTCAAAAAGCTGAAGAGACGGGCACCGGCTTTGTTACAGTGCGTAACTCCAACCATTACGGAATCGCCGGCTATTACGCCATGATGGCACTGGACAGTGACTGCATTGGTATATCAATGACGAACACGCACCCCATAGTTGTACCAACCTTTGGACGAAATGCGATACTGGGCACGAATCCTATCTCGGTGGCCGCTCCGGCAAACAGGGAACGTCCATTTGTGCTGGATATGGCCACGAGCACAGTACCACGAGGTAAACTGGAGGTTTACAACCGCATAGGCAAGCCCATACCCTTAGGTTGGGCCACTAATGCACAAGGTCTGGGGACCCAAGACGCCCGGCAGGTGCTGGAAAACATAACCAGTACACAGGGCGGTGGCCTTCTGCCTCTGGGCGGTGAAGGTGAATTGCTGAGCGGGCATAAAGGCTATGGCCTCGCTTTATGGGTGGAAATTTTCTGTGGAATTCTCTCCGGCGCGGCTTTTGGCACTCTGGTATATCCCAAGGCCCCGGACGGGAGAGCGTTGCCATCCAACCTCGGCCATTTCTTCGGCGCCTGGAGTGTGGATGCCTTTCGCCCGGTCAATGAATTCAAAGCGGCAATGGATGAGTTGCAGCGTCAGCTCAAAGATGCCCCCAAAGCAGAGGGACAAGACCGCATCTATATTCACGGCGAGAAGGAGTACGAAAAGTCAGACCTGTACATCCATGAAGGCATTCCCCTTAATCCTAAAGTCGCAGACGACTTAAAAGCGATTGCCCGTGAGACAGGTGTAGAATACGATTTAGAAACCGATTAGCCCAGTCACCAAAAAGAATATCCTGTTTGTTTTCAGGTTGCCAGAGGTGCATTGGTACGTATCGCTCCGGGGAATAGTTACAGGGTAGCCTCCCCGGAGGTCACCGGTGTACCCGCTTATCATCGGCAAAGCCGGTGAATTTGTTCCAGCATAAGCACTATATCAGGGGCCTGGGATTGTGGTGTGGCAGAGCTCATCAACTAAACAAAGCTAAACCAAGTTATTTAACCTGAATTTGGGAAGGAGACTTAACGTCAATTTGTGGGGTTCCCTTATACTGCGTGATGACTCCCGTAACACAGATCGTCTTGCCCTTGTAATAGTCCTCTGGAGGTTCAGGGAATTTACCACGGTTCTGAATCCATATAACTATATTAAAGCGATCTGGATGAGGATACGTCTTGCATAAATTAAGAATGGTAGGCTTCCCATCAAAGGTACTTGCGTAACGGGCATCAATAACAGTACCACATACTGTTTTTCTTTCACCAATATAGTTTTTAGCCTTACTACAGGAAATTATCCCGGATGCTCTCTTTGTTGGCGGTGGTGGAGTTACCTCCTCATCTACTACTGCCGGATTGACGGTAGTACAGGCCACAATGGAGCCAAGTACTAGAAAGACTAAACCGAAGCACAGAATTGAATTCCACTTACCTATAGTTATCTTGATACTCCATTTCAGCACAACCGGTTGTCCACAAGAATTATACACCTTGTAAAAATGAAATATAAAGAAGGAACAAGGCCCGGTAGAGTTTAGGTGGTGTGTGCGGTGTGATTAATCAACCAAACAAAGCTAATTATTAGGCTCAGAATGTTCAGATATACAGAATAGCTCTCATTACCGTCATTACAGTCTTATAAAAAGAGACTGGCAATACATATCAGTCATTCATGGCTTCGTTCAAGGCATTAAACACCTACCTTCAAACATAGGCACACTACTTGTTTTACGAAGTATCTTTATGTGAAGCTCTTAGCTACGAAAACCCGGTACCCTGCGTTACGAAGATATAAATATACTCTTAGGTAGCCAGAGTATTTAATTTTAGTACACATAAGACTATAATACAAAAACAGTCATTGCTCTAAAGAATCGGAGGAGGAGGAATAATGGAGAAGTTTTCTAAGGAAGAGGCTTACACGGAGTTTTTAAAACGACTTGATGAATGGGAAAAGGCTGATGAGAAATACAGGGAGACAGATAAGCAATATTTTCCGATTGTGCCATTTGTACGAGGGCAACCAATAATTTTCCCCGAGGTCATAAATGATACAGCAGACAAGGAAATCGACCAGGTATCGCGTGAACTTGACCAAGCAAAACATAAGCTTGATGAAGCCAGGCGACAATATATAAAAGCATGTACGGGTATTTAAAAATGGAATGGCCCAAAAAGAGAACGGGTATTTGAAAATCGCCTTATAGAATCTACCTGTGCAGATTTTTTAAAAATAAAAAAGTTACTAAGTTTGCTTTCTATATACTTACACTTAACATGGTTCTTGCGACACGATTAGCAAAAATATCTTGACGTGAGTATTCTCAGGTAATCTCGCTTACAAGGAGTTTAAGGTATAGTGCCTCTCGCTATAAATGCTCACAAAACAGTAAACAAACCAGCAAACAGCACTAGTATAACAACCTCAATTATACGCCAATACCTATCGTTTCTACGTTGTTTTTCTTGCTAGTTTCTCAACTCCTGTCTACCTAACATTTCTCTATGCTCCTTTGGAGTAAAACCTTGCCTCCAATGTGTGAAATCTTTACTACTTCTTTATGAATAACGTCCTTGAATTCTGAAACGCTATGGTCACTTTCTTTGATTCCGATTTTATATACCCCGTAAAACCAAGTGGTCGTCTCTCATATAAAGACTTGTCATTTCCTAGTTGGGTTGGTCGTCCGAGGAAGACGACAGGCTGTTAAGGCTGACTTTTAGATGACATAGTCTACCGGGGAAAACGACGGGATATTGTCTCCCTGATGCCGGACTACCATTCTTAAACTGGACGGTCCCGGCTTTTTAGTCTGCTTTCCGGTGCTGTAATTCCTGCCGGTGACACGACGGTTGTGTCCGTTAATCCTGCCATGCCGTCTATCAATTTTTTTTCTGACGATTTACAATACGTGAAGGTTCATTTAGAATGAGTAGCTGTATACCGGGGAGACAATCCGAAAAGGAGGTTATAGACCATGAAAATCGATATTTTCGCTCATATTCTACCGCAGAAGTACTGGGCAGCCGTAAGTGAGAAGGCTAAACTGGCTCCTGAGTTCAACAGGCCCGAGCTGAGAAACCGTGCCAACTGTGAAATCGATGTACGATTACGGCTTATGGACAGGTACCCTGATGTGGTACAGGTAGTTACGGTGTCTCTTCCCTCTCTGGAGACGCTGGTCACACCGGGTGATGCGGTCGATTTGGCCAGAATGGCCAATGATGAACTCGCAGAGCTGGTGGCCAGGTATCCGGACAAGTTTATTACAGCAGTCGCCTGTTTGCCTTTGAATGATATCGACGCTGCGTTACTGGAGATCGACAGGGCTATTACCAAATTGAAATTCAGGGGAGTACAAATATTCACCACCATAAATGGAGAACAACTTGATGTACCAAAATTCAGACCACTCTATGAAAAAATGGTCTATTATGATCTCCCGATATGGATCCATCCCTATGTGGACGAGACGCATGGCAAGTCGGTATTTCGATTCGCTCACGAAACGGCATTAGCCATGGAGCGCCTGGTATGCGCGGGGATTTTTCTGGACTACCCCGATATCAAGTTTATAACTCACCATTGTGGAAGTATGGTGCCTTTCTTTGAGCAGCGGATAAGGTGGGCACTCCCGCTTACCCTGGGCGAGGGGCACAGAGTCAAGCATCCGGAAGAACATTTTCGCAAGTTTTACAACGATACAGCCGTTTATGGCAGCACACCGGCATTAATGTGCGGGTACGACTTTTTTGGAGCAGACCACCTTCTTTTTGGAACAGATGCGCCCCTGGGACCTGAGTTCGGGCTTACAATGCAAACAATACACTCAATAGAACGAATGAATGTACCTGATAGCGACAAGGATAAAATCTTCGAGCAAAACGCCGTAAAGCTATTGAGACTGCCGATCTAGCCGGGTATATATAATGAAAAAGCAGTCCATGGAAGGAAGAAACGGGAAAAGAGCTTGACCTCTCATCTCATGCCCGGAAAGAGTGCAAACACTGCTAGTACGGCGTGGTACCATTCCCATCGCCGTGGTTCATAGCCCTGAGGAGTTCGCCATATCTGACCAGACCGGCTAAGCCGGTAACCGCCTTCTCGGGAAGGGGAAAGATTGGAATCCGGCTCTTCTCAAGCATTTTCTTCTGCTCCCGCCCCCGTTCACTGGTCTGACCCAACCAGCTCATGCAGGCAACCACCGGTTTTGTGTAATTTTTACAAACGCCTACTACAGCTTTCGTTAACGATGGCGGGTACTCTAAAGCTCCGATTATGAGCACGTCAACACCATCATCCTGCAAAACGGTATCCACTATCCCAACAGAACGTTCATAGTTGAAAAATTCCCATGCAGAGTCAACAGGGTTGTCCACTGAATTTAATGGTGACACCAGTTGTCTGAGCTTCCGTCTGGTTGTCGGGGAAAACTCCGCCAGCTTCAAGCCAAGCTCGTGGCATTTATCAGCCATAACTATTCCAGGACCTGCCTGGACGGACACGATACCCACGCTATTGCCCGGTGCGGGCGGTTGAGAGACCAACGCCTTGGCCATGTCAGCCAGTTCCGCTATGCTATCAACAGTCAGTATCCCGGTCTGTTCAAAAGCAGCTTTGTAGAACTGGAGCTTTCCAGCCAGGGCACCGGTATGAGAAAAAGCAGCCCTGTCCATGTGCTGACCTCTACCACCTTTATAGACGATAACAGGTTTGCGTTGTACCGCCTGTCTTGCCGCATTCAATATCTCCCGGGGCTTATCCATTCCTTCAACATAGGTAACTATCAATCTGGTCAGCTCATCATGAGCGAAATACGTTATCATATCATCAAAATCAAGGTTACACCTGTTGCCCAGAGCGATCAGTTTACTAACGCCCACGCCTTCTTGGTCCAGAGCATCCACTATATAGCTGGACATACCGCCGCTCTGGGCGGCTATTGCCACGCTGCCGGCCCTGATTTCCTTAAGCGACAAGGCAAACGTGGCGTTGAGGTGAATCGCAGGATTGAGAATTCCCAGACTATTCGGCCCCACTATCTTCATTCCGCCTTTATTCGCTATATCTGCCAGCCTGGTCTGCAAATCCAGTCCGCTTTCCGTCCCCACCTCTTTAAAACCGCTGGTGATCAGCACTGCTGCCTTTACTCCCTTAGCAACACACTCCTCGATGACAGGTAGGGTGAGACGGGCGGGAATGACCACAATTGCCAAGTCCACCTCTTCAGGGATGGCGGTAACCGACGGATAAACATTAAATCCGAGGAGATCATGATCGTGCAGGGAATGGTTCACAGGATAAATCTTTCCCTTATACCCTGATTTCACCAGGCTCTGTATACACATGAAGCCAACTTTGTTCGGTGTGTTGGAAGCGCCTATTACCGCGACGGTCTTTGGGTAGAACATGCAGTTCAACTGCTCAATCAGGTCCATAGTATAAAAGCCGTTGTGTATGGTTATACGTGAAACGATTTACTCAATGAGTAATTTAATACCTGAGTATAACCCAGGCCGCAGAAGTTCGCAAGCTGGCATGATTTCCGGCGGATAGCAGCCCGGAAATGAAAAATACAACTGTTATGGAAATTTAGAACGTAAACCAGACTTTCCGGATAATTTTAAGGGCTATCGGTTAGCTGCTCAATACGCTATAATGCCGGTGCACATGCCGGTGAAATCTGCCTGGAAGGTGGTATAATCTATGCAGACAGGTCAGTCTCTTCAGCTCATTCAATGAGGACGGCAAGGGACCGCTCTCGTCAACTCAGTAGTCAGATAAAACGATACAGTGTACCGGAGAGAAAGAATCCCGGCTGAAAAAAGGAGGTAACCATATGGAAGAAGTATCGCTCATCGGGAAATCCGTTCCCAGGGTTGACGCCCTAGAGAAGGTTACCGGAAGAGCCAAATACAGCGTAGATATAGACCTACCGGGGATGCTTTACGGGAAGGTACTGAGAAGCAAATATCCTCATGCCAGGATCTTGAGTATCGATACCAGCGAAGCCGAGAAGCTGGCCGGACTCAGGGCAATTGTAACCGCCGAGGATACACCCAAGCAAAAAATCAAGGTCAGCGGGTGGGGTACGTCCGATTGGTACGCGCTGGCTGCGGATAAAGTGCGATATGCAGGGCAAGAGATAGCGGCGGTAGCTGCTGAAGATGAGCTTACAGCCGAAGAAGCCCTGGGACTGATAAAAGTAGAGTATGAGGAACTGCCCGCCGTATTCGACGCCGAGGAAGCAATGAAGCCCGGCGCCCCGAAGGTCCACGATGTTGAAAATAATATAGTGAGCGAAATGGACACGGAATATGGTAATGTTGCCAGAGGCTTTGAAGAAGCCGACTATATATTCGAAGACAGGTTTTCCACCCGGTATGTTCACCCATGTCATATGGAGCCGATGGTCTGTATTGCCAGTTACGACAGTTCAGGCAACCTCACGTTCTATGAAAACTCTGTTGACCCTTTTGCACGGCTCCGGCATGCAGCGAAGGCCCTCGGTATACCAGCCAGTAAAGTTAAAATCGTTCAAAAATTCATTGGGGGAAATTTTGGAGCGGACCAGTGTCTCCTGGCCCCTTACATTATCACTGCCCTGCTGGCAAAAAAAACAGGTAGACCGGTTAAACTGATGAACACCCGGGAGGAGGAACTGATTGCCACTCACTCACGTACTCCTATCGTTACCTATGTGAAAGCAGGAGTGAAGAAAGACGGGACATTAACAGCCCGTGAAATCAGGGTAATCGCTACTGCCGGTGCCTATTGCAGCTATGTGCCGACGACGATGGTACACGGCCTTGCGATATGTACCGGCCTGTATACCTGTCCCAATGTGAGGCTGGCAGGAAAATGTGTGTATACCAATACGGTTCCCAGCGGCACCTACCGCTCATTTGCCGGTTGTCAGCCCTATTTCGCTGTTGAATCGCTGATGGATATGATAGCGGAAAAGTTAACTATGGACCCGATTGAGCTCAGGCTGAAGAATGCTACAAAAACCGGCGATACCACGGTGGTCGGGCAGAAGGTAGGGAGCTGCGGTCTTCAGGAATGTATGGAGAAGGTGGCAGACTATGCCGGTTGGAAGGAGAAAAGGACAAAGAAACAGCCCAATCGAGGCATAGGTATAGCTTGCGCAATGTTTAACTCCGATGGCAGGACAACTCTTTTCGGTGGCTCAATTGCCTATATCAAGGTCTTAGAGGATGGCGTCGTCAGGATATTCTCGGGTGAGTACGAATGGGGGCAGGGATCACATACCATCCTCTCCCAGATCGCGGCCGAGGAATTAAGTGTTCCGCTGGAGAATGTCGAGTTTGCCCCTCTGGACACCGACATATTACCCTATACGCTGGGCCCCTATGGCGGGGGCAGGGTCACGGTGAGCGCAGGACATGCCATGAGACTGGCTGCTATAGATGCCAGAAAACAACTGTTCACGGTTGCAGCTAAAATGCTCGGTGCCGGTCTTGAAGACCTAGGGATCAAGGACCAGAAAATATTTGTCAGAGGAGTGCCCGAGAAGGCAGTAACGATTGCCCATGTAGCCAGCTATGCCAGGTATACTGGAGCCGAGGTTATGGGGAAAGGCGTGTGGGACCCTGACACAGTATTGCTCGATTACAAAACAGCCTATGGCAACATTTCGAGTGCCTGGCCCTTTGCCGCCCAGCTTGCCGAAGTGGAAGTAGACCCGGAAACGGGAAGGGTAACGTTATTAGACTTTGCCGATGCCATCGACATCGGGAAAGCCATCAATCCCATGGCAGTAGAGGGCCAGTCCGATGGTGGTGCAGCCCAGGAAATAGGGACTGCGCTGATGGAAGAGATTTTGTATGAAGAAGGAACGGTGATGAATCCCAATTTTATGGACTACAAGGTCCCGAGGGCAACCAACCTGCCCTCAATGAAGACATTTCTTGTAGAGACCAACGACCCGAGGGGCCCCTACGGGGCAAAGGCATGCGGAATGATTACTATTATGCCCACGGCTGCCGCTTTAGCCAATGCTATTTATAATGCAGTAGGTGTCAGGATTAAAGACCTGCCGATAACCCCGGTAAAGATTCTTAAGGCACTGGAGGAGAAAAGGGAGGAAAAATAGACTGTGTTTGCCGGATGTAAACGGCTTGATCTTGAAGCGATGGGGAAAGCCTGCTGTTCTGGTAATTATGGTACTCTAAACATCCGAGGAGACAAACAGTGGCAGAAACAGAAACAGTGTACGTAAAATGCTCAAATTGCGACTATGAAGAGTGGATACAGTTGGAAGAGACAGCTTCTATTTACGACGCTCTCTGCACCCGGTGCGGGCAGCGCACCCTATTTCTTTATTTTACGGAATCAATATCCGGCGGGTAGCTATCGCCAGTGAGATTACCAGCCAGATGGATAGCTCCACTTGTTAGGAACACAGCACTCCTGTTCCTGAATGTCATCAAGCATTATTTATAATAATCCGACCTCCAGCACTCTTTTTACAGTGGCTTTACTGTAATTCGTTCAGAATAGCCTGGACTGCTGGACTGGTATGCGCCGGTGTTGTACAGAATCTGCTCCCCAGTATACTCTGCGCGATTGTTCTGGCATCTTGTTTTACATGTGGCGGGTCGTACAGGCCATATTTATACACCCACATCAGGTAGAGCGCAGCCTGCGCATGCCCGCTGCCTCCCTCCAGCGTTTTGTCCATATTGCTGTACCCTTTACAGACTGTATGGCCAGGGTCATCCGGCTCGCAGTGCCGGCCTTCATGCAGCAGCAGGTAGAGCGAACTGATGTACCGGTTCAGAGCAGGCGGATTGCTAAATGGAGACTTGCAGGCACCGGGATTATCCGGCGTCCCGCTGGCACGGCTGTCCCATACGCTGAAGTTCCTGTTGAGGTTCACTGTCCCACCGCCTGCCGTGTTATAGCTGCAATCGAGCTTGAGATTTAATGTATGCACATGGCTTCTCAGGTGATCATAGGCAGTCTTTCCGGCAGTGAACGGTAGCGGTTGTGCAAACCGCTGATGCCTGAGAACATCCAGCCTGGCAACCGCCACCAGTTTAGAAGGATCGGGGGACTGCTGGTCGAATTGAAAGGGTTTGTAGCTCTGCCACTTTTCATCCATGCCGGGACCATCAATCCATTTGATGGTGAAATCGTTCATAATGCGCTCGATCTCCTGTTGGGACGGCGGCGACCGGTAAAGCTCCCAGAGATCGGGGAACACGCGAACGGATGTGCTTGCTTTCTGCCCGTAACCGGCGACTTCAATGGTATGAGCCCCGGCAGAAAGGCTGTCTATCTCGAGGTTCGGCCCGGTGCCGATGGCACCATCGATACTGGAAACCCATTGAAGCTGTTTGCCATCCGTGGCCGGAGCGCCCGCTACCTCTGCCTCGAACTCAATGACTTCGCTTTTTACATATCGCTCCCCGGAACCGGGCCTGAGCACCTGAATTTTGACACTCTTTATCGAATCCGTAGCCGGCGTACCAGGCCGGACATGTTCATCGATAACCGTAATGCGCCTTCGCACCTCTTTAGACCAGACCCCGTCATCGTCCTGGACCTGAAAGTAAACCGTATGCTCTCCACTTGAAAGAGAGGAGGTCCTGAAGCTCTTTTTCGTACTCAGCATACCATCTACATCAGACCGCCATTTATAGCCTACTATATTCCCGTCCGGATCGGTGCCGTGCCCGGTAAAAGTGACCGGTGCGCCGGACGAGACCCGTTCCGGCAGTATCGAATCGATGGTGGCAGCCGGCAGGCGATTGGCCTTTTCAGGGACAATCGTTATGCAGCCGGAAAGCGTAAGTAAGACGAAGAACGCAGCTAATAACCTGGTCATAGTCGTGCCCCGATTAAATTAATTTCATGTCAACTGACTGTTACTACAGTATTTCGAGTATACTTCCCACTGTACGAGAACCATCAGCCAGCAAATGAATGGTCCATATCATACGTCCACTAGTATACACCCGAACCGCCGTCTGTCTGAAATCCTGTCATTATCCAGCCCGGCAAACCCATCCCGTTAAAACGCCTGGCCGGCGGGCTTGACAAGCGGAGACGAATGAGCGTAATTTTGTACACTATAAGCAGTCAGGCCTTCCCGACCTGACCGCCGATTGAAACTGGAGACAGCGGCACAGATGATCAAGAAAATTCATCCGTTTGTATTACTGGTCTTAGTAGTGCTGATAACTATTCTTATTGCCGGTTGTCCCCAGCCGGCTAAGTTTTACCTGCGTGTTGGTGTAACCGAAGGTGGGGCTGTTGATCCGGCTCCCGATGAAAAGGGGTTTCCATGTTCACTTAATGAGAAGGTCACACTAACCGCTCATCCCGACGAAGGCTATACGTTCTCCCACTGGAGCCGGGATGCTTCAGGAACTGCAAATCCACTTACTGTTACCATGGACAGGGATAAACTTGTTATAGCCAATTTTGAAAAAATCCACCGCAAATTGAGAATCCGGTACACGCCCTATAATGTACAGTGTACCTTTGCTCTCAGTCCTGCCGGCACATCCAGGGATAATGCCTTCCGATTCGAACCTGATACTGAAGTAAAGGTCACTGCTATTCCGGAAGAAGGGTATATGCTCGACCACTGGAGTGGCGATGCTTCCGGGAGTTCGACAACGATTAAGGTTAAAATGGATGCCGACAAGGAAATCACCGCTCACCTCAAGTCCGACAGTTGTAAATTGACGATCCTGTACACGCCGGCTGACATTCGCTGTGACTTTGCCATATCACCGGAAGGACAAGCCATGCAAGTCGGTCGCCTTTTTAAATGTGGTACCACGGTAAAAATCACAGCTCTTCCACAGGAAGGGTATATTGTGGAAAACTGGAACGGGGATGCATCAGGGACATCACCGACTGTACAGGTTACCATGGACGGCGATAAACAAGCGAGAGTCCACTTGAAACCTGAACGCCACACATTGAGAATACTGTACACTCCTGCCACTGTCCGTTGTCAATTTATGATTTCGCCGAAAGGGACACAGCTCTTAAACAAACTTGAGTACGACTGGGGCACACTGGTGAGCATCACTGCCATACCCGAGGAAGGATATTTCGTAGACCACTGGAGCGGTGATGCCTCCGGAAGCTCGCCGACCGTAGACGTTAGTATGGATGTTGATAGAGAAGTCGCTGTTCACCTTAAACCCATAGTAACGTCAACGCCTCCGACACAGGAAACAGTGGAAACGGTGCTGAGTGTTTCAGCCAAAGCCAACTCCCAGAGCGTTATTGTGGGTGAGACCTGTCACAGTACGCTCGCCATCACGTACAGCGCTGAAGACCTTACCGCCGGGGCGTACCCTGTCAAACGAGTCATTCTACGAGTGGATGGAGTTGAATGGCATGATTCAGGAACAATAACCCTAATTAATTACCAGAAATCGATTGCCAAGCAGGTTGACTGTGGCAAGACGTATAGCATCACGGTAATTGCCACAAATAGCCTGGGGCTCAGTGCTACATCACACGGTACTATTACAACTGCTGGCCCTTGAGCCAGAGCAATAGACCAGGGCTTTGATGCATTTTGAGGCATCGACAAAATAGTAAACGTTGTGCGATTTGAACCATCGCGGGAATTTTACTACTTTACTTTGACAGGGACGCATGTATATTCGCATGTGAGCATATACTATAATATCTGATAAGAATATCTGATAGAAAATTATGGGACTCGGTATCAGCCCTGTGAACTCAAGATATCGCTATGTATAACTACGCATATGCCATAGGGACATTCGTTTTTTGTGTAATATGGGTGGCTCTTTTTATTCTCTTACGTCGAAGCCGTGCGGCCATCTTCTGGACCAGTCTTTATATGGCTCCACTAGGCCCGGCATGCGCGTACTGGCTCGTACCAAGCTACTGGGACCCATTATATGTGATTACCATATCGTATAAAGGGTGGCGCTTCGGACTTGAGGACCTCTTCTTTAATTTTGCAATTGCCGGTATTATGGTAAGCCTGTTCGAAAGTGTGGCTTTACGAAATGGTCTGATAAAGCTGCCTCACGTCACATCTAATGTTCTCCTCAAAATGCTTGGCTTATGTACTCTGGGATATTTGATAATGGTCTTCCTGATCCTGGTGCCCGGCATGAACTCCATGATCGCCTTGATGGTAGCCTTGATAATGATATCGTTGTTAATGCTCTACGGGAGATGGAAGACTTTCGCTCTGATTATCCCCGTTGCGGTAGTCTTCGGGTTCCTGTTCTGGCTCTTCTACATATCTTTTTTTATCCGTGTATTCCCCGGCGTGATACAGGCCATGTGGAACCTCGATTCTACAACGGGCATCATGCTGGCAGGCGTCCCCATAGAAGAGATGCTCTGGGCTATTACCTCAGCATTGTTTATAGGACCGCTCTTTCGGGTCTGTTTCCCCAGGTCCTTACAAAAGGGAAGCATTCCCCGGAACAGGCTTTGACGCAAGGCTGCACACTCCCGGGCGAAGCCCGAGCGCTCATATACACTATGCTATGTAGCGATGCTGTAGTACGCTGCATGAAGACCGGTACAGATGCTCTACGCCCTTCAATGTTTCACATCTCCACCATCAACCACGATGGTCTGCCCGGTAATAAAATCGCTATCATATGAAGCTAAAAAGATTGCGGTACCGACAAGGTCATCGGGATACTCTATCCTTTTAAGGCTACGGGCCATCATCCTGCGCTCACAGACCTCCAGAGCAGCCTTATCATCCGGGTCTTCATTTAGGGTCCTGCCCGGCGCGATACAGTTGACATTGATATTATATTGACCCAGCGCCGTCGACAGACTGCGGGTCAATCCTATGACGCCACCTTTGCTTGCCACATAGTGTACAAACAAATCGACGCCCTCAAAAAACGTGCCTGAAGATATGTTTATAATCTTACCGGCACCCCGTCTTTTCATATACGGAAAGACAGCCCTTGTACACAGAAAAGGTCCCTTGAGGTTCACTGCTATAACCCTATCCCACTCGTCCAGGTCCAGCTCATAGAACGGAGCCCTTGTCAATTGTACCCTGAAATTCACAGCGGCATTATTGACCAGTATATCAATTCCCCCAAAACGCTCTGCCGTCTTCGCGGCCATCTCAATAGTTTCCTCAGGTACGGAAACATCCGTCTTCAGAGCAATAGCTTCGCCGCCCTTAGCCTCTATTTCCTTAACAGTAGTCTCCGCTGCCTTCAGATCGATATCGGCGGCCACTACTTTGGCTCCTTCGTCAGCCATGCCCAGACAAAAAGCACGGCCTATACCGTAGGCACCGCCTGTTATGATAGCAACCTTGTCCTTTAACCTTGATCCCCTGTTCTTACTTTCTGGCATTATTCCCTCCTGAAACTATGTACTTCGTAAAGCGTGAGCTCTATCCTTCATACAATAGCAGCAACGGGCACGATATTACTCCGGTAGCTTTTCGATCAGCTCGAAAAATATGCCGCCCGGTCTTTCTGTATCGAGGAATGCATAGCTGCCACCACTCTTCAGTCTGGCACCCTGGACAACGCCTATACCGATTTCAGCTAGCTCTGCTATAATCAGCTCTTTTTCCTCCTTACTCACCATGAAACCCAGATGGTGAACGCCTTCCCTTCCTTTATCTAAGAACTCAGAGTGAAGCGATCTTCCCTCTCTGACCTCGAATAATTCGAGCTCCACAGGGCCCAAACTAGCCCGGGCGACCCTGGTCTTGCATGAGTAGACCTGGTCACGTACCTTTAATTCACGGTATTCGCCCTCCTTTATTTCCCACGGGCCGATACTGAAAGTCGACATGTAATACTCTATTACTTTATCAATGTCTTTCACCACCACGCCAATTTGACCTAAAGGCGGTAGTTTAACCTTTCCGGTGATCTCGCTCCCCATTTTACCCACCTCCGTTACTTAGATTATGCCCTTCTAATACGAAACAAAGGAGGTATACCAGCTCAATCTGGCCCCTCTAAGCTCTACTGTTTCATCCGACCGACCGATAAACGTAAACCGTAGATTCTAGAGTATACCATCGAACCCTACCGGCCGCCACTCCGAGTGAGGTAGGCTGCCGGATACTCGCGGAGCACTGGGCGGCGTATGTATTGACAAACGGAGAAGTAGACTGTAGATTATAGCAACCGTTTGCTATACCTGAGAACAGTGATGATTTTAGAGGAGGTGCAGTATGAAACAGGGTTCTCAACCGGTATACAAAATCAGAGCGGAGAAGAACGTATATGTCCCAATGCGCGACGGAGTCCGCCTGGCAGCCGACATATACCTCCCGGATGCTGAGGGTAGATTCCCTGCCCTGCTGGCTATGTCTGTGTACGGCAAAGACCTGCAGGCGCTACCCATGCCACAACAGCTCAAAACGGCAGGTTCTCTTCTCTGGGATGGAGCCATCGAGGCTGGAAATACGGAGTACCTGTTGTCAAGAGGTTATGCCCACATAATCGCTGATGTTAGGGGAACCGGTGACTCAGAAGGGGAACACATCGGTATGTTTGATAAAAGCGAACAGCAGGATGGCTACGATCTTGTCGAATGGATTGCGCAGCAGCCATGGTGTGACGGGAATGTAGGAATGATAGGGATATCGTATTTCGCAATTGAGCAGCTTTTTACGGCAATTGAACAGCCACCGCATCTTAAAGCTATTTTCCCTTTCGAGGTACATAACGATACATATCGCGGACTGGTCGCCCACGGCGGTGTTATTTATCCGGTGGTATACCGTAACTACACCGGACGCCCTATGGATCCGGGGCCGGTGAACGGCAGCGGATATGCTCCAAGAAACGTGGTATCGGCGACAATGAAGAACCTCCCCACGGAAGAATTCGAGAGACTACAGCAAGAGAGGCTCAACGATCCAGACTTGAGAATATATAGTATTTACTGGAGCGTACTCAGATATCCGTCAAAAAATCCTCTCTTCGCTGACGTCCTGCTAAATCCTGATGACGGCCCGTTCTGGTCGGAGAGAACGCCTGCTACCAAGTTCGACAGAATCAAGGTGCCCCTGTACACAGGCGGCCCCTGGTCTCACCTCTGGGCCGAAGCGGCGTGGCAGGTATACTGCAATGTAAACGTGCCGAAAAAGATACTCATGGTCCCTCCTTTTACCGTAGACCGCCCCTGGATTACACAGCACGATGAGCTTCTGAGATGGATGGACTACTGGCTCAAAGGGATAGACACAGGGATCATGGATGAACCACCAATAAAGATATTTGTCATGGGAGCTAACCAGTGGAGATATGAGCAGGAATGGCCCCTGGCAAGAACCAGGTGGACAAAGTTCTACCTCCGTAGCTGGAAGCGTTTATTGGAAACACCCAGTACCGAGGATGACCAGCCTGACTGTTTCGTTCAGGAACCCCTCTCACAGACTTCCGATATTCAATCAGTAAGATATACCACTCCCCCCCTGCCCCAGGACATGGAGATCACGGGACCGATGGCCTTATATTTATTCGCTTCCATCGATACCGATGATACAAACTGGTACGTAAAGTTGTACGACGTCGATGAAAATGGAACACAGCGCGAGCTCTCGGATAGCTGGCTTAAGGCATCACACAGGGCCCTCGATGAAAGCAAATCGGAACCCTGGTATCCCTGGCATCCACACACAAGCCGGGAGCCGCTCTCAGCGGGAAAAGTATACGAGTATATCATCGGGCTTCCGCCGATTTCAAACCTGTTTAAAGCAGGGCACCGTATCGAGCTGGTGATTGCCAGCATGGACAACGTACCCGGTGGTATGCATATCTGTAGTAGTAAGACGACACTGCATAAGATTTACCATAACAGAACATTTATATCGTACTTACTCTTGCCGGTCATTCCGTAAAGCCGGTACAAGAAAATAGCTATCACCAGGCTGGACTGGAGGCAGTATCGTCATTTAGTTTACCGGTGGAGTGGTAGAAATTAAATGACAAATATTCTCTCCGCTGTCAGGAAGCCATCGGTCAGGACCGGTGCTACTGCAGCAGGCAGTCCCTACCATGCGGTTGTATCTTGGTCTCTCTCCACTTTATTCTACTGCGCCATCCAACCGCCATCTACAGCCAGTGGATGCCCGGTAATGAATGAAGCAGCATCCGAACACAGCCATACCACAGCCTCAGCAACTTCTTCAGGAGTACCCATACGCCCCATTGGCATATCCCGGTCCATGCGTTCAGCAAAAGCCTTAGCTGCACTCTCACTGGGTGGTTCTGTCATCGGCGTTTTTATGAAACCGGGACAAACTGCATTGACACGGATACCGGACTTGGCATATTCCAGTGCCGCTGCCCTGGTCAATCCGGTTACACCATGTTTACTGGCATTGTAGGCAACACTATCCCTGAGTGCTACTATTCCTGCTATGGACGAGGTATTAACGATGGCTCCCGAACCCTGTTTCAGCATTTGACGAATCTCATATTTCATACACAACCACAGACCTTTCAAATTAATGCTCATAAGACGGTCCCAGTCCTCTTCGGTACATTCACTGGTCTGCTGAGAAGGTCCTCTATAAAGAATCCCGGCGTTATTATAGGCACAGTCCAGGTGACCATATGTTGCAATCGTTTTATCGATCATCGCTATTACTTCAGATGCCTTTGAAACGTCGGTTTTGATAAAAATAGCATCACCGCCGGATTGTTTAATCATCCGTCCTGTCTCCTGCCCACCTTCGACATCAATATCAGCCATAACTACCTTTGCCCCGTTCCTGACAAATGCAATCGCAGTCGCCCTACCGATGCCACTGCTTCCACCTGTAACCAGGGCTACTTTCCCTTCCAGGGTAGTCACCATTGTAATACCTCCTCTCATTTATTAGACTCTTCAGTATAGCAGATACTATAACGAAATGGCCGGCATAGTACATTAAGATTTCAAAGAATCCGGCGTCTTCAACACGAAAGACGCGACTGAGTAACGGACGCTTTAAACAGCTTTTACTCTTCCCGCTTTAGGCCAGCGTTGTGTTCCGATTATCCCCGCTACGACACAGCCGGGATAGATCTGACCAGCCTGGAAACCAGATTTTCTACTGTTGCTATATCCTGCTCGTTGGGACGGCCCCTAATATCCCCCAGTCTCCCCCTGGTGCTAAGCTCCGGTCGTCCGTGGAACTCACCAACAACATGCCATTCTCCTGCTATCTCAAAACCAAGATGCTCAAGTAACTGTCCCATGTACCTGGTAGCCGGAATGACTTCATTTATTCCGGTATGCGGCCCTGAATAGGTACTGAATACCACCCCGGTCTTGCCGGGTAGTTTAGGTGCGCCAACCTTTATATCGCCGCGTTCCTGGTGGACTTTCATCTTCTCCTTTATATAACGTATCACCGGTTCCGCAGGAAGAAACTGGATTGATGGCGATCCGAGAAAGACCAAATCATAATCGTATAACTCTTCGCTGCCGGCTTCTTTCACTGTCAGCAACGTTACTTCCACTTTTTCTTTGTTTAAAGCCTCTCGAATCGCATTGGCTACTTTCTCAGTGTTACCAGTAGCCGAAAAATAGACAATGAGCGACTTCAACTTTTTATCATGTTCTGGTTCCATTGAATTTTATTACTCCGTCCGCGAAATATATTGCTTTTCAGATACATCTTGCGACCATCCTGTAAATAGTACTCTTCCTCCTTTAGAAGCGCAATATAGTTCATGGCCGGTCCGGCATTTCCCGTTAAAGGTATTCGTACACGACCTAATTATATGGCATACGATCATCAGATCAATTAAATGTCCTGCAGCTATCGATTAAAGGCACATCAAGAAATAGGATATAGCTCACCAATTCAAGCCCTTGGGTAAACCGTGTTCAATCATAGCCAAACATGGGTAACTAATTAAAATACCTCAAAGGCGGTGGAACATAATGCCTGATTATATTCCAACCGGGATTTCCGGAACTGATAAGATACCAGGCGCGAAAGGTCTACCGAGAGGTCACAGTTACGTTGATTGTTTAAAACCACGAGGAATATCTTATTACCACAGTCAGAAAATTTCTGCGTTATCTCATAGCATAGCTTGATACCAAGTTATTTTATAACCTCGCAATGGAATATCATCCGACTTCCTGCCTACTTCCAAGCTAGAAAAACCTGGGATATGGTTATTTGTTATTTTGCTAATGCTTGATCGTCGTCAAGTTAACTGTACCTTATGTATATTTTATTGAGTGATAAATATTTATTGGACCTGTAATAATAGAACTATAAGTCCATAATATTAATTGTTGATTTTCTATGCAGGTACTTCCATAGCTATACTGGTTCCTTTACCCGGCTCAGATTTTACAATAAGTGTGCCACCGACTAATAGGGCTCGCTCCTGCATCCCTGCCAATCCAAGTTTCCCATCTCTTACCAAGTCGCTCATCATCTTTGGAAGGTTTGAGCCCTTGCCATTGTCACTGACAATTAATTTTACCCTGTTATCACCGAATTCCACTGCAATATCAACTTCAGGAGCACCAGAATGACGCCAGGTATTTCTTAGTGCCTCCTCAGTAATCCGGAAAAGTACTAACTCTATTTCTTTAGGAAGACGACGTTCAGTACCTATGCTTTCAACTTTTATGGCTATTCCTGACTGCTCTGCCACATCATAAGAAAGTGATTTTAATGCAGGTAACAAACCGAGATGGTCCAATGTTGGAGGTCTCAGGTTCGAGCCCAAATTATGTAATTCCTCAATCATATTATTGGTTTGCTGTATGACATTTTCTAAATAAGTGCGGCTCCTCTTTGAAAGCCCTCTGATATTAGAGGTGATCTCATCCAATTGCCGGGAATGCACAGTCAGAAGCTGGATCAGTTCATCATAAACTTTACGCGATAAACGTTCTTTCTCATCTTCAAACATCCTGGTAAGCTTTTGTGAATAAAACCTAAGATTTTCTTGAAATCTTTTCTGCTCCGTGATGTCCCTGGCAATGTGCTGAAAAGCCACAGGCTCACCTTTAAGATAAATAAGGCTGGTAACTATTTGAATAAATGCCTCGCTTTTATCATTCTTAATTAAACATTGCTCATAGGGTTGCTCCACATGTTGGCCTGTGAGTAATTTTCGACGAATTTCCCGCGATAACTTGAGACTGTCATCAGATAGGAAATCCTTAACATTCATTTTCACCAGCCGATTTAAATTAAAACCAGTAAGTTTCCCGGCCGATTCATTACACGTAAGAACATTACCATCCAAGTCGTGAAGCCAGATAGCATCAAGAGCATTCTCAAATATGCTTCTATATCTTTCTTCTGATATTTTCAAGTCCTTCTGGGCAATTTCTAACTGGATACGTCGTTCTCGTTCGCCACGAACTGCCCCAATTGTAATAGCGAGTATATTGCCCATGATGAAAATTGCACTGATCTCAAATATATCATCCAAATATGTCGATGATAATAAAAGTGCACGAGGTAGCATTAATGTAATTGTAATGAACGAAATAATAACAGCACCTTTGCGACCGAATAAAAAAGCTCCCCAGATTATCGGTGCTAAATATAGTACTCGCTCAAAGGAATGGCGGGTTAAGCCGAGCATAGTGAAGAAGTTTATGAGTATCGCTGGATGCTCTAAAGCTTCTGCATAGTAGGGGATGGTAATTAATACGAGTATAACAAGAACAATCCAGAAAGCCGGCTTTAAAATAAGCTTAAATAGCCAACTCAATGATAATTGATATCTCATATTTATTAAATGATTTTTATGAAAACGCTAATTAGTGTAGAAATTTGTTCAGGCTTTTCTACCAGGAAACTTACACATACTTCAAATGGTAAAAATCCCATAAAATTAACACAACACGCGAAACGCTTTTTATTTAGCTCTCTCGTTTTAGTGTAACAATGATTTAATATATAACACAGCAATCGGGAATATCATCGGCTTTAATGCCTATTTGTAAACATGAAGAACTAGGTATATATGCTTATTTGTTAACTTGCTTATATCTGATCGTTACAAGGTCAAAGCAGCTCGAGTATAAGGTCTAGACAGTGCGTATAGTCTCCACTATAATGGTGCCAATCTTCCTGGAGGAGGCAAGCGATGATCAAGGCTTTAAGGGTAACGATGATGGTGTGGGGGATTTTAGGGATTCTATTTGGTCTGGCGTATATCTTTGTTCCTCTTCAATTAGGTAGCATGATGGGTTATGAGAAGGGACCTGCCTACGTAGCATACATGTTAGCGGGTCTTGCCGGCTTCCTAATCTCGATTTCGGTCTTCATAATAATCGCGGCACGCGACCCGCTGCGGCATATCAATTGGGTGAAATTTGCTATACTGAATTGCAGTCTCAGCTTAGTACTTGGTTTATACTCCGTCATTCAGGGATATGTTGACTTCAGTCAGGCAGGAATGGGAATTATCCTGCATGCGGTTTTCGCGGCGGCTTTTCTTGCCTTTTATCCCTGGCGTACGGCACGCAGCAGCCAGTAACTGCCCGCTTATAAACCACAGATGTCTATAACCGGCATAACAGCGTGGTCAGCTTTATTGTCTGTGCCGGACTCAATCTGCAGTTTGCAACCACCACAGCCAACTGCAAGCAGCCGCTCCGCTGCGACACAGGTCCAGAGCTCTTCTTTGCCTTGACACACATAGAGAAGATTTACTTATTGTTGTAATTTACATAAACCAATTCAAAGAAAATACGTTATAACAATATAAAATAAAAAGGGTGGACAAAGGATCAGGCAATGACAGACTGGGTAGCTGTTCTGGTTATCGGGATTCTGGTAGTAGGCGCTTCGGTTTTTTTTCTAATGTGCAGGTACAGATAAATCCCGGTCTCCGGGCATATCTATTCTTTATATAGTAAAAGGGATATATAGATTACTCAGACTCAATAAGAGCTCCATCTACAGTCCTATACATTTGCGTGGTGGCAGGTCAATAGCCTGCCCTCTTGCCCGTTTTCGATAAACTGACTATTGGCAACAATTCTACACTTCAGCTTAAGCATAATAGTACACTCCCCTTATCCCCTACATTATCTCCCCGGTATTTCCCGACCCAGACAGAAGGGGAAATACCGTATTACATTGCGTCCATCCCGCCAAGCTTGAGGGCCAGCAGAGTGAGATACCCTCGGCCGAGGCGCCGCTGTGGTTAAGCTAGGTACTAACCTGTTGAGCAAAACGGAAAAAGAGTATATCATTTATACGGCCGATGAGAATGATATGGCATCCGCAGATAAAGCGGGTACGACTGTTTGATTCCATAAACAAAAGAAATCGCAAAATGAAGTAACTACCTCACCACAAGCGCTGCTGCCGGATTTACGAGCAAGTATGTGGGCGATAAGGGCATGGTAAAAGAGCCTGACGTTTACTCGAACAAACTCGGGCATCTAAAGTAAATTACAGGGGAAGCACACCAGTGATTACGGCTTTATGGATAGTCCTTTTAGGAATGGCAATCATATTTGTTGTGCTTATTGCCTTACTCGGAATAATGCTCTTACTGAACAGGATACTCAAACCAAAAGCAAAGGAGGAGCAGTAGGCAGTGGGCATAGCGGCAGGAGATTTCCTCGGCTTTCTCAGTCTGAACTGGCAGGCTATTGTCATGCTGGCGACAGGATGTCTGCTGATCTATCTGGGCATTGTCAGGAATGTAGAACCAGTCCTGCTTATACCCATAGGTACCGGCATCATTCTTACCAATATACCCCTTGGCGGCATAGCCGAGGCCGGCGGACTTTTCGCTATTTTAAGGAAAGCAGGAATCGAGACTGAGCTCTTCCCGCTGCTTATTTTCATCGGTATCGGTGCCATGATTGACTTTGGACCTTTCCTGGAAAGACCCTACACCGTTCTCCTCGGTGCTGCCGCCCAGTTCGGTATTTTCGGCACGTTCTTTTTGGCTTACCTGTTGGGTGACGGCTGGCTCAGGATCATGGACTTCAATCTAAACGATGCTGCCTCCATCGGTATAATCGGTTCGGCGGATGGCCCCACCTCGATTTACGTCTCAACTGTGCTCGGCTCCAAGTATGCCCCGGCGATCGTGATTGCTGCCTATTCTTATATGGCGCTGGTGCCCATTATCCAGCCGCCGATAATGAAGCTTCTGACGACGAAAGAGGAAAGAAAGCTGAAAATGCCGGTTACAGCGGGAAAAATCTCCCGGCAGACCAGGATTATCTTTCCGCTGGCAACAATACTCGTGGTCGGCTTGCTGGCCCCCAAAGCGACTCCGCTTATCGGCTGTCTCATGTTCGGCAATCTGCTGCGTGAATCGGGCGCGGTGAACAGGCTTTCCTCCGCCGCTGAAAATGAGATGGCAAATATTGTGACGATCCTGCTCGGGCTTACGGTCGGGGGAATGATGGTGGCTGCCGATTTTCTTAAGATTGAGGTAATAATTATCTTCATAATGGGACTGATTGCCTTTTCTCTGGATACAGTGGCAGGTGTTATCTTCGGTAAGTTAATGTCCATCCTGTCCGGCGGTAAGGTCAATCCGCTGATTGGCGCTGCCGGGATTTCGGCGTTTCCGATGTCGGCCCGGGTAGTCCAAAAGGTTGGGCTGGAAGCTGATCCGTACAACCATCTTCTGATGCATGCTGCCGGGGCCAATACTGCGGGACAAATTGCCTCAGTTGTAGCCGGAGGGGCAATGCTCATGCTCATTCCCCTGTTCAGTTAGCCTGATTACTGCCTGTAGCTTCCATACCGGAATCTGAAACTCAGCCTTATTCCATCACCGAACCAATGCCATTGCCCGCTCCCGATTCTACACCTCAGAGTAATGAAAGGTTTGACAGCTATGACAGAAAAATCCGGTGACGGCTGGACTGCACGCTTTAAGGTACGCTTATCGCTTTTGCATCACAAAGAACACCGAGGTACATTGTTCAGGGTTCTTCCTGAATATATCTATATCCCGCTGGTCACTGTCAAGGGCTGCAAGAACACCGGGACTATCCACATACTTTGTTTTAATCTCATTAATTCGCTTCTCCAATGGAGAAAAATATTCTTGCCACCAGGTATCTTCACCCAACGTGAAATAACCGAGGAGTCCATAGCCACAACCGGAGACTTACTCCAGTTTCAGCGGGATGTCTCCCATCTCATCATGCACTGCGAGGAATCCGTTTGGCTTAAGGAACTGCCGCCACTCCCTAAGTCCTCTTTCGAAACCGACTACCGATATGGAGCCTTCGGCCCAGATGATATCGAAGCTTGCAGGCGGGAAATCCATAGTAAAGATCGAGCGCTTCATCACCTTGACTCTGTCTGATAGTCCCGCCTTTTTAATCTTGCCGGCAAGTACATCCAGAAGGCGTTCGTCGATATCCAGGCCGATAATTTCCCCTCCACTCAATTTCGCAAGCTCCATGGTCGGGATACCGGAACCACAACCTACATCAAGAATTCTCGGTTTATCCAGCCTGGGAAGCATTTGAAATGCCTTCCTCGTGTACTTAACGAGCCCCTCCCTTATGAGGTCTTTATCTACCTGGAATACCATGTCTTCGGTCACTGGTATCTGCTTCCCCTGACACACTGAGGCAACAATATCTCGCCTCTTCGTATGTCCCCAATTTTATCCCTGTTCATTAATCTCCGTTAACGTAGTTAAGCGGGCATCGTTATTTTTCTTTCAGGAACCTATATGTCCTCTCACCCCTTCCCGAAAAGATAAACAACCGGCTCTGTGTTACCCCGGAGACTATTTCATGTTCTTCCATGTGATGGTCACTGAATGACAGGGTACCGTCCGGTTTTAGCACGCGGTACAATTCCGCCAGTATCCGGTCCGGGTCGCTCAGAGCGTGAAATATATCATACAGCAGGACAACATCGACGCTGTTATCGGGCAGCCCGGTCTCACAATCAGAAAGGATGACCTCTACATTTGTGAGCCGCTTTTTGGCGGCGATTCTTCGAACTGCTTTTACCGCAAGCGGATGAATATCAAGGGCATAGATTTTCCCGGCAGCACCTACCAGTTCGGCAAGAGGTAGTATATACCCCCCAGGCCCACAGCCATAATCAAGCACGTGAAATCCCGGCTCTATCCCCACCTCCTTCAGGATATTCCTGCGCGGCAACCTCAGATCCCGAATTTTATATCCCAGCGCCATAAACTTAAAAGCAGAATCAGGTTTTGGTTTATCCATAGTGCCTCCCTAACCTTTATTTTATCTGCCTGAAATCCTGGTACACTTTTCCATCCTGGCATATAGTTCAGAGAGTCCCACCAGGCTTTACCCGACACTTCAAGACAGGACCTTCCCCTAACAATTGTAACAAAATGCACCACCATTCGTTCCGTGCCCGAGAGTAACAGTAAAAGTTATGAAAACCAGGCCATTCTATACAGAGATTTAAAGCCGTTATTGATACCAGTCTTCTCACCGATCATCCGGCTTCCCTGCAAGATAGTGGCTACAAGGAGTTCCAGTATATGCTCTCATCGATGTAAACCGGACTAAGGCCGTTAGTTCCGGGAGTATTCATCGAGAGCAATTTGACCGGTAGCGAATTAATTGTTACAATTATTATGAGCATATGCCCATAATAATCGGAGTTTTTATCAATGTCAAGACCACCGAAATGCCGCCGGGTTGATTTCGTGCCGGAGGTAACATACTTCAAGCCAGCGGGAATACCGCTCAGGATTCTGGAAGAAGTCATCGTTTCTGTGGAGGAAGCCGAGGCAATACGCCTTAAAGATGTTGAAGGTCTGGAACAGGCACAGTGTGCCAAAAAGATGAGTATATCCCGCCCTACTTTTCAACGGGTGCTGGAAGCAGCCCGACAAAAGATAGCAGATGCACTGCTCTTTGGGAAGGCGATACGGATTGAAGGCGGCAATTTTGAGATGGCGACAAAACGCTTCCGTTGTACTGGCGGCCATGAATGGAGTGTACCATTTGAAGCCATGATGGCAGGATCACCACGGTCCTGCCCCACCTGTAACACCACCGGCATAATGCCTCTCAAAGCTCCGGGACGTGGCTGGGGTAGAAAAGGTTGGAAGGGACACCGCCGGGGCAGGAACTTCAGGTAAGCGGGGAGCTATAGGTCAATGAGTGTTCCGAGGTATCCAGATGAAGATTATTGAAGATGTGTTGTCCACACTGGACTATACCGCACCGGTGAGAGATATATGCCAGGGACCGTTTCAGACGGCAGTGCTGACTCGTGGTTGTGGCCTGGCATCAACGCCCCATGATCCCGGTCCCCATCACAATAAGGCCCCGGTTAGAGAAGCCGGCTATCTGATGGAGAAAACTGCCCTGACTCTTGCCCGGATGGTCTATTCATCGAGTTCTCTTGAGGCTGCAACAGGCATGGCAACCATCAACTCGCTCCTGGAAATCAATGAGCAGCATTGTAAAGAAGTCAATGCCGGCGACCTCCTTATGGAAAAGGGAAAGGACAGGAACGTAGCTATAGTGGGGCATTTTCCCTTTGTACCGATGCTCAGTCGGGTAGCGAAAGAACTGTGGGTAATTGAGCGGCAACCGCAACCCGGTGATTTCGCCGAAAATGAAGCTGAAAAGCTTATACCGCAGGCCGACGTCGTAGGTATCACAGGTACTGCCTTCACCAACCATACCATCACGCATCTGCTCAGTCTATGCCGCCCCGAAGCTTATGTGGTAATTCTCGGTGGTACCGCTCCTTTATCCCCTGTTTTATTCAATTACGGGGTAGATGCCATTTCGGGCACTATGGTCGTGGACCCAGATATAGTCCTGCGGTATGTTAGTCAGGGGGCAACGTTTCGGCAGATCAGGGGAATTCGGCTTTTAACAATGATGAGGTAACTGATGATCTACATTGATAGCAGTCAATGCATCGGCTGCGGCACCTGCGCCGCTATCTGCCCGCAACAGGCGATACGCATCGATGACAATGTTGCGGTGCTACGTCAGTGGCAATGTAACCAGTGCGGGCAGTGCGTAGCATCATGTCCCAGCGATGCCATACATCAGAAAATACCGGCTCAAACCACAGCCGGGAAAGGAGGTGATAGGATGATGGGAAGAGGTTGGTTTGCCTGGGGACATCGTGGATGGGGTAGAGGCAACCCATATACCTTCTGTAGATTTTATCCCTGGTTACCTCGAAGATGGTGGGCCTATCAGCGAGGTCGTTATAGACAAACAACACCCGCATACTGTCCGGGCTGCGTGCCGTATGGATGGTGGTAGATAACAAACAGTTTCTGGTAAAAATCCTTTAAAGGAGGTGAAAGATATGTTTTACGGACATGGATTCGGTTTCAGGGGCGCTTCTCCTCCCTGGCCTTACGTTGGCAGAGGAAGAGGAGGAATGCCCCGGTGTCAGTACCCCGGGTTATACGCAGCCCCAAGCTACGCACCTGCCTTCTTCGGCAGATACTGGGGAGCAGTTCCCCCCTACCCCCAGATGGCTAAAGAGCAGGAGCTAGATTTCCTGAAGGAAGAAGCAAATGCCCTGAAAAGGCATCTTGAAGAAATCGATGCCAGAATTAAAGAACTCGAAGTAAAAGAGGAGTAAGTGAAAAACCGGTCTGGCTGGGCGTGATGTTCCTTATCTATATCACCTCTCCCGGCCGGATGAAAAGGAGTGAAACATGAAAATCGGCATTTCAGCAATGGAGGCAAGCCTTGACGCCGACATGGACCCTCGCTTTGGCCGATGCCGGTACTTCATCATCGTCGACCCGGAGTCAATGCAATTTGAAGCAATAGAAAATTCCAGTGCCACTGCTCCAGGTGGAGCGGGAATCGCCACCGCTCAGATGGTCGCCAGTAAAGGAGTTGAGGCAGTGCTGACCGGTAACTGCGGTCCTAATGCACATCAGGTATTATTAGCCGCCGGAATCAAAGTAATGACCGGAGCTTCAGGCAAGGTGCAGGATGTTATTAAAAGCTTTAACTCAGGTCATTTCGAGGCAAGTTCACAGCCGACTGTGGCACCACACTTCGGCAAAGGTATGGGTAGAGGTAGAGGCATGGGTATGGGAATGGGACGGCGCATGGGAGGAGGCGGCAGTATATAAACAGGCAAATAACAGGACCAGGAGGTAATTCCATGCCAAGAGGAGACGGAACAGGACCACCACGTGGGCAGGATGGAAGGGGCGGCAGGATGGGAGGGACCCAGCCCGGGACCGGCCCCGGTGGGGATTGTATCTGCCCGAGCTGCGGTACCAGGGTTCCCCATCAAAGAGGGACCCCCTGCTATAGCCTTGACTGTCCTAAGTGTAAGGTGAAGATGATAAAGGGATAAGCTTTAAATGATACTATCTATTGCAAGTGGCAAAGGTGGCACTGGCAAGACACTAGTTGCCACCAGCCTGGCTCTATCATTAGCTAAGGAGAGAACAGTACAGCTTCTCGACTGCGATGTGGAGGAGCCTAATGCCCATATACTCTTAAAGCCCTCTTTCAGCTACCGGGAGAACGTGTCAATTACCGTCCCGGAGCTGAATAAAGAGAAGTGCAGCTACTGTGGTAAATGTGCCGAGGTCTGTGCCTATAATGCCGTTGCCGTGTTTCCCAGGCATGTACTGCTGTTTCCTGAGCTCTGTCATGGCTGCGGTGCCTGTTCTTATCTGTGCCCTGAAGATGCACTGACCGAGGTAAACAGGGAACTGGGCGTCATTGAGAAAGGCGAGTCAAATGGGATCGAGTTTATACACGGTAAACTCACCATCGGTGAAACAATGGCTACGCCGGTAATCAGGGAGGTAAAGAAGCACATTGACCGGGCACGTATTGCTATTGTTGATGTTTCCCCCGGTACGTCCTGCCCGGTGGTCGAGTCGGTCAAGGACAGCGATTTCTGCCTCCTGGTTACCGAACCTACCCCCTTTGGCTTTAATGACCTGACACTGGCTGTAGATATGGTGCATGAACTGCAAATACCGTGTGGCGTGGTGATTAACCGGGACAACACTCAAAATAGCAAAGTCGAGGAATACTGTCTGGTACAGGGCATTCCTATCCTGCTGCGGATACCGCTGGATATCGAGATTGCGCGGCTCTACTCCAAGGGGATTACCCTTATAGAAGGCATGCCGCAGTGGCGCGAATCCTTTATCAGGCTTTATGACACTATTGAACAAATAGGAGTATCCCGAATGAAAACAGGTGCAAAATGAAAGAGGTTGTCTTTATCAGCGGTAAAGGAGGAACGGGCAAAACTACAATAGTTGCCTCACTGGCTGCCCAGGCCAGGAGCAAAGTCATGGTTGACTGCGACGTTGATGCGCCCGACCTTAACCTGCTGCTGAAACCGGCTAACCAGGAATCGCACGAATTCTGGAGCGGTCAAAAGGCAGTTATCGATAAGGAGAAGTGCACAGAATGCGGTCTTTGCCAGGAGTTATGTCGGTTCGATGCGATCAATGGATTTCAGGTCGATCCAGTTTCTTGTGAGGGCTGCGCCTTCTGCTATAATGTATGCCCGTCCGCAGCAGTAGCTATGCAGGAGAATTTAGCGGGCAGATGGTTTATCTCTGAAACGAAATACGGTCCCCTGGTTCATGCCCGGCTAGGCGCAGCCCAGGAAAACTCAGGAAAACTGGTAGCCATGGTACGACAACAGGCTAATAACATCGCTGAGAAGCAAGGAGTAGACTTTATACTGAGTGACGGCCCACCTGGCATCGGCTGCCCGGTCATTTCTTCACTATCAGGAGTGGACCTGGCGGTCATCATCGCGGAGCCTACCCTGTCCGGGATACACGATATGGACAGAGTAATCGCGGTTTGTAACCACTTCGGTGTCCCGCCTGTGGTCTGCATCAATAAGTACGACGTGAACGAAATGAACACACACCGGATTGAAGAATTTTGCCGCAGCCAGTCAATAGACGTTGCTGTTAAGATCCCCTATGATAATGTAGTTACCGAAGCACTGGTACAGGGACAGCCGGTAGCAGAGTATACCGATAATAACGTATCCAAGCAGATGAAGGTGCTGTGGCAAACTATTTCAAGATTAAAAGCAAATTAATTTAAGGAGGTCGAGATGCCTATTTATCAGTACCAATGCCAGGAATGCGGCGAGTTGTCGGAGTTTCTAATGCCTGCCGTAGCAAATAGCCGGGCTGTGTATTGTGCTAGCTGTGGCAGCAGTAATCTGGAGAAGAAAATAACGGCTCCCGGTATGGTGAAAGCCCATAACAACGCTTCCGGCACGACGTGCTGTGGCCGGGAAGAGCCGTGTGAAACATCGCCCTGTTCCACCGGCGAGCAGTGCTGGAGGCATTAGTAATGGCAGCAGTAAGGAGCCTAGCAAACAATCGATTACAAAAATTTGGAGGTGTTACATGAAGTATGCAGTACCGGTAAGTGGAGGCACATTGTCACCACATTTTGGGCACTGCGAGCAATTCGCTCTGTTCGATGTTGAGGAACGGAAGAAAGAGATCACTAATAAAGAGTTCATCCCTTCACCGGAGCATCAGCCCGGTCTTTTACCCAGATGGCTGGCGGAAAAGGGTGTAACGGTGGTTATCGCTGGCGGGATGGGCCCCCGGGCACTGGAAATTTTCCATCAGAATGGCATCAGTGTTGTACTCGGAGCCATGGAAAGCAATCCTGAGCAGGCAGTACTCAGCCATATTAACGGCACGCTGGCTATCGGCGATAATGTATGCGATCACTAGAAAAATGAGAATATAGGAGAAACCATGCTAAGCGAAGAACAAATAAGGAATAGTCTTAAAGAAGTGCTTGTTCCTGGGGTGATGCGGAATATAGAAGGTCTTAATATGATTCGCGCGATCAATGTGTCGGATGAGCAGGTGAAGGTTACTTTAGCATCCGCAGGGCTAACGAAAGGTGCTCAGGACTGGATCTCGGCAACGGCAAAGGCAGCCATTGAGAAGCTGAATGAGGCTAAAGAAATAACGGTAGAGTACACCGAGGCCAAACCCAAGGACCTGAATGAAATACATCACGTCGTGGCTGTGATGAGTGGCAAAGGGGGCGTGGGCAAGTCACTGGTATCCGGTCTTATCGCAGTTGCCCTTAAACGCCAGGGCTACGAAGTAGGTATTCTGGATGGTGATATCACCGGTGCCAGCATACCCAAGATGTTCGGTATCACAGCCCGGCCGATGGGCAGTGATAGCGGGATCCTGCCGGTACTGTCAAAGTCGGGTATTGAGATCATGTCCATCAACCTGCTGTTACCCAGTGAGGATGATGCGGTCATCTGGCGCGGACCTCTTATCGGCCGGACAATTACCCAGTTCTGGGAAGAGGTACTCTGGGGGAAGCTCGACTTTTTGATTGTCGATTTACCACCGGGAACGGCTGATGCTCCTCTAACCGTAATGCAAACATTACCTGTATCGGGAGTAATCATAGTTTTTACTCCCCAGGACCTGACCACGATGATTGTCCGGAAAGCAGTACGCATGGCCCATCAACTGGAAAAACCTGTCCTGGGTATAGTGGAGAACATGGGCTATCTTTATGTGCCTGAAATCGATAAAAAGGTTGAACTCTTCGGCAAGAGCCAGATCAATGAGATGGCACAAGCTGCCGATGCTCCTGTTCTAGGACAGTTACCTATAGACCCTGAGCTGGCCAAACTCTGTGACGAGGGCAATGTCGAACGCTACGATGCTGAGATCGTCAATGGTCTGGGCCAATCTCTCGTTCAAGTGATATCCGCCAAGGCCAAGTAAGAGGGAGACAAAGCAATGACGACAGGATGGGAAAAGTTCGAGGAATTAATGAAAGCCGAAATGATGAAGGTCTATTCCGAGACAATGGTCGAACATGCCATGGACCCGAAAAATGTGGGCAGCATGGAGGATGCCGATAGCTTTGCCAGGGTAACCGGCCCCTGCGGTGACACCATGGAGATATGGCTCAAAGTACGGAATAGAATGATTGCCAATGCCACTTTCATGACCGATGGCTGTGGCACCACTATCGCAGCAGGGAGCATGGTCACACAGCTAGCGAAAGGAAAAAATATAATCCAGGCACAGAACATTGGCCAGAGCAATGTACTGGAAGCCCTGGGGGGACTATCCGAGGAAAGCCAGCATTGTGCCCTCCTGGCGGCAAATACACTGAAGGAAGCAGTTAAAGACTACCTCGCCACGGAAAAAGAGCCGTGGAAAAGGGCCTATCACAAACACTAGGACCAGATGAATCAAATAAAATACAAGTTTGAGTACTTCGATAATCGGGTAGCGACGGGCTGTGAAACTGCTGCGCAGGAAGCCGCTCCGTTCATCCGCAACAGATTAGTCGGCGCAGGGCAAAGCCCGCGAGATGACAAATGGAGGATATAGAGCAACAAATTTCACGCTGCACCAGGTGTGATGCCTGCCTGGAAGTATGCCCTGTATACTGGGCTACGGGCGAGTCGCTGTTCTCCCCTGTATCCCGGCTGAAGACTGCCGCACGAATATGTAACGGAGAAAGCCCGGACCAATACCTGATTGAGAGCATTTACAATTGCCCCAAGTGCCTGCAATGTGAGGCTGTCTGCCCGGAGGACATAAGCATCACCCGGATAGTCCAGCGGGCCAGAGAAGAGCTCGTGCGTCATGGTTTCGGGCCACTGAAACGGCATGACGATATAATCCGGGGAATCATCGACAGGGGAAACTCGGTTAATGGTGACCCGGCCACGCGGTTGGAATGGTTGCCCGAGGGTTTCGTCCAAAAGGAATCCGACTGCCTGCTCTATTTGGGCTGTCTTCCTTCCTACCTGGTGAAGGAAGCCGCCGCCTCCACCTATCTTGTTCTTAAAAAGCTCGGGGTTGACTTCATGATTCTAGAATATGAGGGCTGCTGCGGCACCTACATTTATGAAGCCGGCAGGAGAGATACCGCAGGCGAGTTCTTCCAAAAAAATGTGGAAAGGTTCAGGTCGCTGGGCATCAAGCACATAATCGTCCCCTGTAACGGCTGCCTGAAATGCTTCAAATACTTCTACCCTGAAGTGCTGGGCACTTTCGATTTCTCTGTACACCACGCACTGGAAGTCATCTACGATAAACTAAAGGAAAATTCCTCGATGCTCCGTAAGATCCCGCGCATACTGGCGTATCAAGATTCCTGCCGGTTATCACGGGGAGAGGAGATAACTGATGAACCGAGGGAGCTTCTCAGGTTATGCGGAGTAGAGCTAAAGGAACCGGAAAGAAACAGGTCAAATGCTCCCTGCTGCGGGGCCGGGGCCGGCATACGCTCGGTCTACCGCGACCTTTCCATGCAACTTGCCTCCGATTTATTGGACCTCATGCCAGCAGAGAACATAGTCAGCGCCTGTCCATTCTGTGTCTTCAATCTGAACCATGCCTCGAAAACGAAGGAACTGGGCAAGAAACTTATTTATATCACTAGTGTGGTGCTCGATTCCCTGGAATGAGCACACTATACCTTTCCCCTAAACAGGATACCTTTTTCAGGACACGTACCGACCGCTTAACTCTACATCGCTTAAGAAAGTGTTAATAGCTACCGGTAGAGCCGGTCTCCGTGCCACCAACCACTACAATGATAGTTCGTATATGATTGGTCATTTTCTTGTGATAGAATTGGGGTATGCGGGCACTATTTACAGTCATGAGAGCGCCCTGCTAGTTCGCTGGTGAAATAAATGAACGGCTTGAATAATGGAAGTTTGGGCATACATTAGGTATACAATTATAGAAGGGAGGAACGACCATGACTGAAAATAGAGCAAAGATACTCGGCTCACGAGACCTCGAAATAGACAATGACTATGAGGAATGCGTTATTTCCGGGTGCGGTAGACCGGCTACACAGTGGCTACCATCGCATGTCGATGGTAAGCTAATGCCAGCATGTGATAAACACTACCATGACTCAAGCATAACACCGATGCGATGGGAGAATGCCAGGAAAAGGCGCGAGGCATTGATAAAAGAGTTCATGGGCAAAAAATGTTACATCTGTGGCAAGCCAGCTATCGCATTTGCCTATGCAAATTTAAAGTCTGATTTAGAAAAGTATGGCAACAATCTTCCGAATGATTATGTCCCAGAGTATGTTTGGACATGTGATGATATTCACCACAATCCCAACTGGTAGTATCAACGGAAAAGGGAGTTTCGCAACAAGCCCTACATTAGTCTATAAAAGAACGTTCCCTATCCGGCTTTTGCCCGGAGATTACTATACCGAGAATACTCTTCCTGACCTGCCATCCCGGTAAGTTGGTTTTTGCTACAATGCTCTCGACTTCAGGAAAGATGTACGCTGCATTGAGCGAAGTGGTGAGGCCCCAGCGCATCTCCTTTGGCCGTGTCATGAACCAGAGGAACCACTTCACCGGAAAAACCATATCACGCCTCAGGTCGCTGATTATATACCTGCCACCCGGTTTCAAGACCCTTGCGATCTCGTTGAGAATATCTTCCGGATGTGCCCACTCATGCAAAGAGCCGTTGCTGAACGCAGCGTCAAAATGATTATCTTCAAATGGCATCATCCTGGCATCTCTGCTGAAATACTCTACCCTTCCCGTAAAACCATATTCTTCTGCATGCCGTCTCGCTAATGCTATCATGTCCTCACTGATGTCAAGTCCCTTCAGGGTAGTGTCCGTCGTGTTCTTAAGCCACTCCAACCCGAGATACCCCGGTCCCGGGCCAACTTCCAGGGCACGTCCATGGATTATTCCCTCCCGTATGATATCTTTGGTCTCGATCCAGCCCCTGTCTCGAAAATAGCGCATCATAACATCATATGCTTGTGTGTTGAACTCTCCGGTTATGCCGTGGTCTGTCTCCGGAACTCTTGGCTTGACCATTACTTTCCTCTATATAGTTCGGGGATTAAACTCCCATGATTACGCTTGCAGGTCCTCACTGCTCTGACCTTCCTTAATTATGGTTTCGAACTTACTTACTGCGTCCAGTGTCCCCTCCATCAATTTCAACACAAAGTTCGACTTGGTAAAAACGATACCTTTTTCCAGATCAGCCAGCACCAGTAGCTTATCACCCGTCTTTATATCAAAGTCCTTCCTGGCCCCGGACGGTATGACTACCTGATCTCTCTCACTGACCGTTACCGAACCATAAAACTTCTTTCCTTTGTCAAGTTCCATAACCAGTCCCCTTGTACATCTTATATACAAGATATATCTTGTGACAAATCGGTAAGATTATCAAGCCGAAGAGACTTCTATCTCCACCCAAAACTACTTTAGCTTACTTGTTCTGTTTAACCTCATGCCAATCCGTGGTAGAATGTTGCCGGAAAAGACCTTACAGTGATGAGCACAGACGTTGTGGCCTGATATGTGAGGGTCGTTTGGCTGGTGATACGATGATTATGCCACTCCTGACCACAAAGCTCCACGTCCCACCAATAAGCCCGGACCTGGTCCCACGACCGCACCTTCTACGGAAGCTGGACAATGGATTGCGGCCGGGTAACCGCATGATCATGGTCTGTGCGCCGGCCGGATTCGGCAAATCGACGCTTCTAAGTCAATGGCTTGCCTCTCATAAAAGGAAGGCTGCCTGGCTCTCCCTCGACGACGGCGATAATGACGCAATACGCTTCTGGACGTACCTGATTACAGCACTCCAGAATGTGGAGCCGGGCCTGGGGCGGAAAACTCTCCAGCTTTTACACTCTTCGGAGCCAACCACCTCCACTCTGGAAGAATGGCTTCGTTCTCTATTGCCTCTCCTCATTAACCAGGCTGTGTCATTGTCCCAAAAGGTCATTTTGGTCCTGGAGGACTTTCAAGCTATTTCTTCCCCTGCCATACACAATAGTCTCGCTTTCTTCATCGAACATTTACCTGCAAATTTGAAGCTGGTGATCTCTACACGTGTCAACCCGCCATTGCCGCTTGTCCGCTTGCGAGCCCGCGGCGAACTGGCAGAACTACTGGCATACGACCTGCGGTTTACTCTGGACGAAGCCAGGGTATATCTAAATGACATCATGAGGTTACACTTAGAACCGGAAGATATCAGTAACCTCAACGCACGCACCGAAGGCTGGGCTACCGGCCTGAAACTGGCAGCACTCTCAATGGAAGGCCGCAGCGATAAGCATGAATTCATTGCCAGTTTCACTGGCAGCGACCGATACATTCTCGAATATTTATCCACAGAATTATTGGAACGTCAGCATGAGTCGGTTCGGAGCTTTCTGCTGGAGACCGGCATTCTCAGGCGGTTCTGCGCATCACTATGCAATGCCGTTACCAACAGAGATGACAGCGATGCCATGCTGGGACACCTGCAACGCATCAATTTATTCATTATCCCTCTTGACGATCGCGGCCACTGGTTTCGTTATCACCATCTTTTCGCTGATTTTTTACGCGGTCGCCTGCAGCAATTGCACCCTGACCTGTTTACCGAGCTACATACCCGTGCTGCAGACTGGTATGACCGGAATGACCTGCCGGAGGAAGTTATTTACCATGCACTGATTAACAGCGATTTCAACAGAGTTGAGCAGTTGATCGTGAAGACCTGGAAAAAAAGTATCAGCGAAGGTGGAGTTGGTACCGTTTTAAACTGGCTGGACAATCTCCCTGCCGACAGAGTGCGTTCTAATCCGCTGTTAAACATCGCTCGTTGCCAGGTATTGTGCTTAACGGGACAGATGCGTGAACTCGAATCGACTCTGGATGAGGTCGAGAGCACGTGGACCAGTCTAATCACTTCCGGGAATGTGGCGGTTGACTCGCCGGATTATGCAACAGTTCCGGCACAAATCGCTATTTTAAAGGCTTTTGTTGCCTATCATAAGGGCGATTTCGATAAGGGTATTACCTTAGCCCGGCAGGGGCTTAAGATGGTCCCTGAGTCGAAGGTAAAACTGCGCGGATGGGCTTCGTTCGGCCTCGCCTGCGCCTATCAGGAAACAGGCCATTATGCTAAAGCCATGACAGCGTTCATCGAAGCTACCGACCTGCTAAAAAGAGGGAAAAATTGGAGTGCTGCCATGGTTTCTATGCAGCGTACAGCTCAGATTCAACAGGCGCAGGGACACCTTGACCAGGCATTTCAGACATGTCAGGAAGGCTTGCGCATTATTCGTGAAGAAGGCATGGAGGATATGCCTGCCGCCGCTGCTATTTACCTGACGCTGGCCGATATATTTCGTGAGAGAAACGAGCTACAGAAAGCAGAAGAGTATTTGCACAGAGCATTAAAACTGTCCAAGCTCGGCGGTGTCCTGTACATATCGAAGGATTGTGCCCTGTTGTTTGCAAAGTTGAAGCTAGCACAAGGCAATATAGACGAGGCGCTTGTTATGCTGCATGAGGCAGAGCTGACCGCCAAAAAGCTTGAAGACCCACTGGCAAAAATGGAGGTTGCGGCTTACCGGGCCCGGGCCTGGATCGAGCAAGGGAATCCAACAAACGCAGTTCGCTGGATGGAGGAGATAGCCCACCAACACGTGGGACAAGATGGCGGTTACATGCGGATGCTGAAAACCATGACTGCTATTCGCATTCTCATTGCCCAACACCGACCTTCCCAGGCCCTTGAACAACTGGTACAGTTCCTGGCAGATGCAGAAAAAGAAGGACGGACGTACGGTGTTATCGAAGCCCTCACCCTGATGGCGGTGGCCTATAAACAACATCGAGATGGACTGCGTTCTTACGCCAGCCTGGAACGCGCCCTTGAGTTAGCTGAACCGGAAGGTTTTATGCGTATATTTTTAGATGACGGTAAACCAGTAGAATCACTGCTCAGCAAATTGAAATCAAGGATACTTCAAAAACCGCGTTTGAGCGACTATGTAGACAGGCTACTGACTGCCTATATAAAAGAGCCGTACAGGCTCGCCGACAAAACCGGTCGGATCCAAGGAAAGATACCGAAATTCAGAGTTCAACCCAAGACCCGGATTACCCCACGCGAGCTTGAAGTCCTTCAGTTAATCGGTGAAGGCTATTCCAACCAGCAAATCGCTATAAAACTTGTCGTCACTATCGCCACGGTCAAAAAGCATAACAGCAACATCTTCGATAAGCTGGGCGTCAGCAGTCGCACCCAGGCGATTGTGCGGGCACAGAAGACAGGACTTCTCTAATTAGTATTATACTAAAGTATAATAATTTGAACGTCTTAAAAGATTATTCCTTCATATGATGACTACTCCTTCGTTATCTGTTATAGTAGTAACTGTAGCAAAGGGATTCTTCCTTCCTTTTTGTAATCGCGGCTGGTTTACGACAGGAAAGGTGATTGCCTGCAGCAACCGGCCGTGATGATTGTCTTTTAAAATCTGGTACTGGATGCACTAGCCGGGAATAGTGGAAAACCTGGTAATAGCAAAAAAGCGACAGGTCATTAAACAGACCATATTCATAAAAAATCATAGTAAAGGAGTAACATGAGTCAAGAAATCAAGAGAGCAGTATGCATGTGGTGTCACTCCCACTGCAAGGCTGACCTGCACGTCAATGATGGTAAGTTCGAAAAGATGGTAGGCGTAACAAACGAAGTCAGGAGTGAAAAAATGCAACGGACTGTTGCAGCCTGCAGTCGCGCTCGGCATGCTCCCGAATATTACTACCATCCTGACAGACTGAGATATCCACGAAAGCGAGTAGGGGCAAGAGGGGAAGGCAAATGGGAGCAGATTTCCTGGGAGCAAGCACTGGATGAAGTTGCTGAGAAACTGGGGAATTTGAAAAAGCAGTATGGAGCCGAGACGCTGGCTTGCAGCAGCGGTACCTACCGGACCCATGATGAATACAGATCACGTTTTTTAAACCTCTTTGGCACGCCTAATAATATAGGGCAAGGGCACATATGATACGGTACTGGTATTGCTGGTGTAGCAATATTAGGCTGGTGGAACGATTTTGGTGGCTTCGGTAAAACCACTAAATGTTTAATACTCTGGGGAACAAATCCTTTGGAGTCTTACCGTAATGTATATTTCTCAACTCAAGACTTCTTGAAAGCAGGTGGCAAGCTCATTGTAATCGATCCCCGCAGGACAGTTGATGCCGAAAAGGCTGATATCTGGCTGCAGATCAGGCCAGGCACGGACGCTGCCTTAGCGCTGGGCATGATAAACTTTATTATCAAGGAAAAGCTCTATGATAAGGATTTCGTTGAAAAGTGGACCCACGGATTTAACGAACTGGCGGAAAGGGCTGCAGAGTATCCACTGAGCAGAGTAGAAGAAATTACATGGATACCCAAAGAGAAGATAAAGGATGCGGTAACTATGTACGCCACCACCAAGCCAGCTCACATCTTCCATTCTATGGGTATAGAGCATTTGCAGAATGCCATAGAAGCCTATCACGCCAGAACCATTCTGACAATACTTACTGGAAATATAGATATCAGGGGCGGAGAGGAGCTCCGTGCTGGTCCATCAGGTGTGGTGCCTGAATATGACGTTGAACTGAACGACCATATTTCACCGGAGCAAAAGAAAAAACAGATCGGGATCGACCGATTTAGACTGCAGTCTTTTCCCGGGTTCGACCTGATCATGGAAAAATACGCCAAGGCA
Source organism: uncultured Dehalococcoidales bacterium (assembly GCA_964596125.1). GTDB lineage: Bacteria > Chloroflexota > Dehalococcoidia > GIF9 > UBA5629 > CAZQRP01. The sequence goes on along the minus strand of CAZQRP010000022.1, from coordinate 16,892 downwards.
AAATATGGCAAAGCTCATGTTGCCTTCGCCAATGGTCCGAGTGTTTACCGTGCCATGATTACCAGCGATCCCTATCCGGTAAAGGCAATGATCAGCGTATCTAGTAACCCCCTGTTAACTCAGGCAAACGCTAAACTGGTATATCAGGCAATTAAGAACCTGGACCTTTATGTGGTCGCGGACTTCTGGATGACTCCGTCTGCAGAGCTGGCTGATTATGTATTTCCACCCGCTAGCTGGATAGAGAGGGCAACACTCCACACCTGGTCCGACACTTTTAACTTTGTCGACTGTAACGAGGCAGTTATGCCTGCCCAGGTTGAAGGCGAATATGATCGGAGGCCCGACTATGACTTCTGGAGAGGTCTAGGGATGCGACTGGGTCAGGAAAAATACTGGCCATGGAAGACACTGGAAGAAGCGTTTGACGATCGATTGAAACCTATGGGGAAGACTCTCAAAGAACTGTGCGCCGAAGGTGGTTATTATCACTGGCCAAAAGAAGAGAAAAAATATGAAAAGGTTGGCTTTGGTACTCCCTCGGGTAAAGCGGAACTGTATTCCCAGGTATTCCAGCAGCTTGGCTATGATCCGCTGCCACAATACTATGAACCTGCCGAAAGCCCGATAAGCCGTCCTGACCTGGCTCAAGAGTATCCTCTGATTTTAATCGCCGGTATGCGGCATTATCCCTTCTACCATTCGGAGCACCGTCAGATTCCATCACTCAGGAAGGAGCATCCATATCCGATTATGCAGATACATCCCGAAACTGCCGCAACACTGCAGATCAACGATGGAGACTGGGTCTGGATAGAAACTTTAAGAGGAAGAGTCAGGCAAAAATGCAAATTGTTTGATGGCATTGATCCCAAGGTAGTATCGACTCAGCATGGGTGGTGGTACCCGGAGATGCGAGGCGAGGAACCCTGGCTACACGGCGTCTGGGAATCAAACATCAATGTTGTCATCGATGATGAAATAGATCATCTTAACAGAATAAACGGAGGCTGGCCGCTTAGAACCGCATTATGTAAAGTTTATAAAGCGACAGGTCTGTGAATAGCTATAAACCATCATCAGAAATAACACAAGCTCTGGGAGAGGGACTAATAAGTCCTTTATCCAATCGAACCATTTCTGTCAAGCTCCCGCAAATCTGGAATCATTTTGCGGGAGCTTCTGAATAGTATAGTGCCATGGCAGCAAGCAGTCATCAGCTTTATTTGTTCGGTAATTGAGGTATCCCGAGAACAGCAATAACTTTCAACTTAATAATCGCAGCCAAACTGACACTTCCACTGTTCCCACGCTACTACGAAAACAATGCTGGGGATGAACTTGTTTTTACTGGATGCCTCCAGTTAGATAGCCTGTTGATGATACTTCTCTAAATCACATATATCTTTCTCCATAGAATAAGGTACCCGTCTATAACTACAGCCAGGGCAAGCTGGTATACCCTTCTCAAGACAATCCAAAACTGGAAAGTCTTAAATGACATAAATCAGCCCGGATAGCGCAGTACCAGTTCTGAAATGAATAATGTGTATATAACAAGCTATTTAATTTATAGCTGGAGTAAGTATATGTACCTATCACAAATATCCATAGATAAGCACAATGTATTAGTTATTAGCATATATTTCTGGTACTTCTACACATGTGAAATAAGCATTACAGCGGAAGTCAGTGCCATTACTCGGTGATAACCTGTAAGCGAAAGGTCGAGGGAAAAACAAATTACAATATAAGGAGGTGAAGACAATGCAGTGGGAACTTATAGTAGCAATACTTTTAGCAGCACCCATTATCATCCTCCCGATAGCGTTTATCTGGTACATAAACGTTAGTGGTCTATATCAGGTTGTACGCGAAGCACGGCAACGGCAAAAGAGAAGGGCTGCGCAAAAGAAGACACTGGCACAGGAAATATCCTAGACGACAATCTGGGAAAAAATGAGTAAAAGGAGGTATGGAAAACGAGTTTAGCGAAACAAAGAAGTAATGGGATTCTTTAACAGGCTGGGTATTCGGAGGAAAGGATACCCAGCCTGTTATTTCAAACAGGTAACATGGCCAGATCAATAATGGGACTTAGAGGCGTCCATACTATAGAGAAAAGCGTACTCAGACCTACCAGACATCATAATAAAGATAGTCCCTTTCAGATAAACAAAAAACTATTTTCAGCTCTTACAGTTGCAACTAAAAGTAAAAAAATTGTTCGGGTATTGACAATAGTAAAAGAAGGGAAAACAGATTATTATTAGTATATGATAATGTTCTGATACGAAAGACCGAAATGAAATATGGTTTCAGTATAAAAGCAATCGCTCTATTGCTCCTGATAACATGTATTGTTTTATACTGTAATCCCAATCCTGACTTTAATCAGGCACCCCAAACCATTTTGCTAATCGGCTGGGATGGCTGCGGACGACACCAATTGGACCGTAATATTTCTCAAGGCAAAACTCCTAATTTAGTAAAGCTGTCAGCCGCGCATAAACTTATGCGGCGTAGCTATGAAGTCCACATCACAACCTCCGAGAAAGCTGACATCGCCTCTCAGAGTTGGGGCATTATCAAAGAAGCGAGCAGTGAGATGGATAAAGCGTTAAACGAAGGAAGAACAAAAGGAGTTGACGAGGGGCGACAGCTTCTTGCGCAGGCAACCGTTGCCTTTGATAGAGGTGACTATTATCAAGCCTCAAACCTGGCAAAACAAGCCAGAAAAACCATGCTACAATAATTCACTATCTCCCTCTTGTACAGAATAGTTCGGCTATGTCTCCAACGCTTCAACTCGGGACTGTGTTTGGACTGTCAAGCGGCACCAGGAAGATGGAATCCAAACTAATTAGCCGGCTCAGGCCGGACCATCTATAGTTCAGCTTTTACCTCTGTATTCCTTTTTCCCGGGCCTCTTGCCTTCTATTCTTCGCAAGGTCTCATCACCGATGCCGAAATGATGAGCTATTTCATGACGTACTACCCTGCCTATCTCCATTTCAATGTCCCGGTCAGAACGGCATTTGGCCTCAATGGGTTTCTGGAATATGGTAATTTTATCCGGCAGTACCAGATTATAACTTCGTGTCCGACTTGTCTTCGGGACCCCTTCGTAGAGGCCCAGCAGTTGAGCGGGATGTTTTATTCGTAACCTGTTAAGCTGCAGCGCACTGGGCCAGTCTTCTATTACTACATCCACATTTTCCAGCTTCTGCTGGAACTCCGCCGGTAGTTCTTCTAGCGCCCGGAGTACCAGTGATTCAAATTTCTGTCTCTGCAAATCTCTTAATCTGCTCCACGTTTATCCCACTCAGCTTACCTCCCGGCTCTCAACCCGAATCAATATACGCAGGGTAACAACCCAGACCATAATCAGATAGCTGATGACAGCCAGTAAGAGCCATGCTGTAGGAGTAAAACAAGCAATAGACACTTCGCTTACTGCGGTAGCAATGCCAACGATGAGAAAGGCGTCCCCCAGTAAGGCGAATAACCACATGAGAAACGGATTGGCCATAGATTTCATTATATCATCCATTCTGGTACCTCCTCATACATTCCGGGTCCCATTTATATAATCTGGATTATACATCTCCGGGTCATCATTTCACAGGCGCAATATATACCGGATGAAATAATGGACTCCGAACTAAATTACGGTACCATATGTAGAACGTGGAATAGACACAATGCGATAAAGTCCTTCTCGTTCTTTTTACCTGCAGGAGTAGCGGGGAAGTAATGCAAGGCTAACGGAGAATATGCCAGGATAAATATGAGAAGGATTTACCGGTAAGACGGGTGTTGACAAACCAGTAACCGAAGATTATAGTGGAATTATCAGATGTGATGTGAAGTAAGAAACAACTCAGGTTGGATGAGGAAGATGGGAAGTAGCAAGGGCACTGGGATCGCTTTGATGGCGATGGTTGGTGCCCTTTTTATTTTGATTATATGTGAGCTCGGGATACGTTGTATTGTACGAATAACATCTGACGAATATTGACCGGCAACCGTTACTAATAAGTAGAGAGGGAATAGAATGGGACTGGCATTAAAATATGATGAAGAAGGAGCTTCCCCGATACTTATCTGTGACTCTTGTGGTAGAAGAATAGAGGACTGGAAACTCGCCATCGCATCTTGCGAGAAGCCTGCATCAGAGGAAACCTTCTGTAATATTTCTATACACCACAAGGGGAGCTGTGATCCAGGTATGCCTTTGCGTTACGAACTTAATAACTTTCTCCCTTTCCTACTATGGAAACATAATTGGGGAATAAAGCGGCGAGGTGAGAATGGTAATGAAGTAATTTATGAAATGTGTGTTGAGGTCGGGAGGATAGTAAAGTAACAACAGGATTACCAGGGCACAGAAGGGAAGCAAATAGATGAAAAGCAGGCGTTCCAGTATCGAGATAATAGCGGATATACTTAAAGTTGGGGAACATGGCGCTAGAAAAACTGAAATCATGTATCGTGCTAATACAAGTTACTCCCAAGTACAAAAATATTTAGGCTTACTTCTTGCCAACGACTGCATTGACCAGTTTACACTGGACAACTCGCACTTCAATTACCGAGTCACCGAGAAGGGCTCGGATCTGCTCAAGAGCATACAATGTCTTCTAGAAGACCTGAACCTTAAAGTGCCAGTTGATTCTTAAATCAGCAGGTTCCCGGGGTCCTGTACAGTACTTGTATAGGAAACTAACACTTGTTCATCCTGAAAACACCGGATAAGGTCTGCCAGAGAAAAAAGAGTTGAACCAGGGTACTGGTATATTTCCAGGTTTTTGTTCCAGTGACGACAACAAGACAAAGGAGGGATTTTTATAATTTCAGTGCAGTAACTCCCATCCATTTAAAAGCGATACTTGCTATAGGACTAAAGTCATCCAGCAAAAAGTACCAAATGGTGATGTATCGAACCGGGAACATTCATTATATTGTATACGGGTAATAGTGAGGTAAGGAAATGTACCAACCAACCTACCTAGGCTTTGGATACAATTGCTCGACATGCGTAGCTATACTGGAAAGCGCAAGAGATGTAAGGGATAATGGCAAAAGAAACAGAGAAATCCATTAGCGAATCGGCAGCGTTGTGCTGGCGACCCCCTGAATTCCAGGAAGTAGAAACGCTGCTTAACACAGTGGAGGAGGCACTACGGGAAAGTGAAAGGCGCTACTGTATACTTACTGAGAGCGCTGCAGACGCCATCTTGACTATCGATACGAACATGCGGCTCATTTCTGCTAGCCCTTCCATCACCCGCCTTTTGGGCTACAGTGTCGAGGAAGCGATGAACAGGACTATGGAAGACGTCTTTACCTCAGCCTCGTTTGAGATTGTCACGAAGGCCATCGCGGAGGAGATGACTGCAGATAAAAAGGACTATAAGGACCTTTCCACATCCAGGATGCTGGAGCTTGATTTAATTCGCAAGGATGGCTCTTTGGTTCCAGTCGAGATGAAATGCAGTTTCCTGCGTGATTCAAGCGGACAGCCCCTTGAGATCCTAGCGATAATAAGCGACATAACCGAGCGCAAGCAGGCGGTGGAGCACAACCGCCTGTATGCAGAAAGTCTGTTAAAAGCCCAGAAAGACACTATCCGGGCCATGTCTATGGCAGTCGAATTGAGGGATCCCTACACCATCGGTCATCAACGACGCGTGGCCCAGCTTGCCTGTGCTATAGCCAGAGAGACGAACCTCACAGAGAATCAGATTGATGGGCTTTACTTGACAGGGCTGGTTCATGATATAGGTAAGGTCCGTGTACCCGCTGAAATCCTGACCAATCCCAATGAACTGGCAAAAGCTGAATTCAGTGTCATCAAAATGCATCCATCACTGGGTTATGACATGTTGAAGAATATTGAATTCCCATGGCCAGTGGCTGAAGCGGTGCTTCAACACCATGAAAGGATGAACGGCTCCGGATATCCTGTGGGCCTGTCCGGCAAGGATATTGTATTGGAAGCCAGAATCCTGGGTGTAGCAGATGTTGTTGAGGCTATGGCCTCTCGAAGAGCTTACCGGCCTTCCCTGGGTATAGAAAACGCACTACAGGAGATCTCGCAGAACAAGGGTGCCCTCTATGATATCGAGGTGGTGGATGCTTGTTTTCGGGTTTTTACTCAAAAAGGGTTTCAATTTGAGTAAGCACTAAAACCTGAAAGAACAGGCACAACGATTCCTCACAGTCCCCTCTTCCCATCTATATACTTACTACCAGCGCCTACCATAATAATTACCGTATATCTCTCTCAGGTGTTTGTTGGTGACCTGAGCCGGGTAAAGTAGACACAACGCAACACAGTCTTTACCCGTCTGTCTACTTGTGGGAGTACCTGGGAGAACGGCTATATAGAATCCTTCAATGGGAAGTTGAGAAACGAGCTTTTGAATCGGGAGGTGTTTACCACGTTAACTGAAGCTAAGCTATTGATTGAGTAGTGGAGAAGGGAGTACAATCAGGTTCGTCCTCATAGCTCGTTAGACTACATACTACCTGCTCCTGAGGCTATAATACTGGTAACTCTAACTTATGAAGTGGTATCCTTTATTCGGCAGGCTAACGACGATAATAATACTATATACAACTATCATTATGGAGGAGAAGAAATAAAATGGTAGATGATTTAAGACAGTGGTTGGTTAAAATGGATAAGGAAGAAGAGCTTAAAAGGATCGATGGTGCCGATTGGGATGAAGAAATCGGTTGTGCTACCAGCTTGAACCGCAAAGCTAAGGGGAAGGCCCTCCTGTTCGACAATATCAAGGACTATCCTCCCGGCTTCAGGATAGTTACCGGTACTCTTTCCACATCGAAGCGAGTGGCATTGACGCTGGGCATCCCGTATATGGAACCGAAGCTTAAGTTAATAGAGGAGATACGGCAATGGTTACCGAAGTGGTATGCCAACATGGATGCATTCCAACCCCAACAGGTAAAAACAGGACCAGTGCTCGAGAACGTACTTTCAGGAGAAGATGTAGATATCTTGCGGCTGCCTGCCCCAAAATGGCATCCCACAGACGGAGGTAGATATATAGGCACAGCTGATGCTGTTATAACGAAGGATCCTGACACAGGAGTAGTAAACCTGGGTACGTATCGTGTGATGGTCCATGATAGGAACACCCTGGGCCTTAATATCGAGCCGGGCCAACATGGTAGAATTCAAGGCGAAAAATATCATGCCACAGGACAGGCCTGTCCTGTGGCAGTGTCACTCGGGCATCATCCTATAACTTATTTGATAGCTTCAACTCAGGTTCCTGAAGGAACGGAATACCCGCTCATAGGGGCAATTATGAATGAGCCCGTTAATGTAATAATAGATGAGGTAACCGGCTTGCCTATACCCGCTGACAGTGAAATAGTGCTGGTAGGATGGTGTCCTCCTGGCGAAATGAGGGATGAGGGTACTTTTGGAGAATGGACGGGACATTTCTGCGAAAGAGCACCAAAGCCAATCATCAAAGTAGAGAGGATGTACTATAGAAACAGTCCTATTATACTGGGGCAACCCCCAGAGCATGATTTTTGTGTGACATCCCTGTTCAAGAGTGCAGCATTATTCAACGACCTTGTAAATGCGGGAGTCCCTGATGTCAAAGCTGTCTATTTTAGTGATATATCAGCAGGAATGTGGGTTGTAATTTCAATTCAACAACGGTATGCCGGGCATGCTAAGAGAGCAGCTATGACAGCTATAACTGGCGGAGTAGCAGCCCGCTATGGGAGGTACATAATTACTGTGGATGAAGATGTAGACCCTTCCGATATAGAGGAAGTAATACGCGCCATATGCTTTCGCGTAGACCCGCGGAAGGATATAGACATAATCCGTGATTGTTGGTCTGGCCCTACTGACCCTATAATCCGCAGACCTGCCGAAGCCTTCTCCACCTCGAGGGCAGTAATTAACGCCTGTAGACCATATGAGTGGCAGGGGGAATTTCCAAAAGTAGTGGCAGATAGTCCAGACGTTGTCGAGAGGGTAAGAAAAAAATGGGGTATTGGCTAATATTTCTAACCGGAGGACAGTATTCACCCCGGATAAATAGGATGGAAAAACCAAATTGTCATGCCAACTTAGAATTATGATTGTTATATTGATATTAGGTAGATGTAGAATGATAATATATGGTGAAAATGACTACAAAACGAATAACCTTATTAATCACTACTGCATGGCTATTATTGCCTGCATCATGCCATCAAGCATTCCAACTGTAAATGCCATTCTATCTGCATATATGACTCAAATAATGGAGACCACTAACTTGTCTGCATGAGCTTTGTTGGCTATTGCTATAGCATTAATCGGCATCTTTGTTTATCTGTGGATTGATGCTGGCAAAAAAGATAAACTTGATATACTTATAAAAGAGACAAAAGCAAACAATCGGAAGATGAACAAAATGAAAAGGAAATTGGACAAATTATAATTAATACAGTCCTAAAAGTTATAATTGCGTTCAATAAATAGCACCTTGCTGGGTATCTATGCCATATCAGCCTTCGGGTTGGGTCCGTATTGATTGTCCCCAGGCTGACTATCCTGTACCACAAACACGAGTAGAACAATAGCACCGATCAGCGGAACCAGACCTATAAGAACCCACCATCCACTGCGGTTAGTGTCGTGTAGCCTGCGAACTGACACAGCAATTCCGGGAACCAGGACAGCCAGACTGTAGATAGTACCGAGCACGTTCGAAGTTCCAATGATATTATCGAGAATACCCAGCACTAAAGCGAAGATGAAGTTGAAGAGGATGAACATCCAGTATTCCTTCCGACGTGCCCGCCCACTGAACACAGCGTACTTTTTCAACACCATTATATACCAGCTCATACTTTCCTCCTTTATTGTACTTTCGATTGTATTTAAATAATAAGCAGCGTTGTACAAACCTCACACAGGCATCACTCATTCACCATTAATTGCTAAAACTATATCAAAAAGGGCACCAGCCAATACAATACCATCCACCAGTTCCGGTGCCCCTGCTACTTCTCATCCAGCCTGCTCTCACCTGAGCCGTTTCTTATCTCAAGTCATACGATCAGCTTAAATATAGTCTTCATTTATGAGCTTGTCAATACTATGGCCAAACGGAAAACAGGTAAGTAGAAGTTCCAGCTTTAATAGATATGTTTATTATAAAAACAGATACAATGATTGCTTACAGTCACTATTTATTGATACAGGCTTAGTATTAACGCCTCCTATGGAAATTACTGTATACCCATCTCAGATGTTTACTGGTAATCTGGGCAGGCAGGTTGACGTAATAGTTATAACGGGATAAAATCTGCCTGTTATGAAAGCTTTCCTCAAGTATAATCCACAAGAAATCGAGCGGAACTGGCAGGAGAGATGGGCATCCGACCACATTTATAACGTCAAGGAAGATGACAGCAGGCCCGAATTTTACGCCCTGACCATGTTCCCCTATACGTCTGGAGACCTCCATATCGGCCACTGGTATGCTATGGCACCTTCTGACGTCCAGGCCAGATTTAAACGGATGCAAGGCCATAACGTACTTCATCCTATGGGCTTTGATGCGTTCGGGCTGCCGGCTGAAAATGCGGCTATAAGCCGTGGCATTCATCCTTATAGCTGGACGATGGAAAATATCGAAAATATGCGGCAGCAGCTTAAAAGTATCGGGGCGATATATGACTGGAGCAGAGAAGTAATTACCTGTCTGCCCGATTATTATAAGTGGACTCAGTGGTTTTTCCTCAAGCTCTATCAGGCCGGCCTGGCATATCGAGGTGAGGCACCGGTCAACTGGTGCCCAAAGTGCCAGACGGTACTGGCTAACGAGCAGGTAGTCGGTGAAGGGGAATGTGAACGCTGCGGTACACCGGTCATCAGAAAATCCCTGGAGCAGTGGTTCTTTAGAATTACCAGATATGCCGAAGAACTTCTCGATCACAGTACCATAGACTGGCCGGAGCGGATAAAGATAATGCAAAGAAACTGGATCGGCAAAAGCACAGGTGCAGAGATCGCCTTTGGCCTTGAATACGAGGGTATAGATACCAGGGAAATAAGGGTATTTACAACCCGTCCTGACACTATTTTTGGCGTGACCTTCTTTGTCCTGGCTCCCGAACACCCGCTGGTACCTGTGCTTACCACTCCAGAACATAAGTCAGCAGTAGAAAAATACATACTCCAGGCCCAGAGACAGACCGAGATAGAAAGAACGTCTGTAGAGAAAGAAAAGACGGGAGTCTTTCTGGGAAGTTATGTAATAAATAAACTAAACGGAGAGCCTGTTCCCATCTGGATTGCCGATTATGTATTGCCCGGTTATGGAACCGGGGCAGTGATGGGCGTCCCGGCTCATGACCAACGAGATTTTGAATTTGCCGGAAAATTCGGTATCCCCATCCGCGTCGTTATTGCACCGCCTGAGTGGGACGGTAATGAGCTTGAAGTCGCCTATACTGAAACCGGCACTATGGTTAATTCGGGGCAGTTCAATGGTCTGCCCAGTGAACAGGGAGCCGAAGCCATTTGCGATTTCCTGGCCAGTGAAGATTGGGGCAAACGGGCTGTTACGTATCGTATGCGGGACTGGCTTATCTCGCGGCAGCGTTACTGGGGAGCGCCTATTCCCATCATATACTGCGACAAATGCGGAGTCGTTCCCGTGCCAGAGAAGGACCTGCCCGTTCTATTACCTTCCGACGCCGAATTCAGGCCTACCGGAGAGTCCCCTCTAAAATATTGCAAGCCTTTTGTTAACACCACCTGCCCCCACTGCTCGTCTCCAGCAAGGCGTGAAACGGACACTATGGATACCTTCATGTGCTCCTCATGGTACTTCCTGCGATATACGAGTCCGGACACAGACGATTCTCCTTTCGATAACAACAAACTGAAGCACTGGATGCCGGTAGACCTGTATACCGGCGGCGCCGAGCACGCGACCATGCATCTTCTCTATGCCCGCTTTTTCGTAAAAGCTATACGAGATATCGGACTGGTGGATTTCGATGAACCCTTTATCCGGCTGTTCAACCAGGGGATTATCATCTATAGCGGCGAGAAGATGAGCAAATCCAAGGGCAACGTAGTAACACCCGATACATACGTTGCCGAGCTTGGGGCCGATGCCGTTCGCGCCTACATTATGTTTATCGGGCCCTGGGAGCAAGGGGGAGAATGGAATGATAATGGCATTATAGGTATGAGCCGCTGGCTGAACCGGGTCTGGAGTCTGGCAAAAGATACCTATTCACCAGAAAATATAGATCCGACTGTGGAAAAGGAGTTGACCCGTTTTATACACAAGACTGTCAGAAAAGTAACCGAAGATATGGAGCGGTTCCACTTCAACACAATGTTAGCCGCTCTTATGGAATTCACTAATTATCTGGGCAGGGTTCAAGGGCAGGGCACGGTCTCTTTATCATTATGGAAAGAAGCTGTCACAACCTTATTGCTTCTTTTAGCGCCCACAGCGCCGCACCTTGCCGAAGAACTCTGGACAGAGACAGACCATCCATACAGCATTCATAATCAGTCCTGGCCAGAATGGGATGAGGGACTGGCTAAAGAAGAAGAGGTCACTATGGTTATCCAGGTCAACGGCAAACTTAGAGATAAGGTTACCGTGCCGGTATCTATCACTGAGGCCGAGGCCAGGGAACTGGCTTTGAGCCAGGAAAAGATAAAGGCCTATATAGATGAAAAAAAGGTCTCCAGAATTATCTATATCCCGCAAAAATTGGTCAATATTGTGACCGGGTAGGAGTGGCCAGGTAAACGGATGATAAGTCATTGAGAACGGAGCAAAGAACCTGTACGTTATCAGGCTTTGAGACGCTTCGCTGTCCCTTCGCTTCGTTCAGGGCTTCGACTCAGTGTGACAGGCATTATTGAGAATGTGTTGTTCCGAGCACCTTAACTGCAATCATAAGTGCTTTATCTTTAACAGGTATAACGTCATCTTAATAAGAGCAGGCCTAACAACTGGAATTACCAATAAAGACGTTACCGGATGAAATAGTTAAATGGACTCAAGTGATCTGAATGATTTGCAGGTTATGAGCAACAGCAGTCCATATAATATTTGTACATGGGATGATGAACGAAACTGTGCAAACTGCAGTCTCCACAATAAACTTGGCTGCCGCTTTAGCCCTAAAGAGTTCCGTTTTTTTATATGGAACCAGCTACCTTCCCTTGTTATAGCGACTTTTGGGCTTGTATTGATAGGGCTTCTGACCGGTGACTGGTGGCCACTGATACTCTTTGCAGTCGTCTGCATTGCCCTGTGGGGGCTGGGCATTGAAACTCGCTTGCTCTGCTCGCACTGTCCTTACTGGGCTGAAGATAGCAAGACATTACATTGCTGGGCGCTTCCGGGGTCGCCGAAGCTATGGCGGTACAGGCCTGAACCAATGAACAAGTTTGAAAAAACGATTCTACTGTTATTTTTTACGTTTATCTCGCTCTTCCCGGTACTGGTAGAAGCTTACGGAATCTGGACCATGTCAGTGAGATATGAAGAATTCGGGCTGTATGCCCTCTTGGGATTGATCGGCGTTACCCTGGCTACCATCATGGCTGGACTTCAGTTCTTCTATGTTTTGACCAATCATTTCTGCTCTAAATGCGTTAACTTTTCCTGTCCCGGCAACAGCGTTCCCAAATCAATGGTCGATAGATATCTTGAGAAGAATCCCGTCATGAGAGAAGCATGGGAAAGAAGTGGATATAGACTCGGGTAGCAATTGATGGATTATTAATGATACTGAACGTTCTATTAATAATTCTGGGGCTTATTTTTTATACCTGGTCATCATCAGAATAGTAAAAAAGCTGTTTCCTATCCCCGCTCCCGCTTTCATCGGCCCCTTCCTTGACAGCAACCTTAGAAGAAAGTTACAACCGCCCGATAAACTGATACAACGCAGTGGGATTAAAGAAGGTATGAACGTTCTGGAGGTCGGATGCGGAAGCGGCGCATTTACCACGTTTATTGCCAGGGTGGTCGGAGAGAAAGGTACCTTTCATGCTCTGGACATTCAGCCGAAAATGGTAATGCAGTTACAGAACAAGCTGTCCAGACCCGTAAATAAAAATATCACTAACATTGAACTCATCTCCAGCAGCGCATATAAATTGCCATTTGATAACAACTCTCTGGACCTGGTATATATGATAACGGTCCTTCAAGAAATACCTGATCGGAACAAAGTGTTGCAGCAAGCCAGAAGAGTACTGAAACCAGGTGGGATCCTTGCAGTAACAGAATTTTTCCCCGATCCCTATTACCCCTGGAAATCTACTACCGTTCGTGAAGGCAAAGAAGCAGGTTTTGTTTTAGATGAAATCTCTGGAAGCTTCTGGAATTACACAATAAGATTTAAGAAACCATCAGAATGAGATATTGTATCCTGTTACTTTAAACGAATACTCGTAGGGTACTTCTTAAGGTATAATAACAGCGTATATAACTATACTACTGATGGCAACTCTCAGGACTAGTATCTAGAATAATATAACAATATAATAAAAGATAGACGTTCATGGATAGTATTCAAGAAAACCTCAAGAAGGTTCAGTGCCGCATCATTAAAGCCTGTGAGCGAAGCCATAGAACGCCCGACGACATCACGCTTGTAACCGTGACAAAATGGCGGAAAGCTTCAGTACTGAGAACCGCTTTCCATTACGGCATAAAGGATTTCGGCGAGAACCGGGTTCAAGAAGCACAGGAGAAGATAGAGGAACTATCAGAGATCAGGCCTTATGTCACCTGGCACATGGTCGGTCATGTCCAGAGCAATAAGGCAAAGCTCGTGACAAATTTGTTCGATATAGTCCACAGCGTCGACTCCGTCAGGTTAGCCAGGATACTCGATCAACAGGCCCAAAAACCGTTGCCTGTTCTGCTCCAGGTTAACGTTTCTGGAGAAGCAACCAAACAGGGATTTTCCTCTGATCAAGTTAACGAAGCTGTTGATGAGATAAATCGACTAACTAATTTAAGGATAAAAGGGCTTATGACTATTGCCCCACTGGTGTATAATCCCGAAGATGTTCGGCCCGCTTTCCAGGAGTTACACCATATACGTGACCGTTTGGGCCTGGAACATCTTTCTATGGGAATGACCGATGACTTTGAAGTAGCTATTGAGGAAGGAGCAACCATAATAAGGATCGGCCGTGCTATTTTTGGCGATAGGAGGTAAAAATGAAAATATGTTTTATCGGCGGCGGTATAATGGGAGAGGCCCTGATTAAGAGGCTTATAGCTAACAATGTGGCTGAACCAGCTAATATCACTGTGTGTGATATTAGCCAATTACGTCGAGATGCCCTGAATGGGGAGTACGGCGTTACAACCACAGCAGATGCCAATGAGGCAATTGGTAGCACCGAGGCAGTCGTTTTGGCTGTAAAGCCACAAGACGTTAACACCGTGCTGGGCGAATTGAAGAAACTGTCACCTCAGCAATTGTTTCTATCTATAGTGGCCGGTACCAGTTTGTCCAGCTTACGCCAGGGTTTAGACCATCCCTGCCTCGTCAGGGCGATGCCCAACATGCCATCCCAAATCGGTGAAGGTATAACGGTATGGACGGCTACAACCGAGGTGGACCAGCAGCAGAGAGAATTGGCGAAATCGATCCTGTCCTCTTTAGGCGAGGAACTCTATGTCAACAGCGAAAAATACATAGATATGGCAACCGCCCTGAGCGGCAGTGGTCCAGCTTATATCTTTCTTATTGTAGAGGCCCTGATCGATGCCGGCGTCCATATTGGCCTACCGAGAAATATAGCTGAGAAACTGGTATTAGAGACAACTATAGGCTCAACCAAAACTATTAAAGTAATGGCTAAACATCCAGCCGAATTAAGAAACATGGTGACCTCACCGGGAGGAACAACCACCGAGGGACTTCTACAACTGGAAACAGGTGGATTGCGCTCCCTGTTGCTTCAGGCTGTCATTGCTGCATATGATAAAGCTAAAATCCTGGGAACAAAATAGTAACGGTCGCCCTATTTCTACTGATCCAAATTACCTGTCAGCTACCCATCTTCATCATAGTACTAGAGCTACTTTGTCCTGGTCTTCGCCTTATCAGCATAACCCATTACTAGCTATCTAATATCGAATTATCGGGCCACCCCTTATCCCGATTCGGTGTTTTATACCCGAGCAGAGATGTTCGACCTCAATCCACTGATAGCTGTACTGGTTCTTCAGACTGTTAATATTTCTAATCTTTGATTACGTAGATGCCGGTGTCTCACCGGGATGAAGTTTTTTCCACTTTTCCAGTAGTTGGTCATGGCTTTCTTTTTTATCAGGATCAGGGATACAGGCATCTACAGGGCATACCTCAGCACACTTGGAAGAATCATGAGCACCTACACACTCTGTACACTTGCCATTGTCAATAACATAGATTGTTTCACCCTCGCTTATTGCCTCATTAGGGCATTCTGACTCGCAAGCACCACAACTGATGCAATCATCGGTAATTTTGTACGCCATTTCTTAATGTAACCCCCTTGTCATTTTAATTTTGGATACCCTTGTTACGGTACCCTGTAAACGAATACACGTGAAGTGATCTTATATTATTCCTAGAGCAACACCCCCTTTCACTATACTCAGCATACCATTTCGTGGAACTTGGTCCTTAAAGCGGCAGCAACATGGTCAGGTACCATACCATCCAGGCAGCCCTCTAGCTGGGCTACTTCCTTAAGGAGGCTGGAGCTCAGGAACTGGTATTGCAGGTTTGCCATAAAACAGACCAGTTCAATGTCATGCGCCAGCTTCTTGTTCATCATTGCCATCTCAAACTCTCGCTCAAAATCAGAACTCATTCTCAGCCCCCTGACCATAACGCCTGCCCCTATCTTTTTGGCAAAATCAACCGTAAGTCCGGAATAAGACAGGACATCAACATTATTAAGCTTACTTACTGCCTGTTTAGCTAGATTAACTCTCTCTTCGGTCTTAAATAACACGTTTTTTAGAGGCCTATCATAGATACCAATAATCAACTTGTCGAATAGAGCTGAAGCCCGATTTATGATATCAATATGTCCGTTTGTTATCGGATCAAAGCTTCCAGGATACAGAGCAGTAGTCAATTGGAGCCCTCCCTTTGATATATTGAAATACAAGTGTCACCATGTCGCCTTTCTTTAGCCAAGCTCAACCAACCATACTTCTGAGCCATAGAAAAGCGGGAAGAATGGGGAATCACCAGTAATGTTCTTTCATTCATATATTTCGAGCTATCCAGTTGTGCTACAGTACTTTCTATAGCCCTATCAGAGTAGGGCGGGTCCATAAATATAATGTCATATTTATGGTCTAAAAAGGTCAAGGCTTTGCCCACACTACAACAATATATATGAGATCTCTCTACAAGCCCAACCTTTTCCAGATTTTGCCTAATAATAGCACAACACCTGGGTTCCTGGTCAACAAAATCGATCCATTCTGCACCGCGACTTAAGGCTTCAATGCCCAGGGCACCACTGCCAGCATACAAGTCAAGCCCATGTGACCCGTTATCAACATGGGGTGCCACCATGGAAAAAATAGCTTCTCTTACCCTGTCTGTTGTCGGCCGGATCACATAATTCCTGGGTAATTTCAACTGCTGTCCTCTAGCTATACCACCGGTAATCCGCATCTTCGTGAAATTTGCCGCTGCATTATTATACCTTGACTTCCCGTTTAGTCAAGTTTAGTCAAACCTGCTACCATCTGATAACTGGCCTGAAGAAGTACTTATGCTGCTGAGCTAGTTCAGATAGATCACGGACACTTATAATAGTGTCTTATGAAGATAAG
>CAZQRP010000021.1:9338-62303 GCA_964596125.1 uncultured Dehalococcoidales bacterium | reverse complement strand
TCTTTATGCCCTGTACGGTTTTATTTCCCTAATCCAGCTTCACATGGTATTTAAATACAGACCTCATTCGTTGATTTATTTGTGGCAACTGTTCTCCTTTATAGAGTCTTAATGCTGAGTTCGCCAGAAAAGAAGACCATTGTTCCAGTTGTACTTTACCGCGTTTCAGTGTCGCTTCTGCCGGGGTTCCAATGTATCCCTTTTCAGCGCCCATCTGTTTAAAGCCTTTGTTTCCTTCTTTAAAGGACTTCCTGATATCCACGTAGCAGGGCGGCAAGTCTTTATAACAGTCTTTTAGAAGTTCGGGATACTTATATTTAATATACGAGGTTTCTTTAATGTCAGCATGAATTTCTGTATGAGCACCGGCATCAGGTTCTCCACCGGTTGTTTCCTCCTGGAATTTTCCGGAATATACCAGCGCACTGCCCGGTTCGTATACCGTAATATCATATTTACTCATTACTTTATTAATAGCTACTGATATTGCTTTAACATGAACCATATCAAGATGGTGGTTTGAGATAATAACATATTTAAAACCGTGTCGAGCCAGGGAGGAGCAAACATCATAGATGATGCGGACTAGAGTCTTTCCGCGGACTGATATTGTACCAGGGAAGTCCATGGTGCTCTCTGTGCACCCCAGCGGAATACATGGAATAAGTATATAATTCAGCGAAGGTTCTTCTTCGTTTACCATTTGTATTGCCAGTTCCGCCGCATCCCTGGCGCCATAGAAATCCGTTCCTAAGGGAAGATGTGGTCCGTGTTCTTCTATTGGACTGAATGGTAAGAAAAAAATCGTTTTATCTCTATCGAGTTTGTCCACGTCTTCCCAGGTCATATGATCGAGGTTAAAGCGACTCATTCTTCTTCTCCTTGTTACGTGGTCTGTAAATTCTGCTATTGAAAAAGCTGCAATACTCTCATAGTTTAACCCAAAAGCTATCGCTTATCTAGTAGGCTGGTATGATGTGGATGCTCTCATTCTCCATTCAAGAATTTGTATCTGCGTTCCATTGCTTCCCCCAGGCTGTCGATCACCCCGCCCTCCGTCTCTGTACCCTCTGTGCCCAGACTTACATGCTCTACCCGCATAGCCTCCTTAAGCTCGAAGTCCCTGGCCATTCCCAGGCCAACAAACACGGTACCCAAGACTATTCCTATTACACCGATGAGCATTATCACAATCGATAAGTTACGCAATGTACTCACAGTTTTACCTCCTCTTCAGTATCGGGAGCTATTATATGCCCCTCCTTTATGATCTCCCGTATATTTTCTATCTGTTTTAGTTTGTGAGAGACCATTTGTATGTGATATATGTCATATATGAATGATGACACCTGGAATTTTACCGACATGATGAGATTGAGGTTGATAACAATGTGGAGCTTACTGTATGGCAATGATTACGAATAACGGATGTTGTATGAAGCGTAAGCGCTCTCACAGTGGCACTCATTCATGTTAATGAATACCCTCGTGAGCAGGCGTTACCGCTATAAACACTGACTGGTTTCCAGTCAATGACAAAATTTCCTTAGTAAAGAATTGGCAGCTTCAGAAGCGCTTACTATATGAATATAATATCGTGCTCAGATAAGGCCGCATTCGCTAGCTAAATACTCATCTTTCTGTTCATTTCGCTGCACAACCGGGACAGATTAATTTCATACGGCAAGCTGTGCAAGCTTTTTTTCTGCCAATGGTGGAACTGTAAAAAGAGACTAGTAATAAAAGCAGCAGCACCGAGATTTTAAATACAGTGAGTTCCTGGACGATTGAAATAATAATCAAAACTATTGGTATCAGGCTTAATAGTCCATAGGTAGGAGGGGCAAGTTTTAGTCCTATGCTTTTTTCAAACTCCTCAACAGTGCCCTTTTTAAAAAGCAATGCGGAAAATTTACCCCAACCTAAATGACAATACTTGCCAAAGTAATAACAGTTTGTACAGACCATCTTTCGTAATACAATACCCACCATGATTATCGCGAAAGCAAGATAAATCCAGGCTGCCAACGGATAAAATAGCCAGCATGCAATGGTTCCCAGGGCAATCCATAAAATCATTAATACATTACCGAAAATGATTGTGCGTCTGGGATATTCTTCCAGTCCATGTTCAAAGATACCTTTCTCAGGTTTCACGAAATTTCTCCTTTCTTGGAAACAGTATATCTTAATGTACGAGACTCATGGAAGACCTTCCTTGTCTGCCGGAGAAAATGGCAATTTGAAGTTGCCGGAAATAACTGTCTAACGTCCCTATTGTTGCTGTTTATCCGGGCGGTAAATCTCCATGATCCTAAAACTGAATTCTGCCCGGCTGAGATGCCCGCAGGCAGTGAAGCCGCATTTTTCAAAGCACTTATGTGCCCTGATATTCCAGTCCAGTGTCTTAAGGTGAATCCTTTTCAGGCCGATTTGCCAGAAGAAGTGGTTTACTGAAGTTTTTATGACGTCAGCTCCGTAACCTTGATTCCAGTAAGCCCTGTCACCGATCATAATGCCAAGCTCGGCCTCCAATTTTATCTCGTCGATATTGAAATAGCTGCAGTTACCTATATGTTTTCCATCGAGTGTTTCAATGGCGAATTGGCAGGCCCGGCTTGGGTAGGTCGGTTTTTCAGTGTAGTACTTCATAAATTCCTCGAAAGAGCTTGATATTGTCTGAGTTGCATCGAGGCGGCATAGTTCACTATCCTTCCTCCAGGAATAGTCATTAATTGCATCCTGGAGGGATTTTGGGCGCAGCCTGACCTTGCTGCCGGTCAGTACCGGAGGATTGGTCAATGATTCATAAATAGAGGGTCTTCGCAAAAATCAATCTCCTCCAACGCTGATTTAGCGGCTCGACTTATTCGCTTCTTAGGATTTTTTGTCAATATATCCAGGGCTTGCCTGGCCTCTGTGCCACCTATTTCTCCAAGGGCTGTTATAGCTGCTTCCTGTATCCTGACATCTTTGTCTTCAATCAATTTCAGAAGATCAGGTACAGCTTCCTCAGCACCAAGTTCGCCGCAGGCATTTACAGCCTCATAGCGTGTATTGGGGTCAGTGCTATCAAATTCATGCTGCAAGACAGTTAACCATTGCGGATCGCAATTGCGCCCCATTGCACGTATAGCTCTGTCTTTTAGTTTAACTTCATTGCTGTGATAGATTTCTTCTATCAGTTCTCTAACTCTCGGTACGTTTAGAGGGGCAATAGCCTCCAGCGCCAGGCCTTTTATATTGACCGACTCTGATGTATTTTCCAGGACTTCCAGCAAAGCGGTATATACTTCGTTGGTCCGGCTGGTTGATAGCTTGCCCAGTTCAGACAGCATGGCAAATTTACCTAAAGCTGTAGCTGCTGCCTCCCGAATTTCAGCCGAGCTATCTTCTCTTAATAACCGGACCAGCGGAGAAACATATATGCCATTTTCCTCTTCCACCAGACCGGCGATGGCCTGAGCCCTGACTTTCTGGTCAGGATCGCTCAGGCAGAAGAGGAAGATGTTGCTGAAATCAAGCTTGAAATTGGTCTGGCCAATCTGAATGAGGTGGGAAATAATCTGGCGCCTGCGTTCTACATTAGCTTTCATCCAGGCCTGTTTAACAAATTCTAACTCTTCGCCGCTGAGATCGGACAGGTGGACTAATTCTGACTTAATTAAGAGATCGTCGTGATCCAGTATCCTGGTTATTTGCTGCTTTTCTGAGAATGATTCCATAGTTATTTAGTTTTCCTCTTCGTCTTCATCTTCATCTCCATCTTCATCATCCACTTCTTCTTCCTCCTCTTCTTGAGGCCACACCGGCTTCGTATAGCTGGTGATAAACTCACCAATGGCTTCTGCGGCCATCTTCTTCATTTCTTCATCCGACTGTTTTGCAATAACAGAAAGTTCAGACAGATCGACATCGATACCAAGAATATCGGTCATAACCTCGAGAATAGCCAGCGCCGCTTTTGGGTTGGGAATTCTGGTAGTATAACCGGGGACTTCACCTAACAAGCAGATGCCTTCCATTCCTCTCTCTTTGGCTGCTCCCAGGAACAGACCATTTAGTCCTGCAATCTGAAGATCGCCCCGCAGTACGATATCATATTTTCTTAGCTCTTCTACCAGGTTCTGATTTGTGGCAGCCCCCCAGACACGGGGCATTTCGGTGTGGTGAATTCGGGCGATAGCAGCAGCACAAGTGTATACCCTTTTGATCTGAATTTTTTTACTGATGTCCAGAACACAGTTGGCCAGCTCGTAGCCCTTGGAACTGGGCTGCTCATCGCTGATAAAGAGAACAACATCTCTTTTGGAATTTTGATTGCGCCAGTAGTAGAGTTTGCTTTCCGGGAACTGAGGGGCTTCTATTATATTATCCTTAACCATAACGCCTATGGGATCGAAGAAATCAAAGGGTTCAATTGTCCCGATCTCTTCGGCATTTAGCTTGTCTATCAAATATTTGGCGATTATAAGTGAGACGTTCCCAATACCGGGCCATGATGCAATCAGGTTACAATCCTTGGGACCTGGTTTTTTATAGAGCTTAATAGCGTCTTTCATAGAATTTACCCCTCCTTTGTGGCCACTGACAAGCTGGGGCAGTAGAGGCTGGGAGTTAGTAAGAAACCACCCACCCACCGTGTATCATTCCCCACAGCCGTGAGTTGTTTCAATACCTGGTACACGTTACCCGAGACCATGGTATCTTTTACTCTGCCTGTTATTTCTCCCTCTTCAATTTTATAGCCCAGCAAAACATTGCCGCTAAAATCGCCATTTAACACATTACCCTGTGTAGCTCCCATAAGTTGCTCTATTACCAGACCCTGTTTTATATCTTTTATCATGTCCTTGAAAGGAGTTTTACCCTCGTTTATAACCAGCGAGTTTGGGGATGGCGCTGGTAGACCACCGCTACGGCTGCCGTTTCCGGTGCTCCGGGTACTTGCCAGACCTGCAGTTTGTAGGTCATAGAGGAATTGCGATACGACTCCACGGTCGATAAGTGGCGTTCGGCGACCAGGTATACCTTCGTCATCACAGGGACAGCTAGCTACCTGGTACGGTATGGTGGCATCATCCCACAGGGAAATTTTTTGGTCAAAAAGCTCGTTTCCAAGCTGGTCTTTCAGCGGAGAAGCTCCCATCAACACTATTTTACCGTTAAAAGCTGACATTAATGGTGCTATCAGAGCACTGGTCACACCATGTGGCTTGAAAATCACCGGCATTGGTTTAGATGATATGTTGACTTTTCTTTTAGCCAGCTCTAACTGTGTGATTATTTCCTCAGCAAGCAGTTTAAAATCAGGTATAGGGTGGCACGAACTCTGGCTGTCACCGACGAAGAGCATGTCATCATCTTGAACAATAACTCCCTCAAGACCCATAGTAAAGAAGCTCTTGTTGTAGCTGGCTTCACCGCCGTTTGAATTACCAATATGAATTGATATCGTGCCTTTGGTTATTGAAGCTTCGCACATTATGTCTGGAGTATGCCCTACTATTGCAGCTATGAGCTGTTCTCCAAGCTCTACCATTGCATCGATGGCTACCTCGTCTACCTGCGGATCGAATATTTCTACCAGGGGATAGACCTGTGAGCCCGGAAAATCGAATTTTGCCTGTGTGCCGAACTGACTAGTATCCAGTGCCATGTTTACTAGTGCTTCCGCGTCAACCGGGCCGGTTACCTGCGCAAAACCAATCTTACCGTCTTTGATAAGCCTCAAGGCGGTGCTGGAGCTTTCTTTCGTCTGGATCTGTTTCAAACGATTAGCTTCAAACTTAACGGGGGTCCTGTGAGAAAAGACTTGAAACACCTCCGCTTGTGCAGCAATTTTTTTTGCTTGTGACAGGAGTTCGTCCATTTAGCTACCCCCAACCAGACAGTGGCGAATTCTTATATGCGGACTGCCATTGGAAACAGGTAAAGGTGACTGCGCATCTTTACCACAACCGCCTCCCTGGTTCATATCTAGGTCATTACCGATGGCGTCAATATTATTGAGAGTGGCGAATACATTGCCGCTCAGCACTACCGGTTGAAGTAGTTCAGCCACTTTGCCATTGCGTATCATGTAGGCTTCGGCCGCAGAGAAGGTAAACATCTCCAAGCTGGTCGTGCCTCCATACCAGTCCTTAGCATATATCCCCTCTTTAATATCGCTTACCATGTCTTCAAAAGATAGTGGTCCAGGTTCAATGTAGGTATTGGTCATCCGCACAATAGGTGGATAAAGGTAGTTGAGGGCACGGGCATTGCCTGTCGGCATTTCTCCCATTTTGGCGGCTGTTTCGCGGGAGTGAAGCCTGCCTTCGAGTATGCCTTCCCGGATAAGGTATGTCTTTTTTGCCAGGATGCCTTCATCGTCGTACTTGTAGCTGCCTCTTAAACCGGGTATAGCAGCGCCATCAATAATATTCAGGTGCTTACCGCTGAATCTCCGCCCCAAAACCATAATTTCCTTTAGTCGCTCATTTTCATATACAAAGTCGGATTCGGACAAATGTCCAAAGGCTTCGTGAACAAAGACTCCGGCCAGGATCGGGTCTAGGATGACGGTATATTCCTTTCCGGCTGCTTGGGGTGCTGAAAGTAGCCGGGTCGCCCGTAGCGCCGTTTCTTTTGCCTGGTCCTGCAAGCCCTCTACTGCAGAAAAATCGCCATTGCTACCCAGGCTCAGTCCGATCTGCCGGACTTGACCGTTGTCTGAGGCTATAGCTGTTAAACGCATGTTGAGGTCTATTTTATTTTGTTCTATATAGGTACCTTCGGAACTAGCGAACGTTATCTTTTTCTGGCTGTCCTGATAGCTGACATTCGAGGTTCGGATTTTGGGCGTTTTTAGAATAATGTCGTTATATTCATCAAGCAGTTGCTTTTTCAGGGAGAGCGGAACAGTTGTCGGGTCCTTTTTTATATCGGCAGTTACTATGTCAATTACCGGCTCTACCTGACTGTATTCACTGACACTCTTACCGACAATACTGGCTTGATTTACAGCCAGATTTACTTTGTCCGGTATATTATCGCTGTTGTTGAAACTGACAAAGCCCCAACCTCCTTTGACCAGAGCACGGACATTGCCACCGACACTGGACGATCTGCCGATCTCCTCCAGTTTATCGCCGCGATAGACAAGCCGGGTTGACTGGCTCTCTTCGAGCCTGACCTCTACATAATCGGCCTTGTGTCCTTTTAAAATTTCAGCAAGCTTATCGCGCATATTTTCGTTTTCCACAATATTTCTATTGTAGCCTGAGACCCCCGTGAGTGGCAAGGCAAAGCAGGCTAATAGACTTTTTTACGACTAAATTATATACTTATATAGGGAGGATCAATATGCAATCCAGTCTAATCCGAAAGATAGAGAAAGCCAAACGATATGCTGAAGAACCTGAGCGGATTACTATTTCTGATTTTGCAGCCGATTTTCAGGGCGATAATAATAACTATAGAGTCAGTTACGAGGCTGGAAAATGGCATTGCACGTGCGACTTCTTCTCTCAAAGGGGGCTTTGCAGCCATACTATGGCTTTGCAGCGTCTTTTTACCAGGATGTTGCCCGAAGAAGCTCTTTCTTCTCCCATCGTTAATTTATCAGGTTAACCTCGTCTGCAACTGATATTTTCCTCCTTTTTTATTAAAAAGTGAGCAATTATACTGTTTCGGATTATGGATTACGAACTGGGGGATGGAGGGTTCCGCAATCCGCAGTCGGCAATCAACATTCACTTCATTCCGCATTCGCTATGGCCTCGGCTCCGATAAAAATTGATCCGGTAATCAGAATAAGGTCTTTTTTTCCGGCTGCTGCCAGGGCTTGAGATAGAGCCTGAGAAACAGTATCAGCGGTCTTTACTTCAATACACAGCCTGGAGAATTCTGCGATAATTGCCGATATTGAGGCTGCTCTGGGGTGAGTGGAGCTGGTAACAGTAATGTTGCCGGTAAGTGACACCATTTCCGGTATCATGCCGGCAATGTCTTTATCGCATGAGGTCCCGAAGATAATATGACATTCATCATAGTCAAAATATTTTTTTATAGCTTCTATCAACTTCATCATTGAATGGGCATTGTGGGCCCCATCAACTACCACCATAGGCCGATAGCCCAGTATTTGGAGCCTGGCCGGCCAGTTCACCTGGCTCAGTCCCCCGACTATAGCCTCCTCCGGAATAGCTGCCTCAAGCTCATTTAAAGCTTCGAGTGCCGCTACAGCCCCGGCTGCATTCTCTAGCTGGTGGTCACCAATAAGAGGAATAGTAAGGTTATATTCCGCTTTTTGGCTTTTCACTATTAAGGACTGCTGGCACAGGTTACCGACTGTCCTGTACCAGGTAATGTCACTGCCGACTTGTACAAGCCTTGCGCGCTGCTGCTGACAGGTTTGCCTGATTATTTCAGATGCTTCGTCCGGTTGTGTGAAATTGACCACTGTACATCCGGGCTTGATTATGCCTGCCTTTTCCGTAGCTATTTTGGCTACGGTGTTGCCTAGGACTTCGGTATGGTCAAGGCTGATGGAGGTAATAATACAAACATCAGCTTCGGCCACATTAGTGGCATCGAGTCTGCCTCCCAGGCCTACCTCAAGTACCTGGAAATCCACCGGATACTTTTTGAAGTAAGTAAAGACAAGTGCCGTTAGTATCTCGAAAGTGGTCAATTGACCGTAGGCGGCTTCGCGGTTTACCTCCTCAATAGTTGGTTTTAGTTCTGTTACTATAGCGGCGAAATCGGTCTCAGAAATCAAGGAACTGTTAACCTTGACGCGCTCTCTTATAGTATGAAGGTGAGGGGAAGTGAACAGTCCGGTCTTATAGCCGGCAGCAATCAGTACCTGGGCGACCATAGCTGCGGTGCTACCCTTTCCTTTGGTGCCGGCAATGTGTACTGTCCTTGTTCCAAGGTGGGGACTGCCCAGAGGCCGCAGCAGCTTTTCCATTCGCCTCAAGTCATAGTTGGCTGAAGTATAGGCGATACCCGGCGTTTTCTCGTAGTCCGTAAAGCTTAGAATGTAGTTTTCGGCCTGGTTAAAGTCCATAGGGAATTCTATTATATCACCAGTAGCCTCTTATCGCTCTAACTTTGGAAAGAATATTGCAGGTCGCGGATTTTACCTTCGTCTTCAGAGGCTTGGATACTCTGCCCTGTTAAGCTATAATGCACGTGGAGTAACTATGAAGTTCGTTGATAAGCTGCTGGCTGCCAGCCGGGTAAATCGGAGTATGCTTTGTATCGGGCTTGACCCCGACCCAGCGCTTATGCCCAAAACAGGTGTTTCGGAGTTTAACAAAGCTATAATAGATGCTACCACTGACCTGGTATGTGCATATAAACCTAATCTGGCCTTCTATGAGGCTCTGGGTATTGAAGGGCTCAGATTTCTGCAGGAGACCATTGATCATATACCCGGTCATATCCCCATAATTGGCGATGCCAAACGCGGTGACATTGGCAACACGGCTGTTGCCTATGCTAAGGCACTCTTTGATACCTTCGGCTTTGATGCGGCTACGGTCAATCCTTACCTTGGATTTGACTCTATCGAGCCATTTATTAAGTATGAGGACAAGGGGATCTTTATTCTCTGTCGTACATCCAATCGTGGAGCAGTGGATTTCCAGGATTTGGCTGATGCGGGCGGAAGGACGCTGTACGAAATGGTGGCTAGAAAGGCTAGTGAGTGGAATGTTTATGGCAATATCGGGCTGGTAGTTGGTGCTACCTATCCCCAGGAGTTGCAAGAAATACGGCAGTTATGCCCGGAAATGCCGTTGCTTATCCCGGGCATTGGAGCTCAGGGTGGGGACCTGGCACTCGCAGTGAACAATGGAGTCGATGCTCATGGGGAGAAAGCAATTATCAATGTCTCAAGACAGGTCCTCTATGCTTCTTCCAAAGGAGATTTTGCTGAAGCGGCCCGTTACAGAGCTCAAGGTCTGCGAGATAGCATTAATACTGTTATTGGTCAGGTTAATGGCTAGTCTGGAAATTGAAAATGGATATACTGCCTGGCAATATGGTTCGTTTGCGGAAGAAACATCCGTGTGGTGGTGATGTATGGCAGGTAATAAAGATAGGTGCTGATATCCGGATAGAATGCTGTACATGCCGGAGGAAAGTCCTCCTGGAGAGGGGCATTTTTGAACGCCGGGTAAAGGCCGTGTACCAGAGCGGAGTGATGAACGCGGATTGTGGGACCTCTTCATACTCTACAATTAAAAGTCCGCAGCCGGAAATCCGCAGTCCCGATTCCTGTTAAGCCATGATTCGTCGCATTTTCCATATGGACCTTGATGCCTTCTTTGTTTCAGTAGAGCAAGTACTTGCTCCGGCGCTTCGTGGTAAGCCGGTGATCGTCGGTGGGCAACCTGACCGCCGTGGTGTGGTAGCTTCTGCTTCCTACGAAGCGCGTGTCTTCGGTATCCGCTCTGCTATGCCGTTAGCGAAAGCCTATCGCCTCTGCCCTCAGGCCGTATTCCTTCAGGGTAACTTTTCACGCTATCGAGAGGTTTCTGCCAGGTTTATGGACATTTTGGCTGATTTCTCCCCGTGTCTGGAGCCGGCAGGCCTGGATGAGGCCTATCTTGATATTACCGGTTGCGACTTTTATGGTTCACCATATCAAACAGCATCACTTTTAAAAGAACGAGTTAAGAAAGAACTTGATATAATTGCTTCGGTGGGTATATCGGGTTGTAAGGTCGTGTCGAAAATCGCTTCGGACCTTGGCAAACCGGATGGCCTGATTGAAGTAGCTGCCGGACAGGAAAAAGACTTTTTAGCCCCTTTGCCGGTTGCCAAACTGCCTGGCGTCGGTGTAAAAACTGAACAAGTATTAAAGTCGATGGGGATTACTACTATCGGCCAACTGGCAGCGCTGTCACCCGAGCTGGTCAAGGGTCGTCTTGGTGCTTTTGGGACAGCACTTCATCGTTATGCTCATGGCATAGATAACCGGAAAGTGGAATTACACGATGAAGCTAAATCTATCAGCCGGGAGACCACTTTTGTCCAGGATATACGAGACCACAATGTTCTCCGGTCTATCCTGCGTTATCTATGCGAGCGGGTTGGTGCTGAACTGCGCCGCCAGAGCAAGCAGGCGAGGTGCGTATCAGTAAAGCTCAGATATGCGGATTTCGTAACTATCACCCGTAGTCATAGGGTAGAAGAAGCTACCAGCGTTGATAATGATATCTTCGCTAATGCTGTTTGGCTCCTTGACCGGGTTCTGGTCGGGAAACAGAAGCTGGTGCGTCTGCTCGGTGTTGAGGTATCAAGTCTGGTAAGTGATGACAAGCAGCTACATTTATTCGATTCCGGAGTACAGCGCCAGCAACGCTTGGACAAGGCGATCGACCGTATTCGTAAAAAATATGGCTTCAACTCCATCCAGAGCGGTCGCACCCTGGCACTTAAGGAGATATTCGAGTCCAATAACAGTGGGCAAAAGCGGGAGACAACCCCGCTTTCATAATGGGCAATGTGTATGGACGGTCAAACGTGGAATGGGGATTTCGTAATGAGGAATCGTGGCTTCTCTGTCCCCGATAACAATCTTCATTCTGAGTTTAGCGAGGGAAGAAGTCGACACAGCATTTCTATGCGGCGTATCGACGTATGAAGAAATTGTGTCTTAGCAACCACAATAGCGATTGCCTGGCTTGTTTTTATGAGGTGCGAAGACTATAATTAAGCCTAATTTTTAAATCAATATTTATGATAAAGGGAGAATAGTTATGCCTCCATATGCTTATCTGAATAAACAATTTATG
The DNA here is from genome assembly GCA_964596125.1 of uncultured Dehalococcoidales bacterium. Classification (GTDB taxonomy): domain Bacteria; phylum Chloroflexota; class Dehalococcoidia; order GIF9; family UBA5629; genus CAZQRP01. The sequence continues at coordinate 50,511 of CAZQRP010000021.1, read as the reverse complement.
CCCCTGGAGGAAGCCAGGATCGGAGTTCTGACACATGCCCTGCATTATGGTACTGCCTGCTTTGATGGCATTCGCGGACAGTGGAATAATGAGCAGGAGACGATGTACTTATTCCGCGTTAAAGACCATTATAAGCGTATGCAACAGGGCTGCCGTATCTTGAAAATCAATCTTCCTTATAGCATTGATGAGCTAACTCGATTAACTGTGGAGCTTGTGGAGAAAAGCGGCTATCGTGAGGATGTTTACATACGTCCCCTGGCTTATAAAAGTTCTGAACAAATCGGGGTCCGTCTGCATGATCTGGAGGATGATTTTCTGATCGTGGTGGCAACATTACCGGCGTATCTTGATGCAGATAAGGGTGTCCGGTGCTGTACTTCTTCCTGGCGGCGTATCGATGACACCATGATTCCGGCCCGTGGTAAGATCACAGGTATTTACGTGAACAGTGCTCTGGCTAAAACAGAGGCAAATGAGCGGGGATTCGATGAAGCTGTCTTGCTGACCCATGATGGTCATATTTCCGAAGGCAGCGGCGAAAACATCTTTCTTGTTCTGGGAGGCAAACTTATCACTCCGCCGAGTAATGAGAATATCCTTTTAGGTATAACCCGGGACACGGTTATACAATTAGCTCAAAAGGAGCTGGGTATAGAAACTCTGGAGAGGCCTGTTGACCGTAGTGAGCTCTATATTGCTGAGGAAGCGTTTTTTACCGGTACGGCTGCTCATGTGAGTCCTATTGTGGAAATCGACGAGCGCATGGTGGGTAATGGGGAGATCGGCAAAATTACCGGTAAATTGCAGGAGCTTTATTTTCAGGTAATACAGGGTAAGAATCCAGCGTACCTTGACTGGTGTACTACAGTGTCTCTTAAACTGACAAAGGCTCCCCGGAGTTAACCTTAAAAAGCATCTATTGAACAATGTACCTGTTTGTTGATTGATGGTCTTTCCAGTGTACCTCGTATTGCTCTTTGGTTGTTGATTATCCGCTAAATTCAATTTCCCAGGCTTATCAGCCACTGCTGGCGTTAGTCAAGCATGCCTGTGTACCAGCATAAGGCGACTGCACCAGCCAGTACCAGCAGGGGCAGCAGCGCTCTGAACAGCCTGAGGACAAGTGCCAGTAATAAGAGGGCGCTAAGTCCAAGGACCATAGCTAAAGTGATGGCTATATTGTAGTGCGCCAGGTTTGCTAACCAGGCAGCGAACTGTTCTGCAAGAGAAGCAGCCATTTTACTCCTTTGTACTGCCAATTTGACCGGCCAGTTTTCAGCCTCGCTCAGATCGTATTGGGTGCTACTTTCCCCACAGTGTTTTTCTTATTCTTGAAAAGTCCCATATATTTCGATTACTTTTTGTAAATGGTTCTTTGCCCCAAAGGGTTGTCCTTATTTCCCCAAAGCGCCACACATCCTGCGGGCCTCTGCTCTGTGGTCCTTCACTGGAGTCCTTCTTCTGATCGCCGGGATCTGGTTCAAAAACAATTCTCATTTGCACCATCTCCTTTACTTTATAATTTGCGTATCTAGATTGCATTGAATGAATGGCTTCAATCCATATTCATAGCCTCCTTTCATTCCCTTCCAACGTCCGAGTTCGAATTCAGTACATGAGCCCCTTTAAGTACCAGACTATCTCCATTATTGCTGTGCTTTGTAAAACCCATTTCCCTGTTATTTCTATCTGTTTTAGCCAGGATAAGGACCTTATCCACATCATCTTCATTAAATTTGCAGTAGCCCAGTTCTTCACAGAAGGGATCATGTTTATGCTCGATCACCAGGCTGTAAACCGCTTCCTGTAACTGCGCTGGAGTAAATCTATCTGTTTTGTTGGCCAGATAGTCCTGCACATCATCATCAATTTGAATCTTGCTGGAGAGCTTTTGAATAAGCTCTTTCCGTATCCGCAATGACGGCAGGGGAAGTTGAATGATCCTATCAAACCTGGATGGCCTCTTCCTCAGAGCATCGTCTATGTCGGTAAGGAAGTTTGTGGTCGCAATTGTTACCACCTCTCCACAGTCTTCTACGCCATCCAAATGTGAGAGCAAGGTTGATAAGGTTGGACCGGTTTCGTGACGGGACCTGCGGCGGTCTTCTCCTATCAGGTCAATGTCCTCCAGAAAAACCATGCTGGGCATGAGGTCTCTGGCTATTTCATATAAGTCCGAGATATATTTGCCAACCGGCAGACCACGTGCATGGGCTACGAGACAGGTAACACCAGGACTCTGGTTCATCAGTATCTTGCTTATCAAAGTTTTTCCGGTACCCGGTTCTCCCGCCAGTATGAGTCCTCTTTTTGCCGGTATCCCGTATTTCTCTAGCTCTTGTCTTCTATTCAAGAAACTAACTGTGTTGGTCTTAATTTCATCTATCAACTCGGGGGCCAATACCAGGTCCTCCCATCGGCAGTGTGGCAGGCTTAAAAAGTGTATTCCGGCAGCACCCAACTGTATACTCTTTCCCTTGTACAGTGTTCTGCCTTGCGCAAGGTCGCTGACACCACGGGCGAATCTGTTTGCGTACTTTTGACTGTTGCCGGTGACTAACACTGTAGCCCTTCCGATTGAATTATCGGCATTATCATTTATTGCGGCTACGATACGTTTGTCATCCTTCTTAACCAGGTAAGCACCGCAGCCCGCGATCTGTTCATAGTTACCATAGTCCACATTTATATTTCGATACTCCGGTGTTGATCCCGGGTAGCCAATGAGCCTGACTATCGTCCAGCCATCGCTCTTTATATATTGTTGCAGCGCCCAGTCCAGAAGCTCACCATAGTAGTCCGGCCTGATAACCGGCACCTGTTTTTGTTTCCCTTTACCCAGGAACTCGCGGACCGTATCCAGGTATTTTCTTTTAGCTCGTGCATAACCGCTGGAATGACAATCTTCTTCATCCCATTCGTCCCAATCGTCCGGGATCGTTTCCATGGACTCGATCAAATCCATACCGTGTTTAACTTCCTCCTTCTATAAAGTATTTACCCAGACCCGAACTCCTTTCTTTTTCTCATCACCTCCCTTCGAAATTATTATACTGCGCTAATTTTAATATTTAGGTGTGACCACCCTCTGTCATTTTTTCAGGCAATCTCGGATGCACATATTGACGCTGGTGGTATAATTTCGTCAGGCACAACATTATTCGCATGGGAGGATTAATGAAGGGTGGCAAATATGACAGGATAGCGAGACTTCTCAATGTTATGCACCTTCTATACCAAAATAGAACAAACGGCCTATCAGTCAGCGAAATAGCACGACTGTGTGAAGTGACCAAGAGGCAGACCTATCGCGACCTGCATGCACTACAACACAACGTGAAAGTTCCTATCTGGGAAGGCAAACGAGGCATCCGGGGCATCGAAGAAAATTACTTTCTACCGCCTATCCATCTGAGCCTGCCGGAGGCGATGACGATGTTCCTAGCTTCCAGGCTCCTTCTTGGATACAGCAACGCATATAATCCTAGTATCGCCACGGCTTTCATGAAGTTGAACTCGCTGGTTCCGGGACCTTTCGGAAACCAGATACAAAAAGATATCGAGTGGATGCAGAGACAGAAAAAGGATGAAGGCTTTTTCCGCGCTCTATCGGATATTGCCACAGCCTGGCGGACTGGATGCTGCGTGAAGATACGGTACCAGACACTGGGTGACGAGATCGCCAAGGAGCGCGTAATCGAGCCGTACTTCATCCAGCCAGGGGCACTGGAACACGGTACATATGTCATTGCCAAATGTCGCCTCACAGACTCAATCCGGACTTTCAAGGTAGAGCGGATTGAGAATATCGAGCTGCTTGACGAGCATTACACGGTTCCGGGGGGTTTCGATGCCAATGAGTACCTGGGATCGGCATGGGGTATCATGACGGGGAAGAAAGTCAGGACAGTCAAATTGAAATTCAATCCGGATATAGCCAAAATAGCCAAAGAGACTTCATGGCATCCTTCACAGGTGACACAGTTACAGCTTGACGGATCAGCGTTAGTGACTATGAAATTGCATCTAGACCCGGAACTGTACGCGTTCATACTGGGCTGGGGGGAGAAGATAGAAGTACTGGAACCGGAAGATCTCCGCCAGAAGATAGCCCGAACAGCTCAGGCAACAGCAGAGGTATACAAAAGAAAATAACTTTTGTGACAATCTAGATGTCACTGATGCGTGGTATTCTGTAACTTATATAGAAGGTGTAAGAGCAAGCCATGAGGCGATTAACCGATGTATACCTTGATATCGAGACCACCGGCTTATCTCCACGTTACGACGCCATAACCGTAATCGGTATTTATCGATGCAACGGCCAGAGCAGCGAACTTATTCAATTAGTAGGTGAAGAGGTTACCAGGGGTAACCTTGTAGAAGCTCTTGAAGGTGTGGAGACAATCTATACCTACAACGGCAGCAGGTTCGACCTTCCTTTTATTGCTGCTTCTCTTGATATAAATCTACAATCTCACTTTCATCATCATGACCTGATGTATGACTGCTGGAGAAATAACCTGTATGGGGGCTTCAAGGAAGTCGAGCGGCAACTGGGTATTGCAAGGCAACTAAAAGGTATCAATGGATTTATGGCAGTGGTATTGTGGATGCGATTTCAGGACTATGGAGATGAGGATACTCTATCTCTGCTCCTGCGATATAACAGCTAAGATGTAATGAACCTCAATTTGCTGAGGGAAAGACTTTTACTAAACCATTAAATGTGAGCTAAGGAAGGAGGTTTGCCGATGGAGATACTGGTCAGGAAGAAAAACAGTGGGAGGTGGGTCAAAGTTAAAGAACAAAAGTTTCAGAGTAAGGCAATGCTGCAGGACATTCTCTACCAGTCTCCAGATATTATTCCTATCGAGAAGCTGGGCGAACACTTCACTAAGCCTAGACTATTCGTAAAGGAAGCCGGCCTTCCTGGATCAGGCAACACTGATTTGATAGGTATAGATGAGAATGGTGGGATTACTGTCGTTGAGTGTAAACTTGCCACTAACACTGATATTCGAAGAAAGATTATAGGTCAGGTCTTCGAATATGCCTCTTATCTATGGCAAATGAGCTATGATGATTTCGATGCTGTTTGCTCTAAAGCTGAGAAGTGGGACGACACGTCACTTGTTGAAGCTATGCGCAAGGAAATGGAAAGGACTGGGGAAGAATGGTCGGCGGAAAAATTTAAGGTCAATGTTACTACAGCCTTGAAGAAAGGAGACTTCCGGCTGATTATTGCCGTTGACGCACTTAATGACGAACTCAGAAGAATAATCCAGTTTCTTAATTCCAGAGGTGATAATTCTCCTCAAATCTATGCTTTAGAGTTGCAGCAGTTTGAGAGTGAAGAGCTTCAATTACTGGTGCCCGAAATGCTGGGGCCCGCCATTCCGCCAAAGCTGGGAGGGATAATGGATGAAGTAACATTCTTGGCACAAAGCAGCCAAATATGTCGCCAGTTATACCTTCAGCTAAAAAAGCTTACGCAGGATAAAGAATTTAATAGCTCTTCGTTCAGCCGTAAAGGCTTCGTCTTTAGATGTCAGACCTGCAATTTGTTTGTGCTCTTCCCTGACTATTTATCGATGTGGATTGGTCGTGAATATTCGGATGATTATCTTACGCGAGAAATCCTCGGGGAGTTCTGGCAGGAGATGTTTCAGGTCAGCGCTCTAAAGACAAAACAAGACAAAAAGAATCCTGAAGTCAGGGTCGATGAGGCCACATGGAATCAAGATGATGTGAACCACTTTGTAGCTGCTTTGAGACTCCTTGGTTCTCGTCTAGAAGAGTCTAAGCGTGAAACTGCTTGAACTAATCAAGCTATGGAATTTGGGGGAATAGATGATGGCCGTATATTCTCATTCGCAGCTAAGCATGTATGAAGAATGCCCCGAATTTACTGCTGGTTTATAACAGTGAGGATGTGGTAAATCTGAAAACTCTGAGGGAGAGGCTGGCTGCTCTTTGTTATACAGCATAATATCGGATATTAAATAAGGAGGAGTAACATGTGTCGAGCGTGTGATGGAAATTTTCCAACTGCGGAAGAATATAATGTCCTTAGGCAAAATGCAAAAGAATTGATGCACAAGTGGTCCACAAGAAGAGATGCATCTCAAAGTGTAGAATTTATTAGTGATGTTGAAAACCAAGACACCATTAGATTAAATTCGGGGGCTGGTTGGGGAAATCCTAGGCATAAAGGTATGCCAGTAAAAATGATATTTTGCAATTCTGATCCTGATCGGGGTCTACTTCTATATATTATCTGCAACTTAATGGACTATCAAATGAAATCAGAAAAAGTCTGGAGTGACTTGTTAGAGAGAGCCAACGATTGGATATCAGACTACAAATGGAAAGAACCACCACGTAAGGATATGCCTGGATTAGCTGGCCATTTGCAAAAGATAGTGGAAACAGCAAATAAAAGCGGTTCTATTTCAAAATGGTTTGTTCATAAAATTATTGATACTGCTTTAAATTATCCAACTGGGTATGGCAATATATATAGAATTGTTGGTTCGATATTCCTTGAATTGCTTTATCCTCCTGAAAAAAAGAGGAACAGGCAAGGTGCAGAATTAATGAGTGGGAAGTGTTCTCTTTTAGGCGACTGGAAGCGGCTTTGGATCATTATGAGAGGACTACGTCGGGATAATAGTCTAACAAGATGTTTATTTGAGCGAGCATTAATAAGTGCCAGTAATGGTCAAGAAGCTATTCAGTACTGGTATAATGATGACTATTTCAACCCGAAAGAATGTCAACTACCTGTAGATAATTGGGTTAAGGAAAACTGGACAAAGATTATGAAAACTTCTCAAAAGCTTAAGAGAAAAGATGTAGCTAGAGATGCTATGCAACTTGCTTCTAGATACAATGTTTCGCCATCTATGTTTGACGTTTTATTCGTTGCTAGGAATACTGATTAATGCGTGAAGCTATGTTACCCCCGAGGTTCTATTATAATTCAATTAATGGCATCACGAATATTAAAATGAATAACACATTAGGCTCTACTATGCCCACCTATTTCTCATTCGCAGCCAAGCATGTATGAAGAGTGCCCTGAATTTACTGCTGGCTTACAACAGGGAGGATGTGGTAAATCTGTAAGTTCTGAGGTAGAGGTATATTACACACTTGGATTTTTCCAGATACAAAAGGAGATAAGTAGAATATGACTACTTCCGATGAGAGGTATTACCTAAAGTTTATTGACCGTTTCGAAGAATGGGTTAATAATGCAAATGCAGAAGGCAGACCAGATAGCCCTGCTCGTCATTTCCATTTAAGAACAATCACAAGGCTAGGAGAAATAGGTTTGGATAATATTTTTGATGATGTATTATTCTTTGATTATCTATATGCAACATTAGCATCGTGGGGAATGGATAGTCGAGGTGCGAAGCTGTGGGGCTATAAGCAATTCGTGAGTAACATTAAAAGCAACCATGCGAGAATATTGACGCTAAAAGACGAAAATATGGAAAAAGCAGCACGGAGCGATGACATAAATCGTGATGCCATTATTGATAATATATGGAATGCTTTGGTAAATATGAATGTATCTTCTGGACAGATTCAGTTAGTCGCAGGAAGTAAGGCACTTCATCACATGCTACCTGATCTAGTTCCCCCAATCGATAGGAAATATAGTCTATACTTCTACCTCCGTGATAAAAGTATACCTTCCGCTTTAGATGAACAGCAAAGCATTTTTAATGCTGTGTTCAAGGGTACTCTAGCTGTATTTATCCTTAAACACAAGCTCATTGAAAAGTTAACCAAATCCCATCCTTCGAATACTAGTATAACCAAGGTTATTGATAATGCAATAATTGGCTACATAAAAAGTGAAGGGAAATAAAGAAACAATTGCATAACTAAGATAAGTAAAGTTGGCAGACCAATGTTATCATGGGAGATTAGCAATAACGACTGCATCCGTTTATTCTGAGAGTGCTGAAAAACTCGAATTCAACCCCCTGTATTCCCCCCATATTTGGAGGATTTTTAAAGATGGGGGACACTCCCAGACCTTTACCCCGATTGTGTCAGGGCACCTCTTTTTCAACATTCTCATTATTTATTTATCGAGCTATTACGTTAAGGAGGCCGTTATAAGAATATGAGGTGTATACATGGAAAATAATAAAAAGCAGAGCGATACCGGACAGCTTATAGGGAGAGCCTTGAAGTTAAGCGAGCTTGTGGATTACCAGGAAGGTTCTGTGGTAAGCAGGACGATAATTGACAGGAGTGCGGGGACCATTACTCTGTTTGCTTTTGCAGAGGGGCAAGGTCTGAGTGAACACACGGCACCGTTTGATGCTCTGGTCTATATCCTTGATGGTGAGGCAGAGGTCACTATCGCAGGTAACCCTGTTCAATTGAAAGAAGGCGAAATGGTAATAATGCCAGCAAATGAGCCGCATGCATTGAGGGCCATAAAAAAGTTCAAAATGATGTTAATAATGATAAAGTCCTGAGATGGAAAGCGGAATGACCATCGATACGTTGAATGAAACGCAGGAACAGGTCTTAAGACCTGTTCCTGCAGCGGATATATCGAGCAGGGTAATTTTTATCGGCTATTCTTCAGTGGGCTCAGTGTCGGTCTCGGTCTCGGCTTGAGCTTTTGCCTTACTTTTAGTGGCGGCTTTCCTGGTTTTGCCTGGTTGAGCGAGCATGGATTTGTTGAGTTTCTTCATCAGGCGTGACTTACGCCTGCTTGCCGTATTGGGATGAATAACGTTCTTTTTCGCAGCTTTATCCAGTGAGCTTATGGTTGTTGTCACTGCTGCCTGTGCTTGCTCAAGCTCTTTGCTGGCGATTAACTTCTCCGCCTTGGTTAAATTGGTTTTGGTAGCACTCTTTATCGAGCGATAACGCAACCGTTTACTGTTGCTTGACCGGGCTGCTTTCTGTGCTGATTTACTTCTCGGCAATCCTGCCTCCTTTCTTACAAATTGGCACTGGCTTTAGCTTGTCTAACTCTCAGGGCACTGATAACACCGCGTATGCCGCGGATTTTTGATAATAGCTGGGTTAACTGGGGCATGCTTTTTATATCCAGAGTTGCGAATATCGTAATAGTATCACCCCGTTCTTCGAGGTTGATGCCGGATATGTTTACCTTCTGCTCGGCGACGATGGTGGTGATATCCCTGAGCAAGCCCAGCCTGTCCCAGGCATCGATTTGAATATTTATAGGATAGACTTCCTGAATCTGTCCTCCCCAGCTTACATCGATCAGTCGCTCTTTCTCCTTTAAACTGGTGACGTTAATGCAGTCTTTGCGGTGTATGGAGACTCCCTGGCTCCGAGTAATGAAGCCGATAATCTCATCGCCGGGTAGTGGATGACAGCAGGCGGACAGGCGGGTAAGTAAGTCGCCTACGCCCAGGACCTGTACTCCTGAGGTATTGATCCGTTCGATGGATGGAGTCTTTGTTGTGGTGGGGGCCGGTTCCGGCTCTTCGGTCAATTTTGCCAGTTGACGCGGCGTAATCCCCCCGGAGCCAATGGCTGCCAGGAATTCGTCAAACGTATCACAACTGAATATATGCGCTACTTCCTCGGTATTAGGGAGACTTATACCCAACCGCTTGAGTTCTCTATCGAGAAGCTGTTTACCCCTTTCTACGTTCTGCTCCCGCTCCTGTTTCTTAAACCATTGCCGGATTTTCTCCCGGGCATGGGAGGTTTTAACGTAGCCTAAGTCAATATTAAGCCAGTCGAGGCTTGGCCCTCTATCGGCTTTCGTTGACATTATTTCTACCACGTCACCATTCTTGAGCTCGTGGTTTAATGGCACGAGCTTACCATTTACTTTGGTCCCTATGCAGCGATGTCCTAGCTCAGTATGGATTAGATAAGCAAAGTCCAGAGGTGTGGCCCCTTTGGGCAAAGCTTTTATCTCTCCGGTGGGTGTATAAGCAAAGACCTGGTCGATGAAGATATCTGTCTTAAGTGATTCGAGGAATTGCTCGCTGTCAAGGTCGGTCTGCCATTCGATAAGTTGACGCAGCCAGGCCACTTTATCTTCGAAGTGCATGTCCTGCTTTCCGGTTTCCTTGTAGCGCCAGTGTGCTGCCACACCATAGTCAGCAAGTCGGTGCATGTCATAGGTTCGAATTTGTATTTCCAGGGGAGTTGTGCCGAGACCCAGCACTGTGGTATGTAAAGACTGATATCCATTGGTTTTTGGATTCGCAATGTGGTCAGCGAACTCTTCAGGAATGGGATGCCATAAATTATGGATAATTCCAAGCGCCTGGTAACAGTCTGAGACTGTGTTCACCAAAACGCGGAGAGCGAACAGGTCGTGAATATCGCTGAAGTCTTTACCATGAGCCGAATATTTATTCATCTTATTATAAATACTGTAAATGTGTTTTGGCCTGCCGAAGACCTCTGCCTTTATACCGGCTTTATTTAACTCCTGTCCCAATATCCGGGTAACATCGGCAATAAAACTTTCTCGTTGCGCCCGGCGTGTAGCTACCAGACGGGCGATTTTATGGTATGTTTGTGGCTCCAAATAGCGGAAAGAGAGGTCTTCCAACTGCCATTTTACTTCCCAAATGCCGAGGCGATGCGCTAAAGGCGCATATATTTCCAGAGTCTCCCGTGCAATGTTGCGTCTTTTTTCATGTGAGAGGGCTCCAAGGGTACGCATATTGTGCAGTCTATCAGCCAGTTTAATGAAAACTACCCGCAGGTCTTCCGCCATTGCGATTAGCATTTTTCGCAGGTTCTCAGCCTGGGATTTTTGTTTACTCTCTGGAGCTCTATACCATGACAACTTCCCTAATTTGGTAGTGCCTTCAACTAGTTTACTGACCTCAGAGCCGAATTTAGCCTCAATATCAGCTAACGGCACTCCGCAATCCTCAGGCACATCATGCAGCAGGGCTGCGGCCAGAGTTGCAGCGTCAAGCTGAAGATCGGCCAGTGTATTAGCTGTCTCCAGTGGGTGTTCTAAATAAGGAGTACCGGATTTACGCGTCTGCCCTTCATGAGCCTTTGAGGCAAACTGATACGCTGCCTCAACTAAAGCCAATTTCTCCGGAGGCAGATATTGTCTGGCTTTTTCTATTAGGGAGCTGGAATCCATTTCAAACCCGCTTCACTAACTAATGATAATGCAAATTGGAGAGTTGTTGCAAATACGGAATACGTTTGAAGTTTCTTTAGAAAATCCGGCGAATATGTTACTATATTACTATTATGATTAATTTAATTATAAAGGTGTACTAATTGTGAAAATCTCTACCAGAGCCCGTTACGGTACCAGGGCAATGCTTGATCTGGCTCAACATTATGGAGAGGGTCCTGTTCTGGTGAAAGATATTGCCAGAAGACAGCAGATCTCCAGGCAGTACCTGGAGCAACTCCTTATTTCACTCAAGGTAGCTGGAATGGTGTGGAGCAATCGTGGGACACGGGGAGGGTTCATATTGGCTAAAGCGCCTTCCCAAATAAAGCTTATCGACATTGTCCAGTGTATGGAGGGGTCTATAGCTCCTGTGGGATGTGTCGATGACACTGAGACATATTCACGGGCAGCTTTTTGCGCTGCGCGTGATGTCTGGGTTGAGGTTAAAGAGGCCGTGAGCAGTATATTAGAGTCCATAACTTTACAAGATTTGGTTGAGCGACAGCGTAAAAAAGAGGAAGTTATGAAAACACATGGTGTTTGTGGGGATGCAATAGCAACTATGAAGTGTGGAGGTAAAGGCAGTGAAAATTCCTTCTCACCCTGAGTTGCAAAGATATGAAAGACAAATAATGATCAGGGATTTTGGCCCGGAGGGGCAAGTACGTCTGAAAAGGGCTAGGGTCCTCATTGCTGGAGCTGGTGGCCTCGGTTGCATAATATCTATGTACCTGACTGCGGCAGGAGTGGGGAAGATAAGGTTAATCGACTATGATAATGTGGAAATTAGCAACCTTAACCGGCAAGTTTTGCATGGAGATAAAGACATTGGACGGAGAAAAATAGATTCAGCCAGGGAGAAGCTTGAGTCACTGAATCCGGAGGTCACAGTAGAAACTATCGGCGAGGTGATAGCTGAAAATAGCGTTTTTAAGCTTGTAGACGGTTGCGATTTGATTGTGGATGCTATGGATAACTTCGATACAAGGTACATGCTCAACAAGGTTGCGGTTAACCGGAACATGCCTTTCTTTCATGGGGCGGTTCGTGGCTTTGAAGGGAGGGCTACGACTATAATTCCGGGTCGGACACCATGTTTAAAATGTCTTTATCTTCAGACTCCGCCACAGGAGATAACTCCGGTGGTGGGAGTTGTTCCAGCGGTTATAGGAAGTATCCAGGCTACCGAAGTCATAAAGTATATCGTTGGGATTGGGGAACTGCTGACAAACAGGCTGTTACTATATGATGGCCTGATCCCGAAATTTATGGAAATAAATTTGAAAAGACGCCCGGATTGTGAAGTGTGCCAGTAGGTTACTCACGAAAGTCAATAGCTTGGGCGTAATGACTGAGACGTGATAAACTATATGTTTAATGCTTATCTTTCCTGCGAAGCTAAGGGGGGAGCCCGTTTTATATACGCGTGGCTGTTAATTTTAGGTGTTGACCAATGTTCGTCCAGGGACGTTTCTGCAGGGCACCGTAACTGGTACTGAAGCTTGTTAGAGAGCAATGGAAGGTCGAGCGGTGTCTCACCCGGTTGATTTCCTGAAAGATCGAGCGTTGATTACATCGATGAAGATATTGTCGAGGATTATAAAATGAAACAGATATATCTGGACTATTCTGCTACTACCCCGGTGCATCCAGACGTATTAAAGGCAATGATGCCTTATTTTACTGAGGCGTTCGGCAATCCCTCCGCCATTTATTCCTATGGTCTGGAGGCAAAGCAGGCCGTCGATGAAGCGCGGAGCAAGGTCGCTGAACTTATTGGTGCCCGGGATGAGGAGATAGTCTTTACCAGTGGTGGGACGGAAGCAGATAACTTTGCCATAGTGGGGGCGGTTTATGCCAATAAGAACAAGGGAAACCACATTATTACCAGTGCCATCGAGCACCACGCAGTATTAGAAACGTGCAAGCTCATGGAGGACAGGGGTTTCTCTGTAACCTGTCTGCCGGTAGATGAGTATGGTCTGGTAGTACCGCACGATATCAAGGAGGCAATTACTGATAAAACCGTCCTTATTTCGGTAATGCATGCTAATAATGAAGTCGGCACTATTGAACCGATATCTGAAATAGCCAGGATTGCGAAAGAAGCAGGCGTCCTTTTCCACACTGACGCTGTGCAGTCGGTGGGGCATATCCCGGTGGACGTGAATGAGCTTGGAGTGGACTTACTATCCATATCGGCGCACAAGCTCTATGGGCCCAAGGGAGTTGGAGCGCTCTATATTAGAAAAGGTACCAGGCTCGAACCTTTGTTACATGGAGGTGCCCAGGAGAATAGACGGCGTGCCAGCACTGAGAATGTACCTGGTATTGTAGGTTTTGGCAGGGCAGCAGAACTTGCCCGGCAGGAAATCAATGAAGAAATGAACCGATTGGCTCATCTCCGTGACCATCTTATTAAGGGTATATTGGAGCGTATTGATCATACCCACTTGAATGGTCATCCCATGAACAGGCTGCCTAACAATAGTAATATCAGTTTCGATTTTATAGAAGGAGAGTCGATTGTTTTAAGTCTTGACCTGGAAGGTATTTGTGCTTCCACTGGCTCGGCCTGTGCTGTATCTAACCTTGAGCCGTCTCATGTTCTTCTGGCAATGGGGCATTCTTATGAACGAGCACATAGCACGTTGAGGTTTAGTCTGGGAAAGTGGACGACTGAGGAAGATATAGAGCGAGTCCTGGAAGTATTACCTCGGATTGTTACCAAAATCAGAGCTATGTCACCTCTCTGGCGTGGTTAAATAAAAAGTCTAATTCCCTGACTTAAAGGTGATGACTGTTGACTTCCGATACCACCGGATGAAGAAGATAGTTTAACAGGAGGAACAATATGCTGCCACAAATAGGTAAAGTAGATAAAGTAACTTTTGATACGATTATTTTCTCCAGACTGGGCAAGCTGGACAATACTGTCTTGGTAGGGCCCAGGCATGGTGTTGATGCTGCCGTGATTGAACTACCGGATGGGGGTGTCATGGTTATAGCTGAAGACCCTACATTTGGCATGCCCGTATTAATGCCGCATTTCGGTTGGGCGATTGTGCATATCTGTGCCAGTGATGTAGCTACGCTCGGAGTAAAGCCAAGATATATGACGATCTGTCTGATGTTACCACCCGGATCAGAAGACAATGTACTTGAACATATCTGGGAGGAAATACATCAGGAATGTGAAAAGCTGGGTATAGCTATTATTGGCGGTCACACTGGTGTTTATCCTGGCATAGGCTATCCCTTAAATGGTGGCTGTACGGTCATGGGTCTGGGATCGAAAGACCAGCTTACTCCCGCATCGAATGCCAGCATTGGAGACCGTATTATTATAACAAAGGGTCCGGCCATCGAGGCCACTGGTATACTGGCCTGGCAGGCCGAGAAAGCTCTGAGGAACGAGTTTAGCAGCGAACTTATCGAGAGAGCCAAGAGTCATTTCTTTAATATGACTGTCGTTTCAGATGCCCTGGTGGCAGCACCGCATGCCCATGCTATGCACGATGCTACTGAAGGTGGATTGCTTAATGGTGTATATGAGATAGCAGCTGCTTCTGGTACCGGGGTAACGTTATTTGAGGAAAAGATAAACATCACAGAGGAGATTGATGCGGTTTGCCGATATTTCGATATAGATCCGCTTATGTCGATAAGCGAAGGTACGCTGGTGATAACAGCTACTCCGCAGAATACCTCTCGAATACTCACTGATTTAAAGCAAAGTGGCATTGATGCCTGGGATGTGGGAGAAATAACACCAGGCGATAGGATTTTTGTACGTAAGAATGGCAAAAGAGAGGAATTAAAGCCGGTTATGGTAGACCCATTCTGGGAAGCCTATTTCAGCACGCTGGAAGCGTAAACAATGAGTGTGCAAAAACAAAAAGAGATAGTGTTGGACAACCTGGTAACTGCGGTTGACACGCTGCAAAATTGCCGTGAGTTCGCTTCGCTCATGCCTGAAGTGAGAGTCAATCTGGCATACGCATTACCGGCAGCAAAGACACGTGATGAAGTGGCTGCAATAGATGGCAGGATTACCGTAGTGCGTGGTTTGCCTCATGCCTCGGGTATGCCCGAATGGGGAGCTTCAGACCATATGGCCAGGCTTATCATAGAGGTGCGAAAATATGATCCTGCAATAAATGCCGGCATAAACTTTAAGTGTGATCCGGTAACGATTGAAATCGTTCAGGAGTACTGCTCCGAGCGTGGCATACTTTTTGGCTGGATTGACCGGGCCGATGAGCCTGTCGAGATCGTGGAGAAGGATGGAATGTCGATGCCCTGGAAGATTAAACAACTGGCTGCCAGTTGCTCTGGTATCCCCAGGCTGTTTTATGAAGGAGAAGGCTGGGGGAAAGAGCCATTATTTGTTGCCCTTGGCAATGATGCCGTGGAAGTAGCCGGAATAGCCGTAGAAATAGCACGCCGCTATCAGCAGAGAATGTCATAGTGGATGTGCAATCTTTCATCGAATAGGCAGGTATACGACGCCTGAGATGACGAGATGTTTGGCGTGGCGATACCTGTTCGATTGATTGAGACTGATAATACGATAAATAGAACGAAATACTCGGTATTCGTAGTTAATAAAAAATTGAATTTATCTCTTATGGAACATCGGAACAAGAACAGGATGCCAAAGGCGGTCCTCGCTTTATTCATAGCCGGGTCTTTAGCCGTTATCTTGACAGGGAGTACCTGTAGTAAAAACAGTGAAAAACTAACTGGCATGGCTGTTGAATTTAATAATCATGCTGCCAGTGCTTATGTGGCTCACACCAGGGGCTGGTTCAGGGAGGAAGCACTGGACCTGTTACCTATCTTCCAGATTTACGAGTCGGGGGCGGCTATTGCCGCCGCTTTATCCAGGGAAGATATTCGAGTTGGTTATATGGGCCTGACGGCGGCTATTATGGTCCATGCTAGAGGAGTGCCCATAAAGGTGGTAGCAGGGGTTCAAAAGTATGGTTATGGTCTGGTAACAAGGCCAGAGATTAAAAACATTGAGGATTTAAACAACAAGACAATAGGATGTTTAAGAGAAGGTACTGTGACAGACCTTTTACTTAATCTTATGATAGACAAATATAATCTGGAGAATGTTAAGACTCTTCGGATGAGTCCGTCTGAAGAGGTCATCGCCTTAATTGGTGGAAGATTGGATGCGGCATTTATTCCTGAACAACAAGCTACTATGGCTGAGTCCAGAGGGTTTCCTATGCTGGTGATGAGCCATGACCTTTGGCCCGGTATGCAGGGTGATGTTCTGGTAGTCAGGACTGAACTTTTGAGGGATAATCCTGACCTGGTGAAGAAGTTGGTAAACATAACCCGAAGAGCTACAGATTGGATTAATCAGCATCCGTATGAGACAGCGGAAATCATGACGGAGCAGTTGCAGGTCGCCGGGGGAGAAATCCTTCTGGCTAAAGAGGAGGAGCTTAGCACCAGCCTGGAAATCACACCGGAGGTCATGTTACGCTCAATGGAAAGAGTCGAATATAGCGTTGATATCAGTCCACGAGTTGTCCAAGATATGATAGACTATATGGTGAAACTGGGCTATATAAAAGAGGGGACGAAGGCCGCAGATTTTCTGGATTTAAGGTATATCCAGGGTGAGAGTCAATAAAGATTTCAATGAAAGATAACAATGTTAATACCCTTGATGTACAGACAAGGTCAAGAAAGCATTTCAGTAGTCTCCCCTGAGTGAACGGTAAGGAAAAAGTAAAATGACTGATAGTACAGAAGTTGTTCAAATAAAACGGATTACCAGAGAAGGTAGTAATGATATTGAGGATATATTAACCAGAGAGATACCACTTACTATTATTTTAAACAATCAGGAACTGGTTACTTTACTGTGTTCTCCTTCGGATTTAAAGTACCTGGCTGTTGGTTTCCTTTCTTCCGAAGGATTGCTCAAGGGCAAGGATGATATTAAGAAAGTGCTGGTTGATGACCAGAGGGGCATCGTGCGCGTTGAGACCGGGGAAGACATAGATCTGGCTAACGAACTCTTGTTCAAGAGGATGATAACTTCAGGCTGTGGCAGAGGGGCCTCTTTTTACAGTGTTGCCGATGCCCAGGGAAAGACAAAAGTAGAATCCCAGATGAGCGTATCGGCTGTGGAAATTCTTAATCTGGTAAAAGAGTTTCAGCATCAGTCTCAGATCTACAGGACAACCGGCGGAGTGCACAGTGCAGCTCTGTGTGATGCCGGCAGTATCCTGGTATTTAACGAGGATATTGGCAGGCATAATGCCGTTGATAAAGTCTTCGGCGAATGTATTTTAAACGATGTTCCGACAGATGACCGTTTAATAATAACCAGCGGGAGAATCTCTTCAGAGATATTGATGAAGGTGAGCAAAAGAAATATTCCTGTACTTATTTCAAAATCGGCCCCGACCAATTTAGGTGTTAAGTTAGCCAATGACCTGGGTATAACCCTCATTGGTTTTGTTAGAGGCTCCAGGATGAATGTCTATGCCAATAACTGGCGCCTGAATGTGTGATTCATAATGAAGTAATAGCATTTATTTAATTGTGGTAGATTAGAATCCTGTAAATGAAGTGCAGAGGTTGGTGGATAGGTAAGGTAATAATAAACGGGGGAATGGTACTATGGCGAGGATAATTGCGGTCTGTAGAAGCAAAAAAAAACATACTAAAAAGCAGGATGTAAAAGAAGGGCTTTTTAAGGAGAATTACGGCCTCGTCGATGATGCCCATGCTGATCATACTACACACAGACAGGCAAGCCTGCTTGACATAAATAGTATTAACAAGATGCGAAGATTGGGCCTTGATGTTAAGCCGGGTGATTTTGCCGAGAATCTAACAACTGAAGGAGTGGACCTGGTCTCGCTACCTTTAGGTACTCGGGTCTTTGTGGGTAACGATGTTATCCTGGAGATTACCCAAATAGGTAAGGAGTGCCATACGAAGTGCGCTATCTACCGTCAGGTGGGCCAATGTGTCATGCCTGAAGAGGGGGTGTTTGCACGGGTAGTTCGCGGCGGGCATGTCAAGGCAGGTGACCAGATTGAGATAGAGAAAGTTGAAAAATAAGGCAAGGAAGCTCACTTTGAGAATGGCTGTCAGATAGCTGCTGATAAAAAAGTAGTCTTCCGACCGCTGTTTCTCACACGTGAGATGTGACGGTCCGTAGTACTTATTTTCTGGCAGATAAATTTTAGAAATGAATAAGCTATGTTAAATACCGATGTAGATTCACCTTTACTAGACAGGATAGTAAATCTAAAGAGAGAACGAAATGCCATTATTCTAGCCCATAACTATCAGTTGGGCGAAATTCAGGATGTAGCCGATTATGTTGGCGATTCACTGGAGCTAAGCCAGAACGCGGCAAAGACCGATGCGAATGTAATAGTCTTCTGTGGCGTTCACTTCATGGCGGAAACGGCCTCCATCCTTTGTCCGGAAAAGACGGTTTTGCTTCCCGATATTAACGCAGGGTGTCCCATGGCCAATATGATTACTCCGGAAAGCCTGCGGATGAAAAAGGAACAGTATCCAGCAGCGACAGTTGTCTGCTATATCAATTCTTCGGCCGACGTCAAGGCGGAGTCAGACGTCTGCTGCACTTCTGCCAATGCGGTGAAAGTTGTGGAAAGCTTGCCCGGTGAGGAAATAATATTCATACCTGACCAGTATCTGGGGCACTATGTCTCCACGAAAACTAATAAAAAAATTATTCTCTGGCCCGGCTATTGTCCAACCCATGCCAGGATACGACCTGAGCACATCATGAACCTCAGGCAAGATTATCCCGGGGCCAGGGTAGTGGTCCATCCCGAGTGTAAACCAGAAGTGATAGCTCTTGCTGATGAGGTGTTGAGCACAGGTGGAATGATAAGGTTTGCCCGGAGGGAAGAATTCGAGGAAATGATTGTGGGAACAGAAATAGGAATACTACACAGACTTAGAAAAGAGAATCCTGGTAAAAGGTTCATTCCTGTTTCCGAACAAGCTGTTTGTCCCAATATGAAGTCAATTACCTTAGAGAAGGTATTGTGGTCTTTGGATGAAATGACTCCCGAGGTCACGGTTCCGGAAGATATACGCCGTAAAGCGAAGGTAGCGGTAGATAAGATGCTGGAAATAGGTAGAGGGTGATGAAAGAGACTGATAAGATAGTCGTTTTTATTACTACGGGTAGCAATGAAGAAGCCCACAAGATAGCTGAGCTGCTGCTAAAACAGAGAAAAGCTGCTTGTGTGAATATCGTGCCCAACGTAAATTCGACCTTCTGGTGGCAGGGTGAACTTGATTCGGAGCAGGAATACCTTCTTATTATCAAGACTAAAGCACCGTTACTATCCCGTATTATAGACCTGGTTAAAGGGGCTCACAGTTATGAAGTCCCCGAGATAATTGCAATGCCTATTATCGGCGGAAACGACGATTATCTGAGATGGATAGACGCTGAGGTCAGTGAGAAGGGGTGAAACAAAAGCTGCATTGCGACGAATAAGGTGCCTTTACATAGTCTATGTGCATAATGTATTCTCTGTAGGGAGGATTTTTCATTGTATAAATCACCGCGTGGTACCGTAGACATTCTGCCTGAAGAACAGAACTACTGGAGGTACATAGAGGGCAGGGCGGTTGAGTTAAGTCAACTTTATGGATACCAGCGCCTTGATACACCCGTTTTTGAAGACTCTCGACTTTTTACTCGCAGCATAGGCGAGGGCACAGATATTGTTACCAAGGAGATGTATGTTTTCAAGGACCAGAGTGGCAATGATCTGGCACTCAGGCCGGAAGGTACCGCTCCTGTGTGCAGGGCCTATCTGGAGCATGGTCTGGATAACGTACCACAGCCGGTAAAGCTTTACTATTTAGCCGCAATATTCAGGTATGAACGACCACAGGCTGGGCGCTACCGGCAGCACTACCAGTTTGGTTTTGAAGCAATTGGTGAGGCAGACGCAAGCCTTGATGCCGAAGTAATTAACATGGCATGGCAGCTCTTTCTGTCTCTTGGTCTCAGAAATCTCGGTCTCCAGATCAATAGCATCGGCTGCAAACTATGCCGACCCGGGTATCTCAAGAGCTTAAAGCAATACTATTCTGCCCATGTGAGCAAACTTTGTCGCGATTGTAAAGCCCGGATAGAAAAAAATCCTTTACGATTGCTCGATTGTAAAGAGTCTTCCTGCCAGGATATCGCCGATGCGGCACCGAAGAGCAGTGACTCGCTTTGTCAGGACTGTCATAATCATTTTGAAGACGTCAAGAGGTTTTTAGGTATTTTGGAGCTTCCTTTCAATCTGAATCACAGGTTGGTACGGGGACTGGACTATTACACCAGGACTGTTTTTGAGATACAGCCGCCGGAAGAGACATCTCAGAGTGCTTTGGGGGGTGGTGGCCGATACGATAACCTTATTGAGGAATTGGGTGGTAAGCCGACTCCTGCCATCGGCTTTGCTTCTGGTATGGAAAGGATTGTGCTCAATTTGAAAAAGCAGCATGTTGATATACCCGGTTTACCCAGGCCCGAAATCTTTATTGCTTATCTTGGGGATGAGGCTAAATTGAAGGCGATAAGACTTGCCTCCGATTTGCGCCAGTGTGGGATTGCGGTGACAATGTCAACTGGTGATAGAAGTCTGAAGGCTCAGCTAAGGCAGGCTAACGGTCTTAACATCGACCGCGTAGCAATTATCGGGGAGGATGAGGTGAAAAGCCATAAGGTAACGATACGTAATATGACAACAGGTGAGCAGCAAATGGTTGCTGAAGATACAATAGAAGGATTATTTAAATAAACGTACAGAGACAAAATTAAGTTGTCACAAGGGGAGAAATGTGGATGTAATTGAAGCTATAAAAACAAGGCGCAGCTTTCGCAAGTACAAGCCGGTACCGGTGGATGATAAGGACCTTACTATTGTTTTAGAAGCTGCTCGTTGGGCGCCATCGTGGGCCAATACTCAGTGTTCTCGTTTTGTGATAGTCAGGGATAATCAGACCAGAGTTAAGATAGCTGAGACTTTTGGGATTAGAAATCCGGCCAGGGCAGCTATCGAAGTAGCTCCGGTACTCATCGTTGCTTGTGCCGAGTTAGGTAAGTCCGGTTATAAAGACGGTGTGCAGGCCACTGATAAAGGTGACTGGTTCATGTTTGACGTGGCTCTGGCAATGCAGAACCTGGTTCTTGCAGCCCACGCGCTTGGGCTGGGCACGGTGCATTCGGGCAATTTCGATGCGCGGAAAGTTGCCGAGATATTGAGCCTGCCGGACGGCATTGTTGTGGTTGAAATGACCCCGCTGGGTTATCCCGATAGTGAACCAAAGACACCGTTCCGAAAGGAGTTAGTAGAGATTGTCTTTTATGAGAGCTACGGCAGGACCGGTGGCTAGCCTTATTATATCGATATGTGGTCTTATCAAACCGGGATGCAGTGTAAGTAAGCTGATTAAATAGTATAATACAGCGTTATAGGGTGGACAAGATAGCTGCAGACGTTACTGAAAGCGCTTCCGACCGGATAATAGTACAGGTGACCTGGCGACAGTAAAATCGAGGTGGGCTCTCTAGAGCGGTCCCGCCTGAGACCGGAGAGTGCCATTTGTTTTAAGCATTATCCGAGGTGATACATAATGGATGAAGTTGTTATATCCAAAGCGATAACCGAAAGTTACTTGAAAGACCTGCTCGACTCCATGGACCTGGAGGTTGCTATAGTGGGAGCAGGACCGTCAGGTATGGCTGCCGGCTATTATCTGGCAAAAAATAAAGTTAAAACGGCTATCTTTGAAAGGAAACTGAGCATTGGCGGTGGTATGTGGGGTGGTGGCATGATGTTTAACCGGATTGTGGTCCAACCTGAGGCGAAAGAAATACTGGATGAGTTCAGCATCGATACTATAGAATTTCAGAAGGATTATTACATAGCTGATGCCGTAGAGGCAACTTCTACTCTTTGCTCCAAAGCTGCGAAAGCTGGAGCCAGAATATATAATTTAATCAGCGTCGAGGATGTGGTGATTCGTGAGAATCACAGGATTTCTGGTCTGGTTCTCAATTGGAGCGCAGTAACTATGGCGGGCTTGCATGTGGACCCGCTGGCTATAAAGGCTAAACTGGTGATAGATGCTACCGGGCATGATTGTGAGGTGTGTAAAATAGTAGCCAGGAAGGTAGCCGATGAATTACGAATTCAGGGTGAAAAATCGATGTGGGCTGAGGTAGGTGAAAGAGAAATTGTGGAAAATACCAGGCAGGTCTATCCCGGTCTTCTGGTTGCTGGTATGGCGGCTAATGCTGTTTTAGGCTCTCCACGGATGGGCCCTATTTTTGGAGGTATGCTCCTATCTGGCAGGAGGGCTGCTGAACTGGCTATTGATTTACTACGGAATATGTGATAGAATCGCTTCCTTTATCTCTAAGACGGCGACAGAGCATATAGAGAATAGGTTCCTGTTTTGTATATAAAGCTCCCTTTTCATAATCTAGAAGAGGGATCGGGGGTGAGATACAATGCCGAAAACAATTGATGAGATCAATGAAAAGATTAAAAGAGGGCAGGCAGTGGTTGCAACGGCTGAGGAAATAATTGGTATTGCCCGCGAGAAAGGTATTAGCCGGGCTGCTGAAGAGGTGGATGTCGTTACCACCGGTACCTTCGGTCCAATGTGCGGTTCGGGTGCTTATATCAATGTTGGTCATACCAAGCCCAGAATAAAGCTTGGTGGAGGGAAAGTATATCTTAATGACGTTCCTGTCTATACGGGATTGGCAGCCGTAGATATTTTCTTAGGGGCTACTGCTCTACCTGAAGACGAACCCAGGAATAGGATCTATCCTGGTGAATTCAGATACGGTGGAGGACATGTCATAGAAGAACTGGTATCGGGAAAGGACATCAGGATGGATGCCACAGCGTATGGTACTGACTGCTATCCCAGACGTAAGCTGGAAACTTTAATTAATATCAAGGATGTCAACGAGGCGGTCTTATTCAACATGAGAAATGCCTACCAGAATTACAATGTGGCTGTCAATCTATCTGACCGCATTATTTATACGTATATGGGTGTCCTTAAGCCGGAATTAGGCAATGCTAATTATTCCACTTCCGGCCAGCTTTCCCCATTGCTTAATGATCCCTATTACAAAACTATAGGGATAGGTACCAGAATATTCATTGGCGGCGGAGTCGGATATGTGAGCTGGCAGGGTACCCAGCATAATCCCGCTGTTCTGCGTGGAGATAACGGTGTACCTAAAAGGCCAGCGGGTACGCTCGCGGTTATCGGGGACCTGAAGCAAATGAGACCCGAATGGCTGGTAGGCACCAGCTTTCTTGGTTATGGTGCTACTCTGACAGTGGGAATCGGTGTGCCCATACCTGTTCTTTCTGAAGAAATACTTCGCTCTACGATAGTAACTGATAGCCAGATATTGGCCCCGGTCGTTGATTATTCTGATGTCTATCCCCAGAGAAAGACCGACATTTTGGCTGAAGTTAGCTACGCTGACTTGAAGAGTGGAAAGATAAAAGTACAGGACAAAGAAGTTCCGACTGCGTCTTTATCCAGTTATCCGAAGGCGGTAGAAATCGCCACTATTTTGAAGGAGTGGATAAAGAGCGGCGGATTTCTGCTTACTGAGCCCGTGGCTCCTTTGCCCGGTGCAGAGTCAGGCATTGTCTTCAGACCACTGGAGGACCGTCCAATACAATAGTGAAGGAGGAAGAAGATGGCTGTTTCAAGAAGGTTAGTTTTACATTTTCCCCAACGGTTGGTTGATAAACCTATAGTCAGCCGGCTGGTCAAGGATTTCGGCCTGGAATTTAATATCCTGAAGGCTTCAGTTACCCCTGGACAGGAGGGGCTCCTGGTTATGGAATTGACCGGGGAAAACCGGAGCTATGACAAAGGAGTGAAGTATCTTACTGACGCTGGAGTTAAAATCCAGTCCTTAAGTCAGGATGTCGTTCGCAACGAGTCCAGGTGTACTCATTGCGGCGCCTGTATAACACTATGTCCAACCGGAGCCTTTTCTCTGGAGCCGGAAACTCGAAAAGTAAATTTCGATCACACCAAATGTGTTGTCTGTGAGCTATGCGTTAAAGCCTGTCCACCCCGGGCCATGGAGTTGTATTTTTAAAAAATTACTGCCCTCAGATTTTGCTCAAAGGTTTTAAAATACTGCTTGCAGAAAAAACCGTTTTCGATGTACGAGCCAAGGACATACCGCCACTGGATCAAGGATAAGGACCTGTTTTCCTTCAATGTGGTTTATAAAGAAACCGACCTGCATATTCGCGCTCAGAAAAACCTTGAGGCCGAAGCTTTAACTGCTATTAAAAAGTGTCGTATACCCCTTGAAAAGTATATTGAAGACCATCCACGCTTTCTCTCAACACTGGAACCTTACTCCATAGAAGCCGGTGCGTCAGCTATTATCAAGGATATGGCGCAGGCTGCCAGGATAGCTGGAGTCGGGCCCATGGCGGCAGTAGCCGGCGCTATTGCGGAGGAAGTGGGCAGCGAGTTACTCACCTATTCTTCGGAGGTAATCGTCGAAAATGGCGGCGATATATTTATGAAGAGTTTGAAAAAGAGGCTTATAGGTGTTTACGCTGGTACGTCCCCGTTCACTGGTAAAATAGCCCTGGAGATTAAGCCGGAGGAAACACCTCTGGGTATATGCACCTCTTCAAAGACCGTGGGGCATTCTCTCAGCTTTGGTGCGGCTGATGCTGTGATCGTCCTGTCACAGTCCACAGCGTTAGCGGATGCGGCAGCCACCGCAATAGGCAATCGTATTGTGACTGTTACGGATATCGCCGCAGGGATAGAGCAAGCTCAGGCCCTTGATGGACTGGCCGGTGTGGTCATAATTAAAGATGAAAAGATAGGATTATGGGGTGAAGTCAAGCTTGTCTCTCTGTGACTTGATTTTGGGATCGACAGACATCTCAAAAGGCACCGCAGCACGGCACATCAAAATATACAGAGAATTTAGTTTGACCATTTCTACTGTCGATTGCGGTAACTGTAACAGCCTGGTCTCCGGGATCAGAAGCAAAATAATCCACCTTAGCCCCTTCTCCCATTACTTTACCTTCTGTAGCTGCCCAGGTGAAAGTTAATTCATCACCGTCCGGGTCTTCGGCAATGCACTCAATTTGCACGGTGCTGAAGCGCTTGATTCGTATCGGTGCTTCGCCGGCAGTGATTGGTTCCCGGTCTTTGAGCGTCACAATCATTGTGACGATTGGTAACTGATTGGGTTCAGATATTACAGTAATGGTTACCGAATCCGTAGCCTCTCCACCATTCCCATCACTGACCGTGGCGGTAATGGTATAATCTCCCTCCGTTTCGGGAGCGGTCCAGACAACAGTATCTCCCGAACCTTCAATTTTCCCGCCTTCAACCGCCCAGGAATAGGTTAAGATATCATCATCAGCATCTGAAGCCACGCAGCGAATCTCGGAACTGTAAGACGGGGTAGTCTGTTGCTGGGCTGTTATGTAATTAATGATCGGGGGCTTGTTTGGTGGTGGGGGAGGTGGAGGTAGTGGTGCAGGTTCTGGTAAGACAGGTTTGCAGCCACTAATAAGCAACATTAAGAAAAACAGTAAGATAGTAGCCCGCTTAAACCAGCGGTATAGTTGTGACCTCTTCATTTTTTTCTCACTCGTCCGTGCTATCTGTCGCCGGTTCCGTCTTTTTCTTCTTCCTCAAATTCGTCATCCATTCACGGGAAGACAGGAAACGAACCGGATAAACAAATATTATAACCAAGGCAAGAGCAAGAAGTCCAATGTCGATGCCCAGTGACTGTGCTGGTGTCAATTCTCCAAATACTTCTTCCCATATACCGAAGCAGGCACATGAAGCATATTTTTCCATTCCAGCACGTATCGCCCATAAATTATTTCCCATGAGGGCTAAACTGAGCGGCAGGCATAAAACAGCCATGAGTCGAGGTATAAAACCTATGATTAAAAGACATCCTAAGCCCAGTTCAACGCAGGGTAGTATATATGGAATAAATATCTCGTAGATGAAATTAACCACTAATGGAGTCAGAAGGGCTTCCGGAACAATATAACCGATAAATTCTACAGTTTGCCCCGGTACCTCACCGAAACCGATTATTTTACCGCTTCCAGAAGCCACAAAGACAAGCCCGAGAAGGATACTTGCTGCCAGAGCTATTCTGGCTCGTGTTCGTTTCTGACTTTGCGTTGCAGTATCTGACATGCTGGTAATGAACAATCGATATTATATTGACTTGAAAATGATTATAACCTACAATGGATAACACGTGCAAGGTATGGTTTGTAGCATTTTAAGAATGCTGGTACACGTCCATGAGGCGGAATATCTGAAATAGGCAGACTTCCCCACAAGAGTTCTTCTACGGGAAATGGTTGTACACACTGGACCGCTGAAGGAAATGTGAGTTGTATTAACCGATGAACACCGGTGTCTGCAAGATAAAAATCCATCTTCCTGAAAGTCAGTCACTCAAGGGCAAGCGGCGAATAGTCAAGTCTATTACCAGTCGACTTCGTAATCAGTTTAACATCTCGGTAGCTGAAGTGGATGACCATGAACTCTGGCAACTGGCAACGCTGGGTATTAGCTGTGTAAGCAATAATAACCAGCACGTTGATGAGACGATTACCAGGGTGATGAACTTCATTGTACAGAATTACCCGGCGTTGGAAATCGTAGACCATGAGATTGAGATTATGCATGGTCTTTAGAGAATGGCTGATTAATGGGTTGAAATGGATGCGAATGCCTTTGTTCATCATCTTACCAGTTTACCTGATTATGAACAGCAGATCGTTCATATCCAGTATATTCCCCAGTGTGATGCCCGCTTTGGTCAATTAGATAAGCCTCTCCATCCTCTTCTTCAATCGCAACTTGAATCGTCAGGCATAGTATCCCTCTATACACATCAGGCTATGGCGGTCAACGGCGCTCGTTGTGGTAAGAACATCATGGTAGCGACAGCCAGTGCCAGTGGTAAGACATTATGCTATAACTTGCCTGTTTTGGAAGCGCTTCTCAATGACAGGACGAGTCGCGCTTTATACCTTTTCCCTACGAAAGCCTTGGCCCAGGACCAGTTAAGAAGCTTATATCAATTGGCTTGCCCCAAGATTGTTCCCTTTGGGGAATGTGCTACCTTTGACGGTGATACGCCTCAGTCGGAGCGCGGGGAGATAAAGAAGAGAGCCAGAGTGATACTTACCAACCCTGATATGCTTCACCTTGGTATTCTGCCCAACCATAAGTCCTGGTCAAGAATGTTTAGCCAGTTGAAATATGTGATAGTAGATGAAGCTCATGTTTATCGCGGAGTTTTTGGCTCTCATGTAGCCAATATTTTACGTCGGCTGCATCGGCTTTGTGCCCGGTACGGTTCTAGCCCCCAGTTTATTTGCAGTTCGGCAACTATTGCCAATCCTCTGGAGCATGCGGAGAAGCTTGTCGGACAGACCTTTGAGGTGATTAGCGAGGATGGTTCGCCTCATGGCAAAAAGCCCTTTATTTTCTGGAATCCACCGGTTATCGATAAAGCGAAAGCCACCCGGCGCAGCTCTAACAGCGAGGCCACATTTTTATTTACCGAACTGATCCGTCATAATATTCGCAGCCTGGTTTTTACCCGGACCCGGAAATTGACTGAACTCATTTATGTCTATAGCCGGGATCATCTGGGGCCTCCTCTTGCTGATCAAATAAAGCCTTACCGGGCGGGCTATCTGGCCGAAGACCGGCGGCGGATTGAGCAGGAGCTCTTCAGTGGCCAGCTTCTTGGCGTTGTGGCTACTACCGCTCTGGAGCTGGGAATTGACATCGGTGACCTGGAAGCAACAGTGCTTACCGGGTATCCAGGCAGTATTTCCAGCACGTGGCAGCAGGCTGGGCGGAGTGGCAGGGGAAGCGGTGCCTCATTGAGTTTTCTTGTTGCCCAGGATAATCCGCTTGACCAGTATTTTATGAATAATCCGGATTCTTTCTTCGGCAAGTCTTTTGAGAACGCCCTGATAAACTCGGAAAATATCAATATTTTAATGCCGCATCTTCTTTGTGCTGCCTGGGAGCAGCCCTTGAGCGAGGGTGATAGCAAATTATTTGGGGATGGATTTCATGAGGCACTTAAAAGGTTAGAGGAAGCAAATATGCTCAGGAGGGGGAAGGTTTTATGGTATCTTTCTCCCCGCATTGCACATCCAGCCCAGGACCTTACTATCCGGTCGACTTCAGATAAAAACTATGCCATTGTTGATGCTTCCCGGGGCTACGAGTTACTGGAGACTGTTGAAGCAAGTACTGCCTTTTTCCAGATACATACGGGGGCTGTTTATCTCCACCAGGGTGAGTCCTATTTAATAAATGAACTTGATCTGGAAAGACGTGTTGCAGTAGCAACTCCTTCGACGGTTCCATATTACACGCAGGCCAAGGAATTAACTGAAATCAGGATAAAGAACGTGAAGTTGCTGGCAGACTATTCCGATGTGCATGTATATTTCGGGGAGGTGGATGTTACGAATGATGTGGTCGGCTTCAGGAAAAAGATGCAGTTCACTGAGGAGGTTATCGGTGATGAGCTTCTTGATTTACCGCCCCAGCAATTTATCACCGAGTCACTGTGGTTTGATGTACCACAGAAAGCTATTGACCGGATTATTGAGGCCGGCCTTGATTTTTCCGGCGGTCTGCATGCCGCAGAGCATGCCGCAATAGCCCTGCTACCACTTTTTGCTTTATGTGACCGGAATGACATAGGTGGTGTCTCCACCCCCCTCCATCCGGATACCGGTAAAGCGCAGGTCTTTATTTACGATGCCTATCCCGGCGGGATCGGTATTGCCGAAAAGGGCTTCGAGATAATCACAGAACTGTGGGCGGCTACTTTAAAGGCAATCGAAGACTGCCCCTGCGAGGATGGTTGCCCTAGCTGCATCCAGTCACCCAAATGCGGTAATAACAATGAGCCGCTGGATAAAAGAGCGGCTCTAGTATTACTTCGAGCACTTACAGGCGGGCATGAGCCGTTTAATCAGGTCTAGCCCGATGTGGATTTACCGCACTGGCGTATTCAGTAGATCCGTTGCCTGAAAATGCAGTGCGGTCATATTCGTGACCTGGTATGTTATAATAATGGTCTAAGAATATTTATTTGAAGTATTTTCTTGTTTACACAGGTTAACAGGTGTATAAAATGAAGGGATTACCCGGACTACTGGCTTCACTAGTCCTGTTGATTATCTGTCCCCTGGTCGGTTGCGCGTCGGAAGAGTACGGAAGCATCAACATTGATGCAGCAAGCAGCCTCCTTGCTGTGGCGGATGATGGTCTGGCCGAACTGCACGCAGACATTGATAAAATTGACCAGCAGATCTATGACGTCCAGTTGAAACTGCATAAGCTAGACCAGGTTGCAGCTCCGGCACTGAAGTGGGTTGAGACTCAGAAGGTGAACGCCCTTAAATATAAATGGAGTCCGCGAAAACTTGAGGTAACCAAGGACCTGGAGAAGCTTAAAAATGACCAGTATGAGGTGGTTAAGTTACACTTCGCTGTTAGGGTGATGGGTAGTCAGTATCCCAGCGTTATTATGATCTGGGACGTGGATACAGGTAAACAGAGCTTGTATGAAGACCTGCATGGTGAACTCAAGGAGCAGCTATCTGCACTGATGCAGATAAGGGAGAATAAACTTCAGACCGGAGGACGGGCAGTATCAGCAGCCCGCAGCATTGTTGACCAATACCAGAGCTGGACTGCGACGAAGATTGACAGCATCAGGTTTAAAATAAGTGGACCTGGCCTGGGGAGGGAGCAGGGGGGAATTGTGAAGGGTGAGTGGACGTACTACACGGACTCCGGAGAAATTGTTCCCATCAGTAAACCGAGTGCGGCTTTACAGCGGATATTGCAATGTAAATAGGCTTTCCGTAGGCCGGCGCCATGGTGAAATAGTAGTTGTCAAGATAAAAAGCCCTGATCTTTGAGTTAAGCCTTTCAACTACCGTGGTAGGCAGCCGACTGCACTAAAACTTGGGAATCTGGCTATCTGTGGTTAGTTCGGTCTTGATCTTTAAACTGGCTGTGTCGATGCCGAGGGCGGGTAGTGGGGGAGGGAGCTCGAGCTGATTTTCAGACCATTCCCCATGAATGCGCTCCATCTCATTCTGTAAAGCCTTTTGCTTTGCTTCTATTTCCGCTTCATCTACCTCTGTGGAAGTACAGGCGTTCACCACACCAATTGCCAGGACAAGGATGAGTAGCATAACAAGAGTGGTTTTCATATTATTCATTGAGGAACTCCCTGCATTATCATAGTCTGGTAGCATGGTGCTGTCAAGCCTGTTAAATCCGGGAGTCAGTTTGCTTTCCTGCACAGCATCAGATTAAAATTAAATCTGTTGCTGTAATGAACTACCATGTTTTAATTCTGTGATGCAGTTCTTTATCTGCCTGATATAACTGGACTTCTTCAAGCTAGAGAATTGAACAGGGCAATATGCCTGTCACTGTGCAGGCTGTGGTATGTATATCAGGACAGGGGATAAGGTGTATTGAAATGCTTGATTTGTTTAAAAAGACTGAGAAAGGGATAAAACGTAGCCGGGAAAGCTGGTTTGGTAAAGTTGCAGACCTTTTTAACCGGTCGAAGATCGAAGAAGAAACATGGGATGAACTGGAGGAACTGCTTATCGCTGCCGATGTTGGCATAACTACTACTGACAAGCTTATTCAGCGGGTGAAGAAGCGAATTAAGGAAGAGAGGTTGAGCGAAGGCTCTCAGGTGCGTTTGGCCTTGAAACAGGAGATGGTGAATGTGCTCATGATGGATAAATCGGAGAAGAGCCCTCCTGTTGTCGAAGGCATACAGATTGTACTGGTAGTTGGAGTAAACGGTTCCGGCAAGACGACGACAATTGCCAAGCTGGCTTATGATTATAAGAACAGAGGAAAGCAGGTTATTCTGGCTGCGGCCGATACCTTTAGAGCTGCGGCTATTGACCAGCTCCGTTTTTGGGGTGAGCGTGTCGGAGTGGAGGTTGTGGCCCACCAGCCCGGTGGTGATCCCGGTGCGGTGGTCTTTGACGCTTTGCAGGCAGCTCAGAGCCGGCGTGCCCAGGTGGTCATCATTGATACTGCGGGCCGTCTTCATACCAAATTTAACCTGATGGAAGAACTGAAAAAAGTGAAACGTGTAGCCGGTAAGTACGATCTACCTCAAGAAGTGCTGCTGGTGATCGATGCTACGACGGGACAGAACGGGCTGGTCCAAGCCAGGCATTTCATGGAGGCAGTGGAAGTTACGGCTATTTTCCTTACCAAACTTGACGGCACTGCTAAAGGGGGGATAGTACTGGCAATATGCGATGAGCTTAAAATACCGATCACTTACATCGGGGTCGGTGAGAACCTGGATGATATGGTTGCCTTTGATGCTGAGGCATTTGTAGAAGCAATTTTTACTAGTTAAAGGAGAAAAATGAATCCTATTTTACTGGACATCGACCCGATAGCGTTCAGACTGGGATTTCTTGAGGTAAGGTGGTATGGGATCATGGTGGTCTTAGCTGTGCTATCGATAATAGCAATAACGTTGCTGGAGGCGAAGAGGGTTGGCATTTCTCAAGACCATGTTTATAGTCTTGGCGTCTGGGCGGTAATCGGGGGGATACTGGGCTCCCGGCTAGTTCATGTTATAGACAGGTGGGACTATTATATTGCTCATCCCCGGCAAATTATTACCTTCGAAGGACTGGCAGTCTATGGGGCTGTCATTGGCATTCTGTTGGCTGTCATAATCTATGTCCTGGTTAACCGGTATTCCTTTTTAAAGAAACAGGGGCTGAGGGTCTATTTTATGGAGGTACGTAGTTTCATATGGCAGCTTGGTGATATTATTGCCCCGGGGGCGCTTGTGGGGATGGCTATCGGCAGAATCGGTTGTCTGATAAATGGTTGCTGCTATGGGGAGTTTAGTTCATTGCCCTGGGCGATTATCTATGGGAACCCCGGCTGCTATGCTCCTCTGGGCGTACCGGTTCATCCTGCTCCGGTTTACCATATACTGTGGAACCTGACAGCTTTTGCTATAATCTGGGGATTGCGCCGCCGGCTGAAGCCACAGGGCTCGCTTTTTCTTCTATATCTTGCCCTTTACGCTGTCGGTGACCTTGGTATACGGTTTATTCGGGAAGGAGAGCCTTTCCTTTTTGGCATGCAGCAGGCCCAGTTGATCGGTGTGATAGTATTGCTGATAACCGTGCCCTGGCTTATTATCAGGATGTGGCGTGCAAAGGGTAGGATTTCAATGGAGGAGTCTGCTGGTGAGGTTATCGGGCCGGATCAAAATCGAGGAGGCTGAGTCTAAGCCTCTCTTCCCCGTTCCAGCGGTCGACGTCTAGATTGTAGGCTATATTGAGATAAGGAGTTGCCTCGTCGAAGTAGCTTCCCAGTCCGAAGCCAACAGCATCCCAGAATAGTCCATCCTGCTTGAGTTTCAGCTTCAGATGGTCACCATGGACGCCGATAAGTCTCTTGTCAACAACTTCGACTCCACGGCTTACGAAGGAAGGTAGCGGATTTCCGGCGCCGAACGGTGCCAGTTGCTGTATCTTTTCGAAAGTATTACCGCTAAAAACAGACAGGGGGACCTCAGCGTCGATATCCACATGGGGGCGGAGGTCAAGCCCCTCAAGCTTGTCCCTTGCCAGGTTAAACATGCGATGTTGGAACTCTGGCAGGTTTCTGGTTGGTATACTGAAACCGGCTGCTCTGGTGTGACCGCCGAACTTGGAAAGGAGGTCCTGACATTCTGTGAGGGCGGCCATCAGGTCGAACTCTGATATACTCCGTCCGCTGCCGCGGCTTACTTCGCGACCGATTCTGAAAATAAGTACCGGGCGGCAGAATTTATCTGTCAGCCTGCCGGCAACCAGTCCTATGACACCGGGCGGGAAGTCTTCGCCGCCAGCCATAAGCAGAGGACGCTCAACTCCATCGGCCAGTATCTTTTCCATGGCTTTATTGAGAAGTTCGTTGGTTTGCCTCAATCGCTCGGCATTTTTGTTTTCAAGCTCTTTGGCCAGTAAGCTGGCCTCCTGTGGATTATCGGTCAGCAGAAGCTGGTAGCTGGTTGTGGCATTATCGATTCTACCGGCAGCGTTAATACGTGGTCCCAGGACCCATGAGATGCTTTGCGCATCGAGAGTCCCCGGCTGTAAACGGGTACACCGCATCATCTCCTGAAGCCCCAGACGCTGAGTCTTGTTAATAAGTTCGAGCCCGCATCTCACCCAGTATCGGTTTTCACCGACCAGAGATACCATATCGGTTATAGTACCTAAGGCTACCAGGTCCAGTGACCTTTTCAAGATGTCTTCCCGGCCATTGCCTTTGATAAGCGCCTGGAGAAGTTTGAAAGCGACGCCCACTCCGGCAAGGTCTGTGTTGGGATAACTGGCGTCATTCCGCTTGGGATCGACCACTGCCTTCGCCTGTGGCAAGGAGCTCAGCGGAACGTGATGGTCGGTTATAACTATGTCCATTCCCATTTTCCGGGCTTTTTCAGCTTCGCCAAACGCAGTAATGCCGGTATCAACGGTGATGACCAGGCTGATCCCTTGCTGGTGCAATTTCTCCAGGGCGGCTGTTCTCAAACCATAGCCTTCAGCGGTACGGTGGGGGATATAGGGACTGACCATGCCCCCGAGTGCCGAAAGTCCCTGGACCAGAAGCGCTGTGGCGGTGATACCATCGGCATCGAAATCACCATAGATGGCAATATTTTCCCCGGAGAGCAGTGCCTGATAGACCCTGCTTACCGCCTGGTGCATATCAGGAAGGAGAAAAGGATCGACTTCCGCACGTTTATCATTACTGAGGAAGACGTCGATTTGGGATGAATCTGAGATACCTCGATTGAAGAGCAGTTGAGCAACCAGTGGATGGATACCATCCATGGTCATTGTCTGCCCGGCTGGAGCTAAAACGTTCCATTGGGTATGGCTCAAGCCTGCGCCTCGGACATATGTCTAAATGATTTATACCACAACCGGCCCCTCCCTGCAACCCGCATAATAATGCAGAATACAGAATGGTGAATGCGGAGCAGATAACTTCGGAAACCGCATTCCAAGTCCTGGGCAGGTGAGAGGTTGCCATAAAAAGCCAGTACAAATATAATTCCTCTAGGTATGGATATGGAAAACAGACCTGTCGTAGCCTTTCACACCTTGGGGTGCAAGCTCAACCAGGCGGAAACTGAGCAACTGGCTGCGCAGTTTGCCCGGGCCGGATACTGTATTGCCAGCGGGGACGGTGCAGATATTTGCATTCTCAATACCTGTACTGTGACCCATATCGCCGACCGTAAGTCAAGGCATCTGCTGCGGCTGCTGCGTAAGCAAAATCCCAATGCGTTGATTGTTGCCACCGGGTGTTATGCCCAGAGAGCCCCCGGCGAGCTGGATCAAACCGGTAGTGACCTTGTTATCGGCAACGAGCAAAAGATGGATTTACTGGCGTTGGTAAACGGTAAACTTACACTAAAGCCAGGTTGTCCTGCGGAGGGGTATACGGTTGACGGCGCATCCAGGGTTCGCAGTTTTATCAGGATACAGGACGGCTGTGATGATTTTTGCGCCTACTGCGTTGTACCTCTGGTTCGCGGTCCGGAACACTGCCTGTCTACGGCAGCAATAATTGAAATTGTAAAAGCCAGAGTCTCTGCCGGCTATAGGGAAGTCATACTTACCGGGACTAAAATCGGCACGTACAATAATAGCGGTATCGACCTGCAGCGCCTCCTTGAGCATATTCTCAGTGAAACGGATGTGCAGCGGCTGCATCTGTCCTCTCTACAGCCTCAGGAGGTCTCAGGAGACCTTCTCAGCATGTGGCAGGACTCCCGCCTCTGCCGTCACTTTCACCTGGCCCTGCAGAGCGGCAGTGACGCCGTATTGAAGCGGATGAAGCGCCGCTATACCCTGGATGACTATAAACAGGCAGTGTCCCTTATCCATAGGGCAGTGCCTGGTGCGGCTATCACCACCGATGTCGTGGTCGGCTTCCCGGGTGAGAGCGACGGGGAGTTTGAGGAAAGCTATCGCTTCTGCCGGGATACCGGCTTTGCCGCTATCCATGTCTTCTCCTACTCTGCTCGTCCGGGTACTGCTGCAGCAGAGATGATGGGGCAGGTGGCAGATAAGGTAAAAAAACAGCGCAGCCTGCGCATGCTGGCGCTGGCGAGGGAAAGCGTTCGCAGTTTTCAAGAGCGTTCCCTGGGTCAGACCCTGAAGGTGTTGTGGGAGAACGAGGCAGGTCCGGGCACCGGCATATATTCCGGGCTCAGTGATAACTATATCAGGGTCTTTGCCCGGAGCAGCCAGACCCTGACCAATACCATTGTTCCGGTGCGGCCGGTCAGACCATATAAAGGGGGATTGTGGGCAGAGGTAATCACGTGAAATTACATGTTCGGGTAAAACCAAATTCAAAGATTGAAGAAGTTGCCGGAGATGGTGGGGAGTTCCTGGTGAAAGTCAAAGAACCTCCTGAGAAAGGGAAGGCAAACAGGGCGGTTATCAGGCTGCTGGCCGGGCATTTCAATGTCCCGCAGAGCTCTGTAAAAATTCTCGGCGGTCTGCGGAGTAAAAATAAGCTTATTGAGGTCCGGGACATATAGTGTGGAGGTCGGCTGGGCTTGACCTTTAAATCACTTCGGTATCACTTCTCTGCTGCGATGAGCACTGGTAAGGTAGCGGATAACGCCGCGCAGAGCTCGCCAGTCGATGATCAGGTGAACCAGTGTCACCACGACGGTGGCTACGGCAATCCAGAAGTGCACATCGCCCCACTCGCTTTTGGTTAGCCCGAATAACAGCTCTGTCTGACCTGACTGGCGTCCGGTGGGTGCCAGCCACAGCAGCAGACCGGTTAAGGAGACCAGGCTCCAGGCAGTGATCAATAAGATTGCCACTACTGCTCGGCTGTATACCTTGACCTTAATCGGACGTCTGCTTTTCATGTAGTCCTCCTCTTTTAACACTGTATCTGGACCAGATTGTGACTATGGTAAAGCCCCGCTCAGCGGCTGTCAAGACCTGTTTCTAAAGACAGTGTATCGGCTTCGGATGTGCATTGTAAAAGCTCTTCGCTCAGGGGAATATATGAGAGCTGTAACAAAATGCTCTTTTTTATGTTTATTTATATAAATAAGCTGAAATGGAGAAAAGAATCTAATATCAACAAAATTGCAGGACAGTAATGATAAAGCATGGTATTCTCATAATGTTGGAGGTATGTTTATGATGCCGGATGGGATTACAAAGCTGACCCAGCGAAGTAATGAAGACATCGTTCGCAGGTATATACTGGAACTGGTTGTCGAGGCTACCAGCCCATACAATGACGGTTATATCAGGGAGAGAACGAAAAAGACATTGGTTGAGCTTCGAGATTATATAAGTAAGGCACTGGTGGAGTGCTAGGCGAGGTAATGAGATGCCGGATGAGGTAGCAAGCAATGGTGATTTCAATGCCGCTAACGACATTGATGTCGGTGTGCAAGGATGTTATTTCTTCGAATAGTATGTAAGGAGGCAATATATCGGGGATATCTTGATGTTACTGTATATCGGCGCTTTGACAGGCTCTCGTAGTCAGTATATTTCAGATAATCAGGATTATTGTATAATTGAAGCTGGATTCACAATAATTATTTAGATAGGATTCTTCATATCTTGACATTGGAACCACGAGAGCCTGAAGACTGGTTAATCCAGCGAGCGATCGAGTATGATAAGGTAGCGTTTGCTAGCCTCTATGATATGTATATAGACCGGGTTTACAGACATGTTTATTATCGGGTATCGAATCGAGTTGATGCCGAGGATATTACGCAGGATGTTTTCATACGGGCCTGGAAAGCTATTGGCAAATACAAAAGAACAGGAGCGCCTTTTATGGCCTGGTTAACTACGATTGCACATAACTTAATAGTGGATTACTACAGAGCGAGCAGAAAGCTTGTCTCTCTGGAGGAAGAGGAAGCCTCCGGTCAGGCTGACAGGTCAAGCCCCGAGGAAGTGACTGAGGCCACCCTGGACCAAGCTTATATAAGAGAAGCTGTTTTAAAGCTTAAGGGAGAAAAGCAGAAGGTTGTTCTGATGCGCTTTATTGACGGACTCACCTACAGTGAAATTGCCAGAGCTTTGAATAAAAGCGAAGGAGCGGTCAGGGTACTACAATATCGAGCTCTTAATGACCTGAGAAGCATGCTAATGCGGAGTGAATAGGTGGTATGAGCAAGGAAGAGATAATTGCCAACTGTATAGATGAGATACTGGCCGGTAACAGTACCTTGGAAGATTGTCTGGCCAGGTATCCGTATCTTGGTGATGAACTGCGATCGCTCCTTGAGATTGCCGGGGGTATTCAACCCGAAGTGACAGCTCCAACCAATGAGTTCAAATGGCGGGCCAGAGCGCGCCTGGTTGAGACAATGCAGTACCCTGCAGTTGATGCCGAACGCAGTCGTCCGGATGTATTCGGCTGGCTTAGACTTTTAGTACCGGCAAAAGGGCTGAGTTATACCTTTATTACTGCCGCCCTCGTACTAGCATTATTTATTTCAGGCGGCACCACTGTGTACGCTTCTCAGGAGAGCCTGCCTGATGATGTCTTATATCCTGTAAAGACAGGCGTGGAGAACCTTCGGCTGGCTCTGACACGTACTCCTGAAGCCAGGGCCAGTCTGCATTTAGAACTGGCTGAACGACGTATTGAAGAGGTTGTTGCCCAATCACGGCTGGGGCGTGATATAACTGTTTCTGCCCTGGAAAACGCTGCGGTGCAGACTGATGCTGCTATTAAAGAGATGGGCAGTCTGGAAATTGAAGATAATAGAACTCTGGTGATGAAACTTTCGGAGTCCACTATTAGCCAGCAGATAGCATTAAACGAGGTCTCGGATGAAATACCTGAAGCAGCCAGACCGTCACTCAAGAAGTCTCTTAATGCACTAAGGCGCGGGAATCTAATAGCCAGGGTATCGTATGGCAATCCGGAATATCTCAAAGATCTCCCTTCGGTGGCTGATGAGAAACTGGAAGCGGCATATTTTAAGCTGGAGGGAACTTTACTTGGCGCTGAAGGTGAAACGTGGAATATAGGTGGGCTGCTGCTCACGAAAGTGAATTCATCCCGGGAAACTCCTCCTGTAGGGAACAGGGTGGATGTAGAAGGCCTTGTTCAGGAGGATGTGGTATTTATCAGTAAAATTGAACTTGAAGAAGGAGTAGACGATACAGTAAAGATTGAGGGAGCCTTTGGGGGCACCAGCCCGGATGGAACAAGCTGGCTTGTCGGCGGCATACCTGTTGTTATGCCGCGAGATATGCCCCTCCCGCAGCAGGGAAGTCATCTGGAGCTGGCGGGGATTGTTCAAAATGGCACTTTTAACGTTACCGAATCAGGAAGTGAAGAGGTAACAGAAAAAGAAGAAAAAGAAGTGAAAATTGACGGGACCCTGGTTCAGGTTGAGCCTGGTGATAACGTCATCATTATTGAAGTCGCCGGCGCTCATGTTACAGTAAATATCAGTCAAGCTGTTATCAGTAATAAGAATGGAGAACCACTGACATTACTTGACCTCGAATCTATGGTTGGTGAAGACATTCAGGTTCGTGGTCTCTTTATGAAAGATGGTAGTTATTATGCCAAAAGTGTCTACGTAAATATTTCGAAGGGGTTGGAACCGGCCGGTGTCGAAAAGGTAAAGGACAAGGATAAAGACCAAGATAAGGACATGGGCAAAGACAAGGGCAAGGAAAAGGACCGGGGTAAGAGCAAAGACGAAGGTAAGAATAAAAACAAGGAAGCTGGTGAGGACGGGGATGGGGATAAAGACGAAGATACGAATAAAGGCAAGGATGAAGATAAGGAGAACGGCAAGCGTAAGGGCAAGGACAATGGCAAGGATGATTAGATGAGGTTTGCCGGACGGCTTACCTGTACAATACCGGAGTGTGCGCTCCGTTCAATGTACCTTTCTTAAATGCACCGGCCTGAGAAGAAGACCTACTGTAGCTGCTTTAGAAGGTGCTGTAGGCTGGTTGGAACAAGCTGAAATTCAGGACAGCGTAAAGGCAGAGACGCCAGTTTTTAATCTAGATGCATACTGGCCGGGAAGTACATCCGTGGTGGATGATGGATTGAAATTACCCTCGCGTTGCTTATTCCAGCACATTAATAAGTTTTATTAACACGAGCGCTATGGCCAGGACGATAATGCTTATTCCCAGGGTAAGCCACAGCCAAAATTCCTCCCTCGTATAATAACGTGCTACCGGTGCTATCAAAAAGCTTAAGCAACCCACAATCGACAAGACCCAAACGGTAATTGATGCTAAAGCTTTAACTATCTGTTGCATTTTAGTCCTTCTTTCTAATTGTCTCTCATTTCAGGTCAGAGAAATCAATTTGTGATCGTGTGGGATTCTCTATCTGAGTTCCCGTGAAGTATTAATACTAAGAAGAGAACTTAAATATGGCCTATTTAAGTTCTCTTTACCTTTTTATATCTCTAAATACGACAAATAACCGCCTTAGTTTTGAGTGTTTCCCGGATATAGTTGACATAAGACTGTGTAAGGATGGGAATCGGCTTTGCCTTTCCCTATGATGAGTTCTTTTTACTCTATCTACCTTGTCGGGAGTATCTACAGGGAGTGAAGAATTGCTGTTGATTCCAATTGGCGGGGCCTTAATCGCGTTTTCATTATGCATCATGGCCTCGCGGGTTAGTGTCCACTCCTGTTGACAACTATGGCAAAAGGTATAACCATGGAAGTCTATATCCGTAGTACCACCGCATATCGGACAGGGAGCGAATAGGTCCGTCAACTTGGGGACTTTAGTTGTGGTAAGCTTCGGGTTCTCAGTTCTGACCTGCACCATTAGCGTCCTTTCTCAATCTCGTTGCTCTCTTGTTGGTAAGGTATGGAGAGAACATATGGCGAATACCAGAAGGCAAATCACATTCTGTGGTGGCTCTCTTTATAACCAACATCTATTTACTAAAACGAAGAACAGGGTAAAAAGGTTACGATAGATGGTCACTTTTTTAAAAAAATTGGCATCATCATTCAATAAGCTGATTGGCCCTCTACCATATCTGTCTGAACATGTGGGTCCCTGAGACGGTACTTCTCACTCAGCTATGTAATAGAAAAAGATTTTCACCCCGGCCGCTAAAATACCAGCCGTTTACCTGAATCAGGCTTGTAACATTTTTTTATGCTATTACGTTATTCCTTAGTAAGAAGTAAGGTTCTGATATTGAAAACAAGTTTATCAACTTTCAGAAATAAATTATTAAGGTTCGAATGGAGGTCTACGTAATGAAAAAGTGGAGTCTGGCACTTGTATTGCTATTGGTTATGGCTACTTTATCAATGACCGTATTTTCGCTTAATGTGAATGCGGAGGAACAGGCCACTCTAAGTATTACCAAAACAGCTGATGTATCCTCAGCTTCCCTTGGTGAGACCATAACGTATACCTACGTTATTAAAAACACCGGCGAGGTTACCACCGATAACATTACGTTGAATGACAGCATGCTGGGGGCCATTACGCTCAGTGCCACGACCTTAGCTGCGGGGGATAATATCACTGCTACCGCCAGCCATGTTGTGGAGGAAGGTGATTTACCCGGACCGATCATCAATACTGCGACAGTCATCGGGTATGACCCGCAGGGCAACCAGGTAAGTGATAGTGCTCAGGCTTCTGTTGATCTTAATGAGTATAATGCCTCGATTCGGTTGACCAAGACGCCGGATGTAGCGAATGCCAGTCTGGGTGAGACCATAACGTATACCTACGTTATTAAAAACACCGGCGAGGTTACCACCG
>CAZQRP010000021.1:0-9238 GCA_964596125.1 uncultured Dehalococcoidales bacterium | reverse complement strand
CATCGGGTATGACCCGCAGGGCAACCAGGTAAGTGATAGTGCTCAGGCTTCTGTTTCGCTCAAGATGAACAAGGCCGATATACTTAAACGGAGTGGGGTCCCCGGCAAGGGAATTAACACAGCACCCGGACTACAGAAACCATTTAATCCGAATTCCAAAGCGGCTGAAAACGCTGGTAAGAAAAAGGATGAGAATGAAGTTAATGAGAATAAGAACAGAAACGAGAATCAGAACAGAAATGAGTATAAGGACAAGGATGAGAACCAGTACAGAAATGAGAACCAGCATAGGAACGAGAATAAGAATAAGAATAAGAACAAGTAACTTTATGAAGTCCGTGGCGTAAGATTGCGGTTATAATCCCGCTGTAAATAAAAAGGCAGGGCCATTTTACAGGTCAGTGGTTCTGCCTTTTACACTTCTTGATAGCTCTGGTTGGATTTAAGCCAATGAGAAAGCGGCATTGATGCCGGGGATCACCGGTTGTTTAACAAGAATAGTGCTTTACAGGACGTAATAGACGATCATCAGGGCTATCGAAAGAATTATCGTAATCAGAGATAAATCATAAACCACATTTACCACCTCTTCTATTCCACTCCCGTCGAAGAGGCAACATTAGTTATTATGCCCTCCTGAACAATTACTGTTGCTATTGCCTTGTTAATAGTCCCGGCCTGTAGTTCCGAGTGTATATCAAATTCATATGTGAATCTCCAGCAATAAGCACATCGCGCCGGAGTTACTTCAACAAGCTCCAGATTTCTCCCGTTATAGTTGGTGAACTGATACATGCTTTTCACGTATTCTTCTGCTATCTGTTGGCTTTCTTCCAGCGATACCTCATTTAAGTTTCCGGCTATAACCGGTTTTGAGGCTGGTGGTGGTTCACTGGTGAATAAGCCGGCTACAAGGGCAGATAGTCCCAGAAATATCAGTCCGAAGTACAGCTTGGTTATAAACACCTCTACTCTCCTGAGCTCATATCCCTTTGTTAATTATAAAACGGAAAACGGACGGGCATGGTTTATGACGTACGTAAAGGTAAGTGATTCAAAAATCTAAAAAAAACCAACTTATATAATAGATGGTATGGTTCAGAGCGTTGCGGCGTTGTATAATACAAAGTTACTACCGTTATGTTTAGTATCTCTGTAAGGTTGGTGATTGTGCTGGTAAAAAATTGCTTATTAGGTAACACCTGTTTGTGGTAGTAATGCGGGAGTTGCGTGCAAGAAATAGTTGCTGCCGGCGATAGTTTAGACTAAAGGTTGCTACAATGACGAAAAGGTTATATCGCAGTAAAACAAATCGAAAGATATGGGGGGTGTGTGGTGGTCTGGCAGAGTGCTTCGATATAGATCAAACTATTATCAGGGTGATTGCCGTGGTATCAATATTTTTTTACCGGGGCAGGCATCTTAGCCTATATAATTCTGGCTATCGTCGTACCTCTGGAAAATTAATAAGTTGTAGTATCCGGGAAATGAATTTAATAATGATTTGAGGGATTATCATGATATTAGTTGACATTCTGGTGGTCTTAATTTTGATCTTTAGCTTTATTGGTGGACTCAGGGGAGGAGCGGTCAAAAGCGCTTTTTCCCTGGCAGCGCTTATTATAGCTATTCCCGTCACCGGCGCTGTCTATCACGTGCTAGCTGGTATCATCTCGTTTCTGCCTGGAAAAAACTGGGAAAACTTTCTGGGATTCCTGATTACCCTTTGCCTGATACAGCTTATGCTGTTTATTGTGTTTTTCTTGCCCAGGAAATTTCTTGAGAGATTATGGAATAGGGGGTTCCTTTCTCGACTTATCGGGGGTGCTATTACTACATTGAACGCAGCCATAGGAATGGTAGTACTGACGCTTCTGATTACTGCCTACCCCATTATGGGATGGCTTGAGCGTGCGATGACGGGCTCTAGCGTACTTAGCTGGCTGATTATACATCTGAGCTTTGTGCGGGCAATGCTGCCCGAGATGTTTCAGCTCGCGACACACACCATAGCAGCCGGTCCGGCACTGATCTTGGTAATTTATAACGGATTATGAACTATCTGGCTGAAGGATATAAGTATACGCTTGGTCTGAAATAGTGAAGTGGAGGGATTAAGTAAATGCCGATTTATTTGATTGTCATATTACTACTTGTAGTTGCAGCAATACTTTATATTGCGGTTTGTTTTGTTCTTTCCGGTTCGTTTATTCATCTCAACCGTCAGCCGGTCCCGAAAAATCCCAAAGATTATGGAATGGACTTTGAGGATATTGCATTCAAGGCGGTGGATGGAGTTACTTTACGAGGCTGGCTGATCCCCGGTTCTTCAAAAAAGCTGGTGATAATGACCCATGTAGGTGGTCTGACCAAATATGGATCAACGGTAAACTACAGGAATTTAGCCAAACTATATAATGAAGAAATTGAATTTTTAAAGACAGCCATACATTTGCATGAGAACGGTTACTGGGTATTGACGTTTGATTTCCGTAATCATGGGGAAAGCGATCCCAGTCCTAATCGTGGCATCGCTGGAGTGGGATTATATGAGTATCAAGATATTATCGCGGCCATGCATTTTATTGAGAACAGG
The DNA here is from genome assembly GCA_964596125.1 of uncultured Dehalococcoidales bacterium. Classification (GTDB taxonomy): domain Bacteria; phylum Chloroflexota; class Dehalococcoidia; order GIF9; family UBA5629; genus CAZQRP01. The sequence continues at coordinate 6,642 of CAZQRP010000021.1, read as the reverse complement.
GAAAATATAGGAGATATGGATATCGGTTTTGTGAGTTTTTGTACCGGTGCAAACTCTACCATTATTGCCATGAGCAAAAAACCGGAAGTGTTTGAGAGAGTGAAATGCCTGATAGCAATTCAGCCGATTTCTATGGAAGTGTTTACTCGTACTTATGCCAAAAAAATTTTTACGCCGGTTATAGCCAGGCTACTATTACCGATGATTAAGAAATTTGTGGTCTGGCGTGGTGCTGATCCACTGGAGAAGATGTCTCCGAAAGACTATGTGAAAGATATTAAAGTCCCGACCTTATATGTCCAGGCCAGAAATGATCCTTGGACCGAGCTAAGTGATATTCAGGGATTTTACGAGGATACCGCGGAACCTAAAGAGTTTTACTGGATTGAGGGTACAAAACACAGGTTTGACACCTATAAGTACTTTCAGGATAAGCCGGAAAAAATATTGGCGTGGTTAAAGGAATGGCTCTGAGCACGGTACATAAAATTTTAGTATGATTAAAAGCGCCCGTTGTGTTCGTCTTTAATCCATCTGCTATAAACTGTTTTCAGGTTGCATGATATACGAATCTGGCGGTATGGTAGCTCAGTGCCCGATAAATAACACTTTTCTCTCCATACCTTGTGCTATTGACAAGGCCATAGGGCAGGACTATATTGAGGGCGTAACACAGTAAAAAAGTAAAAAGTGATATGAACGTACTTAGCGGCGAGCATGATGTAATTAAATAGAAAATGGTGTAGTAAATTACGGTCAGGTTTGGATTCGGCGACGCAAAATGTGACTGAGGAATTTTTAAATGAGTGATTTGAATCTTGTCTCTACCGTTTTAGCAGATGGGACAGCGTATAGTAAGAGGAAGAACCATTGTCCCTTCTCGGTACCTCCATTGGAAGCGTATGCTTCCTTAATGGGCGATGAAACAATAGAGAAATTGCACGGATTAGCTCAACGGCTTAAAGGTATGAAACTGCTGGACCTGAACTCCACTGCTCAGGGTGGGGGCGTAGCCGAAATGCTCTACAGTGCTATTCCATTCCTGAATGAACTGGGTATAGATGCTGAGTGGAAGGTGGTCCGCGGGAGTAAAGAGTATTTTGAGTGTACCAAGAACCTGCATAATTTACTGCAGGGCGAGGCGGGGCACTTTACCGCAGAGATGAAAGAAACATACCGCTGTAACCTTGAAGAATGTGCTAACAAAGATTTAATAGACTACACTCCTGATGTAGTGCTTGTCCATGACCCGCAGCCGCTTGGTCTCACCCATTATATTAAAAAAGGTAAGCAAATCTGGCTCTGGAGATGTCACATAGATATCGAGGAAGCAGCCCTGCAAGCTAATCCTGGACTATGGGATTTTTTCGCTGACTTAACCGAGCACTATGATGCTGCCATATTTTCAGCAGCCAACTATATCGTATCACGTTGGCCCCTCCCCAAGTTTATAATCCCTCCCTTCATTGACCCGTTGTCGGAAAAGAACAGGGAATTGACCGAGGAGGAGATTGTAACTGTCCTGAACAAGTACAATATAGACCCTGAAATTCCAATCATCGCACAGATCGGTAGGTTTGATCCCTGGAAAGGAATAGACAGGACCATTGCTACGTATCGACTGGTGAAAGCACAGAGAAAATGCCAGCTCGTTCTGGCTGGTGGCCTGGCTACCGATGACCCGGAAGGAGAAAGAATACTGGCCAGAGTTTATGAAGATACCAGGGACGATAAGGATATCCACGTACTCAATATCACGCTTGAGGACCGGTTGCAGAACCATCTGGAGATTAATGCCCTTCAACGGGCGGCACGTGTAATTATGCAACCCTCGACCAGAGAGGGTTTCGGCCTGGTAATAACAGAAGCCTTATGGAAGAGCAAGCCGGTTATAGCCGGGAATGCCGGCGCCATTCCCCTTCAGATCAGGGAAGGCGATACCGGTTATTTTTACCAGACACCACATAGAACTGCCCGCAGGGTGACCTATTTATTGGATAATCCGAAACATGCCGGGACAATCGGTGCAAAAGGAAGAGAGTACGTAAGGCATCATTTTCTCCTTCCAGACCGGATTGCCGATTGGCTCATGACCGTGGACATGATCAACAGGGGGCTCATTGATAAGGCTACCTGTGCTGATTGCATAATCAGCTTTCACCCTTGGTTCAAATTGGTGAAACGCAGGAAAGTCCGGGGATTTGGTTGATAGCCAGGCTGGCTATGCCCTGGACACGATAGACGAAGCAATGAGCAGGCCGATCAATGCGCCGAAGATAGCCCCTGCCCAGGGGCTTGAAGTAATCCCTCAAGTGCTTCCGGCGCACCTGCCGAAATATCCGATAATGCCTCCGATGGCAGCTCCTGCAACTACTCCAATGATATACCCCATTATCATCGCTTCTAGTCCTTCTTTGATCCCGGTATCGCTATGCTGTGGCGGTTAGTTCATTTACCTTTTCAAGCAGCACTTTCTCTGTCTGGAGCCCGATAAGCCGTTCAGTCTCCCTGCCGTTCTCGAAGATAATAATTGTAGGAATACTTACGATTTGTAACCTCGACGCTATACCCTGCTCTTTGTCCACATTGCATTTCCCCACCTTGGCTTTTCCTGAAAGCTGTTCGGCAACCTTCTCGATAATTGGTCCCTGCATTCTGCAAGGGCCACACCAGGGTGCCCAGAAATCGACCAGTGTTACTCCACTGCTGGTTTCGGAGTTAAAGTTAGCATCTGTTATTTCTACTTCTGTACTCATTTCTTATTGTTCACCACTTCTCTATTCTATATTTGTGTAATGTATATGTGCTTGTCACATTTTAATGTACTGACTTGCCTGCTTTTTCCATGCCTTGCAATATTTCCAGCCTTCACGTTATCAAGTATGATTGATTGAGCGGGCGGGGCATCAGCCTTGAAACTAAGATTCCTGTACTATATCTCTTTATTTAATATCTTCTGTTTTAGGATCTCCCACTCTGGCATGGTGAGAGTACAAGTGTTGTCCGCCTCTCCTATCTCCACCTGGGTATCCATTATTTTCACTTGTGGGCAACAGGAGCCTGCGCTGCATAATGTTACAATTTTCATGTACTACCTCCTCGCGTGATAAAATTCTTAAAAATCGTTAGCCCCACCCGCAGGGGCGTCTATATCCTACGTGTCCAGAGTTCGTTTCCGGACTTTATTATTGTGCCTACTATTTTAAACCGAGCGTTTTAAAGTGTCTGTGACTTTAGTCTCATATACAAAACAGGTCTGGCTATCATGGCGTGAATATGGGAGCAGGGTTATAGAGGATGCTTTCGACTGGTGAATATCCGCGGGAGTACCGGCCATATTCATTTCGTTGTAGCGGAGATTCAGGTTCGGACCGTCAAGTTGAGGTTTTTTCCCAGTCTCTCCCTTAATTCACCATATCTTATTATTGAAACAGAAAGGAGGTAGGATAATTATTCCGTTTGCTCGAGTTCCAAGCCTTTTGCGACAACTCCCTGTCTCGTCCTTATAAAATATACGATGAGGCCGGTGATAGCAGCAATAACAAAGAGAGGAAAGGTCCATTGTGATTGTGCTGAGGTCATCAGTCCATAGGCCAGGACAGCCATAAAGATAATATTAATTGATATTGCTGCTAGAGATGTAATGGCGATGATTCCCGGATTAAACTTGAGCTTTGCCTGCTGATAAAGTTCCGGATGCTTCTTAGGCAGTCTGAAAGCGGCAAACAATACCAGGGTTATCATAAACAGGAGTCCGAAATTTATCATCTGCCCCAATACTATCAGGGGAGGATTCACCAATAAGGTGATCACTGTCATGACATATACCAGCGTTAGTCCCCAGTGCGGTGTACCGAATCTCTTATTAATATTCTGGAAGAAACCGGGGAAAAAGCCATCTCGGGCAAAGGCGAGCGCGTATCTCCCAGCAACTGTGAGAATGAGGTTTATTGTTGTTATGGAAGCGAGGATCCCGCCTCCTGTGATGAAAAAACCCAATGGGAAGCCAGAGAGGAATGCTTTCGCCGGGATACTGAGAGTATTGTCTGCAAATAGTTGCCAGTTAATAACTCCCACAGCAACTATTTCAACCAATAGATAAATGACTAATACGATGGCTATACTGATGATGAGTGCTTTTGGAATGATTGAATTGGCATTCTTTACTTCGCTGCCAACTTCGATACCAAATAGCCCTCCGGCCAGTAGAGTGAATAAAAGTGCTGAAGAGGCAATGAATCCCATCATGCCTCCGGGAAATAGTGGGGTTAGGTTCTGTACCTTTATCGCTGGGAGACCGGGAGCAATAAATATGAGAAGTGCTAGCATGAGCACTGCCACCGTAACGATCTGGACATAAGCGGTAGGTTTGATACCAAGCACGTTAAGTAAGAAGAAAAGGGTCATCACGATAATAGCGGTTGCGGTTACGGGAAGACCGGGTATTAGCATCCCGATGAAATTACCTGCAATGATGGCGAACAGTGGCAGAGCACCGATCGGAATAGCAACAAAGAGCGTCATCCAGGCAGCAACTGCCATGGGACGAGAAAAAAGTTTGGCATACTGGTAACTTGCACATGTTGTCGGTATAGCCGATGATAATGTCAGGTAAGGGATCAAAGCCAGTAGAATAGGCAGTGCCGATATAAGCTGGGCGATAAACAGAGATGGACCTGTCAATCCAGCGGCAATTCCTGTAAGGGCGAACAGGGCACCCCCGATATTGAGGCCAATCATTATGGCAATTAAGGCGATTAAATTAATCTCTCTTCTTAATGTTCCGTCGGTTGTCCGGGTTATAGTATTATCCATGTCGATCCTCTACAATTTTTTTCGCATCATCGCCGGGTATGAGTAACCTGGGTTGGTAATTCAACTCAAGCCGGTCACCTTTTCTCTCATCTTTCTTTTCAGGATAACGTGAGCGATTTCAATATTTTCGCAGCAATGGTTTCTGACATCGTTAGCTTTTGGTCTTTACCGGTCTTACCCGTACATTTCTTAGTTTGTGCCTGTTTCTAAATAAAATAAAAGCAATAATAGCCAGTGAGTAAATGATCAGTGTGAGCGAACCGTCAAATAACCAGATAAAGAAAGGTAAAAAAGGAGCGGAATAGCAGACCATGGAGAAGATATGGTGGGTAAAAAGCAATAGAATGCCCATTGGCGCCAGGGTTATGACCATTGCTAAAGGTACCAGAGCAAAGAAAACGCCCATGACGGTAGCTACGCCCTGACCGCCTCTAAAGCCAATATAGATTGGGAAGCTGTGGCCAAGTATAGAGGCAAATCCCGCTCCAAGTACCCAGGGTTGGCTAACTTCCAGAGCCTGGGCGATGAGTATGGCGGCGGCTCCTTTTGCTATATCGGCTATCGAGACTACAGCCCCTTCCCACATACCGACCTGGCGGAAGACACTGCCGGCCCCCACGTTGCCTGCGTCAATATCGCGGATGTCTACGCCTTTTCTGAGCTTGGTGATAATGTACGCCGAGGGAATGGAACCAAGCAGGTACCCGATTAGTATAGCCGCCAGCCCTAAAATCATACCCATAGTGCAGCCTCTGATTATATTATAGATAGAAAATTATCTCATAAACGTGGCATAGTATCACTGAAATCCGGTAACTCCTGTGTCTATTACTGTTCAACTTTAGCTACAAATAAGCGAGTATCTTTTCCAGGATTTGGTCAAGACCTGTGCTTACACACAGTGTTCCGGTTGACAGGATACCATCTGTCTACCTGGAATATAGAGAAATGTTCCGCGGTTATAAGCCGGCAGGAATGCCATGCCTGGACCGGCCTTCTTATGCTTCTATTAAAAAGGAGTATGGATAAATCACCAGGAGGACTGTCCGGTGAGTATATTTCTAAATTGGGACTTGAGTTGGTGGTACATCCACTTCCTGGTATCAACCTATCTGTTTCTCAGCGATATCGCCTGCCCAGGGTATTTTATACTTGTTACCCTGATAGGCTTTTATCATTAAGACTATCCACAGTACAAACGCAAGTAGTGATAGTAGTACGCTGAGTATATAGCCGAGTAAGGGTATAAAACCGAGGATAAAGCTGGCAATTGTAATGAAACCAAATACTATGATCGATTGCAGAGCGTGGAAGCGGACAAATTTGTTGTCCTTTTCAATCAGGATAAAAACGAGGCCGCTTATCCAGCCCAGGACGTAACACAATAAGCCGGCAACATTTTCTTCGAGTCCAGTAGATGTCTTTTCCACGATAATATTCCTCCTTTACGCTGCATTTGCTGTAAGGTTACACTGTCATTGGACCAGTGTCAATACCTGGTAGTGGTCTAGTTTGAATCTGATAATAAACCAATTATTTCCTCTAAACTCCAAACATGGTCAGCAATACCAGCAGCCATAGCAGGAGTTTTACCTAATGTCTTATGTACCCTAGCGAAGTTATAATACATATAGTGTAAAGCTACTGAATGTTTGAGATTATCTACCTTCTTAGAGAACGCATTAGTTAACCTGGTAAACCTTCTCATGTTCATTCTCATGGTCAGGTTTTGCCTTTCAACAAAATAAGTTGATATTTGTTTAGGGTCTGGATGACCCTACCCCCTAAAAACAGGCCAGTTGCTCTTAGAGTTTTCCTGTGATAAAA
>CAZQRP010000020.1:59641-62834 GCA_964596125.1 uncultured Dehalococcoidales bacterium | reverse complement strand
CCCCAACCCTCTGAAGATGTCGTAATCCGTCCTGTGCTCATACTCACCGGGTATCACCGATGGCAATGCCTTCTCTCCTCCGACAATGATATTATCGCTACCACCATTAAACAAGAACGGCCTTTCTAGCCAACCTGCCATCGGCAATATATAGTTGGCCAGCTCAGCCGAGGGAGTCCTCCAAAATTCCAATACCACATAGAGGTCGAGGCTTTTCAGGGCTTGATATACCAGCTTTGTATTCGCCTGGGTGACCAGGGGATTACTGTGTGTGGTAATCGCTGCCCTAACCGGATAGGGCTCACCGGTGAGCATGGCCCGATATACGGTCGGGGCATGGGCATTGGCGAGCACATTCGAGGTTGCATGCGGTCGTCCCCACAGTGGTAAGGTATGCTCCAGAATCGTGTCATATCCCGGCCAACCCTGGAATTTGAACCGGTCCCTGCCCAGTTGCTTCTGCTTTTGCTCCGGGGATAACTGCTCACCTCGCTGCAGTTGGGAATAGCTCCTGGACCTGGCGGGGCCTGGTATATAGTGTCCCCCCTCGACGTCGATGCTGCCGGTTATGGCTCCCAGGATAAGCCTGGCATGAATAGCCTGGATGCTGTTTTGCAGGTGTTCTGTACCCATACCATTCAGGCTGTATATCGGCTTACTATTACCTATTATCCTGGCCGCCTCCCTGATCTTATCGGCTGCTATCCAGGTGATGTCGGCAGCTTTCTCAGGCGGATACTCTTTTGCCCGCTCAACGACCTTATCAAAGCCGTGACACCATTTCTCTACGAATTCTTTATCATACAGTTCCTCTTCAATAATCACCTGTATCATTGACATCAGGAGAGCGGTATCTGTGCCCGGTCGTAGCTGTAGCCAGATGTCTGCCATCCTCGTTGTTTGTGTTTCCCTGGGGTCGACGACGATTATCTTGTATCCCGCCGCTTTAGCATCCCGCACCGATTTCCACAAGCGGAGTATACTTTGTGAGGGGTCGACTCCCATTAATAGCAGGCATCGACTTGCCACCTTCTGACCGCTGGTATCGTCAGCAAGCCTGAAAGCAGTTCTGGGGCGTTGCGGCCACCCGAACATGGCCGCCGATGTCTGAATAAAAGGGCCATAACAAATAGTGCCCTGCCCCACATAGTTCACGGTTCCAAAGAGGTGACAGAAGGGGCTGAAGAAGTCTCTGGTACGAAGGGTACCCGTGGTCACGGCAAGAGCCTCAGCACCATAGTTCTGCCTGATACCATCCAGCTTTTCCGCAATCTCGTCGAGGGCATCATCCCAGGATATTTTTTCCCATTTCCCTTCCCCTTTTTCACCAGCCCTTCTCAGCGGGAAATCGACACGGTCAGGGTGATACATCCATTCCTTGGCACCCTGTAATCTGGCGCAACTTATTGTGGCTGGAAATATCCGGTTCCATAAAGGATAGGATTTATCTTCTTCAAATCCGACAAGCCTATTATCCTCTGTATGCACCAGTACTCGACATCGGGAGTGACAGTGCTCACACACTACCCTTTTTGTTTCTTTAGCCACGTTGCACGCTCCTGATTCAAAGATTTTAATAATAAAAAGAAATCTTTTTCAAGCAAACGTACTTTTACGTATACCAAAATTTAATATGGTGTGCCTTGATGTAGTCCTACCCCGGTAGAATAGTCGGTCGATCGAAATGCCTGCTATGATGGACAGGCACGTAAATTTAGTACGCATAACAAATAAGCTAAACGGTGCAAATATACTGCTTTAAGTGCCGAATTATATAGAATCTCTATTAAATACCAGGTGTATGTGGATACTGGGTCAACTAATAAGATTATCATATGTTAACAGAGGTTATCTGAAATTTCAATATAGCGACCGTGCCTACACTACGAAACACCAGGCGTATTGTTTAACATAACCGAATGGAGCCGCCTTATCATGAAAAAGACCGTGGGGTATATACCTATTGAAGTGGTAAGGTGGTATGATTAAGTATCAACAAGGCAAGGAGGCAAACGTGTGAATCGTAAGCAAAAATCGAACAGATTTTAGACAAAAAATCACACACACTTTATAGATTAGGACAATAGAATATATCCCTCAAGCTGTTTTGTTTGTATTTACATATCGAGATATAAATATTATATCACTAGCTAAAGCTTTCTGAATACATAGAGGAGACTGTAGTCATAGTCTGTACCTGCTATTAAACAGATCTCTTAATGCAATAGTAGAATGATATAAGGATACGCTGATATTACGGTAACCCATTAACAAAGCTGCGGCTGTTGGCATTGGCCTCAGCAGCAGAGCACCAGCCGGCAGTATTGCCCGCCCAGACCCGCCAGTAATACGCGGTTCCGTCATCGGGATAACCCGTGTCTATGTGCTGTGTTACATTGCCTACGCCTGTGCACAGCTTCCTGGTCCCAACACCCCAACCAGGATCGGTGTTCACCTCTATCCAGTACTTCGTTGCACCGGCAGAGGCATTCCACTCATAGGTCACCGAACTTCCAGGTACATATGCACCATCACCAGGAGCAGTGAGCATCGGCGCCGAAGGAATCGATGCTGGTGCTCCGTTGGTAAAGCTTCGGCTGTTGGCACTGGCCTCGCTAGCAGAACACCAGCCGGCAGCATTGCCCGCCCAGACCCGCCAGTAATACGCGGTCCCATCATCTGGATATCCTGTGTCCACGTATTGCGTTACATTGCCTACGCCACCACAAAACGTCCTCGTTGCCCTGCCCCAGTTAGGATCAGAGTTCACCTCCATCCAGTACTGAGTCGCCCCGGCAGAGGCGTTCCACTCGAAGGTGACAGAGGCTCCAGGTACATTAGCACCGTCATCCGGAGACGAAAGAGTCGGTGCTGAGGGCTTATCTAGATTGGTGAAACTCCAGCCCGAAGTCGGTGAACTCCAGCCGGCAGCATTGCCTGCCCAGACCCGCCAGTAATACATAGTCCCATCACCTGGATAGCCTGTATCCTCGTATGTGGTAGCATTGCCTATTTCACCATAGAACTTTCTGGTCCCAATACCCCATGCTGGATCGGTATTGATCTCTAAACGATAGTTGCTCGCCCTGATAGAAGCATTCCATTGATACGTGACAGAGTTGCCTGATACAGTAGCATCGTCATCCGGAGACGAAAGAGTCGGTGCTGAGGGCTTATCTAGATTGGTGAAACT
>CAZQRP010000020.1:0-59541 GCA_964596125.1 uncultured Dehalococcoidales bacterium | reverse complement strand
CGTCATCCGGAGACGAAAGAGTCGGTGCTGAGGGCTTATCTAGATTGGTGAAACTCCAGCCCGAAGTCGGTGAACTCCAGCCAACAATGTTGCCCGCCCAGACCCGCCAGTAATATACAGTCCCATCGCCTGGATAGCCTGTGTCCCCGTATGTGGTAACATTGCCCACTTCATTATAAAACTTCCTTGTCCCAACACCCCAAGCGGGATCGGTGTTCACCTCCAGACGATAGTTGCTTGTCTCAGGAGTAGTACCCCACTCGAAGGTGACATTAGTTCCCGAAATGTATTCACCATCTGCCGGAGTTACCATGGTCGGGGCTGATGGAGGTGAAGACGGTGGTACCCTGTTGGTAAAACTTCGGCTGTTGGCATTGGCCTCTGCATCGGAACACCAGCCGTTAGCATTGCCTGCCCAGACCCGCCAGTAATACGCGGTCCCGTCATCTGGATATCCTGTGTCCACGTATTGAGTTACATTGCCCACTTCATTATAAAACTTCCTGGTCCCAACACCCCATGCTGGATCGGTGTTCACCTCTAAACGATAGTTGCTCGCCTCAGCAGCAACATCCCACTCAAGGGTGACAGAACTGCCGGCAATGTACGCACCATCTGCCGGAGATATAAGTGTTGGAGCAGAGGGTATGGCGGAGCCGTAGATATACTTAATGCCCGCGATATCATCAGGGTGAAGGATCCGCTTTGTTGTACCTGGAGAACCGTAGCCATACATCACTTTATCAGAATCAGCGGGATCGTAAAGATCCAGTAGAAGAAGCCAGTGCCCCAGCTCATGAAGAACTATAGTTTGAACATCATAATAGTTCCAGGGGGGAGAAGCTGCTGTGCTCCAGAGAAAGTTATCGTTGAACTGAATATCATTTTCAACAATGGTATTGCCAATTGCCCAGATAGACGCCATTGCGATGGTGTTCCCATCAAGGACTCCTGCAGTCCACATTATTTCGTTTTGAAAATTTCGGCCCACACTGGTAGCACCTGTTGATCCGCTATAGGTGAATGAAAAATTAGCGCCAGCAGCATTCCACGTTGCTGCCGCATCCTGCACAACCATCCCTTCGCCAGTACAATCTACAGTATTTTCATTGATTCTGTAACTTACTACAGGGCTGGCACCAGGCCATCTCCAACCATTAGTAGCAAAAGGAAGCTCAACAGTAGATGAAGGCAGGTCTAAACTCACCGACAGAGACTGACCTCGAAGAACCTGTTTTACCCGCCCTTTGAACACGGCCAACGGCAAATCGCCCACCTTACCATGTGTAATGGCAAGTTTGCCCTGAAAGCCACCGTTGACTTCAAATGAGGCGCTGTGTACTTGCCCAGGTTGATCTGCTTGAAGTTTTTTGATCTGCGGTTGAGAAAGCTGTTTCATGAATACAACTGCCCTCTCATCTCGATGAAATCTTGGTGCATCGGATACCCATTCTGTTAGACCATCAACTTCACCCCCAGGCACAATGACACTGATCATCTCTGGGCTCAAACTACCTTTTAATAGTTCCTCTACTGACATAGCTACCGAGGTATAAATCCTGGTATGCTCGGCGTTCCACCAACTTTTACGCTCAATAACTGTCCCCTCTATAATATGGCTCGCGCCATTAGAGAGTTCCGCCAAGCTGATCCTGACCATGCCGCCTACGATAGAGCCAGGTCCAGCAGTACTGTCCTCCTGATCCTGCTTCATCGTCAGAGCCTGCACCATCCTGTTAGAAACGGATGGTAGTGTTAAGTTGATAACCAGCAGGAGAGTAACACCTATGAGCCAATGGAATCGCTTCACTTAACTTCTCCGCACTGCGAGCATTTATTTTTCCTTGGATGCTTTGTCGACCTCGGTCATAATTTCCGAAACTAGTTCCTCAAGAGATAGATCACTGCCAGCGATGCTACCTTTCTCAACAACCAATTTTCCCTGCCTCCCACCAACAACGTTAAAACTACCGTCATCTTGTGATTTGAGAAAAACAACTACTACCTCCTCCACCTGAAAACTTTCCGCATCCTCTATCCATCTGGTTGTTCCACCTGTTTTCCCACCAGGTAATTTGATGACTATTGTATTATCTTCCCGTTCACCCTTAATCCAGTCTTCAACAGTGAGGGTAATCAAAGTATAAGTGTGTTTGGTGTCGGTATTTGCCCGGCTTTGCTTTCCGACAACTCTCCCGACTACGATACAATCACTCTGGGCTACTAGTTCTTCTAGAGGTAGTTTCACTAGCATCGGTAAATTTGCTGCTGCAGGTGGAACTTGCTGTTTTGGACATGCTAAAAGAAGCAGGACGGCCGATATTAAGCCGATTACTGGTCTTATCCGTACCAACCAATTCACACCCCACCATCTTGGAAAACGATCATTTCATTTTTAGGTATTACTAACGATCTACACGAAATAATCTTACAAGCAATCTATTTTAGAAGCTTCACTTAAATATAGTATGCTTTATCAGATAACTACTGTAAATGGTATTTTCGTAATATCCTGCTATAGGAAAAAAGTACTATACCGTACATGAGATTCTCGTAAACGAAAAAATAGATCTGGGGGGTAGATTATATCCATGGTCTACTGGTGCGTTTAACAGATCTCCTGGCAGTACTGAAGGCACGTAAGGGGTAACGGAAAAGGGAGCACGGCTCATCAGATAAAGTTGCTTGTTTAAGAAGGCAATATTACCCTAGATGCCTTGTTTGTGTCGGCGTGAGGCCAATATGCATCGAGAAAATACCAAAATAGGAACTAAAGCACGATATACTCTATTTCTCACAGATTGTTATTAGTGTGAAAAGAATTTCAGCGCTCATAAATTACCCAACATGAATGTAATGAGAGTACTGTTTTGTACGTCAATTATTTGGTACAGACTATTGGACTTATTTGGAAACAATCTATCAATATCCTTGTTTAAGCCACAACATCTCTGGTACACTTTAGCTGGACCAAATAAGAGTTGAAATAACAGAGCACGGGGGAAATTAATGAGCGAGTTTTGCCCTTACACATACAAAGGAAATCCTACCAGGCTGGAGTACCCTTGGACATTCCCGATGCCCTCGGGTGAGGAGCGCGATAGAAGGTGGCGTGCAATCCGCAAAGCTATGAGTAAGCATAATATTGACTGCCTTATCGTAGGTGCACCATGGGGATATATGCCTACGCTCAATAATCACCTGTACTATATTTCAAACTATGTACCATTCGCTAACCTTGGTATTTACGTCGTGTTCCCCCTGGAAGGAGAACCACAGCTTGGAGTCAGCACTGCCATAGGTCCTCAGTTCATACATACTGCGGTGCAAACATCATGGATAAACGAAGTCGTGGGAAGCCTTTATCCTGTTCGGGATGTCGTGAGAAAGATCGAGCAGCTCAAGATCGAAGATGGCAGATTAGGTATAGTAGGCTATAAGATGGGAGTTATTCCGGCTTCGGACTATGATGCTCTTCGGGAGAGCTTGCCGGATGCTACCCTTGTGGATGCGACGGCAGTATTAGGTGAGGCCATAAATGAGGTCTCTAGAAATAGTGAAGAGGAAGTGACCCTATTGAAAAAGGCCTGTGAAATTCTTGACCTTTCATATGAAGCTGTAGCTAAGGTCCTGAAATCGGGAGTGGCGGAGTATGAGTTATGGGCTGCAGCCGAACAAGCGATCATCAATAATGGAGGCTGGTATCCTCACTTTATGATTGCGACATCAGGGCCGAGTCCAACCTTCCTGAGAGCACCAGCCTCACATAATAAGCTTGCGACGGGTGATGTGGTCATGTTTGAGATAAATGCTACTTACGCTGGCATTTCACCTCAGATAAGCTATGCCCTTTCCATTGGTCGGCCTAAGAAGGAAGTAGAGGAGATGTTTGAGTTCTGCAAAGAGATCTACGATTTTTCTCTGGCGGAGCTGGAGAATGATCGGACCTTCATGGAAATTGAGATGGGTCTAGCTAAGCGTATCCATAGGGCTGGATATGAACCGATGACACCTCAAATACATAGATACAATATGGCGAGTGCTATGCCGATGGATAGTCCACCACAACCAGGAGACTATTTTACTGTCCATCCGAACCTATGTAACAAGGACTACACTGCAGGTGCGAAGTTTGGAGACCTCATCCGCATTACAAAAAATAAGAGAGTGGAACGACTACAGAGGACGCCAGCAAAACTGAACATCGTCTAAGTACCATCAACAGCCCATATCTGTAGTCTGAACTTTTTCTCTCACCCCCTCTCTTATTGATTTTGAATTCCATTCTATCCCTTCACCTATTAGCCCTTTGAAAGGTAACCTGTGGAAGTGACAGGTTACACCTTCAGGTACTATCAGACTCGTTTCATGCTCTGTACCCTTGTCAACCGAAAGTAATCAGCATCCTATTCTGGCACGCTAGCCATACATTGCCTGAACCTCCTGGTTCCGTGGTCTGCTCCGGTCCTAAAATCCCGGTATACTCAAGTCAGTCCTGCAATTTACGTGTCTATCTATAATTGCAGAGTTAAAGCTCCCTGTTACTCAGGTCCCGGGTCCTTCTGTTCTGCGTTTCGGGAAGACAGTCCACTGCCATGCCAGTACTCAAAATCATACTCGGTGCCATGGGGATTACAAAATCGGCAAGAGAAAGCGGCACAGCTCATGAAACCATGCCTTTCTCTGAGCTCCAAATAGCCCTTCCCAATCCTTATGAAATACTCTAACGGTGGCGGCTCCGCCCCTGCCAGTTTAGACTCCGGCTCGATACACCAGAAATCGCCCTGCCTTGGCAACACACCGTTTCTCATCAGGAAGTCATATCCTGATAATGTCGATTCCACAGCTTCATCAACGTTATTAAATCCAAATGGCTGAGCCATTTCCACGCCACTAACAAAACTTGGATTAACATTGCCCGGTCCCCAGAAGTCGACTGCATTGATGGTTCGCTTTATCCATTCATTGTAGCCAATCGCCTCAGCTTTCCCGGGGCATATAATCTCAAAGAGCCTTTTATCCCAGACCTCGATATTTGGTTGAACGGAAGGGATGCCTGTATCGTGTATTCTTGCCCAACCTTCATTGGTTAACGCCTCTATCTGGAAACCGCCAGAATACCAAGTCTTTATCCTTTTTATTATTGGATTTAAAAAGTCGGAATACCATTCGACTTCGTTTTTTCTTTGATACTTGTTGACAAAAGTCCCCCCGGAAATAAAGACATGTCGGAAACGGTGCTCGTGTAATGCTGTATCCAGTACCTCGGCTACCTGCTCTGCTTTCTTGCGCGGGATCATGGCATCCCCACCTTTCTTCTGTGCCTTGGCATAGGGCACGATATTGCAAAACAGGCATTGTTTGTCTTTGGAAAACAATTCGCAATATTTGTTAGCGGTAACAAATAGCGTATCACCGACCGCCTGTACCAGCGCAGCCATAGGAATACCGTTAATGGTTCGTTCATAATACTTTGGTTTAGCGTCGAAGTGGACTCCGCCTAAGGATTCGCTATTCCAGTAGAGCATAAAGCGCTCGTCGATAAAGTCGATCATATATGGAGAATTCTGATAGCTCCGTACTTGTATTCTGGTACCATCTGGCGATCCATCTTCGAGGTAAAAGGCCCCAGGGATCTTGTGACTGTATAATGTAGAGCTATCGCGGTCGTGGGAAAATATTTGATAACCCTTAAACTGCACGTCTTTCCTCTCGGCAAGCTTTTGCCGTGCTATCTCACTGAATCTTGTTCCCAGTCTGACAACATCGGACTTTATAATTATTGACCTGGCAACATCAGGAAATGCCTTAAAAGCTGTGTATAAATTCACTGTATCTCCTTTAGACCAATTTTATTCTGCTGATACATTATGTCCCAGTATGATCTGGACTTATTCTCATTGTTCTCATTTAAAGCTATTCTTGCGTACTGTCCAGGTCTTTACCTTGTCTGATTATTGTCTCAGATTACCTTATCCGATAGTGACAAATTCACGACCAGGCCTATTTGGCTTTTTAGAGTTTGTTTACCTGTGCAATACTACTTGGTGCGGGCTGCTTTCAGTGCGTCTGTTAGTTTTATTCACATCACTCCGTTTCGCAATACAAAAATTCTCTTATCACAGCTCCAGTCCGATTTGGCATTACAGATTTTGCACAGCCTTGTCCTGATCAGCCAGCCCCGGAGTTTGTCGCAGAAAACATGACTATCAACGGTGAGGATGTTTATATTTGGTTCCCAACACCCCTGGATCCCCACGTAACCTTATAAAGACTTCAGTTGGTAGGAATATACTCCTAATAGTGAGCAGGAGTGAATATCCTCAATATCAACCAGATGTCAACCTTCGCTATATAATAAAAAAATGTTTTGCGGTATAAAAGTGGCTATTAACTCTATCGATTTCTTCAGGCAGTACAAACCTCTTGTCTTATCTTACAATATTCGATTTCGCATATATTAACAACAATATGTACGTTTGTCAATATATTTTAAAAAATTATTATCGTTTTTTATCAAAAATGCGCAAATATTAGTAAAAATCGTTACGAAGAATAGGACGTATTTGAGATAAAAACAAGCGGACATCTCCAAAAGATCAGACCATGGCAATATTCTCAAACAGGCCATTTCCCTTTCATTTCTCTGTACTGATAGACGAGCAGGTTGCATTCAGGTTGACTATTGCACAATTAAATTAATGGTTTGTTATACGTGGCAAGACGGACCATTCATCTCATCTTTACCAGAGAAGTTATCTATCTCTCCCATAAATATTAGTTATCAAATATCAAGTAATCAGATATAATATAAATCGTAAAACAAAATCAATCTTTAATGGTCAGGTATAGTACGATTAATTATAATCAGCTTCTTATGCTGGAAAGGTCTAAATAATGAGTTATCATTACGATAGTTTAATGGCGTATTTAACTAAAGAGCTTAAAGAAATGGGGAATGACTTGACGATGCATGCCTATGTAGCAATCATAAGAACAGCGTATCAAATGTTGTATAGTATCAATACGAATTTTAAACGGTATGGATTAAATCAGACAACAATCACCATTCTCCACTACCTGATCATAAGTGGCGGAACATTGACACCAACACAGTTAAGCATTAAAACCGGACGTAGTAAGCAGACCATTACGCCAGCAATAGATAATCTTGCCAAAAAGGGACTGATAAAAAGAGATGAAATTGAAGGAGACCGAAGGATAAGAGCCGTTAGCATTACTGAGGATGGATTAAAGCTTGTTCACGAGACCTGGTCTAAAAGTAGAGATATGTATTTTAACTTCATGTCTTCCTTAGATGATAACAGTTTGGAGAAAATTACTGCAGACATGAAAACAATTAAAAAAAATATTGATCGGCAAATGAATGTATCGAAGAAGAAGGTAAAAATATAGTGTAATACAGCAGGCTTGACTTGTCCACACTGTTGGTGCATGGTATATTGGGTGGTGGTGCTGCTCTGGCCTGCCAGGAACAATCAATCTCCAGCCGTCGATCGAAAAGGGCAATGGCCTTATCTAGCACCTCGCTAATCCGGTCTTTGTTTGCTACACTATTACCAGGAAAAATTCAACAGGCTAATTGATAAGGTTCTTGAAAACATCAGCCTTTTAACATTCTTGTAAAATCTGGGATAAAGCAGGAGGTCAAAAATTGAAGATAGATATTTTCCCTCATATCATACCCCCCAAATATAAAAACGCCATTTATGAGGTGGCACCGTCGGGGGCCTATCTCATTAGCGATATTGACCTTACAAGCGTGTTCCCGACATTATTTAACCTGGATGACAGATTCAGAGTAATGGACAAGTTCGATGGACTCATGCAGGTCCTTACGCTGGGCGAGCCATCGGTTGAAAAGATCGCTGATCCCGAAAAGGCAGTAGACCTGGCCAAGCTCGCTAATGATGAAATGGCAGAATTAGTCTTCAAGTACCCAGATAGATTTGCCGCGGCTGTGGCTTGCCTGCCAATGAACAATGTGGATGCTGCCCTGAAGGAAACAGAGAGAGCTATAAATGATCTAAAGTTCAGAGGTATCCAGATATCTACTCCTATAGATGAGAAGCCTCTAGATTTGCCTGAATTCATATCTCTTTATGAAAGAATGTCTCAGTATAATTTACCAATTTGGCTTCATCCTCAAAGGGACTACAATTTTGCAGACTATAAGAGTGAAAAACGAGCAAAATATGCTATTCACAGTGTTTTTGGTTGGCCCTACGAAACGACTGCTGCCATGACCCGGCTGGTGTTTAGTGGCATACTGGAACAATTTCCGAATTTGAAGTTCATCACCCACCACTGCGGAGGGATGGTCCCTTACTTTGCAGAGAGAATAAGGGGCTTTTACGATAATAATGAGAGGTGGCCTGGATCCAAGTATAGAAGCGCCCTGACTAAAGCTCCTGTAGACTATTTCAGGATGTTTTATTGTGATACTGCACTCTACGGGAATGTTCCAGCTCTAATGTGTGCCCATGCTTTTTACGGTGCTGAATTTATGCTATTTGGAACTGACATGCCATATGACAACCAGCTTGGTGAAAGATACACCAGACAGACGATACAGGCAATAGAGCAAATGAGTATCAGTGACTTAGAGAAGAAGCTGATATTTGAGGATAATGCCAGGAGGCTGCTACGCTTGCCGATATAAGGCTCGAAACGTAAAGCCTGAAAACAGTTTCTTTTGCCTCAATCCTGCCGGTCGGTGTCTTACCGTAGACAGCGAGATGACCTTCGAAGCAAACAGACTCACTGATTTCCGATGTCCCTCATTACTGCTCGACAGTTATACGTTGCCTTCAGCCTTTAGCTTATCAGCAATATCCTGTGCCAGCACCTTCTTGTTTACCTTCTGACTGTCAGGTACCAGAGGAAGTTGCTCCACATTCTCCAGTCTCTCTGGCAGTTTATAGGGGGCAATGTTCTTCCCTCTAAGGAAATCCACCATTTCTTCAAAGGTAAAATGCTGCCCTTTTTTGGGGACGACGTAGGCGCAGGCTTTCTCTCCCATCACTTCATCAGACATGCTCACGATAGCAACATCCGCTACCTTGGGGTGATCAAGCAGCATGCTCTCGATCTCAGCAGGAAAGATGTTTTGCCCACCACGGATGATCATATCCTTCTTGCGCCCGACGATCACCAGGTTTTCCTTATCGTCGAGCTTACCGAGATCTCCGGTATGGAACCATCCGTCCTTCGTCCATACCTGCCATGTGGTCTCGGCGTCTTTGTAATAACCTGAGTTGGAAGCAGGACCACTGAGAACTATCTCACCCACCTCTCCCCGGGTTACTTCTGAGCCCATGTCATCTACAAATTTTATTTGGTTGCCTGGTATAAGCCTGTTTACCGTAAACAGGCGTGTCTCGCGAGGGTCATCGGGATGAGGTACAGTAGAACCACCGAAGTCCATACTCCCGTAATACTGAATCAATGGACCCATTTTTTGTTCTGCTTCCAGTGCCAGCTTTGTGGGGAGGGGAGAGCCGGTAACGAGTACGGCGCGCAATGAACTCAGATCGTAGTTATCAAAATCAGGATGTTCTATCATCTTGGACAGCATGGTTGGAACGATGCCGGTAATGGTGACCTTCTCCTTTTCGATAAACTTCAATGCTTCGCCTGCTTCGAACCGCTCCAGCATGGCAATCTTGGCACCTACAAACGGTCCACCCAGGTTGGCCAGTATATTCGGTCCAGTCGGGCCGACGGCAAACACACCGCAGATATCATTCATGCTCAGCTTGCAGGCCTCGGCGAACGCTTTACCACAATATATACGACCACATATCGGTGCCTCGACAAACTTAGGAAAACCGGTGGTGCCGGTGGTTAGGTGAACCCAGGAATATTCCAGCGCACCAAACTTCGTTTTCTCCAGATAGTCTGGAGCGTACTTCTCCTCTAGTGGCTGTTTGACCATCTCATCAATGGAAATAGTTCCCTGAGGTACCTGCTTGCCTACGATAAAGATATTCTTTAGAAGTGGTAATTGTTGGCGGATCTCCTGCACCATTTCAAAGTAGTCAAAACCGTGGAACTCTTTGGTGATTACTATTCCTACGGCTTCAGTCTTTCCTATAATGTACTCTATTTCCTTGTGCCGCAATGCGCCGGGTGTAGTCAGGGAAAGAACACCGGCTTTCTCGCAGGCGACCCGTAGCAGGTTAAGCTCCGCGCAGATAGGTAGCTGCAAGACGATCATCTCGTCTTTCTTCAAGCCGAGTTCCAGAAGCCCTAAAGCAAACCTGTCTGTCCACTGTTTGGCCTGTGCCCAGGTAAGCCTGGTCTTTGAATCCACGACTGCCTCTTTATCTGGATAATCCCTGGCGTTCCGATTCCATATATCAGCGATGGTGACAGATCCCCAGTAGCCCTTTTCAGTATATTTGGCGATCTTCTCTGAAGAGTATAATGTCGGTATGCCCATAGAAACTAACCTCCTAATCTTATTGTTATTCCCTTTCCCGCCTACCAAAATCTGCCGTTTCCGTTGAGCCAGTTGACATACCATTCCGGCGAGGGGAAAAGCCAACCTGGCAATACAAAATGGTACTCTGTATAAGACCAATATACAGTAAGCAACCCTATGAGAATAAGGAACAAAGTAATCTATAGTCTATCAAGTATCCTGGTTTTAGTCAGTCTTTTTTAAAAAAATTCCTGGGTCCAAACGAGTGATACTATTCAGCTCCATTTTGTTTCTTGGTAAAGGTATTCTTTAGCTTAATCTGTCTGGGAACTATTTTAATTTTATGACAGCTTTTAACTTCAAATCACCAGCATAATTGGAAATGGGGCTCTCTTTTAATTATTGCAATCTATTACATCTTATTCATTCTCCGTGCGCGATCCTCTCTCATCTGCTTGGATATATCATTAATTTCGCCGAAATATATTGCCCCAGCTTCGCAATGCTGTACGCATGCCGGCATCAGGCCTTTCTCTACTCTGTGCATACATAGTGTGCACTTCTCTGCGGCTTTTGTTCTTGGATTAATCCCTATCACACCAAAAGGGCAGGCTACAATACAAAGATGACAACCTATACATAAGTCCTTATCTATGAGAACTATTCCATCCCCACGCTTCCTGATAGCTTTTGTGGGGCATACTGCTGCGCATGGTGGATTAGCGCAATGACGGCAGGTTGTTGGAATAAATTCCTCTATTAAGTTCTCTCCTGCCTTTTTAGGTCCCAGGGAAATAACGTTAATCCATCTCAGGCCTGGTGCGATGTCATTTTCCTGCTTACAGGCCACCTCACAAGCTTTGCAGTTGAAGCACAACTCATTATCAACCAGCAGAGCTAATTGAGCCATTAGACACCTCCTCAACTTTATAAATCTTGCAGAGTAAGCTTCTGGCCGGAGTAGAACCCATGGATTTATCATACGGTGGCTCATGGCTTACCAGTAGATTAATATTTGATTCCCATACGCCATGCTCTGGGGAGGGCATTTCTGGAAACCACCAGTTGTGTTCCGCAAGGACTACTCTCGGATCTATTCCTAATGTAAGCATTGCCCGTTGCTTGCACCTACCTCTGGGTGATTCAAGGTAAACCCAATCACCGTCTTTTATTCCGAGCTCAAATGCCGTATCCGGATTAATCCTTACGATCGGATCCTGATGTATTTCACGAAGCCAGGGGAGCTGTCGGTACTGGCTGTGGAAGAATACGGGACTCCTTATTCCCGTGGTCAAAATATAAGGGTAATCCCTGGCCATTTCAGGATTACTGAAAGGACTTTCCGGTGGTTCTACGTATACCGGCAGCGGATTGTGCTTGATTTTCTCAAGATTAGTCGAATAGAGCTCAATTTTACCGGAGGGAGTGTTAAATCCGGGCTTTCCATCCGGACGTAACAGTCCCCGTTCGTATTTCTTCCACTGCTCCGGTATTGGTTCCCAGCACCTCTTTTCCAGTTCTACGAAATCAAAGCCTACCGTCTGTAAAAGCCATGTATCAATCATCTCTCTGACACTCCTGGCCCCATAGTCGATATTCATCCTATTTAAAAGTTCACTGAAAACATCGGCATCATTTCTACATTCCCAGAGTGGCTCTATAGATTTCGGGGCGGCAAAGGGCATAAAAGGACTGTATGTTTTCGAACTGATATTATGTATTTCATCTCTCTCGAAGCAGGTGGTAGCTGGCAGCACTATATCGGCAAGCTCAGCAGTAGGCGTCATGAACTGGTCCATTACCGAAAAGAAATCGAGCGACATTATCGCTTTATAAGCGTGCTGCTTCGGATTCTCATGGGGTAAAATGGTACCATTCCCATGGACCAGTACGGCCCTGATAGGATAAGGCTTGCCCGTGAGTACAGCTCGCCATGCTGCATGGTCTGCTGTGGGGTGAGCCTTTCTGAGCAACGGGAAATCGCCGACACTTTGATCCCAGTTGTCCGGCCTCTTATCTTCGCCACAATATTTTTCAAAGCTTGTTGGGTCGTTAATAAAGACATTCCCACCACGAACATCAATATTGCCGGTGACTGCCGGAAGTGAAAAGACGGCATGAAGTGTACTGGTGCTATTTACTCCAAACTCGAGTGAAACGCCAGGGAATGTAGCTGCCGGTTTTGTTGTGGCATACATACGAGCTGCCTGTCTGATTTTGTCGGCCGGAACCCAGGTAATTTGCTCCGCCCATTCCGGAGTACATTCCTTGACATGGTTGGCTAATCGGTCAAATCCTGAGGTCCAGTTTTGTACAAACTCCCTATCATAGAGATTTTCTCCGATTATCACATTTAACCATGCCAGAGCTAATGCGCAATCAGTGCCCGGCCTGACCTGCAGCCATATATCAGCCTTAGAAGCCATAGTTGAATAGTATGGATCTATTGCTATTCTCTTAGCCCCTCTTTTGAAGGCCTCGATATACCTTTTCCCCAATCTAGCTGTCCTGGTATGGGGTATATTACCTCCCCAGGTCACAATACATTCAGCATCCCCTAAATCATCAGCAGGGTATTTGCCAAACATAATAATTCCTATCGCTAATATTGGCGTATAGCAGTTGTGTGGATAACCTATCCGGTTCGGTGTTTGCCAGGCATTTTGAAACCAGGAAACTGCCGGGAAAACTCCTGGTCTTGCCGTGCCTCCGGAGACGGCTAGACCTAATGGTCCATACTTGTCTCTGATTTGGCGTAGTTGGTTGGCCATTATATCCAGAGCGTCATCCCACGAGATGCGTTGCCATTTCCCTTCGCCTCTCTGCCCGGTTCTTTTTAAGGGGTATTTAAGACGGTCCGGGTGGTATACCAGTTGAGTGGCGGAAAGGCCAGTAGGACATAAAGCCCCCTTGTTATGCGGGCAGTCTACATCACCCTCGACTTTTATCATTTTCCCGTCTTTAACATGGACCAGGATGCCGCAACCCCCGTGACATAGTCCACAATTAGTTCTGACAATTTTTTCTTCCATTTATTCACCTCCTATTAGCAACTGATTTTCATTAGGGCTAGCAGGTATAAATTGTTTCCTTTGAGTGAGTATTCTGTTATAAGAACTATCTGCATTATTATTCATTAAACTATTTAATATTTCCTGTGATATTTAGAGCGAGAGACTCAATATTCTTTAACCTTATAGACCTTACATAAGGCTGTCTTCAACGGCCAACCGCCGCTAATCGGATTGCAATGCTCAGGATCATCCTCGGTGAGAACATTTACATTAGATTCCCAAACCCCGTGTAGCCAGGGTTCCTCACCAGGTAATTCCGGAAGCCACCAGCCATGCTCACAATGTACTACTCTGGGATCTATGCCATCGAAGTAGCTGCATTTCATCCTGATTCTGCCTCGAGGTGTCTCGATCCATACCCAGTCATTAGCTTTGATATCCAGACTTTTAGCTGTTTCGGGGTGGATCTGGACCAGCGGGTGGGGATGCCTTTTACGCAGCGAGTCCTCCTGACGGTGCTCTGAATGATACATGGGACGGAACCTGCCCCCGGTGATGAGCATTAATGGATATTCTTTAACCAGGTCCGGCCGGCTAATTGGGGTCTCGAAGGGTTCCTCGTACTTTGGCAGCGGGTCGTAGCCCAGCTTTTCCAGCACAGTTGAATATAATTCGACTTTTCCTGTAGCCGTAGCAAATCCTTTCTGCTTGTACTTCTTATAGGTGTCAGGTGGAAAGTGGACACCGTCCTTTTTGTCCATAAATTCCTGGAACGTATAGCCCAAAGGTTTGAGGCGATAGTCAAAATGCTGTTCCATGTCTGCCCAGGGCCAGTATTCCTCCTGGCCTAGCCGTAATCCCAGTTCACGCCAGATATCATACTCGTTTTTACGGTCATACTTACCGGGTATTGAGGGAGGTAATGCTTGCTCGCCCGCCAGGATAGTATTATCCTGGCCTCCAAGAGTATAAAGGAAAGGCCTTTCCAGCCATGATGCGGGCGGCAGGACGTAGTCAGCCAGTTCTGCAGAAGGAGTTAGCCAGTAGTCCATGACTGCGTAAAAGTCGAGAGTTTTCAGTGCCTTGTATATTAGTTTAGTGTTCCCCTGGGTTACCATCGGATTGCTGTGATTGGTAAGCATTGCTCTAACCGGATATGGCTGGCCGGTGAGTATAGCCCGGTATACCGTGGGTCCATGAGCACTGGCGTGAGCGCGAGCTATATAGGGGTCTTTACCCCACACCTTTCGGGACAATTCAGAAACTATTTCATATCCGGGCCAACAAAGGAGCTTAAACCGGTCTGCACCTAGCTGCTTTTTTCTTTGTTCCAGAGGTAATGTCTCGTAATGCTCAATCTCAGGCTCAGCGATGCAATCGGGTGGCTCGGGCATATAATGTCCACCTTCGATATCGATATTGCCGGTTATCGCAGCAAGGATCATTCTGGCAAAAATGGCCTCCATGCAGTTTTGCATATGCTCAGTCCCCATCCCGTGTGTTGATATAGCTGGTCTGCTGTTGGCATATAGCCGTGCTGCTTCTATGATCTGCTCTGCCGGCAACCAGGTGATTTCAGATGCCTTCTGAGGTGGATATTCTCTGGCACGCTCCGCGAGCTTATCAAAACCGTAGCACCAGTTCTCAACAAATTCTTTATCGTAGAGCTTTTCCTCGATGATAACATTTATCATTGACATTAACAGTGCTGTATCTGTACCGGGCTTGAGTTGAAGCCATATATCAGCCATCTCTGCCGTCGGAGTGCGTCTGGGATCAACGACTATTATTTTGACCCCTATTTTCTTTCCATCGTGGACTGATTTCCATAGCCGTGAGTAGCTCTCTGAGAGAGTAGCTCCCATCACCATCAGGCATTTCGTAAGCGGCAGACCGCCATTCCCTTTGTCCAGCGTCAGGGTCATCCGGTGTCTGACATTTCGTCCGAAAACTGCCACCGTGGCTGAATTATTGGGGCCGTAGCAAATTCTGCTCTGGCCGACCTCATTGGGAGTGCCAAATAAATTCATAAATAGTGCCCCGTACTCCCCTCGGGTGCGCAGAGTGCCCGAGGTGACCGCCAGAGACTCGGCACCATACTTGGCTTTTATCTCTCCGAGTCTTTGAGCTATTTCATCAAAAGCCTGGCTCCATGAGATCTGCTGCCACTTGCCCTCTCCTCTATCTCCAGCCCGTTTCAATGGATAATTGAGATGGTCGGGATGATATAGCCATTCAGCGGCCGCTTGTGATCGTAAGCAGCCTCTGGTTCGAGGAAGTATACTGTCGACTCTGGGATCTGTGGGGTCCTCGTCTATTTTAACGAGGTGACCGTTCTCGCTGTGGACTGTTACCCTGCACCTAGCATGGCACATTTCACATACGACCCTTTTTCCCTCTTCTGTCATTTTATGAACCTCCCTCTCGTATTTTAAAGATGTTCTTATAGATTAGATGACTTCTTCCATCTTGAGCTGGCTGATATCTTCCCATGTGTAGCCCATCTCTAAAAGGATCTCTTCCGTATGCTCCCCGAATTCTGGAGCTGCTCTTCTCAAGCTCCCGGGGCTTCGGCTGAATTTATACGGAAGCCCTACTGTCTTGATATGTCCCCAAACGCAATGGTCGGAATCAGTGATGTACTCATTAGCCAAGGCTTGAGGGTCAGTCAATAATTCAGAAGCCCGATTAATCGGACCATAAATAAAATCTCCTTCTGCTTGGCTAAAAAAAGTAAGCCACTCGTTCAGTGGTTTTTTCACAAACAGTCCATCCAGAATTGCCACTATCTCCTCAGCGTTCTGCTTTCTGGCAGAAGAGTCACGGAATTTATTGTCTTTTTCTAATTGACTAATCCCCATTGCTCGACAAAAATCAGGCCAGTAGCGGTCAGATTGTGCCATGGCTAGCTGAATCCACTTCCCATCAGCACATTTATAAAAATTATAAAGTGGATTTCGGTAATCCCTTCTTGAGCGTCTTGGAAAATCAATGCCGGTAATGGACTTGGTAGATATTGGTAGTGCTTGCCATGCAATTAAACTACCAAAGAGTGACACTTCTACTTTCTGTCCAAATCCTAATCTCTCCCGTGCTACTAAAGCTGCCAATATTGCCTGAACTAACACCCACGCACCAATTGTATCACCAAGAGATGTTGCGTAAAGTACAGGAGGCATGTCGCCTTCTCCGAGTGAATACATGGCACCTGACTTGGCAAGTGTTACAGGCTCCAGTGCAGGTCTATCTGCATACTCGCCTGCCGAACCCCAGCCGCTACCATAAGCATAAATAATCATTGGGTTATAGCTGGATATGCGTTCATAGTCAATTTTTAACGATTCTAACGCTTTTTGTCTTAAATTTGTGATAAAAATATCTGAGCTTTTTACCAGCTCGTATACTAACTTTTGTCCTTTTTCCTTCTTTAGATCTACAACGATGCCTCTTTTATTTCGATTGCCACACTCGAAATAGAGACTGCGACCGGTAACTTGGCCGGTAACATCACCCACATTAGATATACCCCTGGTTGGATCTCCTCGTTCCCTTTCTTCAATCTTAACTACGTCAGCGCCCAAATCGCCTAACACTTGACCAGCTATAGGAGCCAGATGCCAGTGGGCACATTCGACAACTTTAATTCCAGATAATGGCCCTGATATATCAGTATATTGGTGTGATTTTTCTTGATTTATTTCATCACTCATGACTCTCCGTAATGATTGATTTATTTGCTCAACATTTTCAGTAGTTCGATTCTACTATTCACTAATCCTTGAAGTTCATCCACACCGTCTTTCGTCAAGTGTTCAAATCTACCCATTAATTTCGTGAATTCAATTACTGGTTTGGGATTTTCCACTTTATAAGTAAACTTGACCTGTCCCTTTTCTGCCTCCCATAGTGGGAAATAATTTGTTTGCACGGCTAGCTTGCTCATCTCCAGAGCAGTATCTGTCGGTGCTCTCCAGCCGGTGGGACAGGGACAATGAACATGAATGTAAGCCATACCATTTTGTACTGCCATGGCTTTCTTCAATTTTTCTACGAAGTCGAGCAGATAGGCTACGGTAGCCGTAGCTACATAAGGGACTCCGTGGAACATCATAAGTAAAGGCAAGTATTTGGCTGGTTCCCCTTTTCCCTTACTCAGAACTCCGATAGGCGTCGTGGTTGTCCAGGCACCGGGACAGGTTGTACCGCTTCTTTGAATTCCGGTATTCATGTATGCCTCATTGTCGTAGCAAATGTATATACATTTTTCGCCTCGTTCGGCTGCGCCTGATAAAGATTGAAAACCGATGTCGGCGGTAGCCCCATCTCCGGCAAATGCAACGAAGTTGTAGTTTTTTCCTTTTCGGCGATAGTATCGGCTGATTCCCGTTATGTAAGCCGGTATACTGGGCATAAGGCAGGAAGTGGTAGCTATCTTGGTACCTGCCATTGAACCAACGCCACTGATAGCCGGCGCTGCGCAGCTTGCTGCCCAGAATAATATGGTGTTTTTACCCAAAACTTTAAGCGTCGTTCTTAATAGAAGCTCGGCTGTACACCCGGCACAAAGGCCAACGCCGGGAGAAAGGAGGTCCTCTTTGTCCAGGTAGTCCTGCAAGGTCCTGCTTTTGAAGAACGAAAGCACATCGTATTTACATGCATCAATACATTTAGGCTCTCCGTCGCACAAATCACATTTTGCAGCCTGCTCTTTATCGCGGTGATACTGTATTCCTCCATATAAGCATAATAATGTGCATAGTCCACAGCCAACGCATTTTGTATCATTCACCCGGATGATACCATCATTATCACTTTTTGTAATAGCACCTGTGGGGCATATCTCAATGCACGACGGCTCACTACACTGAGTACAAGTTATCACGCTATGATAGTTTACCTCGGTGACATGAACGGCTTTTATTAATCCTGGGACACCTTTTTTTGCCTGCGAACATATTTCTTCACAAGCGGAACAATTCGTTGGACAACAGTTATAGTCGAGAGCTAGTGCATTATAGAACATATGAAATTTATACTCCCAAATCCAAAACGCGGATAGTTCAATGGCATTTTGAATTAAAACTATTCAAGTTGCAGCCAACTGACTTCAGGATACGCTTTGCCCTTTGAGGCATCAAGGGTGATTTTGATGGCAGTTTCGATGTGGTTTAGAGTAATATCTCCGCCACCTAATCCATCGATAATATTAACCAGTGGCATGGAAATCGAGTCATAAAGAGCTGATTTGAGCTCCAGAAATAGATGTCCAGAGCCGGAATGGAAACATACGTCTCTATCGATCACAGCAACTGCTTTCTTTCCCTGTAAAATTGCAAGTAACTTTTGTTTAGGGAAAGGTCGAAATACCCTGACCTTTATGAGTCCAACTTTTTCGCCTTGCTCTCGCATCTTATCTATAGCCACACGTGCGATACCAGTGCAGCTTCCCATTGTAATAAGTAATATCTCAGCGTCTTCGGTTTTATATTCCTCAACCTGGCCTCCATAGCTGCGTCCGAAGGCCGCCTGGAAGTCCCTGTCTATTTGGTCTATTTTTTTCCTGGCACGTTCAAACGCAGCACAGTGTTTGTAACGAAATTCGGCAAATAGCTCTGATGGTGTAGTGTAAGAGCCTACGGTGATCGGATTTTCCGGATCGACCGTGGGATAGGCCGGACGGGGAGCCAGGAAAGAGTCGACAAGGTCTTGAGGTGAAACCTCTATTTCTTCGCTCAAATGTGACAGATAGTAACCGTCAATGCATATGTTAACCGGTATACGGACTGCCGGATCTTCAGTAAGCTTATAAGCCATAATTATGGAATCCAGTATTTCCTGGCAGTTTTCCACAAATATGATTATCCATCCGGCGTCTTTCTCAGTAATAATATCCTGTTGACCGCCTACCACAGCGAATTGAGGCTCTCTGGTAACTATTGCCATAACTATAGGTAACCTTCTGGCAGCAGCCAAGAAATATGGCTCAAACATAAACGCCAGGCCATTGGCGCAGGTAGCTGTGAACGTGCGTGCTCCAGCGCTGGCAGCCCCAATAACAGCGCTCATTGCGGAATGCTCTCCTTCCACAGTAACCAGATCGGCATCAAGCGATCCATCCGCCTGAAACTGGCAAAGTTGCTCCAGTATAGGAGTTCCTGGAGTAATGGGATATGCCGCAATGAAATCCGGCTGACACAGACGAACTCCCCAGGCTGCTGCCCGGTTACCATCTAAAAATTGTCGTTCACCTTTTTGCGTTTCCGTAAGACCCATCCTCTATAACCCAACCTCTCTAATCATGGTAATGGCGCTTCGAGAGCATATCCGGGCGCAAATGCCACATCCTTTACAGAAGTCTAGATTCACTGCAAAATCTTTTCCATCACAGGCAATACATCCTGTAGGGCAGAAGAAGTAACACATTCCGCAGCGAGAACACTTCTTCTTGTTCACAATTGGCCTTTGATATTTCCAGGAACCAACATCTATAATAAGCAATTTATCGGGATATGCAGTGGGGGCCTCATCTTTACTTCTGAATTTCATGAGTTACCATTAATTAGCCTGGAATTTCGCAACTCTAACTTCTTTAAAACCTCTGCGGGCGCTGTTTATATTCATACGAAGGCGCTCACCAGTAAAATTCTTTTCCATACTGGAGAGAATAGAATCCAAAGATACCCAGTGAGTGGTTGCAGCAAAAGCTCCTAGAATGCAGGTATTAGTTATAGGAGCACCTATTTCATTTATTGCGATTCTTGTTGCATCAATAGTGCCCAATACCTCAAAATTCTGGTCCGGCCATGTCTCAGGCTGCTCGACCGCGTTAAGTAAAAGAATGCAACCTGGCTTCAGTCCCTGGTATACCACTGATAAGCTCAGTAAACTCGTA
This sequence comes from uncultured Dehalococcoidales bacterium, assembly GCA_964596125.1. Classification (GTDB taxonomy): domain Bacteria; phylum Chloroflexota; class Dehalococcoidia; order GIF9; family UBA5629; genus CAZQRP01. The sequence goes on along the minus strand of CAZQRP010000020.1, from coordinate 39,188 downwards.
TCCATAACTATCAGGCAATCAGGAAAATAGACGTGGGTCTTTTCTCTTATTGGGTGTTCATCTATTCGAACAAAAGCAGCTACCGCCGCTCCCCTTCTTTCCGGTCCAAATGAAGGCATGGATACAGCGTGCTTGCTTTCTTTTAGAAAGGCTCGTGCAAGTATCTCGGCAGCCATTACCACTCCCGATCCTCCCCGACCGTGTAATCTTATCTCCTTCAAGATAAACCCCTCATTAACTCAAGTAATATACCGAAGGATCCGTTCCGAACTCTGGATGAAGCTGTTTCCCATGCCGTTCCCTAACTACAAGCCGTGATACTTCACTCTCCGGGTCCTCCAGGTCGCCGAAATACCTGGCTCCAGCCATACAGTTGAGCACGCATACAGGTGTTGCTTCCCTGTCAATACCGGGCTTCAGTCCCATTTTAATCCCTTTTTCAATCCTGTCGACACAAAAATCGCACTTCACTACTGTTCCCGGCTGCAAACCACTCAATTCCTGTCCAATAGCTTCCCATTTAGTTAAGCCCTGACCCGGGAAATATTCTTTCTTTCCGTCGGCGTAATAAGATCGGCTCTGGTAGGGACAGGCTATAACACAATACCGGCAACCCATACATTTATCTTTGTCCACAATCACGATACCATCTTCTCGCTTTATACTGGCTCCGGTTGGACATACCTTGACACAAATTGACTCCTGGCAATGGTTACATAGTAGTGGTAATATTTCTTTGTTAGACATGGGAAACTTACCGCTCTCCCACACTAGCACCCTGGCTCCATAAACTCCTGGGGGGAAAAAATGCTCTTGTTTACATGAGATGACACATGCATAGCATCCAATACACTTCCTTAAATCCACTACCATGCCATATCTAACCACTTCGGCTTACTCCTTTGCCCGGTATATTTTCACGGCAGCACAGGTATCCAGATTAAATACCGCCTGGTCATATTGATTCATGTTCAGTTCTATTAGCTCGTCGAAATGGACGCCCTTTCCTTCGGCAATGGGGAGATTTTTTGCCCAATGACCAGCAGCACCAGCAATTCCCACTCCATCAGGATGAATGCATTGACTTAAATGAGCTCTGCCTTTTACTTTATGACCGTGGCTTGATTCAACGCATATTATATCCCGCTCTTTGATGACCATATTCTTCGCCCTATCTTCATTTATAGTAATGTTGTAGGTGTAAGGATTCATGAGAGACGCTTCATCAAGCCAGGGATTTTCATAGGTTGTAGAGTCAGTGTGTAGAGTATCCCTATAGTAGAAAGCAAACATATTGAACTCATCAGACTTATCTCTCAGAGAGGCACAGGGTATCCACAATGGCAGTGGAGAGTAGAAACGCATATCCAGATCAAAGCCATGTTCTTTAGTGAGCTCTCGCACCTTCTCTCCGACGGTCAGAACATGCTCGAAATAGACAGGCACTCGAACATTAAGAAAGTGGCGCCAATATACCTCCTCAACCTTTTTCGGCCATTTGATGAGGCCGTTTTCCTGAAACCACTCCAACCCTTTATCAGGTCCGAAGGTGCTTCTCAGTACCCGATCGCTGATCTTATCCCAGGTGTATCGCTTGTCCGGCTCAAGTTTGTAGGGCTCGACCAGGTCGGCACCGATGAAGTGGTTAAGTGCTGCATGAAACTTCTCCGGCATGTCTCCACCCAGTCGGTAGGTTATCTCGAGCAGTACATCCATAAAATCACGGCAGTCACCCGGGGGTTTTACCACCGGCTGATATATTCCCCAGCTCCACTGGCCGAGTCCGGAAGGGTAATTGAAGTTGAGAGGCCATGTCGAGGCAGGGAAGTTTCTTTCGAGAAAGCAAGTATCTGGTAGTACTATATCGGCAAACTCGGCTGTTTCATTCATTGTGATATTAAAAGAAACGATAAAGTCCATTGTCTTAAGCTCTTCGGCCACTACCTCTGCATTTCCTATTTGCATTACCAGATTCGCTCCCCAGTTGAGCAGGAACTTAATTCTTCTATACGGCAGTTTAAATTGTTCGCGCAGTTGCTCTCTATCTGATCCCCATTGTATTGGAGTCCCTACAGACATACAGAATAAGTCATTTAGCCCCAGTATCTCGGGTGGCTCTGGTTCCTCTGGAGGATATGGAGGGTGGGGTGTAAGCCAGTTCCCGACTTCCATTAGCCCATCAACTCCTGCTTTGGGAATAGACCTCATCTTGCCTGTCTCTGGATAGCCAAAACATGTCGGACTTATACCAAGGCAGCCACCCGGTAAATCTGCAGCACCCACAATCTGGTTTAATAGACCCAGTGCTGCACTTGTCTGGAAAGAATTCATGTGTCCCTCAGCTCCGCGGAAAAATACAACTGCCACCGGCCTGTAAGGCAGCTCTTTGCCATCAATTACGATGGTGCTCCCGATACTGGCAGCTTCGCCAAATTCCGTGGCAATTCTCCTGATGGTCGTGGCTGGTACAGTCGTAATTTCCGAGGCCCATTCTGGTGTATAGCCTTTTATGTGGTTCTTTAACAGAGCAAAGGCGGGCTGGCATGCTACTCCATCAATCTCATATTCACCTTCAATGGCGAAATCCTTAACATCAGGGTCATCATAGCACCTGGCCTTAGCGTCTAACGGGTCCCATATGAGAGGCTTGCTATTATTTTTATCCCTCATATAGTGACCATCTGCTTTTATCATGTAGGGACCGTTCGTCTTTTTCTTTATGTACTCAGCATCATAGACCCCGGTCTCGTTGAGCAACACATTAATTATAGCCAGTGCCATAGCACCATCGGTACCTGTCCTGATTGGCACCCATTCTGCTGCCTTGGTTGCAGCGAAGTTACACATCGGGTCTACTACTACAAGCTTTAAATCTCGGACTCTGGCATTGGCCACCTTGGCAGCGTTGGCCAGATTGACATGCCCGGCTGAATGTCCCTTGCTGGCTCCAAAATAGATGGTATACTTGCATAAATCAAAATCCGGGACTATCGACCAGGCGGCATGTTCCAGTCCGGCAACTTCGTGAGCCCCGCAACCGCAGTGAATACTACCACCCGATACTGAACGGTTTCTTGAACCGAAGCAATATCCCCAGGCTATACCAAATACGTTCAATGAAGCACAGGTTGTTGTGCCAGCATACATAAACTGTCTGGGGTCTTCCTCTCTGAGTTGTTGTAACTTTCTTATGATTGTATCTAATGCTTCTTCCCACGTTATCTCTATCCATTTGGGATCGATCCCTATGCCCTTTTGGGGATTGGTACGTTTGAGTGGCTTGGTAATGCGATTCGGATCGTAAAGAGTCATCAGAGCTGATGTTCCCCTGGGGCACAATCTGCCATTGCTCACCGGGCTATCAGGATTGCCTTCCACACTGACCGCTGTACCGTTTATCCGCCGTACCCTTATGGCACAGGCGTTGTAGCACATCCAGCACGATGTAGGTATCCATACGTCTTCTTTTATATGTTCACCAGGACTATCAATTACGGTCATCTCTTACTATGAAATCTCCTCGTTGTCGCCGGTGACAATATCATATCATATGTCACTACTAGCACCCTAGAGTTATGATCAACTGTATGATATTTTTGTACCCAATCAGGATATCTTAATTTACCTAACTATCTATTGTTACAGCTATTCTTCCTTGGAAACGAATTCTATTTTACCTTCTTTAATAAGTTTCTCGACGTAAGAGCCGGGCTTTGGCTTCACTGAATATTTTTTCCACGGAAGTCCACTCGGTTCCTTAAGTCCGAGCTCCTTAATTCTCTCTTTACCGAGCTTGGTCATCAAAGCGACATAGGCCGTATGTCGTCCTACATTTCGTACGGCTTTCATATTTCGCCAGCCTTGTAGTGGTGGAATAGTTCTTGTCGCTTCCTTAGTTATACCATCCTTAGCGTAAACACTACGTGCATCAGTCGTTGTCGGAAAGGCACCGTGCGAACTATTCTGTGGATTAGGGTCTTCGGTGGTAGGCCATGAACCTAGCGGTAGCATACCGATAGCAATAGCCCATGCCCAGATATCGCCACCTACGTGTTCCTGCCCGGCACTGTCCCCTCCACCAACGGCGATCACTCCCATTGGCTTATTTCTCATCGTCCCTGCGTATCTGGTAAAGGACATGGGACCAAACATATGTGCTTTGTCCATGAGAAGCCGTGCCAAAGCAGTCGGGCCCAGGGTATAAACAGGGGTACCGAAAATAACTCCATCACTTTCATACATTTTATGCAGTATGATCCCGCTGTCATCATTGAATTCGTAACATTTCAGTCCTTCTTCTGCTGGATGCTGCCATCCGAAACACTTCATACAACCACTGCAAGGCTGCATTTTATAGTCAGCAAGCGAAACATATTCTGTATCTGCATAGCCCATTTCCCCGGCAGTCTTTAATGCCTCCTTAACTGCTAGCTCTGTGTTTGCGTGACGTGGACTACAGCAAATGCCCAGTATTTTTACTCTTACGTCTGACATAATTATTGTACCTCCCTTTTATTTATTTTAGGATGAGATTATAGCACTTGAGGACGGAATAGTCAAAGGGTTGATTGTCCAATTTTTGACCATAATATAATATAAATGGCAGTCATGGTGTATCTTATAACAGCTCTGTGTTCATGCTTACTTCAACTGTGTAATACTGGTTTTGTCATATTTTGTGTTCCTGATATTAAGCATGAACCAATATAATCATTTTCCTTGTTTCAGGCTTGCTATCTTGACTACATATATGAAATTAAGGTTTTTGTCTCGGTACCAACTTTATGTGATAGGGCTTGACAAATGATAGAATGACAAATAGAATCCGAAAAGTTTTATACTATTCAGTGTCTTACAGGCATATTGGCATTTGCCAGGGTATACTACGAAAAATATCGATCCGAGTAAGAGCATTCAGGTTGGACACATTCAGGCATAAATCATTAGCGAAAGTGACTTGGCTTTGGATCTGATAGTAACTGATACTCGGAAGGTTTGGCCATGCTTCTCTCACTATTCATTATGTAAGGGATTCCTCTTAGTTAGAAGAAGATGTTCTTGGTCCTGGTATTAAATTTATTAATCATACAATCGAACATCATGGCAAAGTTATGGCTCTGCGAGAAGTGCATTATGTACGTGTCGCAGAGAGAAGGAAATATTGTTGTACTTTAATATAGTAAAAGGGTATCTCACAAAAGCAAGAAGCCGGAAACGGATAATCTTTGGTCCGTTGCCAGTCTAATTTTTCGGATTCATATCCTGTAGCCTGATAAACAGCCTGTGATATATAAGGTGCGTTGATGTCTAAATATATAATTGTAAAGCAGGTTCCGCAGTGATGACATAGGTCTGATTCTGGTTAGGGTTAAGAGAATGTTTGTGACATAACCTATATACAAATTCTGACTTTTTGTGGGGTGGGTGCCGGAATATCGCAACAAAGTGGACCTGTTTAATAATCACAAAAGGAGAGTATCGATGGATGAAAAAAAACAAAGATTAGCACAGGTAGTGGGTAATGATAATCTCTTAGATGACCCGCAGACGTTGGACATGTATGCCAGGGATGAAAGTTTTGTGGTGCCAAGGAAGCCCAGGTTGGTGGTGAAGCCTAAAACTGTAGATGAAGTACAGGAAATAGTAGTCTGGGCGAATGAGACTGACACACCGCTGGTGCCAGTAAGCTCAGGCCCACCACATTTTCGTGGCGATACCGTTCCCAGCCTGGGGGGAACAGTAATAGTAGACCTCAGTGAAATGAATCGGATCATAAGAATTGACCGGAGAAACAGGATGGTTATGGTTGAGCCGGGAGTAACGTATAGCCAGCTTCAGCCGGAGCTAGCTAAAAATGGAATGAAGCTATCTCTTCCACTGCTACCGCGCAGTAACAAATCGGTGGTGACCAGCCTCCTGGAAAGGGAACCTATTCTGACTCCTAAATATCAATGGTCACTGCCCGATCCGTTACGCAGTCTCGAAGTGATTTGGGGTAATGGGAGCAAATTAAGGACTGGAAGGGCAGGTGACTATCGCACACTGGAAGAACAGTGGGAAAAGAAGTTAGCACAAGCGGCGGCATATGGTCCGGGACAGATCGATTACCACAGGTTGTTTTCGGCCGCACAAGGAACTATGGGGATTGTGAGCTGGGCATCTGTGAGATGTGAGATACTACCTCAGCTACAAAAGCTCTTGTTTATACCATCGCAAAGACTTGATCCTCTCATTGGCTTTGCCTATAAGCTACTGAGATTTCGGTTTTGCGATGAGTTCCTGTTCTTAAATAACTCGAATTTGGCTTATATCTTTGGAAAGGAACCCGATGAAATCAGAGCACTGAAGCAGAAACTACCACCCTGGGTTCTGATTTTAGGTATAGCCGGGCGTGATAGATTACCAAAGGATAGAGTCGAATTTCAGCAGAAAGATGTACGGGATATTGCGCAACAATTCGGTTTAAGGATTACATCGTCGATCCTCGGAGCAAAGACTGGGAATATACTTAATGTCCTGCTCAATCCTGCCAAAGAACCTCACTGGAAGCATCAGTATAAAGGAGCATGTCAGGACATCTTTTTCCTGACTACGCTCAACAGGACACCGGAGTTCGTAAGCACAATGTATTCTGTTTCACAAGCGCATAAGTATTCACCCTCGGAGATAGGTATCTACATTCAGCCAGTACAGCAGGGCGTAGCCTGTCACTGTGAATTTAATCTACCATTCGATCCAGGCAACCAGGAACAGGTTGCAAATATTAAAGAACTGTTTGGCGAAGGTAGCAGGGAAATGATAAAGCAGGGTGCGTTTTTCTCCAGACCCTATGGAATCTGGGCTGACATGGCATATAACAGAGATGCACAAAGTACAATCCTGCTGAAGAAGATTAAACAGATATTTGATCCGAACAATGTCATGAATCCGGGCAAGCTTTGTTTCTAAACGTAAAAAGGAGGTAATTAAAAAAATGGCACTAGAAGACTATCGAGCAGATATGGAAAGGTGCACTCGGTGCTCTTATTGTAAATGGATTCCACTCGCACATGTAAAGAGCTGGAAGTTTTCAAAGGGCTGTCCGAGTATAGAGTACTTTAAGTTTCAGAGTTACTCGGCAGGCGGAAGGTTGTCTGTTATGCTATCGCTCCTGGAGGGTAGGAGTAACTGTACCGACAAGGTATTGGAAATAGCTTATGCATGCCAGATGGATGGACTCTGTGATGTCGCAGACAAGATTTGCCGTTACAATATGGAGCCGTTAGAGGCAATGCGGGAGTGGCGATACAAACTGGTTGAGGATGGCCAGATGCTCCCGGAGCATATGGTTATTATAGATAGTCTTCGTAAAGAAGATAATATGGTAATGAAATCCAAACTTGATAGGGGTAAATGGGCTGAAGGTCTTGATATAAAGGACCTGACTACGGAGTCAGCCGAGGTCGTCTTTCATGCGGGCTGCCGATTCAGTTATGACGAGGAACAGTGGAAGGTAGCTAGGACCGCAGTAAATCTGCTGAAAAATGCTGGCGTTGACCTTGGTATTATGGGGAAGGATGAGACATGCTGTGGTGGTAGAGCTAATAATATGGGATTTCGGGGGGAATTCATCAAATATGCTGAGAATAATATTGAGGCCTGGACTAATGCTGGAGTGAAGACGGTAGTCACCTCATGTTCGGATGGCTACTATACCTTTAAACGCCTCTATGCTTCGCTCGGCGCTAAGTTTGAGGTTCTCCATACTGTTGAATTTATTAATAAACTTATTAAGGAAGGCAAAATAAAGTTCACTAAAAGAAAACCCATGGTAGTTACCTATCATGATCCCTGCCACCTGGGAAGGCAAGGGGAATCATATATACCCTGGAACGGTAGGGAGAAAAAAATCCGTGGGCAGATCCTGGTACATGAGCCACGAAAACCAAGATACATTGGAGCAAATGGTATTTATGATCCGCCGAGGGACATACTGAAAAGTATTCCGGGTCTGGAACTGGTTGAGATGGAAAGGATCAGGGAATATGCTTGGTGCTGTGGTGCTGGTGGTGGGGTGAGGGAAGCCTATCCTGACTTTTCCAGTTGGACTGCAGGGTCTCGAATTGAAGAGGCGAAGGCCACAGGTGCTGAAGCATTGGTTACTGCTTGCCCCTGGTGTGAACGGAATTTCCTTGACGTTGTGACTACCAATGGAAACACGTTGAAAGTATACGATATCATCGAGCTTGTTCAACAGGCAATCTAGTAAAGGGGGAGTCTAGATATGACAATACATGGAGAAACATTCAAGACATTATCTAAAGAAGTATATCAGGCTTTAGAGGATATTGTTGGGCCGACTAATATATCCGAGGAGCCGGCGATTTTGGATTCATACGCTTTCCAATATGCTGCGGAACTTTATAACAATGGCAGCAGGTTTCAGTGCAGACCGGCAGCCGTTATATTGCCTGGCAGTACAGAGGAGGTTCAGGCAATTGTGAGAATGTGCAATAGGTATAAAGTCAAGTATAAGGCTTATAGCACGGGTTGGGGGACCTGGGGTGGACCTTTGGTAGAAGGCACTATCCAACTGGATATGCGGAGGATGGACCATATTCTCGAGATTGACGAGCAAAACATGTTCGCTGTAATCGAGCCTTATGTAGTCGGGGCGACTCTTCAAGCTGAAGCTATGAAGGTGGGGCTAAATACACATATGATCGGGGCCGGGTCAGTATCCTCCCCACTTGCTTCTGCCACTTCCATGGGTGGACAGGGACCAAGTGGTATTAGTATGGGGCACACTTCGGAGAATTTACTGGCATTGGAATGGGTTATGCCAACTGGTGATATTCTGAGGACAGGGTCTTTGGGCTCCGGCGCTGGTTGGTTCTGTGGCGAGGGACCCGGGCCAAGTACGAGGAGTGTAGTCAGAGGTGCTGCAGGAGCCCAGGGTGCAATGGGAGTATTTACCAAATGTGCTATGAAGCTCTATCCCTGGCCTGGGCCGCCTGTGTTGCCGGTAGAAGGTACAGTACCAGCCTACAATTCACCACTACCGAAAAACATCAGGGCGTATACCCTGGCTTTCCCGACCTGGCAGTCCTATGCTGAAGCTGCTTATCGGATTTTTGATAGTGAAATCGGGTATATCGCTCATAGACAGTTTAACAAGTTAGGTGATGAACTGGGGAATGCGTTCTTTATGATGTATATCGATCCGTCGAAGACACTGGATGACTTTGAAGAGTTTCTTAATAGGCCTGAGATACAGAAGTTGACGGAGGAGGCTAAGATCTCTTTCCAGATGGTGCTGGCAGGTAATACCAACAGGGACATTGAATATCAGGAAAAGGTTTTAGACCAGATATTGGCCGAGACGGGTGGTTGGAAGGTAGCCGCAATGTCCGATCCAGCTATGGAAAAGTTTACGCTTTTATATCTTATAAGGTTGTGCTTTAAGAATTTAAATTTTGTCTACGTAGGGGGGTATCACGGCAGTTTTGCACAACAGGGGACTCCGGATTTTTTAATCTCATCGTACATTGAGCCTGCAAAGGAACTTATGAGGAAGCATCAAGAAACGGGGTTGCTGGTAGACTGTGGACCTGATGCCATGATGGGGCCGCTCAGTCATTTTGGGTACGGACATAGCTGCGGCTTCGAACAGTTCGCGTTTTATGATCCACATGATAAAGAATCAGTAAAAGAAATGGTTGAATATGGTGAGGAAGCAAGGAAACTCGCCAGGGAATTAGGTATACCAGCCGGTCTTGAATCCGTGTTGTCAACAGGACAACACACCAGGGAGGAGCTTCAGTCTATTCTTTCGAATGCTGCACAGCCGGCTGTGTTTGACTGGCAGCGGAAGATTAAAAGGGCTTTAGACCCGAATGATACCGGAGATACTAACTATTTATGGAGGGAAGAAGAATCGACGAATTAATAATATAAATTAAAAGAATATATGATTTCCTACTTTTACAAACCAGAGACGGTACAAATTTATATAGTCTCGATGTTCTCTATTTGTATTGGTTTACCTTGGCAATGCAAAAAGTCTAGCTGCATTTAAATGACAGACCTTCTCTTTGTCATGGTCACATATAGGAGCTGCCTCTATGAATTGTATTGCTTCCTTATTTGACTCAAAAGGATGGTCTGCAGCAAGTAATATACTATCACCTCCCAGTTCCAGATACGTGCATAACAACGCTGAATGTGAAAACATACCGCTTGTTGTCACGTAAAAGTTGTTTTTCACATAGTGGCTGGGTTTTTTGTTGGGTTTCTTGCCTGGAGGTGTCTTCAGCCAACGAGCATCCAACCGCCCCAGCCAGAATGGTAATGCTTCTCCCAGATGCCCGAGTATAATCCTCAAGCCAGGATATTTATCAAAGACGCCACCATAGATTAAACGTAATATGTGCAGGCCTACTTCGGCGGCAAATCCGATCGACGCTGTGGCCAGAGGAATATACATTAAATATGGTTTCAGCATATCCGGTGAAGGTGTTCGTGGGTGAATGTATATCGGTATTCCTAACTTTTCTGCTCGTTCGAATAGGACCCAGTATTTTTTATCATCAAGATATTCGCCTCGAATATGTGAGTTTATGCTTGCTCCTTTTAAACCAAGCTCTTTCACAGCGCGTTCCAGTTCATCTGCCGCCTCATCTGCATCCTGGGGGGCAAGGGCAGCCAGGCCGGCGAATCTTTTTGGGTACTTTTGGACTATCCTGGAAAGTTCGTTATTGACTCTCCTGGCCATAGCAACTCCAGTTGGTGCATCGAATACCTGGACTCCCGGAGAAACAAGAGAAAGGACTTGCATTTCTATACCGGCTTCGTCCATTTCTTTTAGTCTTCCTTCTCCTACGTCAAGCATTTTACTGGTTAATATATCAGCGTTCTGCATTGCATACTTGGAATCTGAAAGCCAGCTTACTTCCAGGTGAAGCTGCTGTTCAGCTTCAACAATTTCACGAATGGGGTAGTTCCCTCTTAGTATTAAGCGTATATTGTCCACGTACTCTTCCGTAGCGAAGTGCTCTTCTATAGCAATTATTTTCATAACCTGTTCCTCCTAAGCTAATAATGAAATCATGGCAGGAAAATTAATGGTCATTCTTTCCCTGTCGGCATCGGTCTTCGTGCTAGTTTAAATAAGTGAATATTTAACTTTAACCTTGATCCTTTGTCAACTTATGTGAGTTTCCTGGATCAAACTGAGTAGATAAAGATACGAAATTGTATACATACTGAAAGCATATGCAACTATATGCTTTGGGCGTCGCTCGTCATTTTAATGGCGCAAGCAATAATTTGGAGGTTGACAAGGATGTTATAATACGTGAAAATATATGTGCTTTACGGCACTTGATAATATCAGAGTCATATAAACATAAAAAAATTGGCGCGGGGGGTGGTATTATGTGATTTTCAAAGTTATTCCTGATATCTAAGAAATAAAGGAGGTTGCGAATGCATAAAAGGATATTGATTGCGCTGGTTTTAATTTTAATAGGTGTATTGGTAGTTAGTATAATGCCAGCATGTACACCAGCAACAACATCTGGCGAAGTCGAACTGGAGCTGTTTACAACGGCTGCTGGTACCTCTGCATACGTATTGGCCAATGCAACGGCGGATATTTTGAACAAACATCATCCCTACCTCAGAGGTTCAGTGGTGGAAGTTGTTGCCGATTGGGAGAGGTTAGAAATTGTTGATAAATATCCAGACGAAAGAAAAGGGCGTGCGTACACAGGTTTCATAACCACAGAAGTTGAGAAGTTCAGGAAGGGTTTGCCGCCCTATAAAAAGAAGTGGCTGGATCAAAGGGTACTGTATCGCTATCAATCGTTGGCTCAGAGTTTTATAACCTATGATTCCAATATAAAAACTCCACAGGACTTGATAGGTAAAAAGGTAGGCCTGTGGCCGGTAGGACATACCATGACGGGAGTCGGCGAGGACATATTGAAGGCCTGGGGCATTTATGATAAGGTGAAAATTTCCAACCACCGCCCCACAGCCTTTAAGGATGCCCTCAGTACGGGGGTAATAGACACAGCTTTTATCAGTATGGTGCCATGGTCAGACACCAATATGCCGCTTAGCCCCTTTTCCGACGAATTAATGAGAGCCAAGAAGAGCTACTGGATATCGATAACCGAGCAGGATATAGCCACTTTGAATAAATCTGCGTTTTATACAGCAGGTCATACTCTGGTTCCTAAGGACTTCTGGGGTCCAGGTTACCCTGATAAAGATACCGGATTCGTTACTCTTCATATCTGCGTTTGGCCTCATAAGTTAATGAAAGACCAGGTTGCTTACGATTTGACCAAGTTCTTCGATGAGTATATATCACAGCATTTGAATGAATACATGGCCGTGATTAAACCTGGAGACCTGTCAGGCAAGAACATGGTTAAGGAGCCGCTAATAAACAAGGAGAATACGCATCCCGGTGCATGGAAGTATTACAAGGAAAAGGGATATAAATAGTCTGGATCTGGGCTAATAGCCATACATTAGTTTAAAGAAGTGTTATAAAGGGGGTGGGGCAGGTCGGGCAAATTGCCTGCCTCATCCTCCTTTTCAAGAGAGAAACTACATCAGGATGCCAAAGCAAGGTTACCATGCTTAAAATAACAAAGATACTGAATGTTACCGTATTTACGATTGGCATAGCCATGGTGATATACCACTTTATTGCCCTTTTTTTATCACCCTTAGACCCTTTGGACCATATTAATACACATCTTACCTTTGCTCTGCTATTAATATTTTTGCCTGCCCTTTCTAAATCGATGGCAGATGGGCGCAAATATACTTCGCTTGTGCTCTCGTGTTTCCTTATCGCTTCTCTGGTCAGTACCGTCTATGTCTTTGTCTTCTCAGAAGAATTGCAGCTTCGTATGGGTCAGGCAACTATATCGGATTTGGTAATAGGTGTGATAATAATCATTGTGGTGTTCGAGGCTGTGAGGAGGGGAGTCGGTCTGGCATTGCCACTGTTCGGTCTTGTTTTCTTGGCTTATGCCTTTTGGGGCCACTATCTACCCCGTCCCCTCTATCACTGGCCAGTACCATTCACTCGAATGATATCGTGGTTGTCGATCAGTGTAACTTCTGGCGTTTATAGTAACCTATTGGTCATCTCGGCCAATATCGTCTTCTTATTTGTTATGTTTGCCTCTATTCTGGAGATAACGAAAGCAAGGGATTTTTTTACAATGGTCGGTGCCCTGGTGGGGAGAAAGATGCGTGGTGGTACCGCTCAGACTGCGGTGATATCCAGCGGCCTGGTGGGGAGTGTCACCGGTAGTGGTGCGGTCAATGTAATCCTCACCGGAGGCGTAACAATACCCACGATGAAAAAGAGCGGGTATTCCCCTGAGTTTGCTGGAGCAGTGGAAGCGGTAGCTTCCAGTGGCGGTATGCTGATGCCTCCGGTAATGGGGGCGGTAGCCTTTATGATGGTCGCCTTGACCGGTCTTACTTATATACAGATATGCATAGCGGCTGCTATCCCGGCATTATTATACTATCTGAGTGCTGGCCTCGCAGTCTACTTGAATGCTGGCAAAGAAAAAATACCTGCCTCTAAAGAAGAGATAGACACGAGGTTGCTACTACGCAGGGCGCCATTATTTTTAGGCCCACTTATTACTCTTATTGTCCTGTTAGCACTCCAGTACTCTGCACAACTTGCTGCTGGAACGGGTTTGCTCGTAGGGTTGATATTAGGCTACCTCAGTAAAGAGACAAGGCCATCTTTTAAACGTTTGATAGAGGGACTCACCCAGGGTGCAAAAACCGCTTCTGTAATAGCAGTTATGCTGGCGATGGGAGGGATTTTTGTCAGTGTGATGTCGGTAACTCAGCTTGGCCCTAAGATGGTTTCACTGGTGGGAGGATTATCCGGGGGCTATCTGCCGCTTATATTAATTCTTACTATGCTGGTTTCCTTAATTCTGGGATGTGCCGTGCCCATGTCTGGCGGTTATCTCATAGTTGCTATATTGGTTACGCCGCTTTTGCTCAAAGCTGGACTATCGGTTCTTCAGGCACATTTCTTTGCCCTGTTTTTCTCCGTTATCGGTTTCCTGACCCCCCCTGTTGCTCCCTCGGCGCTTGTTGCCTCGGGGATTGCCAACTCCAATTTTCTCAGGACGGCGTTTCAGTCGTTAAGAATAGCCGCACCCTGCATCGTTATACCTTTTATGTTCGTCTACGATCCAACTCTGCTAGGACAGTTTACGGCAGGTCCGTTATCGGGATTAGTGTCAATAGTATCAGCTATTATAGTTGTTTTTAGTCTAGCGATATTATTATTTAATTACTTCATAACAAAGGTAAGCTGGTGGGAAATGATTCTTGCCGCGGCATCCTTAGGAGGAAACATTTATTACTTCTTCTCACATGAAGTCGATAAACTGGCTCTCATGATCGGCATGGTGTGCTTCTTGGTGTTACTCGCAGTACAGATTGTAAAGATAAGGAGTGAAAAACGTTATCCTATTAGTAGTGCTGGATAGATTACCTGGTAAAAATCCCTTCCCATTATGTAGCTTTATTTCCTTCTAAAGTATTTCTCTTCACCTTCGATCGGATTTCCGATTCTCTTTTTCATTGAGTAACCTTAATATCAGCTCAGGAGTAATCGGAAGCTCCTTTACTCTCACCCCTATGGCATCATAAACAGCATTAGCTACAGCGCCGGAAACAGCAGCGCCCCCGCCAATCCCGGCTTCTTTAGCTCCGTATGGTCCGTCGGCGTCTATTGATTCTATGATAATCGGTTTCACAGTAGGTACGTCGATTGCTGTCGGAAGTTTATAATTGAGTAATGATGGCGTTAACAATTGCTTGCTCTTCTCTTCCCACTCGTGTTTTTCATACAGTGTTTCTCCCAGAGTCATAACGGCCATGCCTTCCATTTGTCCCTCTACTGCCATTGGATTTATGGCGCGCCCGACGTCATTGGCTGTCACCAGGTTGACCACTTTTACTTTTCCGGTTTCATTATCCACTTCTACCTCGGCAACTATAGTGCCGTGAGTATAGCCCCAGCCGGTCTGGCCTTCCCAGGTCCCCTTAGAACCGGACGACATACCCTCTATCTCCGGAACATAAGCGCCCCTTCCTATAACCGGTGGGCCTTTAAGGAGACCGAACCTGACAGCTTCGGCAACCGACATCGCTTTCTCGGGACTATCCTTGACATAAATTCGCCGGTCCCAGACCTCAAGGGCTTCATTAGCAACTCCCAGCATCTGTGAGGCTATTTTAAGAAGCTGATTCCTGGCGTCGGCAGCAGCGGCTTTCACAGCGCTTCCGGAAATGAAAGCGGCTGTCATAGTATAGCTTCCCGGGTCCTGGGGACAAAGCTCTGTATCGCCGTATACAAGTTGTATATCATCCATGGGAATACCAAGTTCCTCGGCTGCAATCTGTACCAGCATGCTTTCATTACCCTGCCCGTTATCAACATTGCCGGAAAAAACTGTGGCTCCTCCGTCTTCATCGAACTTTACATATGCAGAGGAGCCGGAGCGCCAGCCGATGTTGAAGCCAACGCTTATAACACCGCAACCCATTCCTATGCCGCGACCGGGCCCCATTTTACCTCTCTTTTCCTTCCAGTGTGCTGACTCGGTCGCTCTTTGTATACTTTCGGTCAGGCCGCAACTTGTCACCATAGACTTTGAAGGAAGACGTTCTCCAGTCTGTATAGCGTTCTTCAGCCTGATTTCCAGCGGGTCTATTCCCAATTCCTCCGCTATTATGTCTATCTGAACGTCCTCTGCCATATGCATCTGGCTTGGATGAGTGCGCATCATAGAGCACGGGGTCTTATTGGTATATACGCGGTATCCTGCATAGCGTATATTTGGATTCCTGTATACTGGTTCCGAGAGGCACCAGGCGTTTTTAGTAGCCATGGGGCCACTACTGAGATAGGCACCACCATCGAGGACAGCCCTGATGTCTCTAGCCATGATAGTGCCATCCTGTTTCACACCGGTCTTGAGGTCGATTATCATGGAGTGTTTATGCCTGGTAGCTGTAATGGTCTCTTCTGCGGTCAGGTCTATCCTCACAGGTCTTCCGGATTTCATGGAGAGAAGTGCGGCACAGAACTCAGCAGGGAATGTATCTGACCTACCACCAAACGTACCACCCATGTAGCAATTATGGATTCTGATCTTGTTTAGCGGTATCATCAAGGCGTTAGACAGCGCCTTGCGCCTGGTGAAAGGAGACTGATTGGGCATCCATAGGTCAAGTTTCCCTGATGGGTCCCAACGTGCCAGGGCACTATAGGGTTCCATCTGACCATGGTATACCTTAGAAGTGGTAAATCTGTCCTCTCGAATATAATCGGAATCTTGAAAGCCTGCATCGGGATCTCCGAATTCCAGGACAACCTTGAAACCTATATTGCGCTCAAATTTATCATGGAGCAGAGGTGCGTCTTCTTTCATTGCTTCAACAGGGTCCATGACTGAAGGCAAAGGCTGGTATTCTACCTCGATCAATGATACCGCCTCCTCGGCTATGTCCGGATCGATGGCAGCTACAGCAGCAACCTCTTCTCCGACAAATAATACTTTCTCTACAGTCAAAAGTTGTTGGTCCCTTATCTCGGGATAGACGCCGAACTTTCTACCGGCAGTGTCTTTTCCGGTTAACACAGCCCGGACGCCAGGCAGTCTCTGTGCCTTTGATGTGTCGATATTCAGGATTCTGGCATGTGGGTAAGGAGTCCGGACGCATTTACCGTACAGCATACCCGGTAGCGTTAAATCCGCAGTATATTTTGCTGCGCCGGTGGCTTTGGCAAGAGAATCTGTTCTTGCTACTCTTTTACCTATAATAGTAGGTCTTCCCATAGTTCCCAATCCTCTCCAATTATAGTATTACATTTATGCATAAGTCCATGACCGTGTTCTCAAATCGACAATCTTTTGCTGGCTGCCAGGACCGTTTCGATAATCTCTACGTATCCAGTATGGCGGTAGAGGTTGCCCGAAAGAGCTTCTATGATCTCGGATCTCGCTCTCACCGGCTCCAGGATTTATCATTTTATTCTACTTCACACCCGATCCTTCGCTATAAAGCCGACTCTTCCACTGGACACCTTTACCGATTATCTGTCGCCAGCAGCCATAGATCGCGGCTAGAAAGAGGTATGAGAATCCGAGCGGGTGAAGTACAGTAGAAACAGGTGGTTCTCTAAAACGGTGGTCCACAAGAAAACGCATAAATAGTATCATAACTATCTGGAAAAAAATCACGAATCGCCAATCTGTGGGAACAGTCACTATAAAAAACTCATTCCAGATCCAGTAGAACGGGGCTAAATAGAAGAGATAGCCGGCTACCATCATACCAACTAAGGCTACAGGGCTTAGCGTCGCTACTGAATGCATCCACTTGATGAATCCCTCCCACATAGCCCCCAGGTTCTGGTACATGTTACATGAGACAACCGGCGATAGATCGACTGCTATGTGTTTTCCCCCTTGCCGGTTTACTTCGACTCCCAACCAGACATCTTCCAGTATCCTGGACCTTACTTTCTCATGTCCACCGATACGCCAGTATTCCTCGCTGGGGAAGAGAAGGAACTGACCTATAGCCAGGGTCGGCTTTGATTTCTTACTGTGCTGGAGCCACCATAGTGGCAACCAGCTCATTATAATAAAATACAAGACCGGAATTGCCACCTTTTGCGGAAGGGAATTGGCAAGTTGACGCGGAAATCCGGACAGCATGGAAGGTTTTCCCAGTGTGTAGGCGAGAGCGAGAATACTCTGCAGCATATAAGGAGCATGTGTGGTATCGGCATCGACAAACAATAGCCATGAACCACAGGCTGTTTTGGCGAGTTGATAGCAGGCAAATGGCTTGCCTGCCCAGCCTGCAGGAAGGCGTTCGCCTCTTACCAGTTTGACACGATGGTCCAAAGCCGCAATCCCGGCGACAATGTCAGCCGTACTATCCGAAGAGTTATCATCCAGTACTATAATCTCAAAGGCCGGGTAGTCCTGTTGCTGCAGCGATTGAAGGCAGGCTTCTATATTTAATTCTTCGTTCCTTGCGGGAACAAGTACTGAAATGAAAGGTGCCGGACCGTCTATTTTACTGGTACCGTTTGGCTTCTTGAGTGTTCTTAAATTGAGGATGAGATTAAATGCTATTAGAATCAGACCAATAGCTATTACTATCTGATACAGCATGAGCTTAATCCTGGTATTGCTAACCTGAGTGTGCCGTACTCCTTGCTCGAAGCCAATGCATAAGTTTCCCTCTGAACCTGGGAATAGTTTGAAGGGAACTGAAATGCTTCACTATTAATAGTAGTAATACGCAAAGCATAAACAGAGATTCCCATGAGCTTCCTCTGGTTATAGTCAGATAAATCAAGGAGCCTGTTGCACCAAGAATCACTATCCACGAATCGTTTTCTATTAGTAAGAAACCAATAAACATAAGTAAAGCAAATACAATAAATACATCATGTAAAGGTATCGCCAGGAAAGTGCCGAAAGTAACGGCTAATGCCTTACCACCTTTCAGCCGAAGTAAAGGTGAGAAGGCATGCCCCAATATAGCGCTCAGTGCAACGGCTGCAATTATTATCTCAGGTAGACCGAAAAGTGAGCGCGCCAGGACTATGAAAGGTATCGCTTTTGCTAGTTCGAAGCTTATGGCAAGGTAACCCGATTTACGACCTCCCGCTTTAAAGACATTGATTGCCCCGGGATTGCCATCACCATAGTCTCTTATATCTTTGCCTAACAGTAACTTGCCAATCCATAACGAAAATGGACAGGCACCCAGGCAAAAAGCGAATATCATGAGTAAAGTACTATAAAATACTTCCAATGTACCAGTACTCTAGCCAAACTTATTTGTCATACCTTGTATAACAAGGTATAGAATAATGGAAAGCCTTTTTACTGTCAATAGTTTGCAGTCAGTCCAGTACATTATGCTCGCATTATCTATTATTTACAATGTATTCACAGAGGTACAGGAATGCTGGTTACAGGTATCCTTTTCATTTTATAGGTTTCTCTTGATTATTGGTCTGTGATTTTTGGTCTTTGATTTTTAAAGGTATCCCTGCTGTCATGAAGTAGACTATGTCAGCGTGATGGGCAACAATCTGGTTTGCTCTTCCAAGCAGGTCGCGGTAAATGCGGCCCAATCTGTTTTTAGGTACCAGACCCAGACCCAGTTCGTTGGATACGATAATAAAGACCGTATTAGTATTGTTCATGTAGGTTACCAGCTTATCTATTTCTGCCAGTATTTTCCTTTCTGTTTCCGGATAATCAGGCTCACTTCCTAAGAGGTTAGAGACAAGGAGAGTAAGGCAGTCTATAATTATCACTTCAGCATCGCCGATGTGCTCTTTTAATTCTTTATCGATATTATAGGGCGTTTCAAGTGTCCGCCAGTCTCTGGGACGCAGTTTTTTATGCTCTTCAATACGAGCTTGCATCTCTTCATCAAGTGGTTCCCCAGTAGCAACGAAAAGTACTTTTTTGCCGGATTGTGTGGCTAGTTCCTGGGCGAAGGTGCTTTTACCGCTACGAGCTCCACCCAGTATAAAAATGATTTTGCTATTAATTACCAATTCGAGTGTCCCTTTCTTTGTTTAATTTTACGATAGTAAGGATAAGTGCGAGTATTAGAATTATACAGGTTAAGGCTAGGCCGGTTCTGAGGCCGGTGAATTTTGCAGTCAGACTGATAATCGGTGCACCTACAGCTACACCAATGGTAATCAGAGCATGGAATACGCCGGTCGCCCTGCCATATTCTTCAGGAGTAGTATGGTCAGTTAACAGGGATGCTATTGCAGGAAAAAGGAACCCATAAGCGGTCCCATATACTACCATGACTATAACGAGAGCTGAAAAAGTTTCCATTATAGACATCGATACCAGGGCAGCGGCGCCCAGAGTTAGACCTATAGCCGTTGGTTTCAATCGTCCTATAGTGTCAGATAGACCGCCAGAGAACAGTTGGACCAGGATGAACATGAGGCTAAAGATAGTCAGCAGCATCCCAACATGAAAAGCCTCCATCCCTAAAGTAGTTATGTAGAGGGGTAGCAGAACAACTACTCCTCCGAAAGCGAAATATTGAGCAAATATAGAGACGTAGGAAACAGGCAGGCTTCCTCGTGTAACCAGCTTCAGTATGTCTTTCAAGTTATAGCTCGTCGGTATCATCCCGTCAGGAGTGGTAGCTTTAATTGCCGGCATCATGCAGGCCAGGAACAAGCCGATAAGCACTAATAGGCCGCCGATGTAAAAAACGAAGTATGTCCCCAGTGCTCTATCTATAGCACCGCCTGCTCCATAGCCGACAAGGGTAGCGGTAGCAATGGCTATACCGTAAACACTCATGGCCTTACTTTTGCTGGATGACGATGCATATTTGGCTGTAATTGACATGGTTGCCGGTCCAACCAGGCCACCGCTGATTCCGTGGAAAACGCGGACGAGGGCTAAATGCCAGGGAACTTGACATAAGGTGTAGATAAGCATTGCTATCGTGTCGCCACAAAGGCCTCCAATGAGAGGTGCCTTATAACCAAATTTATCAACCCAGCGTCCACCAAGTATATTTGCGAAGAAGTTAGTCAGAGAATAGAGACCGACAATCAATCCTGTTATCCCTGTACCAGCACCCAGAGCTGTAGCATAAAGGGCTATTACCGGTATGAGCAAGTGTGTATCGATAAAGCCAAGGAAAGTGATGATTGAATTGAGCTGGACTACCTTTCTATCAAGTGACATATGAAATCTCTGAAAGCTCCATTGAAATAACCAGCGGCAGCACCATTAATCTTGGATAAGACCATACTCCAGAATATTCAGAAGCCGGCCCTCATCCCTCGTTCCTTTTAACCGTCCGTCTATCTTTACAGGTTTTTTAAATGACGGACCACTGTAACCAAAGGTGCGAAACTCCTCAACTTCGCAGCAGAGTACGAAATACAACTTTTTTGCACCGCTGTTTTATTAAGCAGCGTGTTTATCCATTAGAGTCTCTGGATAATCAGGATTAGTAATACTAGCACGAAAGCCTCAGCTATTTCATTAATAGCCCCGTAATTATCACCGGTTAGTCCGCCCAGGCGGGAGCGGAAATAACCGGCAATAATGAAGACTACGATCCATAAAGCTGCCATCAGTACCAGGCCTTTCCAGCTCATCACTAGTATCGAAATAAGTAAAGTAATCGCCGTAGCTATAGTCACTCTTTGCCAGTTGGCACCTTGTTTGAAAGCGAGTCCCATACCGGAGCTCTTAGCGTACGGGAAAATGAATATGCTGTTAACCGTTATCCAGCGGCTCAACGTAGGCATGAGCACTAAGGCGGGCAATACTGCTGGTGCTGAGTACAGTGACACATATTTAAGTAAAAGCATAAGTATAGCCGCTGTAATGCCGAACGCTCCAACCCGGCTGTCAGACATTATCTCCAATTTTTGCTCTCTGGATTTGCCGCCGACAATGCCGTCAAATGTATCAATAAAGCCATCGATATGGTGAGCACCGGTGAGGATAGCCAGAGCAATAATAACCAGGGCATCTACCACCAGCCCGGGTAAAATATAACTCAAGCCGTAGTTAAGGCCGAGCAAGATGGCTCCAAGGAGCAGACCTACCAGCGGGAAATAAGCTAATGATTGGCCAAAGTCTTCAGCAGATGTCCCCTGACGTTTAAGACCAGGGAATATAGTCAGGAATTGAAGAGCCGTAAAGAATCCCAATTCTATAAAGTTTCCTTACTTGCTTGGTGGTTGCTCAGCTTCAGCAACACCTGCCTCGGAGAAAGTAGCCATTTGATTTAAAATCTTTACGGCGGCTTCTACTAGAGAAATACCTAATACTGCGCCAGTACCTTCACCGAGCCGCATATTTAAGTTGAGAAGTGGCTGTAATCCGAGAAAATCAAGGAGAAGTTTATGCCCTGCTTCTGCCGAGAGATGAGCGGCTATTAGATAGTCTTTCGCTCTAGGTGATAAACTGGTTGCGATGAGTGCTGCAGCCCCGGAAATGAAACCGTCAATGACCACGGGGATCCTTCTGGCAGCTCCAGCCAAAATGACTCCAGCGAGGCCACCGATTTCAAAGCCGCCGACTTTTGACAATACGTCGATCGCGTCTTTAGGGTCTGGTTTATTAATAGACAGAGCTTGCTCGATAACGCTAACTTTATGATTCAACTGCTCATTATCAATGCCGGTACCTCGACCGGTTACTTTTTTCACTGACTGACCGCTGATAGCTGCGAGAATAGCGCTGCTGGCAGTGGTATTGCCAATACCCATATCTCCGGTGCCAATAATATCAAGTCCGTTGTTGATCTCGGATTCGACTAACTCGATGCCTGCTTCCAGGGAATATATGGCTTGCTGTCGGGTCATTGCTGGTCCCTGTGCCATGTTTTTGGTACCGAAGTCAATCATCTGACATAGTAGGCCAGGTGTTGGTTGGAAACCACCTATTACTCCCATATCAACTACTATAACGCGGGCGCCTATATGATTGGCCAGAACGTTTATAGCGGCACCACCATTCAAGAAATTGAGTACCATTTGACTCGTTACTTCCTGTGGATAGAGTGTGACTCCTTCAGCAACCACGCCGTGATCAGCAGCCATGGTTATTATGGCTTTATGTTCAAGCCTGGGTAGTGGATTAGCTTTGATGCCGGCAATTTTAATTGATAAATCTTCTAATTTGCCTAAACTACCGTGTGGTTTGGTCAGGCTGTCCTGGCGCTGCCGGGCGGTTGCCATTGCCTTGCTGTCAAGTGGCTCTATTGCATGTAATATAGTATCCAATGGGCTGATCACAACGCACCCCCTTTAGTATTCTATGCCACGCCTACCTGTAATTCCTTTAGTGAATGGGTGTTTAATCATGTGCATTTCGGTGACTAAATCGGCTCGCTCAATTATTTCTGCCGGTGCGCCCCGCCCGGTTAAAATCAACTCAACCGGGTCCGGCTTTTCATCAAGCAGGTCCAATACCTGTTCGGTGCTTATTAGGCCTTTACTAATAGCTACGAATACCTCATCCAGAACAACCACGTTATATTTCCCGCTAAGGATTTCTTTCTTTGCGTAATCAAAAGTGAGTTGTGCTTCCTGTCCTAACTGTTCCATTGATTTGGAAAAGCTATTACCTGAGCTTATCTGGACAATATCAAATGGATGATGCTTTGACATATAAAGAAACTCACCACTAGGTATACCTTTGATAAACTGAATAAAGGCTACCTTCATATCATGTCCAACAGCTCTTATCGCCAGGCCCAGGGCGGCAGTAGTTTTTCCTTTACCGTCACCGGTGAATACGTAAATAAGACCTTTGGAAGTTTTTTCAGTCATGATAATTCCTTCCCAGGACTATGTTCTTTACTCGGGACATATCGAGGTTTTGCCTTATTATATCGGCTAATTTATTATAGTGCTCCTGTCTAGTGGTTGAAACAGTGATGGCTGATGGTAGACCACGGTTTTGTCGCAGGCTATTAAGAAGAGCTTGCGTGAAGTCAGTGTTGTGAAACAAGCCGTGAATGTACGTGCCGAATGTCCAGCCACTGCTATCGACAGCACCTTCAAAATAATCAGTCCTACCCTCGGGTGTTTCCAGGACATTAAAAACAGGGATGTAGTTTTGACTTTCAGTCTGGCCCATGTGAATCTCGTAACCCGTAATCTCTATCCCCTTCGATCCCTGTAATAAACCATTGTCGGCAGTTACCCGTGCTTTGATTTGAGTGGTTGTTTTGTCCTTATTAAAAAACGTTTCGTTATCGAGAAGTCCCAGACCGGCTATGCTATCTTCGTTGGACTCGACATGGTCGGGATCATTGATTCGTTTGCCCAGCATTTGATAGCCGCCACAGATGCCTATTACAGGGATGCCCGATTTAGCTCGTTGGATAATAGCCTGGGCTAAACCGTGTTGTTGCACATATATCAGGTCGGCAATCGTACTTTTGGTGCCGGGTAGTATGATTAAATCTGATGTATCGAGCTCGGAAGGTTCAGTTATGTAGCGGACTGTGCAATCCTGTTCCTCCAGAGGATCGAAATCGTCATAGTTTGAAATGTGTGGTAAGTATATAACTGCAATATTGATGTTTCCATTGCACGAGCCTGTCCGCCTTTCTTCAAGGTAGACTGAGTCCTCTTGTGCAATGCTGATGCCGCGGAAATAGGGGATCACTCCCAGAACGGGCTTGCCAGAGCGCTTCTCGAGGAAGTCAAGGCCTGGCTTTAATAGCCCGAGGTCACCGCGGAACTTATTGATAATAATTCCCCTGATAAGGTCGCGTTCTTCTTGGGTAAGCAGTTCAAGGGTGCCAACTACGGATGCAAAAACACCGCCACGGTCGATATCACCCACCAGGAATACGGGAGCGCCGGCCATTCTGGCTATCCGCATATTCACTATCTCCCTCTCTTTCAGATTTATTTCAGCCGGGCTGCCTGCTCCTTCGATGACCACGACGTCATAGGATGTGCGTAGCCGGTTTAAAGAGTCCTCGATAATACCTGATAGGTACTCAGTGTACTGGTAATACTGGCTGGCCTCAAGCCTTCTGGCTACTTTACCAAGTACAATGACCTGTGACTTGGCATTTGCCTCCGGTTTTAACAGGACAGGGTTCATGTGGATTGATGGCTCAATACCGGCTGCCTCAGCCTGTACTGCTTGCGCCCGTCCAATTTCACCGCCTTCCCTGGTGACAAAGGAATTTAGAGCCATGTTCTGAGCTTTAAATGGCGCTACCTTGAAGCCGTCCTGTCGAAAAATGCGGCATAGGGCAGTAACAATAATACTCTTCCCTACTGAAGAAGCTGTGCCCTGTATCATCACAGTCTTAGCTGGCATGGCTGTAGACTCCTGACTCTATTATAGCGGAGATAAGCTTCTGACATTCAGGCAGGGTGCGTGGTGCCAGGCGTATATAGTCCGGCAGTCCGAAGGAGGTACAGTCACGGACTAAGATTCCTTTTTTCAGCAATACCTGTCTGAATTGGGCTGCACTGTTTACTTTAACCAGGAAAAAATTGGTCTGCGATGGTATCACAGATAGGCCAATACGAGCCAGCTCTTCTGTTAAAAAAGTCTTTGCTTCTTGAATCTTATTCCCACACTCCTCAATATAAACATCTGCTTTCAGGGCTAGAATCCCTGCTTTCTGGGCAACAGCAGTAACATTCCATGGCGGCCGGACCAGTTTCAATGTGGAGATGATTGACTGATCTGCTATAGCAAATCCAAGGCGTAGGCCAGCCAAACCATAGTCTTTGGTCATCGAACGAAGGATAACCAGGTTGTCTGATTTTAGCAGGTCTAGAGATCTCCAGGCATTTTCAGTGAATGCAATGTAAGCTTCATCAAGAATTACCAGGCTTTCTCTGGCGATTGATAGAATTTCTTCAACATCTTCTTTGGCCAGGTATTGTCCGGTAGGATTGTTAGGATTGCACAGAAAGATACCTTTAGGTTTGAATTTTTTCATCAGTTCTGCTGTCTTTTTTATATTTAGTTGAAAGTTTATCTCCGTCAATGCCGATTGTTTCACTACCTGGGCATCTACAAGCTGGCAGGCTATCTCGTATTCTCCGTACGTAGGTTGTGGAATAAGAACCGAGTCTTCGGGGCTGAAATAAGCTGTTGTTATTAGTCGTATCAGCTCAGTCGAGCCACTGCCTATCAAGAGATTGCCTGGGGAGATATTTAGCTTTGCTGCCAGCACCTGTCTCAGTTCTGTGGATTCGGAATCTGGATAGCTATCGATTGATGCATTGCACAGGGCTTCCTCCAGTATATTTGGTGGGGGACCAAATGGATTACAGTTAACGCTGAAATCAAGGACGGCATCAGTGGAAATGCCGACGTTTAGAATCTCACTGTAGTCAATTCCACCATGCGTGCAGGGGATGAGTTGATTTATATTCGGCTTAGGTTGCAACATAATATATAACCTGAGCTGCGATGAACAGCAGGCTCCAGATGAGGGCTACCATCATTATCACTTGTATAGAACCATCTATGGTGTTCAGTGATAAGGAGTGGTGTTTGTCGCCCAATTTATAATAGCCTGCTTTCTCCAGTTGTACTTCAAGGGCACCGGCGATAGCGCTCATAGTCCAGCCGGCATTGGGACTCTGCGTTTTCTTGTGGTCGCGGAGCATAACATACCAGGCTTGCGACGTGTTCTTCCCGCAAATCCAGGCAGCAAGGACGATTATCATGGCAGTAATCCGGGCAGGAATGAAATTAGCCGCATCATCGAGCCGGGCGGCAAACTTTCCCAGATGCTCCCATTCTCCATGATAACCGATCATGGCATCGAAGGTGTTGATTATCCGGTATGCTATTGCTCCGGGAATTCCCAAAAATAGAAAGTAAAATAGCGGAGCTATAAAGCTATCGCAACTGCTTTCCGCTATGGACTCGACCGTAGCCGATACTAGTTGGCTTTTATTAAGAGAAGCAGTGTCACGACTGACAAGAGCTTTTATGCTGATACGTGCTTCGGCCAGGTTGTTTTGAGAGAGGTATCTTTGTACTTTTACTACAGCTTGTTTCAGCCCGCGAAGGGAAAAGGTAAACTTGAGTAATACTCCGGTTATAACAAGGTAAAGTATTGTGGTCATCTCTTTTAGAAAGCTGACCAGGAAATAAGCAAGAGCCGTAATTATTACTACGGTGATTAGAACGACGGCAGTACCGAACGCCAACTGTGTTAACTTGCCTCTTCCGGGTGCCGCCTTCATCTCAAGAGATATGAGCTTGCCCAGCCAGGCCACAGGATGCCAGGTATTAGATAGCTCACCAAAGGCAATATCTATAATGAGAGCCACGGCAAGGATAACTATAATGTGCATTACGTTCATGCTAACGCTGATGTAGTTTATTCCGGCATTTTTCAGATACTTACTTTTTTATCAGGGCCGTCGACTATAGTACCAGAGGGTGACTTCGAAGTTCACCTCAGGCAAATGAGAACCAACAGAGATAATAAAATAGTGAAGTAATTTCGCACGTATTGACTCGTTGCTAAATCCTCAAATTAACTGTAAAAAAATAAATCCTCTGCTCCGCAGAGCAGAGGGATTTGTTAATATAATAAATCCCACCCCCTTACTCCGCGGAGGTAGTTTTAACTGACAAGGCTGGTGTTCTGACTATTACAGCAGGCGGGACTGTGTCGGAATTACACCGACTTGCACTCCTATTAAGCCTTCGGTTACCTTCGGACGCCTTGTAAGCTATTCAGTTTGACTACAGATTACCAAGAAGTGTATCAGAAGTCAATATTATAATATGCGTTTCAACTATATGAGATACTATGGAATATAGTAATCATTCTAGGCGTTTCCTGAGGTTCACATTAAAATATCGGCATGGCATCAGTTATACTAAAAATTATTATATAGTCCATAGTATGATGAACAGAATTACACTTGTTGAGCGTAAGGGTTCTATTGAAGTCAAAATAAGCTAGAAAGAAAAACCACTGGATTATTCAGGCAGTTTTCTGAGGCTTTAAACTGGCAATGAATTATCGAGTTTGGATGGGTCGTATAGGTCTCGAGCCTGTGACGCCATGATTAAAAGATAAATTTTGACTAGTTGGGATTAAATTTCACTTCAACCCATGTTGGATTGCAATAACCACTGCTTGAGTTCGATCGGAGACGCCCAACTTTGCCAGGATAGCACTTACGTGATTCCGTACCGTGCCCTCCGATAAAAATAGCCGGTTTGCGATATCTGTATTATTCAAGCCCTTCGCCAGTAAACGCAATACCTCTATTTCCCGGCTGGTCAGTTTGCTTGTAATCAATGTGGGTGGCTCGGTTTGATGACTGGAAGCCTGACGCAGTACTTTACCTGCTATAGAAGGATCGACATATGCTTTACCGTTTACCGTCCCCCTAATTGCCTTGAGGACTTCATCACGAGGCGTATCCTTTAACAGATACCCAGATGCGCCTGCCTGCACAGCATCAAATACCCATTCGTCGTCGTCGTAAGTGGTCAACACAAGGACTTTAACTGCAGGATACTTCGTTCGTATTTGCCTGGTTGCTTCAATGCCGTTCATGATCGGCATCTTTAAGTCCATCAAGATCAGGTCGGGTGTTTTTTTGGCCACCATCTCGACAGCGGCAGCTCCATCTTCAGCCGTTCCAATGACTTCGATGTCCGGTTCTAATTTAAGTAGCATTTCCAGACCATCTCTAACGATTGCCTGGTCGTCGCATATAATTACTTTCGTGGCTAGTCCTCCTAATTACGTAGTCAACTGTATTGTTGTTCCATGTCCTGGCTCACTTATGATATTGAGTTCACCATTGATTAACTGAGTCCGTTCTCTCATTCCCACCAACCCAAAATGTTTTGTATTGTTGCTCTTATCCATGTCAAATCCGATGCCATCATCATGCACAATAAGAGTCAGTTTTTCGTCTATAAATTCTAATCTGACCAATAAATTTTTCGCATTAGCATGGTTCACCACATTGATGATTGCCTCTTGTGCTACCCGATAAATGCACTGCTCTACATCGGGTGATAAAGCCGGTATCTCATCCATTACAGATAAGTCTAGAGCTAGATCGGTGCGTGCTGCTGTCTCCTTTACCATTGTATTTATTGCTTCTACTAGACCTAAATCATCCAGAGGACTGGCACGTAGTGCTTTCAATGCCCGGCGGGTTTCCTCCAGTCCTGAATGGGCCGCTGCTGAAGATTGCTCCAGCAGCGAATGTGCCGCCTTTGGATCAACGTCCCAATACGCTTTTACTGTTTCTAATTGGACAGACAAACCACTCAGCGTATGAGCCAGAGTATCGTGCAACTCCCTTGCCAGACGGTTTCGCTCTCGGCTCGTGGTAAGTTGCTCAAGCGTGCTGGCATAGTGTTTGAGGTTGATATTAGCTGCCTCAAGAAATTTCTGTTGATTCCTCAACCTGTTTACAAGGTAGCTGATAGAAAAGCCTACCGCTAGAAATGTAACCGCTTGAATTAAACTGACATGAATGCCTCCTCTGAAGGGTCCTGGACCTGGCGGAGAAGATGACAATAGTATTCCCAGATTTAGTCCAACAATCCCAATAATAATCAGTAACATATGTACCCATTTATATTGCCAGGCAACCAGAAGAAAACCGATAAGCAAGAAAGGAAGTAGCAACGTGATTGAGCCCCGGGTATCTAGCATCGGGCTAGGAGGGTAAAACTTAATCAGTGCCCAGGTGCCCAAAATTGGTATTATAGTAATGATAGTAATTATTACGGGAATGAATGTTCGACCAAGCCGTTCTTGTATCCATGACCAATAGGTCAGACCAAGACAAAGTAGAGAAATGAAAAGTATTAAAAGATAATAAAGGATATCGCTGCGTGGACCTCTTGGTGCCTGCGTCCATAAGACCTGGTTTATGCAAGCTAACACAATTAGATAGCAAATCCACAGAATAGCGGCAAAGCGTATCAGGCGTATCACATCTGAATTTGGTGTTGTTTTATCCATAGTATTCTTATACTCCATAACCGTTTTCATTGCATGTAACTGCAGTCATTTATCGGCGTAATTATCCATGACAAATGTCATTTTAATTAGTGACGGAAATCACAGCATGAAGCTCTGTTTGGTGATTTCAACCACTGTCCTATAGTTTCTTGCCTCCTGTACACTACTGGTAAGCATGAATAATGATATCAGAAGACGAGGAAAGATGGTAACTGGATGGTTAACGTTGAATAGTGCCATTATGTCAATGGCAATTTCTTGCTGTGGAGTTCCTACCGACTTATCACATTATCCACAACTTTTAGCATGCAGTTTTGTTTTTCTGATAATCAGGAGCCTTTATAACCATGCTTGAATACCCGGCATATCAACATTGATAAAGTTATGGACAGATGCGCTTATTAACTACCTTATGTAGAAATTGGTTGGTGAGTCATGAGACTCAACTACTGGTTATTTTTTATATAGGTCTGATTATAATGTTGCTAGGGATGACTCCCGTCTCAGTGGAGGCGCAAGCTCAACTTCAAGACTGCCTGTGGACAGATGTTGAAAAGCCTGGACCCAATGGCAATGTTGTGGTCCATCCTTCTGATGTCAGTGATATTGCTATCGGCCAGTCGGTGTTTTATGCTGTTGACGAAGGCCAGGCAACGATATACCGCTCGCTAAGCGGCGGCTTGCGCTGGGAAGACATTTCTGGCTACCTGGGTGCTGCTGGTGCCACCTTGCCAGTTGAAAAGATCGCCGTCGCTCCAGATGAGTCAGCTATTGTAGCTGTAGCAACGGACGGAGGCAGCGCTCTCTATTTATCTGTAGATGGTGGCGTTACCTGGGGAAATGTCCACCTGGGTGTAGTGACAGGTACCACCGTACAGTCCATCGACATATCTAAGCCATACGGGGAATACAATGAGCAGCGGGATATACTCGTTGGTACCGCTGATTTCAGTGATGCTGCTACTACAGGGCAGGTGCTGCTGCTACATTTGGGTAGCTTTGTTCCGTCATGGAAGAATCTCGATATCAGGGTTAATCCCACTACTATCGGAGGCGATGTGTCGGCAGTTGCCTTTTCTCCTAGCTATACAGATGACCTTACCATTGTGGCAATAGCTTCGACAGGGTCAGATATTAATCCTCCCAATGGTAAAACATATTTGTGTGTAGGTCTCAATGTCGATGTGGTGGCAGGTAATGTTGACTGGACCAGCATTGCGCCTCTAGAGATTCCTCCAGGGCTATCTGTGGGAGATGATCTTACTGTAACCCATATTAATGGAGGGCTGGAATTACCCAGTAATTTCTCGGCAACCGGAGCTTCCGGTAAGTCACCATTAGTGTATGCCTTTTATACATTATACCCTGCACCTGGAGCGGATCCCAGTAACGTTTACCAGATTGATTTGGTCACTACTACGGTTACTGCGTTTACTGGTGTTGGCAGCAGGCGGTACAGCAGTATAGCCCTTTCCGGTAACAAGCTGCTGGCAGGAGAGATGATGCCATCTGGCCAATTTACCGTCCCTGTTCAGATTTCGCTTAATGCGAACAGTACAGCACCTGCTTTTACTCAAACAGGATACCCATATGGTCAGACAGATGCCAGGGTAGCCTGGAACTCCAACGTCGCATACTGCGGCACGAGTGGTGACGAGAGCGGATTTTCCATCAGTAATGATAATGGAGCACACTGGTCGCAGGTAGGACTTATTGATACCACGGTCGTGCTTCGGGATGTAGCAGTGGCTTACAGCCCGAAGAGCATTTTTATCACCTCCACCAGTATAACCAATGTGGAATCGGTGTGGCGAAGTGCAGGAGAACCGTTTGGTGCGTCCTGGGGACGGATGCTTGTAACCGATGCGGTGTCAAGCAATCTCATCGTACGAATCAGCCCTTACTACCGCAAAGACTATACGCTCTATGTGACTGAAGCCAAGACGGATTTACCGGTGATAACCAGTTTTACCGCAGACCCAAGCACAGTTTTTACCGGGAATCCTTCGAATTTACAGTGGAACGTTACCGGGGCAACGTCAGTTTCGATATCTCCGGGTTTTCCTAGTGTCCCTGCATCAGGAACACAGGCTGTGTCCCCTGCTGCAACCACGACGTATACTCTTACTGCTACGAATGGTTTTGGCTCGGTAACGGCATCGGTTACGGTTACCGTGGTGACTATACCAGGTTTACCGCAGATAGCCAGTTTTACCGCAAATCCGGGCAGTATTGATATCGGTCAGTCTTCCACGCTACAGTGGAATGTTACGGGAGCAACTTCGGTTTCTATTGACCAGGACATAGGTGCCGTCACATTAACAGGTGCGATAACAGTATATCCAGTTACAACTACTACATATACTCTTACTGCTACTAATGCTGTTGGCTCAATCACCGCTTTCACCACGGTTACAGTGACTCCTCAGACCTGGGTATCCCATGACCGGGGCAATGCCTGGGAGCAGTGCTATCCTCCTCCGGGAATTATTGACTTCGCCGTGGCAGACAAAGAAGTATGCTATGTTGCATTACCCGATGGCAACGTAGCAAAAAGTACTACCAGCGGGCTATTCTGGGATCACGCCGTGTCTGTCGAGTTGCCTGAGATTGCCATGCTGTCCTTAGTGGATGCTGATACTGTGTTTATCGGTGGCAATCATGGTGATGTCTCCTATTCAAGCGATGGAGGCAGCAATTATACTCAAATACCGGTTGCTATCCCTAGCGATGGACCTGTCCAGGTGGTAGCAGATACGGACTACGAGAACAATCATATACTCTACGCGGGGAGTGCTAATAGTATCTATCGCTGGACTATTGATGTAAGCAGTAATTGGGATACCATCAGGACAACTGCTGCGGGCAGGAAAATAAGCGGTATAGTGGCTGTTGATGGTATTCTCTATAGCCTGTGGTATACGGCTGCAGGGAGTGGGGCTGAACGGTCATTGCAACCGCAACTATCACTGGCATTGCTTGAGTGGGATACGCTACTGGCAGGCGCAGAAACAGCCAGATTTGACTGCATACCCACATCGTTGCGATATATTGCCACAGATAGGGAAGTCATCCTGTGGACTATTGATACTACCGGAGATTCCGATCTGATGGTGTACTATGATTGCCTGGCATGGCATGGCCCTGACCTGACGATGAGTAATGATACAGTTATCGGGTGTGATCCTGCAACCGGTCGAAACCAGGAGGTTAATTTTACCTGGGACGCTATCTGTGCTGACAACCGATACCAACTCCAGGTCGCTAAAGACAGTGGATTTGCCAAGATGGTTTTCGATTCTGGGGATGATTATCCATTTCTGCTCCCCAGCGATATTCTTTCGCCAGCCCTTGTTTATTCACAGGGTGGTGGCGGCACGTTCCCGATCCTTCAAGGAGTTATTGTCCCGGCGCTGGAATGCGGGCATACGTATTACTGGCGTGTTAGGGCACGCGCTGCGGTAACCAGCGACATTATCAGGAGTCCATGGTCAGAGGTTCATGCCTTTACTGTAAAAGCTGGTTACCAGGTAGCTACACCGTACTATGGACCTCAATTGCTGGCTCCTGACAACGGTTGCGGCTGTGACTGCAAAACGCCAGCGTGCTTCTCCTGGACTCCGCTCAAAGAGACCACAGCGTACCGGTTTGAGCTATCAGCGAACGCCGATATGAGCACTCCTCTGGTATCGACTACTGTGAAGAATACGGCATATCAGTACGATGGGCAACTGGAATGCAATAAGAACTATTTCTGGCGTGTCATGGCTATACAACCAGCCCCGAGCGAGTGGAGCGCCACCTTTTCATTTCAGGTATGGGCAGAGCAGCAGCCTTCGCCGCAGCCTGTAGTACCTGAGGCGCGGACCCCACTATGGGTGTGGATGATTATGGCTTCAGGCGCTATTCTGATTGTTACGATAATTATTTTAATAGTGAAAAATATTAGTAACAGAGAGGAGGGGGTAGAAGAAAATGAAACATAAAAAAATAGTTATTAGTATCGTATTCGCACTTTTGCTAGTTGCAGCCGTGTTTTTCTGCTGCAAGAACAAGGAGGATACGACAGTGCCGACGCTGACATATACCGTGCAGAGGGGGACATTGAGTATTGACGTCACTGCCAGCGGCAACCTTGCCCTGTCGCAGACGGCAGACCTGGCTTTTGATGTCTCGGGATATGTGTACCGGGTACTGGTTGAAGAGGGCGACCCGGTGACGGAGGGGCAGCTCGTGGCAGAGGTAGATACCTTTGACTGGGAGAAGCAGAAACGGGCTTTGGAAAGGGCAGTTGTCCAGGCTAAAGCCAGCCTCAATAATGCAGTGATTACCCTTGAGAAAACGCAAAATCCTACCACGACAACGAGTACTATTTCCGGTGCTATCTCGGCGCCAGACCCACTGGATGTAGAGGCAAAAGAGCTGCAGGTTCAACAGGCGGAAATGTCGCTCGAAGACGCTGAGATGGAGCTGGAACGGTATCTCGAGACCAGCGCTCAGATTGTTGCTCCGTTCGATGGCTTTGTCACCAAAGTGAATGTAAAAGGTGGTGACGAGATCTTCAAAGGTGCTATCGCTGTTTCTATAGCTGACCCGACCAAATTCGAAGCTGATATTCTGGTTAATGAAATGGATATCAGCAGTATTGAAATAGGGATGCCGGCTACGGTACAGGTAGTTGCATCGCCAACGAGCAGCTTTCCTGCTAAAGTGACTTCTATCGCTCCCACTGCCACCAATCAGAGCGGTGTAATTAACTACAGCGTAAAAGTGGAGTTGCTGTCAGCAGAGGAAATCGAAGAGCTTCGTGCTTCTGAAGCTCAGAGAGGGCAACCATCTCAAGTCAGGCAATTGCCAACACAAACTCCGTCCGGACAAACTGTGCCTCCACAATCATTACCTGGACAGCTGCCATCAGATCAATTACCGCTACAGACTCCGTCTGGGCAAACTTCACCTCCACAATCATTACCGGAACAGTTACCATCAGGGCAATCTTCCAAGCAGACGACTACAAATTTATCACAATCAGCAGCCGATGCACCATTGACGCTCGAAGAACTGCGGGATGGACTCTCTGTTACTATAAAAATCATCATAGAGGAAAAGAAAAATGTTTTGATGGTGCGAAGCAAGGCAATTACCCAGGGGACTCAGCCATCAGTCCAGGTGTTGAAAGGTGATGTTACTGAGCAGCGAGTGATCAAGACGGGAATAAGTAATACACAATATATTGAAGTTACCGAAGGACTTAGTGAAGGAGAGGTGGTGGTCATTCCTCAGACCACTACCACAACAACGCAACAGTCAAGCGAAGGTAGAGGAGGCCTTGGAATTCCAGGTATGGGAGGAGGTCCACCGAGATAATGATCGTTTTAAGAGATATTGTAAAAATCTATCCAATGGGCACGAGGGAGCTCAAGGTTCTCAGGGGTGTTGACTTGCAGGTCGACAATGGCGAAATGGTAGCTATTATGGGTGCATCCGGTTCAGGAAAGTCAACACTCCTCAATATCCTGGGTTGCCTCGATACTCCGACATCAGGTGAGTATTACCTGGAAGGCAGAGAGGTGAGCCGTCTCAGTCGCAGGGAGTTAGCACTGGTGAGAAGTCAAAAAATAGGCTTTATTTTTCAACAGTTCAATCTTCTGTCACAGCTCTCGGCGCTGGCAAATGTAGAACTGGGGATGCAATATTCAGTTGGTGTTGATAGACGCGAGGCACTGGAAGCCTTGGATAGAGTTGGTCTTTCAGACCGGGTGAGCCACCGGCCGAGTGAGCTTTCCGGGGGAGAACAGCAGCGCGTTGCCATCGCCCGTGCACTGGCGAAAAATCCGCCCTTTATCCTGGCTGATGAACCAACGGGTAATCTTGATAGCAAGTCCGGGAAAGAGATCATATCCATCCTGACCAACTTACATAAGGAGCGGAATATTACGCTGATAATGATCACTCATGATGCTAGCGTCGCCCGACATTGCCAGCGTGTTGTCCGCATCATGGATGGACAGATAATTGGAGATGAGACGGTATCATGAAAAACAGGTTAGAAGTAATATCACAACAGTTCAAAAAATTTATGAAAATTTTTAGCGTGAGTAATGGCGATGCTACTGTAAGACGAAATACTGAAATGCAGAAGTGGCTCCAACTTGTCTATACCGCGTGGGTGGGGGTGGTAACGCATAAGCTTCGCAGTTCTCTTACCATTCTTGGCGTGATTATCGGCGTTGCTGCGGTAATTAGCTTGATGTCAGTGGGACGTGGCACGCAGGCAAGAATCGTATCAAATGTAGAAAGCCTTGGTTCAAACCTGCTCTTTGTCAGTCCAGGTACCACGACGCAGGGAGGTGTCAGGAGTTCATTTGGCAGTGCCACTACGCTTACAATCGATGACGCCCAGGCAATTGCTGAGCAAGTCCCTTATATTGTAGCTGTGGCTCCTATGAACCGCGCTTTTCTTCAGGTGGTCGCTGGAGCCTCGAACCTGCGCGCCTCTATTACTGGTGTAACTCCTGAATATCAGCAGGTGCTCAACCTTCAAATAGCCGAAGGCGACTTCATCGAGCAGTCCCAGTACGATGGCGGAATGCGGGTGGCTGTGCTCGGAGCGACGGCTAAGACGA
This sequence comes from uncultured Dehalococcoidales bacterium, assembly GCA_964596125.1. Classification (GTDB taxonomy): domain Bacteria; phylum Chloroflexota; class Dehalococcoidia; order GIF9; family UBA5629; genus CAZQRP01. The sequence goes on along the minus strand of CAZQRP010000020.1, from coordinate 2,967 downwards.
CGCTGTTTGGTGATGGGGATGCTATAGGCCAGCAGGTACACGCCGGTAACATTGTGGTCGAGATCATCGGCGTTTTACAGAGTAAGGGAGCGTCTATGCTTGGCTCTACCGATGATGCCATCTTTATCCCTCTGACAACACTCAGGCAGACGGTCACAGCGGAGCGTACTGCCAGCGGATCTTATACGGTTAATCAGATCATCATTAGCGTAAGCGACATGAAATACTCTGATATTGTCACCAGTGAGATCACCAGCATTTTACAATCTACACACAGGCTATCTTCAGATGAGGAAAACGACTTCACTATAACTTCCCAAGAAGACGTCATTGAAACAATCACAGAAGCGACAAGCGGTATGACGTTGCTCTTGGGGGCTATCGCTGCAATTTCACTCCTGGTCGGAGGAATCGGAGTCATGAACATTATGCTCGTCTCGGTAATAGAACGGACGCGTGAAATCGGCATACGCAAGGCTTTAGGTGCACAGGAGCGCGATATCTGGATGCAGTTCCTCATCGAAGCAGGCATACTTACACTAACCGGAGGCATCGTAGGCATTGTCGTCGGTTGGGGAGTCGCTACGCTGATTCAGCGTTTTGGTAATACCACGACACTGGTCTCAATTGATATCATTATTCTGGCTATCTCTGTATCTATTGCCATCGGTGTCTTCTTCGGCTTTTATCCTGCATGGCAGGCTTCACGCCTTAATCCTATTGATGCCCTCAGGTCTGAATAATATAGCAATTTAATAACATTCAGGAGACTGTAATTTTTTAATGATTAAAATGGGATATCGGTTTTAACGATGTGGTGTTTGAATACTCCGGTCTCACTGCTGCCGAATATAGATCTAGGGAAACAAAAGCCTTAGTCAAGAATAATATTGCTGGAGAATACGTGCTATCGGTGGGACCGCCAATGCCAGTTGTGTTCTAGTATAACTTTGTGTTGCCAAACAACTCATTCTTGGAAAATAAGCAATGGATAAGGACTATTTCAAGGTACCAAATTCTATATTCGGTGAGGGACTGACTAAGTACGAGTTGCTGGTGCTTGTTTACCTGGTATATTGTCTGCACAACGAGCAAATCGTATTCCCCAGCTTTCAGAGAATAGCGAAATGTTGTGCCATAAGCAAGAGTAAGGCAATAAAAGTAATCAATAGTCTCACTGAGAAGGGTATTCTCAGTAAGCAGATAAAGCCAGGATCATACAGAAGGAACTACTCAGACCTCTATATCATTGTTCTCAATACTTGTAATCCTGAAAAGACTGATACCGTTATGGAATAGGAGCTGTGTATCTCATAAATCCTGTGAATAGCTGGCAGGTAACTGGTTAAGAAAGGGTTTTTGTAAGTTTAAGCTGCCAGCTTATATATATTTTGGTTTTGGTATTTTTCGTAAACTGATCAGGCTTATTGGCAAAGGCTGCCCAATTGACGCCTGATTGCCGACGGTGTTGATCGTGTAGGTCAAACCTGGACTCCGTAGGTGGTGTTGTTTTATCCATAGTTTTCTTATACTCCACAACCATTCTTATTGCATGTAACTGTAGTCATTTATTGAGGTAATTATCTATGACAAATGTAATTTTGATTAGTGATGGAAATAACAACAACAAGCCCGGTTTCATGATTATAGACACTGTTCTATATATTCTTGTCTCCTATACACTGTTTTAGTACAAATACTAATTTGAGGAGGAAACTGAAAGGTGTTCAAGGACACAAGAGAATTAGCCGCAGGTATCGCATTTTTACTGGTTTTAACCACCGTTAGTCTGGCTGGTTGCAGTTCCGGTGTTCCTCAAAGTACACCTTCATCATCGACACAGGAACCGTCTGTCCAATTGGGAAAACAGTCAGCTGATCAGTCGACAAAACAACAGCAACCCGGTCCTTCGGGACAGTCACGACCACCCAATACTCCAGATAGAACTGCAGTTTTGAATAGAGCTGCGGAAATTCTGGGGATCTCTTCGGATGAGTTTATAGCTGCCTTCCAAAATGCTATGCCTTCAGCTCCGCCGGGGCAACAAGGGCAGCAACCACCTGAACGTCCATCAGGTCAAGAGGGAGGCCGACCTGAACCTCCGTCGGGTCAACGGATGTCATCCGAATTCATGACAGAAATCTATGAAAAGATGTCAGAAGAATTGAATATTACGGTTGATGACATTGCCAGGGCCATGGCTCAGGCAGAAACAGAGATTGAGAAATAATTCACCTCTTTTTATAGTGGCAGTCCGTCCTAATTGTGGACGGACTGCCACGATGTGCGAAAGTATAGTTTGGCTGTAGTAATTCAACTGCTGTCAGAGCTTAGGAAAGATAGTAATTCTGTTGCAGAGGCGGTGATAATGCATTTTGAACGTGAATTGCTCAAAGGCAGTACTGATGCTATGCTTTTGTGCTTAATAAATAGCAAGCCAATGTATGGCTATCAGATTATTAAGGAGTTTGAGAAAAAGAGCAATGGCTATTTTCAGTTCAAGGGAGGAACTCTATATCCTGCGCTTCATCGCCTGGAAAAAACGGGACTTGTTAAAGCTAACTGGGAAAAACAGCCTGGTAGCCAGAAAAGACGATACTACTACATAACGGAAAGAGGGCAGGAAGCTCTAAGCGAAAAGATGGTTATATGGCGAGGCTTTTCCAGGGCTGTCGATCTAATAATGCTACCAGCCGCATAAGTACACAGGCTGCACATATCTTTCATCTACTGGGCTGTCCAACCGCCGTCCATAGACATGCTGTGCCCGGTGATAAATGAGGCAGCATCCGAGCATGGCCATACCACGGCCTGAGTCACCTCTTCTGTAATCCCGATCCAGGCCAATTGATCCAGGAATTGTTAGAGCATTAAAGAGATGCTTAATCAGCCCGTTTGATTATTCAATCTAAGAAACCTCTGAACAAGCCACCCATAATAGTCTATTAGCCGGTTTGTCCTAGCAAA
>CAZQRP010000019.1:0-63547 GCA_964596125.1 uncultured Dehalococcoidales bacterium | reverse complement strand
TATCTTCATAAGACACTATTATAAGTGTCCGTGATCTATCTGAACTAGCTCATAGTGCACTGATTGACAAAAGCATAGCGTGCTAGTAGATTCTAAGTAATTCTAGTCATGGTCGAGATGTGAAGAAGTGAAAAAACTGGTCTTTTCCGCTCTATGGTTAGTAATGCTCGCCGCGGGCTGCACAACCGAAAGTCCACTAATTACAACGCCTTCGAACCAGCCGCCGATTGCTCACATAGATTCAATATCACCGACTGAGTTCTTTGTCGGGGATACCGTAATGTTCGCCGGTCACGGTACAGACAGTGACGGAACGGTAACAGCCTATCAATGGCAATCGAGTCTGGATGGGGACTTAAGTGTTATGCCCAGTTTCGAAACCTCAACATTATCAGAGGGTGAGCATAGTATTTATTTTAGAGTCCAGGACAATGAGGGGGCCTGGTCTGAAGGGGTTCAAAGTGTTGTCGTCGCGAAAAAAACCGTTCCGCCACCAGTCATAGACTTCTTTCACGCCACTCCTGTAAGGATTGGCCTTGGCGGTTCTACAAACCTTAGCTGGTACGTATCCGAAGCCACAACAGTACATATCAACCAGGGAATAGGCAATGTCGCACTAACGGGAAATAGAGAAGTATCACCAACGATCAGCACCTCATATACTTTAACCGCCACAAACGAGAGTTCCAGCACAAGTTCCACAGCTACGGTGATAGTCGTTCCCCAAAAAGTCGGATTGCCGGTTATTAATAGTTTTGCCGCTGATCCCGGTACTATTACTGCCGGCAATTCGGCATTATTAACCTGGAACGTCTCCAATGCTGAATTCATAACGATTGAGCCTGGAATAGGCACCATTGATCCGATTGGAAATATATCGATATCACCTGACATCACCACCACATATACAATAACAGCCTATAACTACATTGGAATAGTCACGGTTTCAACTCAAGTACTGGTTACCACAGAACCTACTTCCGGAAAACCGGACCTGGTCATCACGGATATACGTAAAATTGAGACGGCTGTCGGCATCAAAATAGCATACACTATTGAAAACAAGGGTACTAACGGCGCTCCTTCAAGCACTACCAGGCTGTACGCAAATGGTGTTTATAAAGCTTTAGATTCTGTCGGCCCACTGGCCGCCGGAGCCTCTGAAATAAAGCAGGTAACTGGCTGGCTCTATAATCCTGCTACAAACATAATAAAAATCGTACTTGATGCTGATAATAATGTTGTCGAAAGTAACGAAGTCAATAATGTAAATCAGGTACCCTTTCCGGTTAAGGTACGCTACGATTTTGTAGACAATGCCGTCAGTGCCAGATGGGGAAGTGGATATCCATACGAAAGTTTGACTTTCGGTGGCAGTATCGATGACGACAGAGGCTTTGCACTCTACCGGACCGATAAAAGGCTGGAGGACTTCACAGATCCCAGAAGGTTATTAGAAACTCATCCGCGCTGGACCTATGGTGGTTGGATTATCGGAGACTATGATATAGACCTCGAAGTAAAGCCCGGGTATTACTTCTATGGTCTGGTGGGACTCCTGGAGGGCGCCAGTGCCGGGGACGTCAAATTCTGGGTGTACATTCGATCGGATGGCGAAAGTGAGTGGGATACTCTGGTTCACGGTGTTGAGGATATCTATGATTATAGAATTAAAGCCATAGCTGTACCGATACCGCCTGCTTACTTCGGTAAGAACATTGACTTCAGCCTGCGAGTAAGTGCCAATGGAGAGCCATTGCAGGACTGGGCAACCTGGGTAGATGCTAAAATAGTTCAATAAGTCTCAGTAACAGTATACAGTCTCATACAGTATAAGCCAGACAAACAACACTTGTAGATGACGTCATTAAATCTGTGGGGCAGCTATGATAGATCATGATTTAAGAGAGTCAAGTATTGCCGTTATCTCGCTTATACTGTGAAAACGTCCAACCTCGGAATGTACTATAGTGCCCTCAGTATCGATAAAGAAAGTCTTGGGGATAGTACTGGCCTCATATTCATCGCCAACCTGTCCCGTTGAATCAAGAAGTACCGGGAAAGTATAGCCCTTGGTATCCATCCATGACTGCGCTACCGCATGATCATCCTCAGTATTCACGGTAAGTATAACCACATCATATGCAGTATTATCAAACACTGACTGTATGTACGGCATTTCCTCGGCACAGGGTCCGCAGGTGGTTGACCAGAAATTAAGCATGACTATCTTGCCCCGAAAATCGCTTAAACGCACGCTTTCATTAGCAAGATTTATTAGTGTGAAGTCGGGAGCCTGCTCCCCAACCTCGATGCCCGTCGGGATGGTGGGTGGCGTAATGGTACCTTCTTTGTTAGTTAGAAAAGTGTTCTCACTACCAGAAATGGCTTCATTTCCACTGGGATCGACCGACTTTACCGTAAAATGATACATTGTACCTGGAATCAGTTTTTTTATAGTTATTGAATGGTTCTTCACCAGATTATCATCAGGGTCCGTCCAGGTGCAGGTATCCCCAGGGTCACACAGCAATACCTGGCTGGTAGAAATCTCGTCTGTTACCCAGTTAATAACAACACTTGTATCAGTCTTGGACGAAACCTGTATATTTGAAATCGTCGGCGGTATGCCATCTGTCTCCGAGCCAGACTGCCAGAAAGCAAATCCACCAACGCCGAGCATAATGACTACGAGCGTAACCAGCAGAATTTTTCCTGATGACCGCTTAGCTTTTGGTGGAGCATATTTTTCCTGCCTTACCTGCGGTTGCTCTGTTTTCCAGCCCCATGATAATCTTCCCTGGCAATATGGACACACTTGAAATGTCGAGTAAACAAAAGCATTACAATAGGGACAAGAATACTGAAGCCTGACACCGCAATTCGAGCAGAATGCTTGACCTAGATAGTTTGGAGCACCACAATTATGGCATGGGAAAAGTTGCTGCACAACTTTACTCGCTGTTAGTATCCTTAGTAATAGTGTAAGCCTATCTTAATGTCTTTTCAATTCCCTTACGAAGCTTTACCCCTTCATTTATATTTTAAAACATCTATACAACGGATTTAAATCTATGACCTGCGGGATACCAGGGAGCTGGTAGACTAATCGACATTGATAAAAAAATCATCTTCTACCTGATAAATAGGACTATTTAGCTATACACAATATTACCAATAGGCTATTTACTATGATGCTGTAAAAAAGGATACTAATAAATGGATATAACCGAGAAAAGTGTATTACAAAATTCAGGAGGTGCTGTGCAACAGCAATGGTAACCAGATCAATGTCATTAAAGAAGCCAAATAAGGTATGCCAGTCGATATTGACAACCTTAATAAAGGTGCCTGGTAAAAACATAGATAACGTACGAATAACAGAGAGGCTCATCGTAGTCGGGCTTGGATTTGCTGCGGCATTCTGGATCCTTGAATCCATTGTGGATGTTGTTTTATTCAATAAAGGTACACTTATCGAACAGATATTGACCCCGAGTCTACCGGATATCTGGATGCGTACCTTGGTTATCTGTACTCTTATCATGTTCGGTGTTTACGCCCAGTCTATTATCGATGGCCGAAACCGGGTAGAAAAAGAGCGAGAAGCACTGCTTGAGGACATCAAGGAGGTTAATCACAGGCTGGAACAGTCTAACCATGAGCTTCAGGATTTCGCATATATCGCCTCCCACGACCTGCAAGAACCTTTACGGAAAATTACCTCCTTCGGCTCGCTACTCCACGACTCCCTTGAAGGCCAGCTTGATGACGACCAGCAGGAAAACCTGAACTTTATGATAGACGGCACCAGACGAATGCAGGCAATGATCGATGACCTGCTCACTTACTCCCGGCTTACTACAAAAGCCAGGCCATCCGAGCGTGTGGACTTAAATAATGTAATAGAGAATTTAAAGAACCTGGAACTGGCAACTCTCCTTGATGAAACGAATGGTACTATTACTGTTATGGAACCACTGCCGCCTGTTCAAGCGGAAGCATCCCAGATGAGTCAACTTTTTCAAAACCTGATCGGAAACGGTTTAAAGTTTCATAAAGAGGGAATTCCACCGGAGATAACAATCCGTGCTCGTCAACTTGAAAATGCTATGGTTCGTGTAGAGGTGCACGATAATGGCATAGGGATAGCTGAAGAATACCATGAACAGATATTCACCATGTTCAAGCGTCTCCATTCCAGGGCGAATTATGAAGGGACTGGGATCGGGCTGGCCATTTGCAAGAAAGTTGTGAACCGCCATGGAGGCAACATTGGAATTAGCTCAACACCAGGTAATGGGGCTACATTCTGGTTTACGCTTCCAGGTCAAAACTAGATAGAAAAAACGAATGAAAGGAATGCTGTAATTAATGGTAAGACTTGAACCACTTTCAATACTCATCGTTGAAGATGACCCGGGAGACCAGAAACTGATTGAGAGGTCTTTGAAAAACCAGAGGATAGCCAACGACCTTTATATGGTAAACAGCGGTGAGGAGGGTCTGGACTTCTTATATCGCCGCAAGGACTACGATAATGGCGTTCCGCAGCCTGACCTGATACTGCTGGATTTGAATATGCCGGGCATGGGAGGAAAAGAGTTCTTGCGACGGATCAAGGATGATGAAAATCTGAAACAGATACCTGTTGTTATCCTGACAACGTCAAATTCTGAGAGGGATATTATCGACAGCTATAAGCTACAGGCCAGCGGTTATGTAAATAAACCGGTATCTATTGAAGATTTCAAGCATATCATGGAACAAATCGAGTCATACTGGTTTGTGCTGTGCAAACGACCACCGAAGGAGGGGTGCTAGCATTGGAAAGTAAAAATTCATTGCTTAAAATTCTGGTCTGCGATGATGACCCGGTAGACCGCAAGCTTGTGCGAGCTTATTTACAAAAGATAGACAGCAAGGAAATAGTGATGGTGGAAGCAGGGCGAACGGCTGAAATCCAGAAGGCGCTGGATAAAGGCAGAATAGACCTGGTGTTATTGGATATTCAGATGCCGGAGAAATCAGGGATGGCATGGCTTGCAGAAATCGCTGAAAAACAGACTGCGCCGGTCGTAATGTTGACGGGATATGGAAATGAAGAGGTCGCAGTGCAGTCCATTCAGGAAGGAGCAGTTGGCTACCTGCCAAAGAGCAGTCTATCTACCGAGAAGCTGGAACAGGTGATCGATGACGCTGTAAAAAGATGGCGACAGAGGCAGCAGAGCAGGGCTACCCAGGAACAACTGGAAAGACTGGCAAATATCGACGCCTTGACCGGTCTGTTCAATAGACGAGTGACTTTAAACAAGCTGACAGAGCATACAAAGTATGCCAGACGATATAAAGAGCAATTCAGCCTGTTCATGCTGGATATCGACTACTTTAAGAATGTCAATGACCGGTATGGTCATATCATTGGCGACGATGTCTTAGAGCAAGTTGCCAGACTAATCGAGCAGAACGTCAGAGATACGGATACTGCGGGACGCTATGGAGGGGACGAGTTCATCGTAATTTTGCACAAAGCCGATTTATCTTCAACCCAAATAACAGCCGAAAGGATACGGAAGACAATTGAAGAAGCCGAGATGAGTGATTCAGAAGGCAATGTATTTGGTATAACTGTGAGCCTGGGAGTAGCCAGCTATGAACCGGGTGAAGATGCGTACTCTCTTCTTTCCCGCGCTGATGATGCCCTCTATATGGCCAAGAAAAACGCCCGAAACCGCGTGGAGATTCTTGCTTATACCTGGAAAAGTTGATACCAGGTAAGAGATATACGAGATTCGGGTCCGGTCAATTAATCAAATCTGAATGTTGATATCGCCAGATTAAAGCAATCCAGGTACTCATCGTGGAATTCTGCCGGTACGTCGTATTTTATTGCATAGACAAGACCGTCTTTTACCAGCGCAGCAAACATGTCTTTATACATAACTGCCTCTCCACTAATACCGGTCGTGAAGGTAAAAACCAGTACCGTGGCTGGCACACCATCGATTGTAGTAGCGTATTCGCTGACTGTTTCGTAGTTTAATAGAGTTCTCTCGCCAGCCTGTTTATTCATCCTGATATAGTCTTCAAGCGTCTTATTATCGGCTAACCGCTCCGCTACTATAAAGATACTTATACGGTGAGCATAGTCCATTAACAAAGGTCCCGCAAAAGCAACCACAGCGCCCTCAAAGTCCTCGGAAGGAAGAAATTCTTCCTCACAGTAGTTCAGCGAAAAGCCATACCCCGAATTAGTATAACGAGCGGAATTGTTCATGGTTTCTTCACTGGGCAGTGGCCAGGGTGACAGGACCTGAGCTTGAGGACCTGCGGGCTCCTGCTTACAGCCAGCCAATAGCACTAATAGGATAACCAGGGAGATACCGCTTAAAATCCCACTTTTTTTATTTTTTAGTCTGATTCGTTGCTTCAATTGTCTCATACAGCTTTTATAGTTCAAAACAATAAATCCGAACAATACGGGATTTCATTGTATCATGAAGATCAACAATACAACGGCGAACGCAATGATTGATACACATGACAATTGGAGTGCATTGTAACCGCTTACTACGGCGTCTTTCAAGTTTTATCCGGATACATTCATCACATATATTACCATTGTACCAGGCAAAACAGTACATATAGTGGATGCTATTACCAGGCTTATTTCAGGATAATAAAAAAACGAAATCATTCAACGAAGTATGAGTCAGCATTTTAATTGAAATCCGACAGTGAATTTCCCGGCACCTGAAAAGATGCTTCATTTTATGGTGATACAAGTAAAACCATTGATAGAGCCTAACGAAAAGAGGACCCGGAATGTCTCAGGGAGTTAAAGTTTTAGCATCAATTACGTTCTGGATGCTCTTTTTCATCGGGTGTTTCAGCCTGCTGCTGTCACCCGTAGCCCGTTATGTCACCAGAGAAGACCTGTGGTTGTGGGTTGCTGTTGGAATCAGCACTACAGCCCTCCTGCTGGCGTTAATGCTCAGCAAAATCATCGAAGCTGAGGAATAAGACCCTTGTGACAGCACTGTCGGTCAGAACAGTCAATCCTGTTACTACCGCTATCCAGATGACAGGTCTATGGTAAAAATTATTTGAGGTCCAGATTGACACCGTTTCTTTCCAGCCCAACTCCGGCTCCCTAATTACAGCAATTGCTGAAACGATAGGTATGATGCTAATCTCCCAGAAGGACACCATCCACCCGACTGACTCTCTGAGCAATTCTCTTCCATGAAGACATTCCCCGTCATATTATTTCAGCCAGGTCTATCAGCATGCCAGATATAAGCCAAATAAATTTATAGTATACTGGGTACCATACTTTTCAGCGAGGTAAAGCAGTGATGATAATTGAACACAAAGAAGACATCAACTCAGATTTCCAGGGAACAATTATCGACATAGAGTTTATTGGAGATTTTAACAGGTTCTTCCTTCCAGATGATTCTCGAAGATACAAAGACATGAAGCAGGTTATACTTGGTTTCATCAACAAAGAAACCCTGCATATTTATTGTGCTAAAGGAATGGAAGCAATCGCTGAGTTAGATGCAAAGACGCCTGAAATTATTGATGGCTTAGAAAGGCCCTTCCTTGCATTTCATTGTCACATCGCAAGTGGATTATTGTTTTACCTGCTTGGGTCTAAGCTTCTTTTTGATGGAGAACTTAACAAGGATAACTTTGAAAGAAAGGGGCAAGCAGTCAAAGAACTGAATATTGACAATTACGATGACCCCTTCTTTAATGACGGAAGTCGGTGCTCAAAAGCATGGAAAAATTCTAAATTCAATGAAGCGATTGCTCATAATAGAGCCTGCCTCCTGAAAGAACGAGATATTCTGATTAACAGACTTTTCAGAAAACTATGACGCTAAAATTTATTTGTGAGTGGAAAGGTAAGCTTCATACTACTTTCAGACTTTCGGACGGACATTCGCTCGTATATTAGCCAAAAAGCGAGTAGACAGCGTTCATATCATGAGGCTGAGCAGATAGTCTATAGCAATGGTTGAACGATATACGAGGTCAGTGAAGTTTGAGGATAGCTTAAAGCTATATTGTTCTATTGTAAATTGATGCCTCTCTCATGTCAGTAGTAGGCAGGTCTGATTTGGGCATGGGATATGGTTTCACGCTAATGCAGGAATATTTGTTTGAAGATTGTTTGCAGCATTACAGGGAAGCATCAGTATGCAGTTCAAGTATTAAAAGGGAGCATTGAACTAAGTTATTTTTCTTCCTTTTGTTTTGACTTATTATATTTTTCGTATAGCGAAATCCACCACATAAGACCACAACCAAGAAAAAAGATACCCAGACCAGCAAAAAAGATACCTAAAGAGCTCAGAGCTTCCATATTTTCACCTCCGCATTAATAGTTCGTTCCATTACACAATAACTTTTCTCACAAAGTAATATGATTACGAGTCATATACACTATCCTGGTTCACTACAATTTGAAGATAGCCTGAAACTGGTTAGTACCATAGTAGACATAAGCTTATTTGTCACATTTAGCTCTCTCGCATTTAAACATGTAAAACTTCTTTATATACTACTGGAAGGTGAGCATACGTTTTGAAATCAGTAGACGTGACTGTAAGCTCTATCTTTACCTTACTGTGATTCTCGCCTACTAATTGATTCAATTTATATTTATTTAATGAAAACTGAGTGTCTAGTTCTATTAGTTCTGGTAATGTATGTAGTGCAGGTATTCGCTCTCCAATTGGAAACTGTGACAACATTCGCTTGGCAACCTCCTGCTTCTTTGCTTTTATAGATATATAGACTGATTCAAGACCACGTTCTCGCAAACTGAAATTGGCTAACCTTACAAAGCACTTGATTTTATAAATCACAGTGTCGCCCTGTGTTAGTTCGTATTGCACTTTAGGTTTATGGAACGTAATTATACCTTCAGCATCACAAAACTTAACTCGAATACCTTTTATCTTGAACCAAGCCATTGTGACATCTATTGCACTAATGGCTAGTAAAAATGTGATAATTGCTAGTGTGCAATTATAATTGACAATGGCGATGAACCTATACGGCTCAAATAACTAACGAGATAGGCTATTGCAGCAGCCCCTCCAATCCACAGTATAAAGTAAGCAAGAACAAGCGAAATCACGCTGCCCAAGAATATATCGAGAATACGCTGCCTTAAGCTCATGCTAACATTGTAGCACACGCCTTCCCATCCCCCACACCCCCAACTTAAATCTGAACGGTCACACTACATATGTGATCATGAACCGGAGAAGAGTTACTGTAGGTGTTTATGGAGGGGACTGACTCTATCCTGGACAACTCATTTATGCCCCACTTCCACCTAAAATCCAATTTACTGTTAATCCTCTACCCACTAAAAACTCTCTAACCTGTGTTTCATTATTCACCCTTAAATTGTTGTTTATCTCTTGTGATGTATCAGTCCAAACCTTGTGTTCAAGGAACATTCTTTTTATTCTATTCCTGATGATGGGCCATTTCTCTTCTGGGATTTCCCTAAGGAATATCTTCCCTCGTTCTTGTCTATCATAAAGCCCAAGTACTTGAGCAATAACATCCCTAAGCATTCCTGTCCATGCCTTGAGAGAACCTGCTGTATAAATACGCTCTGCCCAACGGTGCCAATTATCCCTCACTCCTGGATTCCATTTATTCAGTAATGTTTCCTCAACAAGAATGTTCATCAGGTTTATTACATTCTTTCTTTCTTGCTCTCTCAACTCGTCTGTTACTTCGATATCTATATCTAAAGGAGGTGAGGTAATGAAATTCTTAAAGATCGTTATTGTTAAGCCATAGACCGTCAAAGGGTTTTTTCTTGTGCGATTTCGCTCAGCTATATAATCAGACATTATATTATTGCCATCATCAAGTATGCTATCGTAGATGTTGCTTCTGATCATATTTAGAGCCTCCGCCTTACTTCTGCCTCTCTCCACTAAAAAGGACACAAAACCATATTCCGATTTACCGCCTTGGAGTTCCATATACTCTAGCCACTCTTCCTTAAATAGATCAGCCCACTTGTTAATCAACACCGAGGTGAAAAAAGGCATCTGGCGCAGTTTATCATGCGCTGTTAAGTTAGTATCCTTTATAAGTTTCACTTCAGGGTTAACGTAGACCTTGCATTCGATCTCTTTCCTTCCTGCCCATATCTGAGCTGCGGATTTATGCTGCCCATCAAACAAGAGGATTTCCCCATCAACCAATCGGCATATGGCAGGTGATAATTGAGTATGCGTTAAAAGATGTCTATATAACTCCCATAGCCTTTTAAACTCTAATGGGCGGGGCTGAACTTCATAGTCATTTTTTATATACTGGATTGGTAGCACGATATAGAAATAGTTATGCCGTGTAGCTTGGCAAGTAGACACAGGTAAAATCACAGGTTCCACCTTCTCCTCAAAGTATACCTTGACCTTATTCTCTTGTAAGGCAACATCTGTTTTTAAAGGTTTGCCATATCCACTTGATCCTTGTCTTAGAGCAAGGATATGGTCTAATCTTCTTGGATCAGGACTGGTAAAGAAATCTTCCATTTCCAGTCTTGCTCGAAACTCAAGAATGGATAAGGTTCCTATCCTCTTATGATGATCACTACAAACAGGTGCCAGGTTTTCTAGCTCTGTTGCTCCACCATGTGCAAATGGTTTAATGTGGTGATAGTCTATATCCTGTTCATCATCTATGGGATGATCATTGACAAAGCACCTTACCTTACCGTCCTTTGTATGCTGCTCATTGAGTATCTTCTTTTCGGCTTCATTTGGTTCTCTATGTATTGCCATATCCTAACTGACCCCCCTTGTTAAATCTACACAGAATTCCCCTATTGAAGTATTTCTATACGGGATATTAAGGGTGAAACTTAAGCTCAAGAATACTTATTCGAGAAAGTAACTCTGAAATAAAACCAAGCGTTTCATTTAATGTAGGTAAATAGCTGCTAGGGTGAGCACATTCATTACGCTTATTTAGTAAGCCTAGAAACGCCTTCTCCTCATTTCTAGTAAATAGCTTGACCTCACGGCAAACTTTTATTAGCTCATGTTCTGTGGCTTTTTCCCGTAAATCGTCCACACTAACAATAGACCATTTTGGCCTAGCATTATTAATGTCTGCGAGATATTTAGACATCATTCTATCTTCAAGGTAGTCCATAAAACCAGCCCACACCATCACATGAGCAGCTTTAAATAGCTGATTTTCTACACATTTAAGCGATTCTCGGAACAATGTATCTTGGCGCAGATTAAGGCCAGTTAAACTTTTATATGTGTCTTCAAGAGTTATAATGCGAGACACTGCTGCCTCATGTCGAGCCAATATTAGGTGTGCCTCATCTTCGAACGACTGCAGCCTTGATAACTGCTCTTGCAGTATTTTTAGCATTGTCTTAAGAAAAGAGATGTTTTTTCAAAGCACTAAAAAGGTTATCGTATATGGTTGCATCCTCTGTGGCAGGTAACTGTAACTGAATATTAATATTGATCGTAACTTCCTTTGAACCAGTTGCCGTCTTGGCAACCTTTTCTATGGCCGGAATAGCAGGTGGTGTGGCACCTTCAACTACAGGCACAGCCTCAAAATCTGCCATTTCGCATAAGTTCTTAAAGGTTTGTTCTGCAAGCCTTGCTACAATCCCAGAAGCGCCAAATTTTGAACTAAAATAGTTCTGAATTGTTGAGACATCTGCTTTATTTGCATCGGGAAATCTATTGAAAAGATCACTGTAAGCATTCCTGATGGCCGATGCTAAAACTGCCGGTGCTTTTTTCTTATCTTTATAATCATTCCATATACTCTGAGGAACACCATTAGAATCTAGGAACCCTAGTAACTTTAAAATACCAGGGATATATCGATCATTGCTGCTTTTGAATCCAAGCGTTTTTAAATACGCCACATCTAATTTGGGTGGGATGCCCCAATCCTGCATCTTCTGTAGAAATCTCTTTATATTTACTGGGTTAGGTGTATAGGGTGCTTTCTCCATTATGATCCCTCCTTGAATGTAAATACGTTTCAGAGATGGACATAAATATATATTCTATTTTTCTTTATTATAGCACTACGTATAAGTAAATGTTGGATGTTACGGAGTATCAAGTATCGGGGTATGTTGGGTGCCCACTTTTTACGTGTGATCCCTCTGCTGGGTAAGAAATGAGGGGCTTATACTCCCCTATAGGACTCACAACCGTTTAAAAATAAGCCCACTACGGGGAAATTCACACGGATTTACGATCAGTTTAGAATTATCCCCCGTTCGGCCCCCTCCGGCGGCGGATCACCTTTTATATGCGGCTCCAATGTGAATTTTTTGGTAATAAATGCCTTATCATAGGTGATTATTTCGATAAATGAGATATAAATTGTAGATTCAGCATGACCTATATGATTCCCTCAAAAACTATTACAGACCCTTTCTCGGTCAAATTATGAACCTGGGAGGGGCTTAGGGGAGGATATATTGACTAATCTCCTAACCATATGTATTCTAGAACTTAATGAGAGCATTTGACTTCTATGAATTCGTTGGCATAATCCTACCAGGTTCCATGCTTCTAATCGCTACCGGTATTCTGTTTGACATAGGTTCCATAGATTTCTTACTGATCCCTAAGAGCGGAGGGGCTTTAGGTGTTCACCTCCTTACTGCATATGTATTGGGACATCTGATTCAAGCCCTAGGGAATGGCTGTGAGAGCCTTTACTGGAAAGCCTGGAAGGGGATGCCTACAGACTGGCCTATGACCAGGCCGGATAAAAAGACATTTCCACTGGCAAAGGATGCTGTGGCTAACTTCTGTGGCAGCTCCCCAGACTCTTTAACTGTAGATAAGTGGCCCCGCCTCGTCGCTCAAGCCCGCTCAACAGTATATACCAGTGGGCGAGCGCCCAGGATGCAATTCTTTAATGGAACCTATGGTATGTTTAGAGGCCTGATAGCAGCAGGGATAATTATTGCATTATTTGCCTGGAAGTCACCCCTTAGCCCTGGCATAGTCTATCCCACAGTAGTGGTGATAATAGGCATCTCGATCTATAGAATGCATCGTTCTGGAATTCATTATGCAAGAGAACTCTTTGCCAATATCGCTGAATTGGCCCGTATTAACGAGGCCCAGTAACTGGTTAACTGGGAGGGGAATATGCTAGAAGTTGTTTTTTGGGATGTTCAACACGGAAGCTCAACATATATTAAAACGCCAGCGCCTAAGCATCTTGTCCAAGACTTAGGCTCTGGCTCATGGGGTTCTGGTGATAGCAGCTTTAGTCCCTTCCACCATTTATATAATAACTATGGCCTCAGACAGCTTGATGAAGCTCTGATAACACATCCCCACGCTGATCATTTGGATGACATTGTAAACTTCGACCTACTTAGCCCAATAAACATTAATCGCCCAAAACATCTATCGGAAAGTGATATTTGGGCAGGAAACC
This sequence comes from uncultured Dehalococcoidales bacterium, assembly GCA_964596125.1. Lineage (GTDB taxonomy): Bacteria > Chloroflexota > Dehalococcoidia > GIF9 > UBA5629 > CAZQRP01. The sequence continues at coordinate 50,056 of CAZQRP010000019.1, read as the reverse complement.
AAAGCGCTAACGAGGAGATTATTGATAAGTATTTAGAAATTAATAAGAGATATAATAGGCCAACGCCAGATGCAGATAATCCAGAATTCCCTCAAAATAATGGTGGAGTAACTATCAGCATCTTCCAACCTTATTCCTGTGGACGCTCTAATCTGAACAATCATAGCCTTGTGACAGTAATCTCCTATTTGAACTGCAAGATTATTTTACCAGGCGACAATGAGCCACCATCTTGGAATGAGCTACTTGAACGATCAGACTTCACACAGGCAATTAAGGGCGCTGACATTTTCCTTGCCCCTCATCACGGTAGACAATCAGGCTACTGTGTAGACCTATTCAGCCACTTTCGTCCATTATTAACTGTGATTTCGGATGGGCCGTATTGTGACACGAGCGCTACAAGCCGGTATGATCAGGTTACAACCGGCTGGTCTGTCCACTCTAGGAGTAGAGGTATTATTAAAAGGAAATGTGTTACGACACGGAATGATGGTGTGATAGTAGTTAAGGCTTGGCGTGATCCTACTAACGGGAAAACGGTAATATCTGTTGAGATAGATTAATACTCCAGAGATTGACTAGTTCATACTGCCAGGTTAGGCAACCCAGTATATGATAGATAATCTCGATAGGCATGAGTTCCTATCTCTTCTAATTCTATTTGCCAGTCTATATGCATATGAAAATGAACTTCATTCTTATTAATGCTTGATTCCTTTATGAGTTCAACAATTGCTGCCTCTATATCTAGTCTCATGTCAATGCTCGTAGATTTACATGCCTCAATTTTAGCTTCTAACTCTCCACCTTGAGGCCGCAGTTGACAGACTTTACCCATGCAATTCATCTGGCTATCATCACGCTCAAAATGTAACTTCCAATGGGTAATTTTACATTCAAATACTGAAAGATTAAAGAATTTAACTCTCAATACTACATGAGGTGCAGTAGTTGCTAATCCCTTATAGTTAACTGATTCTACATAACTTTTAAAATAACCGTATATATGATCTCGTTGCCATTGATCTATTTTTAGAAGCCGCTGAATGCTCCTCTGCTTCTCTAGTATGTTTAACTCAGCCTGTTTCCATCCTAGTTTTATAGCATGAGCAATGCCCTTCCCAAGCCCATAAACCGTAATTACATTTGGTACGATAGCTATAATTACACCAGATATTGAACCCCAACGGATGTTGGACGTGGTATATCCTACGATGATCCCAATTATGATTCCTAAACCTATCCCCGTCCAAAAAAGCCACTTTCTCCAGCCCCATAGCCTCTGTTCCCAGCTCATTATGCTATCCTCACCCTAATGAATGACAAAATTATATCATATTGATAAGCTATTGGATGGTAGGACTAAAGTCATCTTGCAACATACGAATATGCATGGTAAGATAAGTTATAGTATTGTATAGCAATTAAAGCGAAGCTAAGAGATGGAGTTCTACACTGCTGAGGAAATCGCTAAAATGTTAAAGTTGAATATTCTAACCGTCCAGCGTTGGCTCCGTGAGGGCAAGATACCAGGCAAGAAGCTAGGTAAACAGTGGTGGATCAACAAGCAGGACTTTGAGGAGTTGATGAGGCCAACGAATATTGGTGTTGATCGTGGAGATGATAGGAGGTAAAAGATGAAAAAGTTAAGCAACTTTTTGATCGTAGAGTTAAGCAATTTTTCGAACGTAATTGAAGCTAACCAATTTGTTAAGCAAAATCAATAAAATGACATCAAAACAGGCAACAAATCAGGCATCAGGCTCAATCGTAAAAACATGCTGGTGCCGAGGAAGGGACTCGAACCCCCACTCCCTTGCGGGAAGCGGATTTTAAGTCCGCCGCGTCTACCATTCCGCCACCTCGGCAAAAAACCTGAGGCGGCGAGCGGATTCGAACCGCTGAATAGGGGTTTTGCAGACCCCCGCCTTATCCTCTTGGCTACGCCGCCTTAAAAAACTATGGAGCGGAAGACGAGATTCGAACTCGCGACTTCCTCCTTGGCAAGGAGGCGTTCTACCACTGAACTACTTCCGCAATCAGCTCCCGGATACCGGGAGCTTATCCCACCCAGGAAAGACAGTTTCTCTCTTTTCTGTTGCTATCGATAGCTTGTGGTGCCGAGGAGGAGATTTGAACTCCTACGAGCTTACGCTCACCACCCCCTCAAGATGGCGTGTCTACCTATTCCACCACCTCGGCGCTGGCAGGGGTGGCAGGGCTCGAACCCGCGACCTGCGGTTTTGGAGACCGCTGCTCTCCCAACTGAGCTACACCCCTGTAACTTTACAGTACTGCGCTCCATTAAAGTACCCCTGGGGCGATTCGAACGCCCGACACGCGGTTTAGGAAACCGCTGCTCTATCCTCTGAGCTACAGGGGCATTACGCCCCTAACGACGCCCTCTCCTTCTCACTATAAAACCCTCGGGGGTAGTAAAAGTCTCACCCCCCGCACCGGAACCTCCTCTTTGCATCTCCTCTAATTTCCTCTTCAACTCCTCTATTTTCTCAGATTCTTCCACTTCCTCAGGTTCCTTTACTTCTTCCAGTTCCTTGACTGCCTCAGGTTCCTTGACTGCCTCTGGTTCCTTTATTGCCTCAGGCTCCTTTATTGCCTCTGGTTCCTTTGCTGCCTCAGGTTCGGCTGCCGGTACCAGGTCCGCCCTCTCCTTTATTTCGGGCTTCTCTTCAACCCTGGCTTCAATAATTTCCGGTTTAGCTTTAGGAACTTCCGGTTGCGCCGGAGCAGCAGCCCCCGGCTCCTGCCGTAACTGAACCAGGGTCTTTTCCAGATCCCGCACAAGCTCAGCAAGGCTGGCCTCTTCCGGAGCTTCCGCCGCTTCCTGCGCCGACACATTCTCGATTTCACTGGCATAGTGCTTAATCTTCCAGCTACGCTCCTCCAGTTGCTTGGTCCAGTCAGACAGTTCCTTGACCACAGCCTGTATACCGGGAATCTCAGAATCAACAAGGTTCTTAATAATATTCTGTATTACACTCTTCTTAGGCTTTTGAGCCACTTTTTAACCCTCTCTCGATATTCCTATGCAGATGAACTCACAACGGTATATCGACCACAGTAATGCTTCTCCATACCTATCAACCTCCCAACTGAGCCACCTCTACACTAATTGAAATTATACCAATGGTATTTTGTCAATGCAACAATACCACACTCTTACCAGCAAATTCCCGTCACCTATCATCCTCCTACCAGGGCAAAACTTCTACCCTATGATGAAGCGCTGCGGGATTGCTCAAGGCCCGAGTTAATGCTACTATGTGAAAGGCAGGAGAGCCAACCAGCATAATCCGATCATGTCCAGCGGTTGTGAACTGCTGCAATTCACCATTGTCAACAATTGTTTTTCTATGAAACCGAGTTAAATAAGAAGGAGATCGAGATGATTGAAGAGCTAGTCCTGAAGAGTAGAAGCTACCGGCGGTTTTACCAGGACGTCGCCATTGAACCGGAGACACTGCGCCAGCTTATCGACCTGGCAAGACTGTCTGCCTCATCACGCAATTTGCAGCCGCTCAAGTATATACCCTCCTGTGATCCGCAAAAGAATGCATCGATATTTCCATATCTTAGCTGGGCCGGCTACCTTACAGAATGGCCCGGCCCGGGCGAAGGAGAAAGGCCATCGGCATACATAATCATACTCGGGGATACAGAGATAACCGAGACTTTTGGCTGCGACCATGGAATCGCGGCCCAAAACATACTCCTGAGTGCAACCGAGAAAGGGCTTGGTGGCTGCATCATCGCTAGTGTAAATAGACAGGAGCTCCGTGAGACACTGCGGATACCGCTACGCTATGAAATACTCCTTGTTCTGGCCATCGGTAAGCCCAAAGAGACCGTGGTAGTAGACACGGTCGGGCCGGACGGTAACATCAAATATTGGAGGGATAGCAAAGATATACACCATGTGCCCAAACGCTCCTTGAACGATATCATTGTTGCCTGAATACACACCGGCTATCCGCATCCGGCACACGCACCGAATATATAGTGGCGGCTGTATACCGCTTTACGGCTGTATCGTGCTCTCACTGGAGCTTATGAACCACATTCTGAAAATCGATAGAGACAATTTCGTTGCTACTGTTGAAGCTGGCGTACCTTTATCCGACCTTCATGCGGAGGTAGTGCACCACGGCCTTTACTACCCTCTCCATCTTGGTGAAATGTCCGCCACAATTGCAGGTACTATAGCCTCAAATGCGGGTGAAACAAATACGGTTCAATACGGAGTGACCAGACACCATGTTCTGGGAATGGAAGCGGCGCTTCCGAACGGCGACATCGTCAGCACCGGCAGCGAGTATGTTTCCTGTATTTTAGCGCAAGAACCACTCAAAGAACCGTAACTGATATGTGTTTCCAGGACTATATTCCCCGAATCTCTACTATTTGGATTTATCACTGCCGAAACTTTTAGTAATTCCCCCGGCCGATACCTTGCCCGCAGACATCACCATCTTTAAAGCGTCATCGATTGAGATATCGGTAGCAGTAACTTCCTCTTCTTTCACTATCTGGAGAAAGCCCGACGTTGGATTTGGTGCGGTGGGAATAAATACATTGAGCATTCGCTTACCAGATTGGTCCACATACTCGTTGGTGACAAAAGCGATTGTCTTCATGCCTGCCTTGGGAAATTCTATCATTACTACCCTCGTAAAACCGCCCTTGTCCTGTGATGAAAAACTGTCCACAATCTGTTTAATACCGTAGTATAGCTGGCGAACAATAGGTATTTTTGACAGCAGGGACTCACTGTAGCGGATTAATTTACGTCCGGCAACGTTGCCGACTACGGCTCCAGCGATGAGAATCAGTATAATTGTGATTGCAAAACCAACACCGGGAATGGTGCGACCAGCTATAGACCTGATTATCGGCTGCAATATACTGTCGATCTTACCGAAAATCCATACCAGTATAAATATGGTGACACCGAGCGGTATAATGACCTTGAGTCCGTCAAGAAACTGCTTTCTGAGCGTGCCAGGAAGTTTCTTACGGCTTGCAGACAGCTTCCTTGCTGTCAGTTGCGTCCATTCTTTCGCCTGGGTCTGCGCCTGGCCGGCATATTTCCGCGAAGAATCAGCTACTTTGCGGGCACCATTTTTGCCACCAGAGATTACCGATCTCCTGAAAAAGTCCATTTCTCATATTCTACTACTTCTCAGTTGTCCAGTGAACAACATTCAGGTAACGAGTACTTTATTAGAGACCCGTGGTAACAGAAATGTACAGCATGAACTGGTGCTCCTGTTGCAGCATGAGTGCTTAACCGTCAGGCCTGATACCAGGATATAAATGATGCGGTATTGCTGGCTGGAGGCCCCTCTCTACAATTTGTTATCACTCCAATGGTGAGAGGCTGCTGAAAAGAGGTGCAGGACAGGGGTCTGGGGGTGTCCCCCAGCCTCAAAATTCCCCCAAGATTGGGGGATACAGGGGGTTGAATCCGAGTTTTTCAGCAACCTCTGAATCAACGTATTCCCTATCATTTTCAGCGTTGAGCTAGTTTAGATAGATCGCGGACACCTGTAACAGTGTCTTATGAAGATAAGAAATGGATTAGTTCCTGTAGCTATTTTAACCATTGTAACGAGGAAACAACTGATATCACTTTTTGGGCAGGTCAATTATGGATGGTACACCGGTCCTTTCCTGCCCGGTCCTGGCTCTAGACGCTCAAGGACGGGATATCCTTACTATCGAAGGACCGGCTAAAGGTAGAGAGCTAGATCCACTTAATGAATCCTTTATTCAGCATGGTGCTATTCAGTGTGGATTCTGTACGCCAGGGATGATACTCTCAGCCAAGGCAATGCTTGATAAGAATCCACCTCCAACTAAGGAAGAAGTTACAAGAGGTATATCCGGAAACCTCTGCTGTTGTACCGGGTACATCAAGACCATTGAAGCTATAATGGCTGCAGCTAAAAGATGATAAAACATGTGACTTGCTCGAGCAAATGAACGCAATCATGTATTGACAAATTAAAATTGTATGCTACCATTTTTATAAGTAAATATGTCTATATGAATAATATTAGTAAATAAACACAGGACAATAATTGACAATGGAGTGGGGATACGAAGCCTGATATAAATGTTGCCAGGGCGACTGTTTATATCAGGCTTTTGTATTATGGATAGCCCAAACACGTTAGTAATGAACATAAAATATCAAATCTATAGTCAGGAGGTGCGCTCGTCATTCGTCTCAAGTAACTATATCATTAAGATCGGGATATAACGTAACGTTATGACAGGTTATCTTCCGATATCAGGTGAAGTAATACCATGAATAGAGGCAGAACTAAATATGCGGACATAGGAAGCTTGATTATTCACACGTTTTAAACTATACACTTATTAATTTCGAAGGAGTAGCAATATGAATAAGAAAAAAATAAAGATCCTTGGTATAAATGGTAGCCCACGACACGCCAGCACTGAATGGGCTACCAAGCTGGCCCTTGAAGGTGCCGAGTCGCTCGGCTATGTAGAAACAGAGCTGGTGTCCCTGGCCGACTATAATCTGAAACCCTGCACAGGATGCATGAAATGTTTTGGTTGGCAGCATCCGGCAGATGAAGGGCTCCGTTGCTATGAATGGAATGACGACACGCAAATCCTGATGGAAAAGATGGTGGAGATGGATGGCTTAATATTTGGCATCGTGGTCTACACGCATGGCATAAATTCGCTTTCCAGAATACTCATGGAAAAGTGTCATATGTTTGGCCCTCAGTCATTTGGCAGGGGTGCACGTATGCTTGCTTACAAGCCTGCGGCAGCAGTAGTAGTCGGTGGTCAAAATCACGGTGGACAGGAAAGTACCCTTATGGCTTTCCTTGATTGGGTAATGGCTGTTGCCATGTATCCAGTAGGCTCCTGGCCTACCAGGGATGATCCCAATCCTGTCAACTCAACCCATGGCGGTATAGTTTCATCTACAGATGGGCGCGTTATATACGGGAAAGATGCTTTGAGCAAAGAAGCCTGCCGTACCGTTCCACCGACAATGGGATCAAGAAATGAAAGAACGTTAAGGAATACCGGTAGAAACGTTGCGAATGCCGCTTTGCTGACGAAACTCGGCAGGCAGGCATTGTATGACCAGGGTTACAAAGAAGTTGAATTTCAGAGCTTTGTCAGGTATTCAGTGAAACCAAAGCCTGGCTCCTGGGTTGACAAGCTTATAAAAGAGGGCAAGGTTGTCTATGTTGGCAAAGGACAGAAAGGAGAAGACTACCAGGAACCTGAAAGATTGCATGGTAAGAGCTAGAGTTCTTCTGTAAAACCTACTGAAATAGTTCGAATCTTAAATTCTATTCGCGGGTGATATATGTGAAAGTTTTGAAACAGTAGTAATAAAAGACATGACGGGTGAAATTAGTGATTCCCCTACCATTACAACAATTAAGGCTTAGGCAATAATTTAAGAGTGCATTACCTTTTCTCGGAACCAATATAATGGGGATCGAGAATAGTGGAAGGCAGATAACTAAATAGTTGTTCCATTGTCTCAGTTCATATATCGGCCTCATCTTAGAGAGGAGGTGGTTATATTCGATAAAAATTTTATTGACTATCAAAATATAATATAGGCGGACAGGAGGTTATTATGAAAAAGGGGATTCTAGCCTTAATAATCTTAGTATTAATTGCTATATTAACTGTGGCTGGGTGTGCCAAAACAAAACCGGCGGGAGAAGAGATCGTAATTGGTGTTCCTCTTTCTACCGCATATCCGACAGGCTGGATGCCAGAGAGGGGTATTCGACTGGCAGCAGAAGAAATAAATAAAGCCGGTGGTATAGCTGTTGGTGGTAAGAAACAGAGCATTAGACTGGAAGTAATGGATAGTCGGGACCTTGAACCAGGCGTACCAATAAGCGACACATTACTGGTAGTAGAGAAACTCATTTTAGAGAAAGGTGCTGACTTCTTAGCTGGAGGACCAGTCCGCTCAGAGGCAGCATTAGCGACCATGGATATAGTGGCCCAGTATAAGAAGCCACACATTATAGCCGCCGGTTCTATATCCCCGGCAATAGCAGTGAAGATTGCGAAGGATATTGAGAAGTACAAGTATTCCTTCAGAGTCACCGGTGATGCCCGTGTGCACGCAGGTGTTGCAGTGGGTAGCCTGATGGGCATTAAAGCCAAATATGGGCTTAACAAGCTGTTCGCTATCGCTCAGGATGCAGCTTACGCCCGTGCTGGGGTTGAAAAGGTGATGGAGATAGTGAAGGGGCAGGGTTGGGAAATCACCGGCTACGAAGTTTACCCCATGGGGAGCACCGACTTTTCCGCTGGATTGCTTAAGGCAAAGGAAGCCGGACGGGGTGTCCTTTTAGTATTCATGGAGGTGCCAGATGGCGCTATTCTGGCCAAGCAATGGTACGACCTGAAGGTACCAGCTCTGCTTTTCGGCGCTCCGCTTGAGGCGATTAATTCACCAGGAACGTGGGATGCCACTCAAGGAAAGTGTGAGTATACTATAACTAATATACCACAGTCAGCCAATGTTCCTAACGAAGCAACTCCCAAGACGATGAAGTTTGTTAATGCTTATGAGAAAAAATACGACACACTACCTGACGGCACTTTCTGTGCTTCCGGCTATGAATCTATATATCTACTAAAAGATGCTATTGAGCGCGCTGGGACTATTGATGCTGATGCGGTGGTAACAGCTTTAGAACAGACAGATATGGTCGGGATTTCTGGAAGAGTACGATTTAAAGACCATGATATCATTTGCTCCGACGATCCTGCAGAAGGTATGGTGGTAGGCCAACACCAGTGGCAAGCAGGAAAAAGGATAGTTTTTTACCCGGCCAGTATTGCGAACGGGGAGGTTAAGCTCCCGCCCTGGATACAATAAAAAGTCTTCAATTATTTAATGAATTGAAATATGGGCCTGGTAATATACGGATTTATAAATAGCCTGACATTGGCTCTCATGGCTATTGGCTTTGCGCTTGCCTATGGGGTCAGTGGTATACCCAACTTCGCTCATGGAGCTTTCTATGTACTGGCGGCATTTTTAACCTGGATTTTTCTAAACTGGCTAGGTCTGAATTTTACAGTCTGCATTATACTATCCTTAATTATCACGGCAATAATAGGTGGCCTGATGTACCGTCTCGTCCTTAGTCATGTAAGAGGCATGCCCGCATCCGAGATTATAGCCTCAGTGGCCATAGGCCTTGCTATAATGGAGCTTCTAAGATGGGGCGGATTACGGGAGACAACATATGTCCTTCCTACATTTATTGAAGGGACGGTAGATATATTTGGAGTAACAGTAGACGGACAACGGCTTATTATTATCGGTGCAGCAGCTACAGCAGTACTCGTCTTGTGGCTTTTTACTCACTACAGCCGGATTGGGCTATCTTTAAGAGCTATGGCTCAGGATGAGCGTGCTGCGTTGATGCTAGGCATTGATTCAGACTTGGCGGCTACTATGGCACTGGCGCTTGGCTCGGCACTGGCAGGTCTTGCCGCTATTCTCTTACTTCCATTGGGTACTATAACAGTAGAAGTGGGATACGATGTTCTCCTCTTCGCCATAGCTGTTGCTGTCTGTGGAGGGCTGGGAAGCTGGTTTGGTGCTGTTCTTGCCTCATTCGTAATCGGTTACGCTCAAATGATAACGGTACACTTTATTGCTCCACACTTTCACCTGGTAGTAGCTATGGTAGCAATCATCGTCATTCTCATCGTGAAACCTTCGGGGCTATTTGGAAGACAAAAGGAACTCGAGGAAAGGGTGTAAATTTGGCTACGGAGGTCAGGCGTAAGGAAAGACTTGATAGAGGAGTAAAGGTTCGATCAGATAGCATATACGCTGTTGCCTCCTTAAAAGAAATAATGTTTTTACTTGGACCAAGGCTGGTTCTGATCCTCGGTTTGCTTATTCTTCCTTTAGTTTTGCCGAATCTATACTGGCAAAGAGTTCTATGTATCTTCGGTATATTTGCACTGCTTACCATAGGTTTTGATTTTCTAGCTCACTTTGTTGGCCTGGTCTCTTTGGGCGGAGCTTTGTTTGTTGGTGTCGGTGGATACATTTCCGGCCTCTTGAATTCGAGCTTTGGCTTATCTCCGGCCCTGACCATGCTTATTGGCACAGTGGTTGGCGCCTTAATATGTACTCTTGCCCTTCTACCTTGTCTACCCCTCCGCGGCGTATATTTCGCCATTGTCAGCTTCATTTACCCAATGGTGGCAATCAGGTTAATTGTAGCAACAAGGGTCTTTGGCGGCACCGAGGGTATATCCGGCCTGGATATGCTCCCCAACATATGGATCAGTCAATATCTTATACTGGGAGTTGTTCTTATCTGCCTATTTGGCCTCAGGAGGTTAGTGAATGAGGATGTAGGATTAGTGTTCCGCGGGTTAAAGGACAATGATCAGGCGATCAGAGCTTCTGGCATTAGTATAACTTATTATAAAGCGATGGCCGTGTTTATCACCGCGCTTCTAGGTTGTTTTGCCGGGGCTTACATCACTCATCTTTATGGATGGGTTGGCACCTCACTATTTGCACTAGACTTCTCTATATTTCCGGTTGCCGCTGCTGTAGTTGGTGGCCCAGGCACCCTTGCTGGCCCGGTATTAGGCGCCATCATTTTAGTACCAATATCTGAAGCAATGCGCGCTTTCGGCACACTGAGGATAGTTTTTTATTCGGTTATCATAGTGGTATTTATTGTATTCTGGAGTGAAGGTATCCTAAATTATCTCCGTAGGAAATACGAGCAATTCGAGTCTTGGGTGAGTATCTAAACCATGAGAGAAGAGACTATCCTTAAGGTGAGAAACTTGACTAAAGCATTTGGTGGTGTTAAAGCGGTTGACAATACCAGTTTTGACCTGTTCAGGAGCGAGACGTTAGGTATTATAGGTCCAAATGGTTCAGGGAAGACCACATTGATCAACCTCATCACCGGCTTTGTCAAGAAAGACACAGGTACTGTACTATACAAAGATAAGAATATTACCAACTGGCAGGCTCATAAGATTGCCGATGCCGGGCTTTCCAGAACGTTTCAGATTACAAGACCATATACAACGCTGCCGGCTTTTAAAAACCTCATTCCAACGCTGTTTTCTCCCCGTGCCAAGCGAATTGCCCAGGGGAAACTTGGAGATAGGGATTCGGTAGCTATAGATATTCTTGAAGATGTTGGCTTTGAACGTGATGCTTATGTACCTTATAAAGTGGCGGGAGCTCTGCCACTGGGGTACCTTAAGCGGCTGGAGCTTGCCAGAGCCCTTGCGCTAAGACCTGAAATAATCATTTGTGATGAGATTTTCTCCGGGCTGAGCATGGCCGAAATAGCAAGTATAGTACCTTTGATAGAAAAGTTAAAAATAGGCGGAATAACATTGATAATGATCGAGCATAGATTAAAGGAGCTCTTCAGGGTTGCTGATAGACTGATCGTGATGAATTTCGGAGAAAAGATTGCTGACGGCTTGCCTGAAGAAGTAATTAATTACAAGAACGTAAAGCAGGCTTATCTAGGTACAGAGGTATGATATGTCAAAAGATAACGTTCTTCTCGAAATAAAAAATCTGATGGTGTTTTATGAAAATGCCTTAGCTGTCAACAACGTGAGCCTGAACTATTGTGAGGGGCAAATAGTGGGCATCTTCGGTTCTAATAGCGCGGGCAAGTCGACACTAATGTACGCTATTTCAGGCATAATACTGGATGTGAAGAAGAAAGAAGAAATGAAAGGCGGGGAGAGAATAAGTTTATATGGCGAGATAAAGTTCAACGGAGAGGAAATAATTCACCTGAAGCCTAGTGCAAGAGCAAGGAAGGGTATCATACTTTGTCCAGAAAGACGCCGAATTTTCCCCGAAAGTAGTACGCTCGAAAATCTGAGGATAGGGGGGTATCTAGCATCTAGATCACAAAAAAAGAAAACTCTTGAATATGTATTCAACCTCTTTCCTGAGCTAGAAAGGCTGAAGGGGCGACAGGGTGGATTTCTGAGTGGGGGTGAGCAGCAGATGCTAGCTATTGGGAGGGCGCTGATGGCTCAACCCAGGCTGTTACTATTAGATGAACCGCTACTTGGCCTGGCACCGTCAGTAGAGGTAAGGCTCGCTCGGGCAATTAGAGAAATAAGAGAACAAACTGGAATTACAATAGTAGTGAGCGAGCAATATGCCAGACCAATCTTTCCGATAATAGATTATGGATATGTGCTTGAAAACGGGTCTACAGTGCTGGAGGGTACTCCCGAAGAACTCATGAACAATCCTGATGTCGTTGAAGCCTATTTCGGGATGTGAATTTACTTTGAGGTAAATTATGAAGGGCGAACAGTCATTTGACGAGGAGGTAATTACCAGATTTGAACAAAGAGCCTCCAAATTTCCCGATAAAACGGCTATAGTGTTCCTGGGGGAAAAGTTCTCCTATGCTGAATTACGGGAGTTGATATACAGATTTGCCAACGCTTTATACGAACTGGGAGTCAGGGACAATGATAGGGTAATGCTCTACTGTCCCAATTCTCCTCAATGGCTTATAACCTATTATGCGGTGCAAAAAATAGGAGGTATAGCGGTACCGACCTCACCTATCTACACGCCTTTTGAGATAGAGTATCAGTTAAAGGATTCAGGAGCGAAAACTATCATCTGTCAGGACACCAATTTCGGTTATGTGCGAGAAGTTTGCCCCGGTACTGGCCTGGAGACCATAATTGTTACCAACATTTCGGACATGTTGCCGCTTTGGAAAAGGCTCATTGGTCGTGGTTTTGACCGGATTCCTCATGGCAGTGTCGAACATGGCAACAGGGTTTACTTCTTCAAGGACTTAATCTCCAAGTATCCACCTAAGCCTCCAAAGGTAGATATCAATCCAAGAGAACACCTGGCACGCATTTTATACACGGGCGGTACAATCGGAATGCCAAAGGGCGTTCCTTGTACTCATAGCGGCATGGTCAGCTCCTTCGTCGAGATTGAATATATAGTGGAAGGTTATGTTTCAGAAGGTGATGAGAGGCTGATATTGGTAAACCCGCTTTTTCATACGTTGGGGCAGGTAACATGTATGGGGCTGGGTTTGAATTTAGGTAATCCCACTGTAATTATGCCAGTACCCGTAATAGATGCCATTTTAGAGGCTATCCAGAAATACAAGGCGACCCTGTTCATGGGTAGCCCCGTCCTCTATCGCATGATATTGGAAAATGACAGGCTAAGCCAATACAATTTATCGTCTTTAAAATATTGTTGGAGCGGAGGTGACGTGCTTCCAACAGAGGTTTTTAATCGCTTCAAAGAACTGACAGGCCGTCCGATATATCAACTATATGGTTCAACGGAAGCAGGTACCCTTGGATTTAGCGCTCTGAACAAGGAACCATCTGCAACATGTTTAGGCAGGACGGTGCCGATCAAAGAATATAAAATTGCTGACCCAGAAACTCTCGAGGCCGTGCCCCCCGGTGAAACCGGTGAGCTAATGGTTGACTTTGAATTTATTATGGATTACTGGAACAAACCAGAGGAAACAGCCTATTCATTTAAAGAACAGGATGGTAAGCGATGGTACAGGACGGGAGATTTTGTCAGTATGGATAGATCCGGAGAACTGCACTATGTAGAACGAACTGCTGATGTAATTAAATATAAAGCGTATAGAGTCTCTGCTTCAGAAATTGAGGCAGTATTACAAGATCACGAAGCAGTTGTAGGCGCCTGTGCTGTAGGAGTACCAGACCATCGAGTGGGCGAAAGGATAAAAGTTATGGTGGTGCTTAAGGAGGGAGCCAGGGGTGTTGGGGCAGCTGAGCTAATCAAGTGGTGCCGGGAGAAACTGGCTCCTTATAAAATACCACAATATATAGAATTCAGGGATATGCTTCCAAAGTCGAAAGTAGGGAAGCTATTAAGACGAGAGATAAGAGAAGAAGAACGTCGGAAAACCGTGAAATAGCAACCTGCAATCACGCAAACCGGACGTTAGCTACAGTTATTACGAACAATTTATGTGATTTATATTTACCAACATAGATGTCGATCAAGTTAGCTCAGACCTCATCGATGGCATAAATTATAGACGACTGCCCAAGATAAGTCAGTTGTAAATCATCAAGGAACATGCGATAAATTGAAGATATAAGGCAATACGACTTGCCATTAGTCTGGTAAGGAACTACCCTCTGAGCGTGCCAGGTAGCTTCTGACAGCCGGCAGACAGCCTCCTTGCTGTTATCCGGAGCCTTCGGACGTACTAAAAGCCATCATAAATACAGGTGTTCAGCTTAGTGCCTTTCCGATACCTCTAATCAATCAGTTCGAATAGCAGATAATAATCTGGTCTTTCGGTCCGAACAGTGACGTCTGTTTACAAGTATGTATTCAGCTTTTAAAAATTTGCTCCTGTTGTATAATAGAAGTAGAATTCTTATTACATTACGGTACTACAGGGACTACGAGAGGACTGAGATGAGGATATGCCGGCAGCGCTGGAATCTGCTTGGTTTGCCATTTATCCTGATAACTTTGTTGACTATCGGGTGTACCGCTGTCGCCAGTGAAACATCTACAGAAGTAACTCCACCACCTCCTCCAGTCCTACCGGTCATCAATTGCTTTACCGCTACTCCTGAAACAATTAATCCGGGGCAAGCAGTGACCCTGAGCTGGGACGTTTCCGGTGCTGCGGCAGTTACCATCCACCCAAGGGTCGATACTGTGACTCCGAGCGGTACTATTCAACTGGCGCCAACCACAACCACCGTCTATACATTAACAGCTACCAATGAAGCAGGCAGTATCACAAGGAAACTCACTATCTCGGTTTCACCCGCCGATGATACTCTCGTAGGATTTGATCCGGTAACCGGCAGAAACCAGGATATCGGCTTTACCTGGGAACAACTTTACCTTTCCGACCAGTACCAGGTACAAATCGCCAATGATGCCGACTTTTCACAAATTATTTTCGATTCCGGCGCCATTGCACCTGCTTCGTACACGTCGCCCGCACTGGTCTACCCTGCCGGCAGGTTACATGCAGGCCACACCTATTACTGGAGAGCGAGAGTACGAAGGGCGGCTACCGGTCAGATAATACACGGTCCGTGGTCAAAAGTTGAAAGCTTCACCGTTGGAACCGGCCTACCGACAACCTCAAAGTATCAAGGGGTCCAGTTACTCAGTCCTTATAACAACTGTGCTGGTTGTCCGGTCAGGCCAGTATCATTCTCCTGGTCACCGCTTAAAGAGACGAGCAAATACAGGTTTATCATGGCAAGGGATATGGGTATGAGCGATATCATAGCTACAGCCGAGGTATCCGGCACCTCCTACGTGTATGAAGGCACGCTGGAATACAGCACCAGCTATTTCTGGCAGGTGATGGCACTTGAACCGGCGCCAAGCGATCCGAGTGCTGCTTTCTGTTTCACTACCGAAGCCAAACCATCACCGGTCCCACCCGTCATTGAAGCCCCCCCACCAGCAACACCAACATGGGTCTGGGTAGTCATCGGGACGGGAACTGTACTGATCATAGTCATCCTGATACTTATCTTTAAAGCACGAAAAAGTTAGCACACCGGCAGTGAGCACTCATCCCGGCCTTCCCCCTGTTTCCCTGCGGCTAGTTCCACCTCTTTAACGTGTGTAGTGCGGTAGCTTTAAAGCTGGCATAAACCTGTTTACCAGCAACAAGGCCCATCTCTTGTTCCGACCTTCTGGTTACCACACCAAGCAGGGGAAAGCCACAGTCCACCTCGATTCTCACCAATGGTCCCACCGATACCACCCTGGTTATTTTACCTGCAAATACATTTCTGGCACTGCTTATGTCTCTCGCAAGCGTAAAAGTTATTTCCTCTGGTCGGATGAGGACATAAACCAAATCATTGACTGCGCAATCGGTAACTGCCTGCACATTGCTGCTATTTACCTTTATAGTCGCCAGATTATCATCCTTTTCTATCACTGAACCGCTGAGAATATTCTCAATACCAACGAACTCAGCCACTTCTCTACTGTTAGGTGAACAGAATATATCGTTAGGACTCCCTGTCTGCTGCATCTCTCCATTTATAATTACTCCAACCTTACCGGCAAGGCGCTGCCCCTGAGACATATCATGGGTGGTCATCACCACAGTGGTCTTTTGCTCTCTGATAATATGCGCCATTACCTCTTCCACTTTGGATGTAGAAACAGGGTCCAGATTGGCTGTCGGCTCGTCTAGAAATAACACTTCCGGTTCGGTAACTAAAGCCCGGGCTATAGCTACTCGCTGCGTCTCGCCTCCGGAAAGCGTTTTGGAATTCCTGTTCCGGTAGTCAACCATATTCACCAGTTCCAGGGCGTTTTCTACCCTCTTCCTGATAATATCCTTTTTCTCGTGCCGCCACTTCAAACCGCAGGCGACATTATCATAAACGTTCATACTGAATACAATCGGTTTCTGCTGCACAAAAGACATTCTTCTTCGTGCCTCCATTCTATGACGCCGGGACTGGGTGACATCCACCCCATCAAAGTGGACTTCGCCTGATGACGGCAGTTCCAGAAGGTCCAGAAGCCTCAGTAGTGTCGTCTTGCCGGCGCCGGTAGGACCGATTAAAGCAAAGACCTCGCCTTTGTTAATAGTAAGGTCGACATTCTTCAGGATATCTCGACCATCATAATTTTGCCACAGATTGACCGTTTCTACTAAGACCATCGATTTCTACCTCTGTTGAAGCCTGTTCAAGACTATATTGATTATCAATGCCAGACAAATCAGTATTATTCCCAGGGCCAGCGAAAGCTCAATATCACCCTTCGATGTCTCCAGCGAGATCGCAGTAGTGATTGTCCTGGTAAATCCCCTGATATTACCCCCGACCATCAGGGATAGTCCGACTTCCGAGATTGCCCGTCCAAAGCCCATTATAACAGCAGTCAACACCGCATATCTTGCCTCCCTCATAATAGTAATTGTAGACTGAAACCTGCTGGCACCAAGAGAGATAGCGGTTTCATATACGGCCTTATCGATACTGCTCAGGGCGGAAATAGTCAGACCGAGCACTACCGGCGTTATCAGGATTACCTGTCCCACTACTATCACTACGGGAGTGAACATCTGGTTCAGTCCACCAAGTGGTCCGGCTCTTGAAAAAAGCACGAAGACAAAGAGCCCAATAGCGACAGTGGGCACGCTGTACAATGTCTGTATTAAATTAATGAGAAACCTTTTCCCCCGGAAGCGATTAAAGTGAATCAAGCCGCCCAACGGCAGACATATCAGCGAGGCGATACCACAGGAGGTCATTGCAAGTAACAATGACCTCCTGGTTATCTCCATAACCTCAGGATCAAGGGCGATGATCAATTGTATTGCCTTTATCAGGCCATACCATATCTCTTCCAATATGACTTCTCCAAGGCCTAACTATCTCCAGAGCCCTTTAAGGTCGCAATGTTCTGAAGTGCGACCTTTTTGAAGCTATAGAACGTAATTTCCAGATTTAAGAGGTCCATTATATGATAGTACATTATGTGATTGGTTTGGTATAGTCTTCAACTGGAGGAAATCCTGGTAGTTTGGCGCTGCCGTCTTCAGTACCCCGTCCAATAGGATTGAAAAGCGATCTACCGTATTCGGCTTTCCCGTACGTGTCCATTATTTCCTGTACTTCGGGGCCGATAAGCCAGTTGATAAACTGATTAGCGATATCAATTTTTGCTTTAGGATGCTTTTCCGGGTTGATAGCTATAGCTGC
The DNA here is from genome assembly GCA_964596125.1 of uncultured Dehalococcoidales bacterium. Lineage (GTDB taxonomy): Bacteria > Chloroflexota > Dehalococcoidia > GIF9 > UBA5629 > CAZQRP01. The sequence goes on along the minus strand of CAZQRP010000019.1, from coordinate 32,236 downwards.
ATATACATTGAGGAATAGTGCATCCTGATCAACTATGGGTGCTATGCTCAGGTTGCTCTTTTTGTTGTAGGCCAGAAAAGTTGATATATCAGCCAAGACATATGACTGCATCTCGTTGGCCATCAGTAGGCAGGGGCCCATACCCTTTCCAGCTTCGACATACCATTTGCCTGATCCCTGGATATCTTCGTATTTGAAGCCGGCTTCCTTCCAGATGAGTTTTTCCTTGGCATGGGTGCCAGACTCATCGCCACGGGAGACGAATTTAACTGCATCGGGCTCTTTCATACCTGCATCATGTATTTTTTTCAATGCTTCGGCGGCTGTTAAGCCCTTAATGCCTGCCGGATCGCTACTTGGGCCGGCAATCAGGAAGAAATTGTAACCGAAATTTCTGCGGTTTATGCCATAACCATCCGCCAAAAATTTATCCTCCCTAGCCCTGTCATGCACAATGATAGCGTCAACATCCCCTCTTCTGCCATACTCCAGTGCTATGCCGGTACCAGCATAGACAATATCCATTTCAACGTTGGCCTTTTTCTCAAAAATCGGCTCCAGATAATACCAGAGACCTGTATCATAAAGGCTGGTGGTAGTAGCGATTTTGAACCTCGCTAAAGGATCGTGCAAGGCGTATTTTGGAGACGGTGCCGGTGCCGGAGTAGGTGCGGGCGCTGGAGTTGGTGCCGGTGTCGGAGTAGGTGTCGGTGCTGGTGCCGGAGCGGCACACCCTATTATTCCTAATAATAGACTCACAAATAAAATGGTAACTACCAGGTAACTTGTTTTTTTCATTATTTATCCTTCCACATAGAATTCAAAGTTTATGTTAACCATCAAAGCACTCAGGGAGGTGCTATACTACAAACTAACACATGACAACCCTCCTTTCCAGGCATTAGTGGTATAGATGCTTCCATTCATATCATACAAGTCAGCTATCGTCGGACCTGATTTCAGTAGAATTGTTGCTGATAGCCACTACGTTCTATCTACAGAATGTAGTGGCTCCTGTTTGGGAAGTATCATAACCCCCAACATCGGTCACCAACTGTTTAAACTCACTACTTGTAATAATTTCCAGAAGTGGCGATAGCAGCTTGCTTCTGTAATGTGCAATAGGAATTACGAGGTCGTATCTTTCACGGGATAACGGCAGGAAGTCAAGACCTTGAGCATGAGCAGCTGCTTCAATGCCTAACGCAACATCCGCCTCACCACGGGCAATGCTCACCGCAACAGCAAGGTGTGTATCCATCTCCCTTCCGTAACCCTTCACTTCAGATGGTAGAATACCGTACTGCCTTAGCTGAAGATCAAGAAGCACCCGCGTCCCAGACCCTTTCTGCCGGTTAATAAAGGTGATATCGGGCCGTCTCAGGTCTTCAAAATCTTTAATCTGCCTGGGGTTACCGGTGGCAAACATTAGCCCCTGTACCCTGTAGGCCAGATGCACGATCGCCATCTCCAGGCCAGGTAGTATGTGCTTAATGTAGGGATAGTTATATTCACCGGTCTCTTCATCCAACAGATGAATACCTGCCATGTCCGCCCTTTCTTCTTGAAGAGCTATAAGGCCACCAAGGCTACCAGCATACGTAACTCCGATATCGATCTCAGGACTTCTTTGCTTGAGTTTAGTTACCAGTAGATTGAGCGCCAGATCATGACTGCAAAATATACGGATAGTATTCCTTTTAATAGTTTCATCATCGCGATTTCCTGAATCCCTTGCTTCCCCCCTTCGCTCTGCACGCCAGCGGGCAAGGTGTAGCTGAAAGACTGACTCTATTTCCTCCGGGCTGTAACCCAGACTTAATGTTTCTAGAATATTGCTGCTGACCATGCCCGAAAGTCGCTTCTGACGTAAGGCCGATCTCAGAGGATCACTGGCTCTGGTTGATACTATCGTGCCCCCGCCACGCCGCGATACCGTTATTTTTTCCTGCTCAAGCTCCATATAAGCCCTGAGTACTGTTCCTGGATTTATATGCAGGGAATGCGCCAGTTGCCTCACTGGGGGCAAATGATCGCCCGGCTTAAGTCGATCAGTAGCGATCAGTTGTTTTACTTTTTCGGTGATCTGTTGATACAGCGGTGTTTGGGTTGCTTCGTCAAGATATATTTCTATCACGGCTTTCATCTTGTATTACTTGAATCGATACAATTATATCAACTCAGAAATCATAAATCAAGTAGTCCACGGTAAATAAATTGAAGATGGTGGTTTGACGGAATAATCAGGGTGTTCTCTGAAGGTGTATCAGCGTTTTTACTTCACGATCGAAGAAGCTTAAAAATAGTCACACTGTGAATATTCTTAACCGCTTTTTGCTTGAGGTTTCCTGCAAAATTGTCACGGCTACGAATATGGCAGGGGTTTCTACAATAATGGCTTCGCCGGCCGGGATAAAGGGTCATACGGATAGTACCATAAATAGAGGAGATGTAATGAATTGTTATTATTATTCAGAAGTGAGTTCCGCCAGCCTGTCCAGCACCGCTTTCAGGGCATCAAGTTCACTCCCGTAGCCTGACCAATTCCCTTCCTTGAGGTACTCTCTTGCCTTATCATAATGCTGCTGGGCTTGTTCGATGAGACTGGCTATATCATCACCTGACGGCTTCACTGGCTCTGTTGGAACAACAGGAGTTGGCGGTTTGACCGCAGGTTCGGCCGGTCCTTCGGGAGTGGGAGGTTCTACAGCAGGTACAGTCGATGGCTCTTCAGTACCAAAGATAACTCCGAGGCTTTCCCTTAATGTAGGTTCCATGGCTATTTTCTCACCGGCAACCACAATCACTCTCTTCAGTTCTGGAATTCCACCACCGGATTCAGCTTGCAGGAAAACCGGCTCCACATATAGTTTGGACTCTCCTAAAGGAATCAGCAGCAGATTGCCCCGGATAACCCGGGAACCACCACGACCCCATAGAGCAAGCTGCTCGGTGATGACAGTGTCCTGCTGAATCCTGTTCTCAATCTGGCTGGGACCATACACCAAACGATCCTTTGGAAAGAAATAGGCAAGTAGTTTGCCATAGTATTCTCCATCGCAACGGGCAGCCAGCCAGCCAATGGTATTTTTTTTGTTCACAGGAGTAAAAGGTAGCATCAGCAGGAACTCCTCGTCATTCTCATCTGGCAAGCGCATAATGACATAGTAGGGCTCCATGGGCTGCTCCTGGCCGGCATATACCTCCTGGGGAACGGTCCACAGGTCTTCTTTATTGTAGAATACCCGGACATCACGCATATGGTAGCTCTGATATACGGTCGCCTGGATATTGAACAGACCTTCGGGATAACGGAGATGGACCCGTAACGACTCAGGCATCTGCTCTATCGGAACGAACAGTTCGGGAAAGATCTTCTGGTAGGTCTGTATCAAAGCATCCTCCGGATCGGCAACATAGAAAGTAACACTGCCATTGTAAGCATCGATGACGGCTTTAACGCTATTACGTATGTAGTTCAGCCCGCCTCCGAGCGGTTGAGAATAAGGATAGCGGTCTGTAGTAGTATAAGCGTCCTGTATCCAGAATAACTTCCCTTCCATCACAACCATGTAGGGATCATTATCCAGCTTTAAAAATGGCGCCAGGTGTCTCACCCTCTCTTTAATGTTCCGATAGTAGAGTACTCTGCTCTCAGGATTCAATTCTCCGCTGATAAGAATATTCAGATCACCAAATTGCCAGGCATAGACCGCCCTGCGGATGAGGCTGTTCAGTTGAATCCCACCACTGCCCTTATAGTGACCATATACATTTTCATCACCCATAGGATAATCAAATTCCTGGGTGTTTGTTTTTACGATTACATAATTATTTGTTTTTTCCCCAAAGTATATCTCTGGTCGTTTAATATCAAAGTCACCAACAGGAGGTATGTCTTTTATTATCATTGTAGGAAGTCCTTCAGCGGTGATCTCATTAACAGGGCTCATAACAATACCATAACCATGAGTGAATTGTAGCTGTCGATTGACCCAGGTCTGCGCTTCTCCTGCCAGTTTTTCTGCAGATAATTCCCGGGCTGATAACATGACCTGCCGGTACTCACTATCTATAATATAGCGGTCAACATCGACATCGTTAAAGTCATAATAAAGTCTCAGGGACTGTCTCTGATTATAGGTATCTTTCAGCGGTCGATGGTCCCACAGCCGTATATTGTCTATGGTCATCTGATTTTGTTCTATATCCTCAGGGCTTGGTGATTCTTCAGCAGCAAAGGGCCGCTCATCAACATCATTTAAGTTGAAAGCTTCCCTGGTAAACTGGATATTATACTCAATGTAAGGCCCTTCCCGGGCCAGTTCGTTAGGCTGTACCTGGAAGCGTTGTATCATTGCGGGAAAGATGCCCCCTATGATTATGGCTACTCCTATCCATCCCCCAATGGCATAGAGAGGCCAGCGATAGTTGCGTCGTGATACGGAAAACACGAGGATGCCGGCACAGACTAACACCACCACCAGAAGTATCCACTGTGCCGGAAGCCTGGCATTCATATCTGCATAGCCAGCACCGAAGAGTGCACCATGCGGTGAGAATACTAGTTCCCAGATACCAAGCCAGTAGCCAAAAGCAACAAGGCCCAGAATGACAATAACCAGGCCTCCTATATGGGCTAGCACTCCTCTGGAAAAGTCAAACTTAAACCGCTTCACTGTATAGCCGAGAATATATATCCCAACACTGCCAAAAACCGTCATTATTAAAACGCCAAGAAGCCAGCTACGCACCAGACGCATGAAAGGCAGTGAAAAAACGTAGAAGGCGATCTCCTTATGGAAAACCGGGTCGGTATTGCCAAAGGGTTGACCATTGAAAAAGTTGAGCACAACCTGCCAGTTGGCCTGAGCCCACGCGCCAAATATTAAACTGAGGACAATGGTGCCGATAATAACGCCAAACCTGAGAGCCTGCTCCGGCCCGCGTATTATATGCCAGGGTAAAGAATATTTCCCAGCCTCAGGTGTCAGACGGGTAGCCAGGAATAAGTTACCTGAAAACACAAGGCAAAAGAGTATGGCGGCGATGAAAAAGAGTACTATCTTTATCCGCAAAATAGTGGCGTAGACACTCCCATAGCCCAGGCTGCTAAACCAGAGCCACTCGGTATAGAATCCCTTTGACATGTTTATGAGAATAAACAGGGCAAATGCCCCGGCAAGTATAAAGAACACACTGCTGGTCGCACATCCGCGCCCGGCAGGTTGAGCCGGTTCCTTTCCTTTTTCTTTTTCTTCAGGAAACCAGCGCTGCCATTCTTTGTCAAACGAGTCCAACTTACTCACCTAATCTTTTTTAAACTGATGCTCCTGAAAGTACCCCATTACTCCATTTACCGGGCATTTCCAAAATCAACTATTGTGGCTCTACTAACTTTTTACCTGTTAGCCACCAGTTTGTCTACCCAGTATATCATCAGGCTAACGGTTATTTCCAATATAGAATTAGCTTAAAGACTTTTTATAAACGGATCTTTAAAAGACTTTTAAGCGGGCAAAAGCGTATATTCTCCCACTCCAAGAAGGAATGATGTCGATGACAAATGGTTAAATACCCGCATACCATATTGCTATGCTTGTTCCATTGTAGTAGTGTCGATTAGACACATAGTGTTGTATTCTCCTTTGACAGAATACTATTTAGAGGATATCCTTTAAATTCAAACCCGCTAAGTGATTAGCGGAGAAAAAGGTATCGATAAAACGGCGATGTAAATTGGAGATAATACCAGGTATTTACCAGTTACAAATCCCCATCCCTGATAATCCACTCGGTCATCTTAACTCCTATCTGCTTGAGGGTATAAATGGCTGGTTAATAATAGACACCGGCTGGCATGATAATGATGCCTTCAACTCTCTGGAGACACAGTTGAATGATGTAGGACTTGCCATTCCAGATATTGCCACCATAATCGTTACCCATGTTCATCCTGACCACTTCGGCCTTGCCGGTAGGATCAAGCAACTGTCCCCACAGACCGAGTTAATGGCCCACTTCTGGGAATCGAATTTTATTGAATCGCGCTATATCAAGTCCTCCGAGCTCAGGGATAAAATGGCGACAATGCTCCTGAACCATGGTGTTCCGCCGTCTATCCTTCGACCCCTCCAGTCTGCCTCCATGCCCACACTCAATTCCGTCAACTGTGTCCTTCCCGACCGGATTTTATATGGTGGTGAAACGATAACGACCGGAATATATAACCTGGAAATTATCTGGACGCCGGGACACTCATCGGGACATATATGTTTGTACGAACCGCGAAACCGTCTTCTATTCGTCGGTGACCATATTCTCCCTGTTACAACCCCCAACGTAAGCTATCATGTTCAATCAGGCGATAATCCTCTGGGCGATTTTTTATACGCACTGCGCAAGATTCAAAATATCCCGGTAGCCATGGTACTTCCTGCACATGAACATATCTTCACCGATCTGCGAGGCCGGATTGAAGAGATAGTAAGGCATCACAATAAACGCAATGACGAAATCCGACAGGTAATTGCCGAAAAGCCCCACAGCGCTTATACTATCGCCTCCAGTATAACCTGGGATATCCCTGACCTGAGCTGGGAACAATTCACAAACTATCTCAAAGGCTCTGCCGTCATGGAGACCATAGCACACCTGGAATATATGCGCTGGAAAGGAACAGTGATCAGGTTGATAGAAGACCAATCCGTGCTCTACAAAGCATTGTAGCCGGGAATCTAAAAATCCGCCGGTAAATACTAAGAGGTATTAAATCCTGTAGTTTAACATTAAACAGTTTTAAGCAATCTTAAACTCACAGTTGCTGTTTAGTTATGAGGACAGGTAATCGGGCGCTTGTTTAACTGGTGGAGATAGGGGGATTCGAACCCCCAACCTTCCCGATTCCCATCGGGACGCTCTGCACCTTTAGTTATTTAACCCCAGAGCCTTAACCATATAACCTGGATTCTTCCAGGTCTTGATCTGCCGTTCTCGTTGCCGTGCCCCGCTGAGTGTGTCATAGACTTCAGTATAGAGTAGTTTCCAGGGACGATATCCTTTTGTCGAGGGAGTTTTGCCTGCGTTGTGTTCGGCTAATCGGATGGTGACATCTTTTGTGGAACCTATATAGTACCTACCACTCCGTTCACTCTGTAATACATATACGAAGAACATCGCTATTTTGGTGGAGATAGGGGGATTCGAACCCCCGACCTTCCCGATTCCCATCGGGACGCTCTGCACCTTTAGTTATTTAACCCCAGAGCCTTAACCATATAACCTGGATTCTTCCAGGTCTTGATCTGCCGTTCTCGTTGCCGTGCCCCGCTGAGTGTGTCATAGACTTCAGTATAGAGTAGTTTCCAGGGACGATATCCTTTTGTCGAGGGAGTTTTGCCTGCGTTGTGTTCGGCTAATCGGATGGTGACATCTTTTGTGGAACCTATATAGTACCTACCACTCCGTTCACTCTGTAATACATATACGAAGAACATCGCTATTTTGGTGGAGATAGGGGGATTCGAACCCCCGACCTCTGCGATGCGAACGCAGCGCTCTCCCTATTGAGCTATATCCCCATCCAAGCCCGATTCTAACAAGGTTATCAGGCTGCGTCAAATGCAACGGTGCAGCAATAAACGGCAGTGATTTATATTTATAGTTATAGCTTTATGACAATATACCTATCGACGCCGGATTCGGCAGGGTCTGCACATTCTTATTGTAATCCAGAAGGCTCAAGTATTATCCGGGCATCGACCGCCACAGCACCATCCTTATAAGCAAAAACCGGATTAAGGTCAAGCTCCTTTATCTCCGGATTCTTTTCAACGAAATCAGAAACCTTCAGTATTAAATCTTCTAAGAAGGGAATATCGGCCGCCTCCTGTCCTCTATAACCTTCCAAAATAGGATAGCCTTTTATCTCCCGTATCATCTCACGGGCATCCTTCTTTATCAATGGGACTATTCTGAAAGAAACGTCTTTAATAATTTCAACCAGTATTCCGCCAATACCAAACATCAATACCGGCCCGAACTGAGCATCCTTTGTCATGCCGATAATAACCTCCACTCCAGGGCGAGCCATCTTCTGTACTGATACACCCTGAATTTTCGCTTTAGGGTAATGTTGCTTGACCGACGATATCATAGCTCTATAAGCATTGCCAACCTGACTAACATTGTTCAGACCCAGTTTGACACCACCCGAATCGCTCTTATGAATAATGTCAGGCGAGACAATTTTCAGTACTACCGGAAAACCAATTCCCCTGCTGAGGCTAATCGCTTCCTTTTTCGTTCTGGCCAGTTTACTTTCAACGACGGGTATTCCGGCCTCTTTAAGAAATTCCTTAGCCTCAATTTCAGTTAGTTGTTCCCTTCGTTCCTTCCTGGCCTGACTTAATATCTCACTTCCAATCATTTTATTTCTCCCGTTACATTAAAGTTTGAACTTCGCAATGCTGTCAATTTTAACCTATTCCTCTTTTCTTGAAAAGTATCTGTTTTCTGTTAACCAGAGCAATTTTACAATATTTCAACAAAAAACAGCCCAATCAAATATATTAGTATGAATACCTTGACCAGACATCACAGTAGACTATGGCTTTATGTCAGTAACATTATTTTTTGTTGCTGCTGTAAGAGCCGGTTTTCAACAGAGTCGAACATTCACCGACAGGACATCCGGCATGTGGATTAATGCAGTTCCCCACTTCGGCCGTATAGTTCAAAGTACTCCTCTTGAGCTTGCATAAACGGACTGCGAATCACTATAATAATAGAGCAAGGTCCTGAGTAGTAAACTCAGCGATTTCCTACATCAAAAGCTTTTTTATCCGGAAAGGGAGAATTCCTATGGCAGAAAAACATAAAATTCGAGTCCTGATAGCCAAGCCGGGTCTGGATGGCCATGACCGCGGAGCAAAAGTAGTTACCAGAGCTCTTCGAGATGCCGGTATGGAGGTAATATACACCGGGATTCGTCAAACACCGGAAATGATTATTGAATCGGCACTACAAGAGGATGTCGACGTGATCGGTCTAAGCATTCTTTCGGGTGCTCATTTAGAGATATTTCCAATAATCATAGAAGGACTTAAAAAGAAAGGGATGACCAGCCAGCTAGTCATCGCCGGTGGTATTATACCTGAGGAAGATATCCCATCCCTGCAGCAAATAGGTGTGAAGGGGATTTTTGGCCCGGGTACCTATACTTCTAATATAGCCGATTTTATTAAAAAAGAGTTTATCGCCAGGTAATAGAAACGGAACCGAGATGTTACATTCTGGCAATTCCAACTATATCGGTTAAATTCTGTATTCCTTTCTCCTCAATGAATCGTACAATTCCATCAAGTATGTCAAGAGAAGCTCGAGGATTGGACATGGTGGCCGTGCCCACCTGAACGGCACTGGCACCCGCCATGATAAATTCAATTGCATCGTCGGCACTGCTAATACCACCACAACCTATTATCGGAACATCCACAAGATTGGCCACCGTATAGACCATATACAGGGCTATCGGTTTGATTGCCGGTCCGGAAAGCCCACCAACGATATTGCCGAGAGAAGGTTCTTCGCTGTTGATATCAATCGCTATCCCTCGAACCGTGTTAATCAGTGTTATGGCATCAGCGCCAGCGTCACACACGGCAAGCGCCACCTCAGCTATATCAGTTACATTGGGACTCAATTTAACGATCACAGGCAGGCTGGTTACCGCTTTAACAGCCGAAGTTACTTCAGCAGCAACTTCTGGAGATGTGCCAAATTCCATCCCACCTGATGTCACATTGGGACAACTCACGTTTACCTCAATACCACTAACACCGGCAATCCCTTCGAGTCTGGCAGCAATCTCTGCATACTCATCAATTGTTTCACCAGCGATATTGACAATAACGGGAACATTCCACTGCGCCCAAATGGGAGCTTTATCTTTTACTAATGCCTCAACTCCTATATTTTGCAGACCTATTGAATTTAGCAGTCCAGAAGCAGTCTCCACCAGCCGCGGTTGAGCATTGCCATCCCTCGGTTTTAGAGTAGTACCCTTACAAATTATGGCTCCCAGTCTATTAATATCAATCAATTCGCTATACTCAGTCCCATAGCCAAAGGTACCGGAAGCCACCATAACCGGATTAGCTAAAGATAAGCCAGCGTGATGCGCGGGAGCTAATTGAACATGGAGGTCTAACAATTCAGGTCTTAGTTACCTCCGTCGAAGCAATTTTTGCACCGATTCTACCTTTCCAGCCATTGTTAATGTCCTGTCCCGATGCTGATCAATTTTAAGAGACGTAAGTACTCGAGATGCTCCTTTGTTGAATGGAACTTCATGCATCTGGCGGGTTACTTCAAGGACTTTATCAAGAGGACCTTCCATAATAGTGCTCATCGGCGTAAGCTGATAAGACAGGTCTTTTTGATTTTCTAATATAGCCAGACATGCAGCAACGTAATTACTTAGCCCGGTATCGCCAGCACCCAGAGGAATAACAGAAATCTCAGCAACAACACTCTCTTTCATCAGCACCTCCCGTAGTCTAATACTCTAAAAATACTATCCGCCTCAATATTATACCCAAGCGGATCCAAAAAAAATAGATTTCACAAAAACACTTTATGGAGCCTGCTGAAAAAAAGGAGGAAGGGTCTTATTAATAATCTCAATGTCCACTTATGAATATAAATATGTTAAAATTCTGCAAGGGTATTTATATGAGTAAATTACAGCAAGGACTGCGTTATACGATTCGAGCAATGCAAGATAAAGATATCCCACAGGTTATCGATATTGACCGCGAGGCATTTCCAACTCAATGGCCGCACCCGACATATGCCTCCTTAAAACAAGAACTCCGCAACCGGCTTGCCAGCTACATAGTAGCTTGTAAACAAAATGAATTTGCACCGGGGGAAACGAAAGAAACCATAGGCAATAAAACTTACTGGGAGAAAATCCTGCAGCAACTTAAGCGTTTTTTCGAACATAACAGGCACTTCAGCGAACAGATGCCGCCTCCCTCCCGGGAATATATAATCGGTATGGCTGGCTTCTGGTTAATGGTAGGAGAAGCGCATCTCACCACCATTGGTGTAAGAAATGTATATCAGCGACAGGGAATAGGAGAACAACTGCTTATTTCTGTCATCGATAAAGCATTACAGCTCAACGCTCATGTAGTAACCTTGGAAGTGCGTACTTCAAATAAACAAGCTCAAGCACTTTATGAAAAGTATGGCTTCAATCAAGGGGGCATACGTAGAGGCTACTACTCAGACAATGGTGAGGACGCAGTAATTATGAGTACAGACACTATCACTCTTCCATCTTTCCAATCACATTTCCAACAGTTGAAAAGAGCGCATGAGAAGCGATGGGGTTACTGTACATTGCTTAAATAAAACACGGGAGGACTACTATGAGTGAAATGAAAAGTTCCTGGGAAAAGGCTATGGAAAAAGTCGAAAAGCTTGGTAAGCCATCTACCGAGGAACTAAAAAGACTGGAGTATATCCCGTCTGGCAATATGCTGGCTGCTAAATATCTACAAGGTGAAGGTTATGACCTGGATGCTGAATTAACCAAATACAAAGGCAGTGGAGTAAGACAATATATTATTGAGGGCGCCCAGGAAATATTTTTACGGAATATTACTCTTCCCCATGATGAACAATCCAAACAGGTCATAACAAAAGCCATGTCAGGAATTAAAATTATAAAAGTGAATAAAAATCAACTTGACACCATATATGATCGGATAAATAACCTGCTTAACTACTACGAACAGGCCCGACAGCAGACCTTTTCGCAGTTTAAGAAAAATTTTGAGAGCAAACTACAAGAACTCAGCAAAACATTACAGCAACGACCGGGTGCCGGAGCAACCATTGAAGCAGAAATCCAGCAGCAATTCCAGGAGGAGTGGCGCAGAATCGGCAACGAACTTGATGCCCAATATGAGAAAGCCCTTGAGGAGCATAAACAGCAGATACAGCAAGTAGCTTAATATGTACACGACAATCAGAAAAATAAATGAAAAGTACTTGAATAGTAAAGGGACGACCTGGCTTCTCTTCTGCATCTGAACATGGATTACTACCAGAACAAAGCAATATGATATCTGAGTAAAGCTAACACGATAAAGGGACCACCTTTTTATCAAAGTTGAAGGAGGCGATAAGCATGAATGATACGCTTTATATAGTGCTACTGGTGGTCATTATGATACTGGCTATGATGGTGATACCCCGGATTTTCATCGGTAGGGCAATCAATTCTGTAATAAAGATCCTTCGGGAAAATAATGCAGTGGGGAGAAAAGGTGCCAAGACAATTGAAGAGCTGGGCCTTCAACCTAAAAGTCTACTGGAGCGCCTGACCAGGCCACGCGACTATAAACCACGCGCTTTACAACTTCTAATAGGAGCTGACATCGTCGAGACGACCGAAGATGGCAAGATATATCTTTCAGAGGAAAACCTTGCGGCTACCAAATGGAAAAATAACTGATTTCAGTTTTCTACCGTTCCTTTAAATAAATCGGATATATTCACAGCACTATCCAGAGCCCACGGTTGAAACGGTCTAAAAAAAGGAACTCAATCCACTCTACCCCAGAGGCTTATTTCATCTGTCTGCGGCTCAACTGTATACACTGCAGTTGCATCTTTGCCCAAATAAACATGTGCCACGTTTTTTAAATGACTGCCCTCGGCAAAAGGGAAAATCTGGTAACCTTTGCTTATGGCATTCTTCGACAACAAAAAAGCAAAATCATCACAATCGAAATCACGGCCGTAATCGTGTTTATCTGTTTGATCAGCGCTTAAAAACTGTTTCAGTTCGGCAAGATTGCGAAAAGGGTGTAAGTATCCTATTTCACCGCTGGTTAACTTGATTTCGAGTACCGGTCCTCTCATTCCGGATTTAAGTTGCGCCTCATTAACCTGTTCTTCTGTTTCACCAGGAGATGAAATCCTGTGGCCTGCCCACAAATTCGATGCAGATGTCTCATTATAAGCTGAGATTAGCTTTCGGTTAGTGTTGAGAAATGATTGAACAAGAATGACGGCAGCGATGAAAAAGATGAGAAATAACACAACAACCAGTGCCCTGTTTACATATTTATGAGATGGGTAGGCAGATCTGGCGTTCAGGCATTGCTGGCATACAGGCCAACCTTTATCCTTGCAGTAACATACCTCGCAGATAGTGCGATTGCAAACAGAACAAGTTGTAATTGCACTGATTCCCGGATGATTATAGCATTTCATATTAATAATCCCCCCACCTGAAATTTGTTCCTTTCATCATCAGTACGACCCATATTCTGTAAATAAAAAAAACCGACCTGTAAAGGTCGGTTTCACTACTGGCTCCCCACTGCCCAAGTGACCACATGTGGACAGAGAATCAATGCCCCCTCTTATAAATTCTCGTTTATGGTTTCAGATCACCAGTTATCTCCCATCTATCAATCATTATATATCCGGCCATCACATGCAGCAATAATTGCCGACATAGCTGATACGGCCAAATCCGTATTCCAGCCAGTTAGCAACTCATCAGAAGTTTATAGTAGCACCTCTTTGATTGTTTGTTTCGTCTGATTCCTCAAAGTTCTGAGAATCCACGATCACCTTAATAGCATGCGAGCCGCTCAAATGTAATCTATATACAGGGTGCCAGCTACCGCCGGCCGGTATTGAGCCATAATTAGGACTAACATCTTCTTTTTTAACTGAATCTACATAGACCCTGATATTTATTTTCCGGTCCGGATACTGTATCCCCATGTTTCCAATATTATCCAGATAGACAACAATATCATCCCCCTCATATTTTTTTATTGCACTTACAACCAGATCTGGTTTAAGAATTATATAAATTGGCGTCTTTATCATTAGTTTAGGATTAACCGTAATTTTGGCGCTTTTACTGCGCGATCCATCAGCGTTGGTAGCTGTTAATGTGTAGGTTGTGGTAGCATCCGGTGATACAGATGTTCCGCCTGCAGCAGCAACAGTACCTAGTCCGGGATTGATTACCACTGTGTCTGCGTTGGTGACACTCCAGCTCAATATTGCAGAACCACCAACTATAATACTGACGGGATTAGCGACAAAAGAGTTAATAACCGGAAAGTCCGCATCCGGCGGCGGAGGTGGTGAGACAATGATCTTGGTTGCAGCGGTAACACTGCCACCCTCGTTAGCAGCCGTTAAAGTATAGGTAGTAGTCGAACTCGGAGACACTGCCCAGATGCCTGTTAAAGGTACATCGCCTATTCCCTGATCGATAGTTACTGTAGTAGCACCGGAAACATCCCAGCTCAATGTTGCTGTTTGCTCAACATCGATCGTCCCCTGGTCGGCACTGAACGAGTTAATAACTGGCTTGGCCACCGGTTCCTCAGGCGTAGTCGATGGTGAAGCCTGGTCCTCAGACGCAACTGGTTGTGAAACCTGTTCTTCAGGCTCATCTGACGATCCGTCGGATTCTCCCGTCATGTCAATGGTAAAGCAGCCTGCGGTCAAGCTAAACAACAGAATAAATAATACTACAGGTAAAACGTAGTACCATTTACGTTTCTTCATATCAGCCTCCCGGTAGATTTTTTATACAAAGATTATACATCTAGTCCACAGAGAATGGAAAATTGCCGGATTTCCCTGGCTAATCACAGGATATAACAGATATCTACATAGATTTTTATGGCTAAAAAGACAGTTATCAAATAAATACAAATTCGTATACCTATTAAGATGTTTTTGACCTTTTAAAATGTAGTTTACAGAGGTTGGGTATCTATTACAGCCGTCTTCTATACAATCTGGTGGACTCTCGCGCAAGTAATTAGAGTACAAGTATCAGCTTATGTCACTACTGCAAGCTACGCGAGAAGTCTGTGGTTCAAGTATCGGCGCTTGCAATCTATAAATATTTTGTGCGACATCAATAAGCTGCTGCTTTGGAACTCCTTTATTATCAAAGAAGCTCCTCTGTGGTTCTAGAGAATCAAACGAATTAAACAGGACTGCTACTGTGGCTCCCTGCTCGAAAACAGCCTCTATATAATCAGTATTAAATCCACTGGTACTAATCTGCCAATTGTTTCTGTCATTATTGTTAAGCTCCAAGCACCACCAATTTCTGTTGACACTTAACATGGACAACACCTCAGCAGACTTCGAACTTATCTGGTCTGCACTCGGCTCATAACAGTCAAATGAAGGAATATCTATAGAATTCAGACAAGCTTGCTTTATTTGAGGCTCCACATTATTCATCATCAAATTATGGGTAACCGGAACATCAATTTTCCTAAGTTTATTTCTAAGATAGTCCAGGTGATTTTCAACAGCAGGAGGAGTATACATCTGATTTTCTAGAATCCAGGAATGATTCTCTGCCCTTAGTTTATTATCCAGTTCATTGTCTGCAATAACGGCAACCACATTGGGATATTTGCTGACAACATTTGCCCATCTAGATGCCCAATCACCCAAAGAGTCATTAACTTTATCATAGGTAATAGTAAAGTCAGGGCTCTCCAGATTACCAAAATTACTTTTGGATTTTGCATGGAGACCAGGAATTAAAAACATTTTATGCTTGTAAATTAAATCAAGCCATGCCTTATAGGCGGCCTTCTCTTGTTCAATAGTCTTAACTGACCTGCGAACATAGCACAGGTCTGTACGGATAAGCCTAATACCAATCGACTGTAGATATGTTAATATCCGGTCTGCGTAAGCAAGGTTTTTTGGCAAATAGAATTGCTCATACTTCTTACCATAAGGAAGCCAGGGATATAAATACATTCCAACCAGTCTTTTTTTCGTACCATCAACGATAAAATAATTATCGCGGTCTATCTGCACTCGTTCCTTCGTACCATCAGGCCACTCGACGACTTTATTGAGTAAATAATCCGTATCATCTCTTGACAAAACCTGTAGAGCTAATAGTCCAGAAATAGAAACCATTATAAAAAGACATACCATCAGTAATGGCTTTATTATTTTCTTTTTCGGCCTTTCCCTTTTGGTTTCGTAAAATCTTTGTGGTTCTAAATAACCTTCTTCATCAATCCAAGACCTTGTTTGCGTTTGTACTCCCCAAAGCAGGCCTCCATGACAACTCGGGCAGTTTATATGTGAAGAATCAACAAAAGTACCACAATTGATACATCGGTATTCGAACTTTTCATCACAGCCACTACAGGACTGTTGACCTATGTAATTCTGTGAGCCACATCGAGGGCACTGAAATGTCTGCTGCATCTTACACCGTTTAAGTTGCTCTTTTCACATAAAAGATCGTGAACCGTAAAAGTCTATAGATTTAAGAACGTTGCAGATAGTTATATAGCCAAATTTTACAATACTTATAAAAGTAATTAACTATGACTTTGCTTCAACAAGTTCTGGTGCCCCAAGGGAATTCGAATCCCTGTAAACGTTTAAATCTGCTTAACAAATTACCTGTTTCCCAGATTGCAGAGGTAAACAAATTAAGCAAAGCCTATATTTCACAAGTTAAGCATGGTGAGCGACCAGCATCATGAAGACTTATTGAAGCACTTTGGGAATTCCATTGTCAAACCGATAAACGAAAGGATTTAATTAACACTGAAAGAGCCATAGACTTATTTCTGAAATCAAGCAGAAATGGGATTGCACAAGGAACCATAGAATTGTATCAGAAGTATTTAACCAAGGCAATTCCTGTTCTTGGCCTAATCCCCAAACCCAGAGACATCAACAGGTATCTTAGTTCAGTATCCTGTTCTATTGGTGGCAAACATGCCTATTTCAGAGCTTTATCGGTATTTTTTAATTGGCTTTATAATCCAAAAACAGGATTTGGCTTTAATAATAAATTTAATCCTGTTACTATGGTAGACCCCCCAAAAAGACCTAAGCTAATATTGCCCTGCCTCACTAAAGAGCAAGTAGAAATGCTTATTGATGCGACCAATAGCATAAGAAATAAAAAGGCCTCTATTCGGTAATACTTTATTCTTAAATATTGGTTGGCTCTCGCCTAAAAGTCATACCAAACAAAAAACATTCTTATCCCGAATAAACCGACAATTTCAGTCCGCACTTCAAGTTTAGGGGATTATTATCTCGTGATTTCCAGAATACACCTGAGTACGGATAGCTTGGTAATTCGCAAAGTAAGGCTTTTTAACTTATAATTGGGCCGTTTGTTTGGCTTGAGTAATGGTTAAGACAAGTATAAGGGACATAATAATAAGAGCTACAAATATCAACCATATAGTATGATAACTGCCCCAGCTATCATAAACCCATCCGGCAAGGGAAGGTCCTATAATACCTCCAAACATTGTTATGCCTATTATCATGCCAAAAATTGACCCGAAATTAGTTCTGCCGAAATATTGCCTCACCAGGGATATTCTTAATACCATGGTGCCTCCATAACCGGTCCCATAAAGAATTAAAAAGGGAATCAGCAGCCAGCTATTTGCACTGGAGACATATCCAAAACAGAGCAATCCGAGGCCCATTATAGCGAAGCCTACTGCTATCACACATCTCGTATCTCGTCTGTCTCCAATCCAGCCAAGACCAAGACGACCTAAAATACTGATAAGTGGCAGGCCAGTTGCTACCAGGCTTGCTCTCGGTCTGGTCATGTCAACACTGCTGAGGAAAGGCATTACATGTGTACTTATGGCATTTACTACTAATAGCTGAAGAGCAAGCGCCATTGCTATGTGCCAGAAATTATTGGTCTTGAGGGCTTGTTTTGTATTTACATCAACTTGGTCAGTGCGTGCCAAGCCAAGACTGGTATCAGGTTTTACTTGGTCTTCTATTTGACCATCTGGGAAATAGCCATACTGTTCGGGCTTGTGTCGAAACAGGAGTGACAACGGTAATAATATGGCCAATCCACCCATTGCGAGGATAGTCATCGTCAGGCGCCAGTCATAGATATCAATTAGTCTAACTATTACCGGGATAAGCAAGCCACCACAGGCGAAGCCAGAAGCGACTATTCCGCTCGCTATCCCTATTTTAGTCTTAAACCAGTTCGCAATAGCCGTCGTAAGCACAGTTGTAGCAAAGCAACTAGTACCTATAGCTATTATAAAGAAAGCCCCGTAGAACATAGCAATGGAAGTGACATTACTTAGGAAAACCAGGCCCGTAACAACTATGATCGAACCGCTGAATATGAGCCTCCTCGGACCCCAACGGTCAACAAGTCTTCCTACGATTGGTGCTGCAAGACTTGCCTCCATGCCACGTAAAGACGCGGCAATTGATATCTGTGTATAGCTCCAGCGCATCTCATTCGCTATTGGCTCAAAAATGGCAGTGAAACTCATAATGAGCGCTCCACCTGTATAAAGCGAAATGAAGAAAGCAGCACATACAATCCACCACCCATAGAATGGTCTATTGTATTTATACTTTAGAGGCATAATTTAAAAAATCAATGCACAATATCTCTTGTCCGAGCATGGTGTGGCAAGAGTTTTTGGAACAAAGCAATTACAGCGACAGCCGATATTATCATTATATTTATGTCCCATGCAAGGATAATAGCACATCTTTCCAAACATTCAGAGTTCTAACAGTCTATCTCTAAAAAGGGGGCTACATTGGCAGTGATATAAAAGACTTATCTTAAGTTATTTCAGTCCTGTAAAAAAGAGGTCAACAGAAAAACGTTAGATAGTACCCTGTTATCAATAAGCATGTAAGCCCGTAGAATTATCAAGCTAAATTTCTTTTGTCAGATTCTGAAATGTAAAGTATGCTTTTCATTGAATTGAAAAATAATATAAAACTTAGCAAAAAACAAAAAAACACCTGCAAATCAAGGTTTTACTATACGATTGACTTTGCTTCAACAAGTTCTGGTGCCCCCAAGGGAATTCGAATCCCTGTCTTCAGCTTGAAAGGCTGATGTCCTGGGCCTCTAGACGATGGGGGCAAGCTTGATCAAGGGTAAACAGGTAACGCTTCAAGCCCGGTAGTCTCGGGAAAACCAAACATTATATTCATATTTTGAATGGCCTGTCCAGCAGCGCCCTTTACCAGGTTATCAATACAACTGATAAGTATAATCCTGCCCGTCCTGGGATCATGGGCAGGATAAATAAAGCAAAGATTACTTCCCCAGGTAAGCTTGGTCCCCGGCGGCTGCTCGACAATCCTGACAAAAGGTTCTCCTCGATAGAAATCGCGATATAGTTTTATTAACTCTTCCAGTCCTCCCGCAAGCTTACCTTCTATCAGCCGCGTATAGCACGAACTCAGTATACCGCGGGTCGCTGGCACCAGGTGAGGCAGAAAGGTTACCGAAGGTGACAGGTCATGGTTTATATTCTTTAATTCTTGAATAATCTCCGGTAAATGTCGATGCCCTTGTATGGCGTAGGCACTGACATTATCAGCAGCCTCGGCATAATGAGTCGTTAAACTCAAAGTCCTGCCGGCACCGGAAACACCCGACTTACTGTCAATAACAATATCTGCATAAATAAGCCCCTCTTTAATAACCGGTGCCAGCGCCAGTAACGCTCCTGTAGGATAACAGCCAGGATTAGCTACTATACCGGCAGCAGCAATATCAGCACGATGAAACTCCGGCAATCCATAAACAGCCTCCTGTAATAATTCCGGCGCCGGATGCGTAAAACCGTACCAATCTTGATATTCCCGGGAGTCTTTCAGTCTGAAGTCAGCACTGATATCAATAACCTTGATACCCCGTTTGACCAACGGCAATACCGCTTCAGCGCTGTCCTTATGAGGCATTGCTGAAAAGACAAGGTCAACCTCACCAAGCTCAGTAGTAATCGTTAAATCGATGTCAGCCAGATGGGGAAATACATCACCTAGCTTTTGACCGGCAGCAGTCCTGCCCGTAACCGAGCAAAGATCTACCTCTGGATGACAATGCAGCAACCTGGCCAGCTCTACTCCAGCATAGCCGGTAACATTTATGATACCAATTTTAATATTCGACATACGCAGACCACATTACATTTTAAAATTAACATTACACTAGCCGTTTTACATGACAGGTATCATTCAGTAGCAGGGCATACGTATTACCATCTCGATTCTGAAACACATTTACTGCAGAGACATCCTGGCCTATTTGCCAGAAATGAGAATTGTCCAGTCCAAGAAAATGCAGAATAAGGATATGGCATACAACTTTATGGGATACCAAAGCAATTGTCTCATCAGGATGTTGAGAAACAAGCATACTTGCTGCTGCGCTCGCCCTCTGTCTGACATCTGTCAGGCTCTCCCCTCCGGGAAATTTTACCAGATGTGGACTTTCCAGCCATTGCGCATAGAGAGCACCGTCTTTAGTTGCAGCTTCATCAGGAGAAAGGCCCTGCCATTCACCATAATCAATATCAATTATCTCAGATAGTGGCTTCACATCAAGATTAAAACGCCGGGCCAGGATATTAGCCGTTGTCGAAGTCCGGCGGAGAGGGCTGGAGTAAATCGCTGAAACCGGCCATTCTGTAATCCGTTCCGCTGTAGCCTCAGCCTGTTTCATGCCCATGTCGTCCAGTTCAAGGTCCGCCCGTCCTCGAAACCTTTCTACCCGGTTCCATTCAGTTCGCCCATGTCTAATAACAATGACCTGAGTCAAATAACATCCCTCATACTCAATAGTCTATCATAGTATCGCGATTTCAGATGAGATAGAATGCGCAGTTACAGATAATGGAAGCCAGAAAGCTTTGTTCTGGTTAGAACTTGCCAGCAGGCCACATCTATTGTACTTATAATGGTTATTACATCCGGCTCTCAATGTACATCCCTTATGAATCGGTTCACAGCTTCCAAGGCAACTTAATTATCAGAAGCAACCACCTCGCTCCTAGAAGTGAAACAGGTCAAGGCCGCCAAGCATATTCAGTACAGCCCCAGTCATGTACTGAGCTTCATCTGATACCAGATAAACCACCGCATTGGCAATGTCTTCCGGGTCAGCAGCCTTGCCCCATAGAGTTCTCTTTGCTACTCTTTCCTGTACTTGCTCAGGCAGATCATAGAAAGCATCCGTGGCCGATATACCGACCAGTACTACATTGGCAGTTATATTAAACCTGGCTCCCTCAATTGCAGCCGATTTAGCAAGCGCGATAAGCCCTGCTTTACCTGCGCCATAACTGGTCTGCCCGTATCCCCCCATGACTCCGGCTACGGAGCTTACATTGACAATGCGTCCCCATTTATCATTACACATATCCGCCCACACTTCTTTAACACAATAGAAGGCAGAATTAAGACAAATTTTTACCTCGTCATCCCATTCCTCAGCCGTAGTCTTGGCAATGGATATATTGTGGCCTAACAAAGCAGCATTATTCACCAGAATATTAACCGATCCCAGCTCCTGTTTAATCTCGTCAAATCCTCGCTTTACATCAGAATAGTCACGTAAATCCATTCTGATAGCCTTGGATCTTCGTCCCATACTTCTTATTTCTCCGGCTACCGATTGTGCTCCCTCCATGTTAGATTTGCCACTGACAACCACATCAGCTCCCTTTTTAGCAAGAGCGAGGGCTATAGCACGACCATTCCCTCTTGGCCTTGATGCCCCGCTGACAAACGCAACTTTCCCTGCTAGTGACATTATGTCTCTTCCTCCTTTTCAGACAGTTTCAGCTTCTCAACTAAACTTCATTCTAGCTTGTTTGATAGACGAACGCTTTATCTTTCCACGACCATAGCCATACCCTGCCCTCCACCGATACACATGGTTACCATCCCCATGTTCAAATCTCGCCTTCTCATATCATGAAGAAGAGTAACGACCAACCTGGCACCGGTACAACCAATCGGGTGCCCAAGAGAAATTCCACCTCCCAATAGATTGGTATTATCAAAACTTAGTCCCAGTTCTCTCATACATGCTATAACCTGAGAGGCAAACGCTTCATTCAGTTCAATTACATCCACATCTTTTGTACTCGCGCCAGCCTTGTCCAATGCCCTCTTCACTGCCGGTATAGGGCCCAGTCCCATATAAGCAGGATCTACAGCTCCTGAGGCATAAGATTTGATAACTCCCATTGGTTCAATTTTTAATTCTTTAGCTTTTTCACGACTCATGAGAACTACCGCAGCAGCCGCATCATTAATGCCAGAAGCATTTCCCGCGGTAACCGTACCGTCTTTCTTAAATGCCGGAGCTAACTTCGCCATCTTTTCCAGAGTGGTATCCATTGGCCGCTCATCAGTATCAAAAACCAAACTCTCCCCTTTCTTCTGCGGCATAACCACCGGTACTATCTCCTCCTTAAACATCCCTTTCTTTATTGCCGCCCTGGCTCTCTGATGGCTGAGAAGCCCCAGTTCGTCCTGTTCCTGTCTAGAAATACCATACTTCTCAGCAATATTTTCCGCAGTTAATCCCATGTGGTAACCATAGAATATTTCCCAAAGTCCATCATAAACCATCAGGTCAATCATTTCACCCTTAGTACTAATATCCATCCGATATCCCCAACGTGCCTTAGGGAGAAAATAAGGAGCACAGCTCATATTTTCCATACCGCCGGCAATTACCACTTCAGCCTCACCAAGCATAATCGCCTGCGCTCCCAGAGTAATTGCCTTTAGTCCCGAAGCACATACTTTATTTACGGTAATAGCATTGGTTTCTTTTGACAGACCGGCATAGATCGTGGCCTGTCTGGCAGTGTTTTGACCCTGCCCTCCTTGTAACACATTGCCCATGATCACTTCATCCACCTGGACTTCTCGAAGAGAATCATCCCAATCATAATGCGCTTTTTCCAGGCCTGTGAGTCCATTACCTTTCAAGGACTCAGGGGCGTATTGAAGTAATTTGTCACTGGCTTTCGGTCTCAATCCGGCACGCTTAAGTGCCTCCTTAATTACCAGCGAGCCAAGGTTTACCACAGAAATATCCCGCAAAGAACTCCCAAAAACACCGATGGCCGTTCGGGCACCACTCACGATTACTACGTCCGACATACTGTTATTCTCCTTCTCTTGTTCATATTCAGCTAAGAAGCGATCCCTGACGATTTGCAAACAATATCTGCGGTCAGGCTTCGTAGAAAATCCTCAGTAGAACTATCACAACCATCGGGAAACGCAGTGATAGAAATCATGTTTTGCTCCAGCGCCCATATATCGGTGCCCGGATTGACGTTCCAGTCTGGTATGCCGCGTACAATCCAATAGTATTGCTTTTTACCATCATGTCCCGTGTCAATTTTATCAGTATAGCTACGTTCACCTAATTTAGTAATTTCCACTCCGTTTATTTCTTCCTGCGGCAGATTTGGTAAATTAATATTCAGTAGTAGTTTCCGCGGTAAGTCCCCATTATTGAAAGCATTAGCCAACATCCTGGTTACCTTAGTAGCAACATTAAAATGAAGACCTTCAAAAGCAGCCAGGGAAATAGCAATCGAGGGAATTCCGTAGAAATAACCTTGCAAAGCGGCGCCAACCGTTCCCGAAATAAAAACATCGTTACCTAAATTCGGTCCCTCATTTATACCGGAAACTACCAGATCTACTTTCTCTTTTATGGCAAATTTGAGAGCTAATATGACGCTGTCAGCAGGAGTGCCCTCTACTGAATATGCATTTATCCCTTTCAGTGGTGTCTCTATTTTATTTAATCTCAGAGGCTGACGGAGTGTAACAGAAGTACCTACACCACTCTGGTCCCGATCTGGAGCAACTACAGTTACCGTGCCAATATCTTGCAGCTCATACACCAGCGCCCAAAGTCCATCAGCATATACACCATCGTCATTAGTAACGAGTATTTGCAAGATATCTCCCGAAAAAGCTATTTGAGTTTATCATAACAGGCCGCTGAGGACAAACTTTTACTCTCAGCGATAATTGCTTTCGCTCTGGACTACGTGATATAATTGGGGCTTGGTGGAGTAGGTCTCGGAGTATTGCGTGCAAGTAACCTTTATTAGCCAGATACCTAAGCATGAGTGCACTATTGTGTATTCTGGTCACCATTCATTCTCTCAATCAACTGCCAACGAGCTCTGGCGCAAGCTTTCATGCATGTGTCATAGTCTCAATTACTGAACCAAGCAGGAAATTCGTGAAGTTTTCCCGATGCTCGATCCTGTAATAAATCTAAAATAATAAAGGAGGAGATACAAATCAATGCCAGCAGAAATTATCAGTGGGACCCAGGTGTCAGCTGACATTCGCGAGGAATTGAAGAAAAGGGTTGCCGCACTAAAAGGAAAAGGAGTAACACCAGCTCTGGCAGTGGTGCTGGTGGGAGAAGACCCTGCCTCAATCTCCTATGTGACTGGAAAGGCTAAAGGTGCCGAGGAAATAGGCATGTACGAAGAAACAATTAGACTGCCAGCAGATATCGCGGAGGAAGAAGTCTTAAAAACCGTTGACAAATTTAACAAAGATCCTAAATTTCACGGGATCCTGGTACAATTACCGTTACCCAAACATATGGACCCAGATAAGGTTGTCAACTATATTTCTCCGGAAAAAGATGTGGACGGTTTTCACCCGGTAAATCTGGGTAAATTACTCAGAGGCGAGCCCTGCCCATTGCCCTGCACCCCTCACGGAGTTCAAGAATTATTGACCAGGAGCGGCAATGATCCTTCCGGCAAGCATGTTGTTATCTGTGGTCGGAGTAATATCGTAGGTAAGCCCCTACTGGGTATCCTGGTACAGAAAAAGAAGGGAGCCAATGCTACTGTTACTATATGCCATACCGGAACCAAAGATATGGCTTATTACTCCAGACAGGCTGACATAGTTGTAGCGGCTATGGGCGCTCCGAAGGTCATCACTGCAGACATGGTCAAGGATGGAGCTGTTGTAATCGATGTCGGCGTTAACCGTGTAGAAGACAAGACCAGGGAGAAAGGCTTTCGCCTGGTGGGAGACGTAGATTTTGATGCAGTCAAGGAAAAAGCATCGGCAATCACTCCTGTCCCGGGCGGTGTCGGCCCGATGACGATTACCATGTTGCTGATGAATACAGTGGAAGCAGCCGAAAGGGTAGCAGGGATAACCAGTTAGATTAGCAACATCCACAAGGTATAGTCTTTTATCTATCAGGACAAGCTTAAAAAATAGAAAAACATAAGGAGGTTTTCATGGCATATGACGCCACAAAAATGAAGGACTGGCAGATATCAGAAGCAGCCGAACAGAACATGCCGACCCCGGAAGAATGGCGGGAAAAATTGAACCTGCAAAAAGATGAGGTCATCCCCTTTGGGAGATTATGTAGGCTCGATTTCATGAAGATTATCGAGCGCCTCAAGAGTAAACCAGATGGTAAATACATTGAGGTAACCGCTATCACTCCCACACCGTTAGGTGAAGGAAAAAGTACTACGTCATGCGGTCTCATGGAGGGTATGGGTAAACGAGGTAAAAATGTAGGTGGCTGTCTTCGCCAGCCTTCAGGTGGTCCCACCATGAACATCAAGGGGACCGCTGCCGGCGGCGGTAATGCGTTACTTATTCCGATGACCGAGTTCTCTATGGGGCTGACCGGCGACATCAATGATATTATGAATGCCCACAACCTGGCCATGGTGGCACTTACCTCCAGAATGCAGCACGAACGTAACTACGATGATAATGAACTTGCTAAGCGGACCAGGATGCGCCGGCTGGACATCGACCCCACCAGGGTGGAGATGGGCTGGATCCTGGATTTCTGTGCTCAGAGCCTGAGAAATATAGTCATAGGTCTGGGCGGCCGAATGGACGGCTTCACGATGCAGTCCAAGTTCGGTATCGCCGTGAGTTCAGAACTCATGGCAATGCTATCCATTGTCACGGATCTAGCAGACCTGCGCCAGAGAATGGACGATATTACCCTGGCATTTGATAAAAAAGGTAATATAGTTACCACCGGAGACCTGGAAGTCGGCGGCGCCATGACTGCATGGATGAGGAATACCATCAATCCCACTTTATGCTGTACCGTAGAATACCAGCCTTGCATGGTACATGCAGGTCCATTTGCCAACATCGCTGTTGGTCAGTCCTCCATCATCGCCGACCGCATAGGTCTAAAAATGTTTGATTACCATGTCACAGAAAGCGGCTTCGCAGCGGATATCGGTTTCGAGAAATTCTGGAACGTCAAATGCCGCTACAGCGGTCTCAAACCGCATGTATCAGTACTTACCACTACCATTAGAGCATTGAAAATGCACGGCGGCGGCCCTAAGGTTGTAGCTGGACTACCACTCCCCGAGTCTTATACCAAAGAAGATCTGGGACTCCTGGAAAAGGGAGTTGAAAATATGCTTCATCACATCAACACCATCAGGACATCCGGCATCAATCCGGTGGTATGCATCAATGCCTTCCATACAGATACCAAGGAAGAGATCGCATTAGTGCGAAAGGCAGCCGAGGCAGCAGGAGCACGTTGTGCTCTATCCACCCACTGGGCCAATGGCGGCGACGGTGCTCTGGAACTGGCAGATGCTGTTACGGACGCCTGCGAAGAAAAGAATGATTTCAAGTTCTTATATCCAATGGAAATGAAGCTGCGAGAGCGGGTCGAAAAAATTGCAAAGGTAGTATATGGAGCCGATGGCGTATCCTGGACACCTGATGCCGAAGCAAAGGCAAAAATGCTTGAGAGTGATGCCAAATATGATGAATACGCCACCATGATGGTGAAAACCCATCTGAGCCTTACCCATGATCCTGTGATCAAAGGCGTGCCCAAGGGATGGACTTTACCTGTCCGTGATGTGTTAATTTATTCCGGAGCTAAATTCCTCTGTCCCTGTGCAGGAACTATAAGCCTGATGCCCGGGACCAGCTCAGATCCAGCTTTTAGAAGGGTAGATGTCGATACTAAAACCGGTAAAGTTCAGGGACTGTTCTAAGCAACGGTAAGCTCAACATTATCAGGGCGGTTCTTTACACCGCCCTGACTTTATCAGCTAAAACAACCATACAATACAATGTCCCAAAAAGAGCTACTTCAAAAATTCAAACCCGTCTTCTATCCCGAATCGATTGCCGTCGTTGGCGTTGCACCCAATGAAAAGAGGAAGGCTAGCTACCGCTGGATTGAAGCACTTTTAGATTCCAGCTTCGGTGGTAGAATCTATCCTGTTGGCCTCGTCGATGGAGAAATTTTGGGTCTAAAAATCTACCCCAGCCTCCTGGCAATTCCAGAGAATGTAGATTTCGCGAGCGTCCATATACCAAGAGATGCGGTACCCGGCCTGCTTGATGATTGTATAGCCAAGAAAGTATCCATTGTCCACTTCTTTACTGCTGGCTTTAGTGAGAGCGGCGATCCCAGAGGGCGTGATATGGAAAAAGAACTGCTTACGAAGGCGCAGCAGGGTGGTTTTCGTATCATCGGACCTAACAGTGCCGGTATATACAACCCTGAGAGTAAGATCCCCTACGGGGCTCCGGGAATAATAGGTGAAAGCGGTTCAATAGGCTATATTTGCCAGAGCGGCAGCATCGGCGGCAAGCTAGCCGAAATTGGGGTAGCTCGCGGTATCAAATACAGTAAAGGTGTTAGTATCGGTAACGGCATCGACCTCGACAGCCCTGATTTCCTTGAGTACCTGGGCGCTGATCCGAAAACCTCTGTCATAGGTTCTTATCTTGAAGGAAGCCGTCATGGTAAACGTCTCTTTCGCGCAATGCGGAAGATAGCCAAGGTGAAACCACTAATCGTCTGGAAAGGCGGTAGAACAGAGGCCGGCGCTGAGGCAGCCAAGTCTCATACCGGCTCTTTATCCAGCCCATCTGTTAATTGGTCAGCAGCATTAAAGCAAGCTGGTGCTATTGAAGTGTACAGCCTGGAAGAGTTAACAGATACCCTGCTAATCTTTCAACAACTCCACAGGTGGCAAGGAAAAGGCATAGCTATCGTTGGCGGATTTGTTGATGGTGGTGGCGGTATTTGTGTTTCAGCCAGTGACATCTTCGCTGAGTACGGCCTTGTCATCCCGCGGTTTGCTCCAGCAACAGAACAACATCTGGGTAACCTGCTGGGTAGAGTGGTAAATATTTTGCATAATCCTGTTGATGTTTGTACCTATGGTCGTAATATGACAACCCTGCAAGAAGCTATACTATCTATCCTTGCTGACCCGGTTGTCGATCTTCTTTTAATCCAGGAGGATATGGGCATCCTTCTGCGGCTTATGGATTTTGAGACAGTGCATGACCTAAACGATGTGTTTATAGACCTTAGAACCAGGCAGGACAAACCGGTAGTAGCTATTTTACCACCTGGTCTTTTTGAACTGGAGCGGCTTGAGATAGAACGTAAGCTATCTGAGGCTTCAATACCAGTCTTCCACTCTTTAGAAAGAGCGGCAAAAGCCATCAGCAACCTCAGCCACTACTCCCGTTCCCATGCAAAAATATAGGGGTAGCGTTATGGAAGGAATCGGCAAAATATTGTTGATAGTTGGCGGTTCTATTGTACTACTGGGACTGATACTGATTTTTGCTCAGCATATCCCGTTTTTAGGCAAACTCCCCGGAGATATAGTTATCAAAAAGGACAGCTTCTCGTTCTATTTTCCTGTTGTTACCTTCCTTATTGCAAGCATTCTATTGACTATAGTAATCAATATTATCCTGCACTTCATAGGAAAATGAACTATAATTCGATACACCCTGGAGTATTCAGTAGAGCCACCCATGAACATCGGTGATTTCGATTACCATTTGCCTGCCGAGCTTATTGCTCAAACACCCATCGAGCCACGGGACCATTCCCGTCTTATGACTCTTAATCGAGCCAATAGCAAGATTGAGCATCACCGATTTTTCAATTTGCCTGACTGTCTCCATGATGGTGATACTTTGGTGTTTAATGACAGCCGGGTTATCCCTGCCCGACTCTCAGGGCAAAAATTGGACAGCCAAACCAAGGTTGAACTGTTATTGCTGCGCCGATTAGACAATTGTACCTGGGAAACCCTGGTACGGCCCGGTAAAAAGATAACCACAGGAAATAAAATAAGCCTGACAGGAGGGCCATCGGTAGCCGACAAAGAAATGATAGCAGATGTGCTGGAACGAGGCGAAGGTGGAATCAGAGTGGTCCGTTTCTCAGACGAAAGCTGGCTTGAGGAACTGGGTCAAGTTCCACTCCCTCCCTACATACACAGCACATTGTCCCAGCCAGAGCGCTATCAGACAGTGTACGCCAGGATAAAAGGGAGTGTGGCAGCACCAACTGCCGGTCTCCATTTCACTCCACGATTACTGAACGAACTCCAGCAAAAGGGGGTCCAATTTGCTTTTATCACTCTCCACATTGGACTGGACTCCTTCCAGCCAATCCGGGTCAATGATCCCAGGTATCATCACATACATACGGAGCATGGACAGTTAAGCTCAGAAACCGCTGCGCTACTTAATCAATCCAAAGAAGCTGGCAAGCGAGTAATAGCTGTAGGTACCAGCACAGTCAGGCTCATTGAATCAGCATCTCTGTCCGGTACCATCCAGCCTTTTAGTGGCAACGCCGACTTATTTATCCTTCCCGGTTATCGGTTTCGCATAACAGACGCCATGATTACCAACTTCCATCTTCCCAAATCAACACTGTTACTGCTGGTTTCAGCCTTTGCCGGCCATAACTTCATCTTGTACGCATACCAGCAAGCCATGAGTTCTGGCTATCGCTTCTATAGCTTCGGCGACGCCATGTTGATATTCTAACGTGAAATCGGCTCAGGTTGTATAGCATAAGATAACTGTGCGCAACCAACATCATCGCAAGGGAACTGTATGGCATCAGTAAAAACAGGTTAATTTGAAGATGCACGTTATAAAAGCTATTTCAGGTATTGCTCTTGCTTTCTGAAAGCAGTATAGTATCATCTGAAGAAAGGAGGGGCAAACATGGTTCAAGAAACGAAACGAGCTGTTTGTGAGCACTGCCATGCGCGTTGCAGGGTGCTTGTTCATAGCGAGAACGGCCGGCTTATAGACTTTGATGTGGACCGTTCTTATCCTTTGTGGGACCAAATATATCCCCCCACCAAGGGCTGTATCAGGTTAATCGGTGCCAAGGAAATGATGTACCATCCGGACCGTGTCAACTTTCCACTGAGAAGAGCCGGAAAGAAAGGTGAGGGGAAATGGGAGGTTATTGCCTGGGATAAGGCACTTGATGAGATTGCAGCAAAGCTCGAGCAGATAAGGCAGAAGTACGGGGCTGAGGCTCTGGCTATTACCACAGGCACCTGGAGAACCAGAGACTTCCAATGCCGCTTCGCTAACCTCTTCGGTACTCCCAACTGGTTCGGACAGAGCAATATATGCTACGGCCCATGGGTTTCGACCAGTGCTGCCATGTTTGGCTGGCCACATCGACCAAGAGTCGCCATGAGAATGGTTGGCGCTCGCCCCGGTGATAAAGCAGAGGAGAGATGTATTCTCCTGGTAGGTGCAAATTTTTCGCAAAGCTATCTTCGTCCATGGAAATCAATACGAGATGCCAAGAAGGCAGGATTTAAGCTTATTGTCATCGATCCCAGGGAAACAGAAGCGGCCAGGATGGCTGACCTATGGTTTCAGCTCAGGCCAGGTACAGATACCGCCTTAATGATGTCAATGATTAATGTAATTATTGAAGAGGATTTGTATGATAAAGAATTCGTAGAGAAATGGTGCCATGGCTTTGATAAAGTCGTAGAGCGGGCAAAGGAATATCCACCTGAGAAGGCTGCTGAAATCACCTGGACCGATGCGGATAAGATTCGAGAAGCGGCAAGAATATGCAGCAAGAGTAAGACATTATACTCTGCACACGGTATGGGTCTCGAACATCTGCAAAACGCTATTGATGCCGTACAGGCCAGGTTAATCATAGCTGCGATAACCGGGAACATTGATATTGAGGGAGGGCACTACATATCGGGTCCGCCCAAGTGCAGAAGCAGCACTGAATGGGAGGCAATTGGGCGGTTATCGCCGGAGCAGAAACAGAAGCAGCTTGGTAGTGACCGATTCAAGCTGCAAGGCTTACCAGGCTTTGACCTGATTCTTGAGAACAGTCTGCCGGTGTGGAAAGTGCCTTATTCGGTTCTTACCTGCGTAGGTAATGCCCATGCTCCCACAGCCTACCGGGCTATGCTCACCAGTGAGCCGTATCCGGTGAGGGCGGCGATTTCGACGCACAGCAATCCTATGGTCACCCAGGGTAACACCAGACTGGTGTATGAGGCTCTCAAGAGCCTGGACCTTTATGTGGTATTAGACATCTGGAGGACCCCGTCAGCGGAGCTGGCCGATTATATACTGCCAATAGCCTCGTGGATGGAACGGCCTGGTTTTTTTGAGGCATCAGATATTAGTTTCTATGGTGGGGAGAAAGCCTTGCCGTCGATGGTGCCCGGTGAGTATGACCACAGGACCGACTATGATATTTTCAGGGGTCTGGGGATAAGGCTGGGTCAGGAGCAGGACTGGCCGTGGAAGGACCTTGAGGAGGTCTATGATTACAATCTTGAGCCGCTGGGAATAACCTTCAAGGAGTTCATGGATAGAGGAGGTTTTGAATTTCCTCCGGACGAATATAAGAAATACGAGAAGATAGGTTTTGCTACATCAACAGGGAAAGTGGAGCTTTACTCGATGGTACTGGAGAAGCTGGGATATGATCCCTTGCCCAGGTTTGAAGAACCCTTTGAATCGCCCTTTTCGCAGCCTGACCTGGCAAAAGAGTATCCGTTTATGCTGATCACCGGAGGTCGCTTTATAGCCATGTATCACTCGGAGCACCGTCAGATAGACTTCGCGCGCAAGAAGCACCCTCATCCACTGGTGCAAATCAATCCGGAGACGGCACAGGATTTGGGTATTAACGATGGCGAATGGGTATGGATAGAGACGCTACGGGGGAAAATCAGGATGAAATGCCAGCTTTTTAAGGGGATAAACCCGCGGGTAGTCCACTGTGAACATGGTTGGTGGTTTCCCGAGCTTCCCGGCGAGGAGCCCTGGCTGCATGGAGTATGGGAATCGAATGCTAACGTTCTCACTGATGATGATCCTGACCACTGCAATCCAAGGTCCGGCAACTGGCCTTTAAGGACAGCCCTGTGCAAGATCTACAAGGCGAAACAATATTAGGGAAGATCTGAATAAGTTCCAGATTATGAGATAATAGCGATAATAGAATCGT
>CAZQRP010000018.1:0-68302 GCA_964596125.1 uncultured Dehalococcoidales bacterium | reverse complement strand
GTTTAGTAAAATGATAAGGAGGATAGTGTCCGCCATCAACTGAACCTATACACCCATTTTTCTTATCAACTGTATAATGCTATAATACCAGTCGTCTTGGACTGCCAGCCGGTTGATTCTGGTTACAAGGTGCACGGTCTATACTTTAAAACCGCTGTCATAGACTTCAAGCCGGGCCGGCCGCAGCACACTGCATTCCTCGGTAGCTCAACGGTAGAGCGGGCGGCTGTTAACCGCTAGGTTAGAGGTTCGAGTCCTCTCCGAGGAGCCAATCTTCTACGATGTACACTGTATACGTGCTTCTCAGCGAATCAACCAACAAGTTCTACATCGGCCAAACTAATGACCTGCCTCGCCGTTTGCTTGAACATAAAACGGGCTTAGCTCGGTACACCCGCGGTCGAGGCCCTTGGAAGCTTGTCCTGTCAGAGCAATATTCTACAAGGGCCGAAGCCATGAAACGCGAAAAATCATTGAAATCCGGTAAAGGCAGAGAATGGCTGAAGACCATGCTCAACGGCAGAGCGGGTCCGCCTCAGGCGGATTAACCGCCCGCCACAGGTTAGAGGTTCGAGTCCTCTCCGAGGAGCCAATCTTCTACGATGTACACTGTATACGTGCTTCTCAGCGAATCAACCAACAAGTTCTACATCGGCCAAACTAATGACCTGCCTCGCCGTTTGCTTGAACATAAAACGGGCTTAGCTCGGTACACCCGCGGTCGAGGCCCTTGGAAGCTTGTCCTGTCAGAGCAATATTCTACAAGGGCCGAAGCCATGAAACGCGAAAAATCATTGAAATCCGGTAAAGGCAGAGAATGGCTGAAGACCATGCTCAACGGCAGAGCGGGTCCGCCTCAGGCGGATTAACCGCCCGCCCCAGGCGGGAGGTTCGAGTCCTCTCCGAGGAGCCAACTTCCGTATCAGCCACACAGGGGCCTTTGGTTCAGATTAAATCTTTGCTGCCAAGAATAAGTTAGCCCTCGGCTCAATAACTGGGGTCTTTTTCTTTTCAAGCATTAAGTCCAACAATTAACTGTACAGACTTAATACCTATAACCCTTCATTCTTGGAATCCCTTTTTAAGAGATTTATATTCTGAAAGACGGCTGCGTATAAAAGAACGAATCCGAAAGGCGATGTCTCTAGTAGTGGTTTCATACTGAACTCTATCAGCCGCTTTTTCCAGCCAAATCCAGAATTGGATTCCTAATACAGGGTCCTCTAAAATGTATCCACGGGAATCTTCAGCATATACAGGTGACATTTCTTTCGAAATATATTTCGCATGTCCTGTTTGAAAAATTTCTCGCTTCAAAGCTTCCCAAGACATACGTATTTGGCCGATACTTAAAAATTGATTACCATCTTTTTGATAAAGGTAAACATCCTGTTCATCATTTGATATCTCGATGCATATTTTCCAGTATTCTCTAGATACACCTTTATTATCTACTTTAATATCTTCGATTGCCTCACTGATCCCAATCTCGACTGGCAGTTTCAACTCACCTAATGAAGGTACCTCTTCGGATACCTTTTTGAGTTCTTGTGTCCATACACCTGAAGGATCATTCCATTCTTCTACCTGGAGGCTACTAAAAAACAAATGCTCAATGCCATAATCACCCTCTTTACCTCTATATGGAGCCGTCCAACGGTAGGAGAAACGTAAATTGCCGTAGCGATCCTCAAAGATACAGTGCAGTAATTTCCTTCCTGAATGAAGTAGTTCTTCTTCTAAATTTACAAGTTTGATTGCTTTTGGTTTACGATCCATATTCGCCCACCTCTGTGTAGTATTTTTATGTTATTTGAGAGTCACCTACCAGTCATCACATAAGTGTATTGTATCTATTTGGGCGAATTCTATCCGCTCAGGTGGTTGATGTCAATGGTAGCGCATTTCAATAGCAGCTAGCTTGAGCAGGTGGATGGGATGCGTAGGGCGAACATCCTGAGTACACATACTGCTCCCATCGTCCACGTGGTCTCGCTTAAAGGCCCTTAAATCTTCCACGAGTGCATATAACCGCCTCATGGAATTTTCCAGGCAAGTCTACAGAGACTAAGGTGAGCTGTATTCGATCTCTGAATAGGGAATGGCTGACATAGCGTTTCTCCAAATATCAATTATCTAGTGACACTATAGTCGATTATCTAGAGATCAGTTAATATATAATATAAATTATGAGCATTCATAGAATAACATTGGATACCAATTTACTGCTTGAGTACTGGAAGGATCGAGATAAACAAAAGGTCGTTAAAGATTTACTGGACTTGGCAGAGAAGGGTAGATTAGAGCTTGCAGTGACAGCTAGGATTCATGAGGACTTACCCATGCCCCTACTATCAGACAGGCTAAACAACTTGCCTGAGTTGAACATCGAAGAAGTAGGCTCTGTTACCCGTATAGGCTACTGGGAAATTGGGAGAGACATGCTAGGTGACGAAGAATTCGAGAACTACTTTTCAGCCGCCTGTAATTTAGCAACTAAGCGTGGAAATAATCCACCTGACTGGCGGGACTGGGATCACTTGCATGCACATTACTTGCTTCACAGAGATATATTCTTGACCTGGGATAAAGGAATCCTTTGTATATCCGAAGAACTTAGAAATATATTCGGTATAGTGGTGAAAAAGCCAGAGGAATTCCTGTCAACATTGTTCCAGTAGATCAGTATCTCCCTTCTCCGCGTCCGTCTGCCCCGGGCACTCGCCGACCACCAATACGCTGCCAGCTGCCCCGTGGCCTGCGATATAAGGCTGTTCTTTCAGTGGGCACCGCTCGCATAGCGGCCCCGGTTTCTCCAGACTAGTCATCTCCCTCCTATTTGTTTATATATGTGCAGCAGGGGGAGACAAGGGGAGACTTTTTGGGGCTTTATTTAATAAGCCCAAAACCTGCGTGTTTGCGCCCATATATGGCTGCTCCCCCAGTGGGCACCTGTCGCAAAGCGGGCCGGGATTCCCCACCCATCGGTGCTCCAGTACGCGCAGAGATGGCCTGCCTTTAATCTTATTATTATATTACCCCTGGTCGAAGTCCGTAGAAACTTATCCTATCTGAACAATACTCTACAAGGGCCGAAGCTATGAAATGTGAAAAATCATTGAAATCCGGTAAAGGCAGAGAATGGCTGAAGACCATGCTCAACGGAAGAGCGAGTCCGCCTCAGGCGGGAGGTTCGAGTCCTACCCGAGGAGCCAGCTCAATAATTCAACTACTACCAAGATCGAATTAGCCCCGGTTATTATGCCAGGGGCTTTTTTATTGTAAATTTAAATGTTTACATCTTATTTTTCGTATACTACAATAAATTCTGGAGGTGTAGTATGGCAGAAGATCCGATACGTAAATACTTAGACGCAAAAATAAAGCTAGATAAAGCAAAACAAAAAGTTAATGATATGACTAAACTAATTGTAGAAGTAGGTAATGCACTAAACCGTAATCCTTGGTCATTTATGGTCTCAAATGTAGACGTAGGATTTCCTCCTGAAGTTGCCATGGGCGGATCACGCAGCTTGAATGCTAACAATTGGCCAACTGCTAAAAATATAGCTGAGTTACTTTCAGCTATGCATGATGCAAGGCATGAAGCGGTAAATGCTTGGGCATCACTATCACAGTCAGATAGAAGTAACCTTACCCCACCCGAAGGTGCGCGTTAATAATAAATTGAGTTCAATGGGCAAATTATATATAGTTTATAACAAGTAGCCAACTCGCCCAAGGCACTGGTTACCATATCGATCTTGATGTGGATTTAGTCTAGTATCGTATTTACTGCGCTTGAAACTACGAAGGCAGTAGGGGCATTGTATCTTATATTGTGGATACCCAGCATATATGTTTTTGCGCGAACCCGGATGGCCCTCAAATCTCCCTGCAATTTCCGCACCCCCTGCTTTACTTAATTCCACCTCGAACCGCGGCTCAAATCGCTGATCGGTATTCTCTATAGATTCTACCTTCCCTGGTAAGAATGCCTTTATACCCGGTCCAGAATGCCCTCCTGTTGTATCATACGCATAAAAGTACTCGCGAGCAATACCATCCTGACGCATCTTAAAAACTAAGGAATATGGTTCAACAAGGCGCATAATCCCATCATATCTCAGTTTGAGAAGAGTAAGCACCTGTCCTGCCTCTATTATCGGGTTTCTGAGAGAAGAGGGAAATATGATTGGGCTTCGCTCGTGGATTGCTTTGTCAGGGATTAAGCTATCTACTAGTGATAGTAAGTAATTTTTCGCCATTTCGAAGGAGAACCGAGACTTCCTTGGACATGCTATATAGTTCGACCAAAACCTGCTGAGGACCTCAAGTGGAAGATCAATAAATAGTCCCTTTGCGACGCCTGGGCTCCTTCCAAATATGGTTATTTTAAAGAAGACTGACAATAGTTCTGCCCTGTTTATCTCCAATTCTTGACTGAGTAGTGTTGCATATGCAAGGTCGAATAAATCTGCAATATGCCGTCTTTGAAGAAGGCATCGCATCTTCGTGGCCAAGAGTTCCTCGAGCTTAATGCACCGGATGAGTGCTGAACAATTATCGGCATCAGAATACGGATGGATTAAGTAGCGTTCTTGAACTGGTAGATATAGTCGATCAAACTGTGTTACATCGAGGCGAACCCCAATAATAAGCTCACTCTCTTGGCCAAAGAAGTCACGGAAATACAACCTTGCTTCGGAGATATTTTTATCTAAGTCAGCTCCACGTTTATCCTGTATCCGTGTCCGCTCGGTATCAAATATTATACCGGTACGTTTGCCCAGAGCTTGGCAGACATCATTGAGTTCCCGTCCAAGATCAGAGTCTGATATACGTATGGTGGTTGAGAAGTCGAGGTCACGTGAGTAGCGCCCGCTTTCAAAGTATGCCTTCCGAAGGCAGTTTCCACCCTTTAATACAAGTTGCTTTCCAAGTGGACTTGATGAATACAGCTGGGATAAAAGCCAACTATGCACATAGTCTCGCTGAACATGCGATGTATGGACTCCGAGTTGTTTTGAGACTTCTTCTATCTCTCTTGGTTCGATCATAATACTCTTTTACATAATATCAAAAACTGCGTGTTCGCGCCTATATACAGCCGCTCCCCTAGCAGGCACCCGCCGGAGAGCAATCCCTAAACCTGTTTTTAAGATTTGTTATTCAAGTTAACGTCTAAATATCAGGAATGCCTGAGCAAAAATAAAAAGAATGAGGCATAGAATTATATAAATTAAAAAAATTACCGCTAATACAGGCAGTTTAAGGTCATGAAATAGGCTAATAATGCTCAGCCCAGCAAATGCTATTGATAATAATGTAGCTACACCTAGTGTAGGTCGTGCTACCCTCAATAGTTTTTGAGCCTTGGTTATACTTGCTTCTTTATATATGAATATGCATAACATTGGAGATAATAGTAATAACAATACTCCGACAATTATTATCAAATAGTTAATTGGGAACTGTAATGGAATGGTAAAGAAAATTGTTATGAATAATGAGCCTGCCGTTAAGCATGATAGTGAATCTATAATAACGTCCTGTCTTTCTTTGTGAGTGTTTGCGTTAACCATTTCCCCCTCCATTAATCATTATGTAATATAAAGTTTTAATGTCATTATAACATTAGACTTAGAGCTGTCAATAAAAGAGGGTATTTTCAGGTGTCACCTAGTTCCACATGCTGATGAACTGGACGCTGGAGGATGTGGGAGACTTCTTCGGCGTAACTCACTCGATGGTCTCAAAGCGGGCACCGCTCGCACAGCGGGCCGGGCTTCCCCACCCATCGGTGCTCCAGTACGCGCAGAGATGGCCTGCCTTTAATCTTATTATTATATTACCCCTGGTCGAAGTCCGTAGAAACTTATCCTATCTGAACAATACTCTACAAGGGCCGAAGCTATGAAATGTGAAAAATCATTGAAATCCGGTAAAGGCAGAGAATGGCTGAAGACCATGCTCAACGTCAGAGCGGGTCCGCCTCAGGCGGATTAACCGCCCGCCCCAGGCGGGAGGTTCGAATCCTGCCCGAGGAGCCAAATCAATAGATATTTCAGTCATATTAATATATATAAATCAACTCGACTCATCACTTGCCAGGAGCATTGAAATCCAGACGAGATGCTTTTTTAAACAGGTCTACTGCTTCAGAAACAGGTATCAAAGGCGTACACTTTATAGATAATGCCGTTCCACCAGCTTGAAAAGCCATCATCAAGATATATATGCTTTCAAGATCAGGAGACTCGGCTATCATCAGAGCTTTGTTTTCGATACCGGAAACGTAGAACTGCTCCAGCTTGCAACCCGCAGCCACAAAAATAGGGGCAAGAACCTTGCCACGGTCTTCGGGTTTCTGCAGTATACCCTGCACTGCCTGGGACGTTAAAGTCTCCTCAATTAAATATTTCTCCATGTTTTTATCTCCTTTTCATAACATAATATCACATTCAGATATAACTAATCTGTTAAATTACTTTAATCGTTAGTTTCAATCCTGCCTGAGGAGCGAGATTTAACAATGGCCTTCCTTTTCTTTTTGTAATTTTAAGAGCCACTTACCCACAATCTACCCAGATCATATCCCCCTTCACCAGAGGCTGATCCCTCAGGGGGCACCTGTCGCAGAACGGGCCAGGCCGCATGAAACAGGCAAACAGCAGGAGGACAAACAGGACCTTTTGTGGGCTATTAAATATAGCCCCAAAACATTTTAGTTTCTTTAGTTTTTATACCTGCTCTATTCGATGAAGGAAAGGGCACCGCTATGCACTGTTTCATGATATACGTATGAGATGCAGGCATTTACTGTTGCCCGTTCGAGAATACTTTTCCGGGCCCTTTCGGGTTGCCCTCCCCCACCCTATTTCTTGCTTTCCAGGAAGTCGGCTATCCTCAATACCTCGTTACAAATGGCAATGAGCAGGGCTACAAGGGACAACAGAAACCACATGAAAGGCGCGAAACCGCCAAACGTTGCGTCCAAAGCCGCGGTAACAATACCTACAATCAGAAAAACAATTACCAGGACACGAAGAAAACGCCACCATACCGATCGCTTCACAGATGCTGATCTATTTTCCATGACCACACCTCCTTTAATTATTCAAACTTTTTGTCTATCATAGTCACAACTAATCTCTATCTGGCTAATATGACAATCTGCTGGCAATTATGTCTAAATATAAATCGTTGAACTACGTTTGATATTAGTCCAGACCTTTCCAGGATTCCGATAACACCACCTGAAGCAATATATGATTTGAAATTATCATAATGGTCTCTTCCAAAAGTGGCATCAAGCATGCGAATAACTATGCCAATAATATTTTGGGGCAAAGGGGTATTAGAATCGAGAATCACTGTTTTTCTCCCGATTCGCATTAATTCAGATAGAACTTTTGGCTGCTTATCAGCCGGTATTTCATGGATTACCTGACACATAACCGAATAATCGAAACTGTTTTCCTGGTACGCTGTAATATTGCTGATATCCATGTGCAAGAATTTAACGTTATCATAAGGATTCGCTTTATTTGCGAAATCTAACATCCGGCGAGACAAATCAGCTCCAACGACCTGGCAGTTTTTCTTTTTCCTGAGCAACAAAGCTAATCCCCCTGTACCACAGCCCGCATCAAAGACTCTTGAATTCTCAGGTACCACATTGATTATCTGTTTCCAAGATTCTTTTACTAGAGGATCAATAAGAATGTGGTAAATGGTTCCATAATAATATAAGCTCTTGTCATTAACCATGACTGCACCTCCTTCGCCAATGTTTCCCATTCCTCCGAATTCATAACCAAACCCAAATATCGGATACTAAGTCTCGATCAGCCTAAACTCGTTTTCTTGCTTCTATGAGTTTGTTGATCCCTCTGGCAGTGGTTACTTTCTCGATGACCAAACCGCTTTTGGCTACATTATCTACTGTATGACGGTTGATATTTCCGCCACCAACCCGCAATACTATGGGATTGAGCAGATTCATTATCCATGCCAGGACATGGTTGTCACTTATGACGTGCTCCAGCAGCACCAGTTTGCCGCCAGGTCTGAGAACACGCTTGACCTCAGCCAACCCACGTATCGGATCCGGCACCGTACAAAATATAAAAGTGCCGACAACGGAGTCAAATGTGTTGTCTGTAAATTCCATCTTCTGAATATCCATCAAACTTAGCTGTACCTGTATGTTCTGTTTTATGGCCTTGTTTCTGGCCTGCTTTAGCATGTTATCACTGAAATCGATGCCAGTTATTTGTACCCCTGAGGGGTAGTAGGGGAAATTCCTGCCGGTACCTATGCCAATCTCCAGGATAGTAGAGCCCTCCGCCTTACTCCATGATAGCTGCCGCCACTTGGACTCGTTCGATCCTGCTGTGAGGTTGTCCATCAGATCATAGAATGAGGCGATCTTAGCGTATCTCCTTTTAACCATCTCGGTTAATTTTTCCTTGTTGTCCGTCTTATTAAACTCCAAACGTGATTTTAATATATCGCAGTCTGGAGTTCTTGAATAAACAGTCGGGCGGTCTGTTGCTTCCAAATCCAGTCCGACCGGTGCATGTCGGGAGGGGCTGGTATGGACAGATACCAATGGCAAGCCCAGGTCGCGGATTTTGATTAATAGACCGTGCAATGCTGCCTGGTCAATAACCATGCCATATAAAATAGTATCTCCACCGGGTAGATTCCGAATGTCCATCCCGTCGAACCACTCGGACCAGCGATCATCAAGGTGACCTCTTACTTTAATTTCATAACGCGTTATCTGGCTACCGTTCTCACTCACTGTTATCCTCCCGATTTTGTGACCTTCTGCTCACCTGACTATATGTTACAAATCGGGAGGATAGAGCGGCATCTATCTTAGGATAGATTTGGAGGATTATATTGAAAACGGTCGAAGGCTATATTTAGAGAAGATTCAAGGTCGTGGCTCGTTTGATTGCTTGGGCACGACTACGGACACCCAATTTAGCATAGATATTATGAACATGGCTCTTAATTGTACCCAGTGTAAGTACAAGTTTTCCGGCAATTTCCTCGTTTGACAGGCCATCAGTAAGCAAACGCAGTACTTCAAGCTCACGCTCAGTGAGTGACTCAGCTAGGGGCTGATAGGTAAACGGCTTAGTGTGGCGTTTTTTCTTTTCGAATTCAGCCAGCAACTCGCGAACATAGTTGGAAATAATACACTGTGAGACGGCCTCTCTTAACAGCGCAGCCATAGGCATGCCCAGGTCAACGAAGATACGAAGGTAACCTTCCGGCTCGGCGAGCTTCAGTGCTCTACTGAGTAAGTCAATTGCCTGAGCCATATTGCACAGTGATCGTGCCGCCAATGCGCGGAGGAGCAGAATCTCGATCACATTTCCCATGCGGCCTGAATTTTCCGCTTCCTGCTGTACCCTTGCCAATAACGCCTCGGCTTCACTGAACTTGCCTTCTGCCAACCTAATATGCCCGAGAGCTATGTCTACTGTCTCTTGAAGCAGTCCACCCCGTCCCATGCCCAAAACTGGCTCATAAGCCTGAATGTGCTGTGCAGCGGCCGTGATGTCCCCTTGAGCAAACCAAATCCGCAACTGCCATGGCAACCTAGAGATTGAATATGGCGACAAATTGCCTCTGGGTGAAATCTGCTCGGCCTTGCGTACCTGGTCAAGCGCTGCCTTATCGTCTCCCTCAGCCTGCCGAACTAGTCCTTGAACAATAGAGCTGCATGCCTGAACCTGTTTATTTCCTGCATACCCACCTATTTCGCTGGCCATCATTGTGTGCTGAGTTGCACCTTCCATTTCGTTTCGTTCGTATAGTACCCAGGCAAGACGAACGTGCAAAAAGCATACCATAGATGACAATGATTCCTCTAATGCTTTAT
The DNA here is from genome assembly GCA_964596125.1 of uncultured Dehalococcoidales bacterium. Classification (GTDB taxonomy): domain Bacteria; phylum Chloroflexota; class Dehalococcoidia; order GIF9; family UBA5629; genus CAZQRP01. Next base: position 58,398 of record CAZQRP010000018.1, on the reverse strand, counting down.
CTTGAACCAGGCTCAGGCCGCGCTTGCAGGTATCGATAGCTCCCCGTAGTTGGCCGTGAGTTACCTGGGCTTCACTGAGAAATGCCGCAGCAGCTAGCTTTGCGACGAGACTGTATACCACCTCATCATTTGTCCCTATATTAGAAAGGCTCTCTCTTTCCTCCAGAATCTGATAAAAAAGCTCTATTGTTGTTTTATCGTCATTACGCGAGGTGGCAAGTATTGCTTCTGTCATTGTTGCAAGCGTTTTCAGAAATCCTGGTAGGGTAATACCTTCAGCTTGCCTTAGCCACGTTTCAGATGCATCCATTCGTCCCACCCTGGAAAGCGCAAAGGCATTGTATACGCAAAGACTAGGATATCTCCGGACGGTCGCTTCAGGCAGCTTTACGAGCCAGTTCAACAAGATTCCAAGCTCACCGCGTATCAGGAACACCGGCGCTGCCTCATCAATTAATCGTGACGACAACTCGTAATCCCTGGTCGCAAGTGCGTGCGATATAGCCTCTTCCATGAATCCGTTTTGTTGAAACCAGATTGCAGCTTTTGTCCGAAGGTCAGCTACTCGTTCTGGATTCAATTGTTGCAGGCGACTACTTAACATAGAGGAAAATAAGTTATGGTAGCGGTACCACTTGCGCTCATCATCGAGTGATACTAAGAACAAGTTGGCATTATCTAATCGCTCAATCATCTCCTCCCCATCCTGCCGTCCAGTGATGGCATCGCATAGTGAGCCGGTCATACGGTTCAGTATAGAAGTCTCTAGCAAGAACGAGCGCGTGTCTTCAGTTTGTCGGACCAGCACCTCTTCAGTCAGATAATCCAGCACATGGCGATGAGTTCCGGTGAAAGCTGTAATAAATGACGGAATGTCCTGACGCCTCTGCATTGAGATTGCTGCCATCTGCAAACTGGCAATCCAGCCCTCAGTGCGAGCATCAATAGCAGCGACTTCTTCGTCCGAAAGGCCTAAACCTATAATGCCGTTCAACAGGATGTCTGTTTCCTTCACAGTGAAGCGTAAGTCTTGAGCCCGAAATTCACTAAGTTGTCCGCGAGCGCGCATTCGGGCTAAAGGTAGAGGTGGATCAGCACGAGTAGAGATAACCAGACGAAGTTGCCATGGTAGATGCTCAATGATAAAGTATAGGTCTTTATGGATAGCCTGCTCTTCTATCAAATGGTAGTCATCAAGAATAAGAATGTAAGGTTGGATTGATGACTCATCGCCTGCTATCTCGTTGATTAGTTCGATCAAGTGAGATTGAATGTCTGAGCTCTCGAGAGACCTTAGCATCTGGAGGACAGTATTACCCAGGTGCGGTTGCTTTGTCTGCAATGCCGAAATGAAATGGGTCCAGAATCGAACTGGATCATTATCTCCTTCATCGAGAGATAGCCAGGCTGTCAGCAGACCATTATTAGCTAATCCCGCAAGCAGAGTAGTTTTGCCATAGCCAGCAGGAGCAGAGATTAAGGTTAAAGTACAATGCAACCCCGCTTTCAAACGCTCATTCAAATGTGGACGCAAGACCAAGTCGGGGCGAAGGTGAGGTACGCAAATCTTCGTTGTTATTAGTGATGATGGCATCACCATTATTCTAGCGATTTATAGGTGTGCCAGCAAATTCGGCCGCCCGGAGGCTTTTTACGCAAACCGAGTTGGCATAGTTTGGGAAATACACCTGAGTTTTTATAATAATGCCTATCCTGTTTATAACAATTGCGAAGGATCAAGTACTACTTTTGACCCATCCTTAACATTACGTCAGTACACCCTCTACGCCACTCCCATTGGGTCTCACCATTCAGCCCACATCCAGCCTCAAAAATCCCGCGATACAATACTTACGGGGATTTTCGTGGTCTCTCTGGCTGGCCACGGTGAGCCCAGTAGCCGTCCTGACGCTCTGAAGTTACTGCCATAGCCACAGCGCCTAAACTCCAAGCACAAGATTGCTATAAACGTCATGCAAAGATACTGGCAGATAGAGGGGGACCAGTTTGACAAAGGCTGAGTATCGATACTAGAATTCAATCGTTGTACAAGAAGCTTTCAAACAAAGGAATCACCGATAATCTTTGCTTACATTGACTTACATAGTTGGATTATATTGCGATGACAACTTCAGAAATAAACCTAGATAATGCTGTTGCAGCACTTCAGTCAAACAAGTATAAGTGGGCTAAATTAGATATCGGGCAGCGTATTAGGACAGTCAACGAAATAATTGAAAAGATGAAAGCTGTATCCGAGCGCTGGGTCGATGCTGAACTAAAAGCACGTGGTATAGATCCTGAATCAGAAGTGGCGTGCGAGGCATGGCTCGGCATGAGCTTCATATTTCGTTTATTGCACACGCTTCGCAAGTCATTACAAGAAATATCCAGGAATAATCATCCTCTAATTCCAGGATATGTAAGAACTAGAGAGGATGGGCAAGTGGTTGTGCCAGCAGTACCACGAACATTAACGGACCGCTTGCTGAAAAACCAATTTCTTTATAGAGGTATAACTGCTGAGATCTGGATGGAACCAGAAGTGAAAGCTGAAGAAGTAATTAGCGGACAAGCGAATGAATATAATGACAATGCATATGCAGGTTGTGTAACGTTAATCTTAGGTGCAGGTAATCAGGGTTTCCTAGTGGTAGGTGAAGTTTTATACAACCTTTTCGTTAAACTTCGAACTGTTATTCTGAAGATGAATCCTGTAAACGATTATCTTGGACCACTCCTGGAAGAAGCTTTTCGAGTGTTAATAGAGCAAGACTTTCTCAAAATAGTCTATGGGGATGTTGCAGAAGGTAGGTATCTAACAAATCATGCGGGTGTGGAAGAGATACACATGACTGGTTCGGACAAGACATACGAAGCTATCGTTTTCGGTTCAGGAGAGGAAGGTACAAAGAGGAAGTTGGAGAAACGTCCTTTAATTACAAAGCACATCACTGCTGAACTTGGAAGTGTTAACCCGGTTATTATCGTGCCTGGACAATGGTCAAAGGAGGAAATCCAGCATCAAGCAGGGACATTAGCTGGCACGTTGACCCATAATGCTGGTTTCAATTGTCTAAACACTCGTGTGATAGTAACCCATGCCAACTGGCCACAGCGCAATGAATTACTCGATGGCGTTCGTGAAGTACTTGCTCGTGTGCCCACGAGGAAAGCATATTATCCCAATGCACATGCTATATATTCAGAGTTTATATCAGCTCACCCTGAGGCCGAACAATTTGGAGGCATAAATTCTGATACGCTACCATGGACATTCATTCCTGACATTAATCCTCTGAAGAAAGATGATATTTTATTTACTAAGGAAGCTTTCTGTAGCATTTTTAGCGAGACTTCGATTAAAGCTGAAACCGTCCCAGAGTATATTGGACAGGCAGTCGATTTCGTAAATAAAACATTATGGGGAACTCTTACTTCAACAATAATGATTCACCCGAATTCGGTAAACGACCCTTCAGTTTCTTTTGCACTTGGGCAGGCGATCTCTAACCTGAAGTATGGAACTGTAGGTGTTAATGTATGGGGTGCCATGAGCTATACTCTCGGCGTAACTACATGGGGCGCGTTTCCCGGTCACCATATGTACGATATTCAGTCAGGTACCGGAGTGGTTTGTAATATGCTGATGCTTGATCATCCTCAAAAAACTGTAGTTAGAGGTCCATTTAAACAGCTTGTGCAACCAACAGCGCTAATGAAACATTTCAATCTCTTTTCACGCAAATTAGCCAATTTTGAAGCAAAGCAATCACCCTGGAAGTTAATCGATCTAATGTATACAGCGATTCAGTTGATATAACAATCGATCAATCGAAGGAAATATAGAAATAGAGCATTCAAAGCTGATATCTTTTGATACCGGCGGCCATGCAGTGCTGTCTCAAGTGGATAAAGTCAGGGAATATGTAAAAGAATTCCTGTAGGCTGCCCGGCCAGAGACACCGCCAGATAGATAAGCGCAGTAGCGTTTAGGTTGGGCGGCTACACTAAGCACAGGGTAACAGGCTAGATAGCAGGTTCGGATTCTACCTGAGGAGCCAAACTTCCCGGCTCACCAACTTCCATCTGGTGAGTTTCATCATCAACTTGTTGCATGTTCGATCCCCACCGAATCCACCACCTAAGGGACCGCCCCTGCATTTTCATGCACTTCAAGATTACAAGCTATCTTGATTGACAGTTAATTAATGGAAACATAAGATAGAAGAAAAAGAGTAAGTTGAAAGCCCACGGGAGATCACAAGAAGGAGGTCAAGTTATGCTCAATGCTAAACCGAAAGTGGTAAAAATGGCTTTATTTCCAAACAGAGTTGAAGCATTAACTGATGGAGTTTTCGCCATAGTAATGACAATATTAGTGCTGGAGCTTGGAGTGCCAATAGTAACAGGAAAACCGTTATATACCGAATTGACCGTCAGTCTTCTTACAATGTGGCCGAAATTTGTAAGCTACTTCGTAACCTTTTTAATGCTTGGATATATATGGTCGATACATTATTATCAATTTGCTATTATCAGACGATCAGATAGTGTGCTGGTGTGGACAAATATCATCTTTCTTATGTTTATGTCGCTGCTTCCCTTTTCAACATCCATATTGGGACAACACATAGACGAACCGGTTTCGGTCTTGATATACGGTGGCAACCTGGCTGCCTGTATGTTAGTTCGCTACCTTCAGTGGTCATACGCTACAAATAATCACCGTCTTGTAGAGAGGAATATTAATCCGCATTCAATAAAACAAACAACAATATTAATGCTAATATGCATAGGTGTTTTCATAATTGGCATGGTCTTATCATTCCTCAGCACTATTGCATCAATATGCGTTTTTACTGCCATTATTGTTTTCCTCACAATACGTACGACGCTTTACCTACGTATAGGCGCTTCTGCCCAACCTGTGAAAATGAAAACCGGCAAAAGAAAAGAATCCTCATGAAAGATATTAAAGACACTTAAAAACTCGTGGCTTAATTTTAATTGTCGTCGGTTTTGCTGCTCTTATGCTCGCCGATTTCGCCTCTGACTGGCTGATCGTAGGTTCGAGTCCTCTCCGGGAAGCCACATAATGCAACTAATCGAAAGTTGTCCCTACTCATCCCTACTTTCGGACTTGCCGTAACCTACCAGAACGAGCCCCTTCACCCCATGCTTGCCCCCGGGACTCAGGGTAAATCTTATAAATCTCCTATCTAGCCTGGCAGCTTTCTGAACTTCTGCATAACCATTATCGGATGGTCAGATAAAGGCCGCTCGGCAAGATTGACAAAATACACGTTTAATGCTCTAATTTATATTCAGAAGCGAAATATAAAGTGGAAGAAAGACAAAAAGGAGTCAATAATGCGGATAGGAAAGCTGTTTGGACTAGTAGGAGCACTGGTACTGATTGCCTCGCTGTTAGTATCGGCCATAGCGTACGCCGCCAGCCCTGATAATCCCAGAAAGCCGGATAAACAAAAACCAGTGCGTTCCAGCAACGTCGAACTGGTGAAAAAAGGCACGGTAAAGGCGCCAGGTCGGCCGATTGTGCCACCCGGTCGGGACAAGAAAAAGAAGCAAGAAGAAGCGACAGGTATCCTGGGCACCACGGTTTCCGGTAGCCGATATGCTGTTGTTGTCGGCATCTCTGACTATCCCGGCGAGGTTAACGACCTTAACTACTGTGACGAAGACGCAATCGAGATGGCTGCGGCACTCAACGGGGCTTACGGCTTTACCAACATCAGCTTAATGACAGATCTCGCTGCTACACGCTTTGCCATTCTGGATGCCATTGAGAGCATACCAGCGGATGCCGGCGAAGTACTATTTTTCTTCAGTGGACATGGACTCAAAGGCACTGCCGACGATTGGGATAAAGAAAGGATTGACGAAGCCATTGCCGCTCACGATACCAATACTATTGTTCCCATCTGGGATGGTGAATTGAAAGCTGCCTTCTCCAGATTTACCACCTCCAGGATAATCTTCATTTTCGACACCTGCCTGGCCGGCGGTATGAATAAAGACCTCGAGGCGCCTGGAAGAGTTATTGCCATGGCCACTACTGAGAATGGACTAGCCTCTGAGAGTGACCTCTGGCAAAACGGCGAGTTCAGCTATTACTTCGTCGACCTGGGAATGCTTCAAGGTAAGGCAAACATCCACGATTACGATGAAGATGGCCAGCTTGAGGAGTCCAGTCAGGTTACTATAGAAGAATCCTTCGACTATGCCAAGGCCAATTGCTCGTTTGATAAGCCCACCATAGGCGATTTCTTTGAGAACGACCTCCTCCCGTAATAGGTTGGGTAATCCAGGGTAGTCAATACGGAAGCGCGAGGCTGATTTGTTCCGGCATATCCGCCAGCACCCGCCAGGTTACACGCATGAGCACAGGCAGTATATATACTACTGAGTCCTTTTCCAGGAGCGTGCAATGGTTATGAGATGTAACCGGTGCGGTATTGAAGTCTCTGAAGATACCAGGTACAGTCACTCAAATGAAATATTGTGTGATGACTGTTATGTAAGTGCCAGAAAAACTATAGAGGTATGTGATCCGATGGCAGTCCGTCTGGCTGCCCGTATTCGAAAGAGAATGGGACTCAAAGGACCAGAGGGACTAACCGAGTTGCAGAAAGCCATCTATGACTTTATACAACGTGAAGGCAAGGTAACCTTGAAACAAGTCATGGAAAAGTTCAATATCTCCCTGCATGACCTGGAAACCGAGTTCACCGTACTCAGGCACTGCGAACTGGTTAAAGGGTTTAAGGAGGATAACAAGCACTATCTTGTTCCATTTGCGTACAAATGAGTATATGAGAACAAAGGAGCGATCGGCAATGAAATTTCCCCGTTTCTTATCTGATACTGTCTATACTTTATTACTTCTGTTTGGTTCCAGTATTTCCGTAGGATCAGCCGCCCGGAGATAAGCCGGTAACAATACTACAGCCAGTCAATAGACGGCATGTTATAGCCGACTGAATTTGAAGCCTCTCATTGTTAACTCACAAATATCTCAACTTTAGCAGTGCCTGCCATCTGGTTAAGCTCACCGGTGAATGCCGACCAGTTAAAGCCGGACTTCCGACGGTACTGATAGTGCAGGCTGACCCGGTCATCCAGCGTAGACATTGTCTTAAGGTTCAGATCGCGGAGCCGTTCCTTGAGGAATATGGTCATTTTCTTTTCCAGCGTTGTGTACGAGGACCGGTCAACGGAAATCATCAGGGTACCTCTTCCGAACATGGTGACCCGGTTGTGGGTCAACCACTGTATTCCCAGCGCGACAAATACGACAACAAACAACAGGCCGGTTATCAGGTAGTTTCCTGTTGCAGCACCAATTGAAGAGGCAATCAACAAGAGCAGAAATCCTATCTCCGCCGGGTCTTTTACCGGCGTACGAAAACGGACAAAGGAGAGTGCGCCCAGCAGCCCCAATGATAACGGTATCGATGTCTGGATACCCAGAAACAGGGCGGTGATTGCCGGACCTCCGATGAGAAAGGTACGATGGACCCCGGCACCAATATGTCTCGAACCGTAGAAAAACTGGTACATAAAATAAATGATTATCGACGCCAGCAACGAGAAACCCACCGCCACGATACCTTCTATAATAGTAACGGGTGATTGCAGGTTCTCAAGGTAGTTAATAAATTCTTCCCACACAGTTATAACTCCTCTCAGGTTTCTACTATTCTTCCTGAAGGCCACAGGCGCGCTATAGCGCCCGGGTCCGACAGATGTGAATCAATACATGATGAATATTTAGAGAAACGACTCCAGTCTATATCCAGCAACTTCATTCGTCTCAGTGTGAATGGCAGTTCCATAGTATGCCCCTTCACTTCAATTACTCCGCCCGGCAGCTTCAGTTCCCGCTCACCATAGCCCAGCGTCCGGTTTATCATAGTGGAGCGTATGTTACAGTCCAGCGTTACCCGCATGCCGGTCATCATCTCGATAAATCTGTATCGCCAGTACGATATCACGATGATAGGGTGGATTGGCATTTCAGGGAAATATCCAAAGCCGGTTATGGTATTCATCAGCGTAGTTGCGGGAATAACACCCTTATAGAGATTAACCTGTTCCAGGGAGTATGCCGGTATACATAATTTCTGCCGCTGCTTGCTGCTGGTAAAACCCTCTCTTGACTTTAGCTCCAGATATCCAGGGACCTCTTCCGGATAAGTATCAAACGTGCGATACCAGCGGATACGCACTTTATCTTTACGGAACTCACCAGAAAGAGATCTCGTATACTGGTCAAGATCGATGGTATCAAAGTAAAGACTATTGATCTGCTCTTCGGGATATTCACTATCCAGGCGGCAAAACTGCCGCAGTAGTGTATAAGCGAAGTTAACGTTCCGGGGCACTATAAAAAACTTACGCTCTATCCGCTGCGTTACCTGAGCCTTATCTTTATTAGATTGATAAATATATACCATAGCCACTGGACGATTCGCTTATCTATCAGGTACCTGGTTATCCATTGAATTGGGTGCAAAGTCATCCGGCAGAGGTCCAGGTTACCAATCCATACGACCACCCATTCTAAAACTACCGCCGTTACCGCTGCCATCGCCGGGGCCGGACTTTCTCATTCCCGCAAGCTGATTTATAACCGATTCACGTCGTTCCTCAACAAAGCTTTTCAGACCAATCGGATTGGACATTCTCACCATAGTCCGAGTGATATCTTCTTCAAGAGCTGTCTCGAAGTCCTCTGTGGAGTAAAACTTGAGTTTATCAGTCCTCACGTAGGGACGTATCAGCGCAGCGAGTTCATCAATACGGGAATTCATTCTGTCAACGGCAAATGGTCCGTCCAGCAATTTTTCAAGGTGACGGTGATAGGCATCGAGGTATGGTTGGCAGGAAAGCAGTCGCTTAACCAGAGGCCTCTCCGCAAACGGCCCCCCGGTTGGCTCGTCAATGTAGTAGTTGATTAGCTGCTCACGGTCGAGACCGAAATTAAACGTGCCAAAGGCCATATTCAAGTCCCATGGGATAATGACAAATTTGCCGTTATTATCGTACAGGTAATAGTTATGGCCCATGGCGATATAGTTGTCCAGATGCACGATGAGCGTGGATACCGCCAGATAGCGGAGCACTTCATCCACATCCAGCACCTTTTCAATTTCAGAGGGGAAGGTCTCATCAGGTTCATTGTTAAGAACATCAAGAAAACGCAACAGGAGAGTGTGGTTCGGTTTGTTCTCATTTGTTTTCAGTGCCATTTGCTCCAGTAAATCACTCCCATACCTTCCCGGCATGCCCGGTGGTCCCATGTCTGGCCATGGTCCCATGCCCGGAGATGGCATCATACCTCGTGGTACATCGGATAAAGTCTCATCTTGACTACCGATTTCTCTGGATTCAAGAGACCGCATAATTTCTTTTAGATTGCCACCGCCCAGATTTACCTCCACCGCACCCGTCCGGTCTGTAGAAGCAGTGACTTCCTCCTGCGTTTGCTCCTGTTCCAGATCTTCTTTAGTCCAGGAAAGGTAAGCCGCCGGCATTTGAGGCTTATAGAGATTGCCGGTAGCATCAACGAAATTATTGCTGAGAAAGGTCGTATCTATTTGTTCGATCATGGTATACAAACCGAGATGGGTGTCATTTACCCGGAGATCGACGAAGGACGTTCGGGGCGTAGGAATGCCCATTTGCTTAAAAAGTTCATAACCCAGAACCTCACGGATGAGTGTCGGGTCACTAAAGCCGTTATTGAAATTCAGCTTCTTTACGCCATAGAGGTTTCTAGCTGAGTTAAAAAAATTCAGATCCACTTTCAAACCGAACCTGGAGGAACCGGTCCTGACCGCCGATCTCAAGGATGAGTTTCCCTTTGGTCTGACAGCAATATCCGATATACATTCCCCATCGTACCACAAATCCGCCTTTACATATTGCTCAGCAATTGTATTATGTTGTAAAAATTCCCAGTTTTCTTCCGGCATGGTAATACACACCGCAACCACGCGGTCAGAGTAGAATGGCCTGCTATCTCCGACAGAAGTATCCTGTTCAGTCCCCTGATAGCAGCCTATCCCACCGGCTGTCAACGCGGTGATGAGTACTATTGAAACGATAATTGTTCTGATGCTCTGCCACCTCATTGACGCTTGCCTGCCAGTATATTTATTTACCACAACCAACTTCCACTGTTACATAGAACAACCATATCAGACAAATATTAATAAATTATTAACGACTTGTTACGAAACAGGTTCGCCTCAGGATATGCCATGCCTGCCCTGTCGTTCACCATGCCAGCTACAACAGGCCTTCGTCAACCGCACGAGATAACCTCCCCTTGCTGGGGGCTTCTTTACTTGATATCGATGCTTACCTCATCGTGGCTTTACCATTACAACACGCTTATCAACATCGATATATACTCTCGCGTATAACAGTCATCATGTAACGACAGCATGGTGTGTATGATACAATAGAAACGAGAATAAATCCTGGAACGAGGAGGGATGAGATGGGCACCAAAGGCAGAAAGAATGTGAGAAAGCCCAAAAAGCAAAAAGAGCAAAAAAAGAAGTAGGGAACTAAAAGCTGAGGGGCGGTGCCAGGGTGGAGGCAGTGTGCCTGATTGTGGGGCGTGTCCTCCATTGGCAGGAGAAGAAAATCTGTCGACACGTGGACATAAGCTAAATCCAACCGATGGCGCAGGATCCAGCCACAGTAGTATCAGACTGCCAGGATTTAAGTCAGGCAGCTTCAGGAGTCTTGGTGAGAGCTGCGGGGGAAAATGGGTCCGGCACTGAAAATTGTAGTATGGTAGACGGTGATCAGTGCCCAACAGCAGAGGGAACACTCTGCCTAGAGTTACGGCTCCAATTACCATACATGCGCCCATGGAAAAGGTCTTTGATACCATGGTAAATCCAGGGGATATACCCAAATTTGCGCCGATCGCTGCTGTATCCAACGTAAAGGGTAATCCAGGGGAACAGGGAAGCCATGGTGATTATGTTTACTACGCTCTGGGGATGAAAGTCACGCATACTATGATGGTGCTGGAAGTAGACAGACCGCCCAGAATAGTCTATGAGATGTCTGGTGGCTTTACAGGTACCTGGATTTATGCTCTTGAGCTACAAGGCAACAGCACCAGAGTTGACACAGCGGTAGATTATACTGCCCGCGGCGGTGTTATCGGCAAGATAGCTGATAGACTCCTTTTGCGGCGTATGAACCAGCGGAACCTTGTGCGTGGTGTTGAGGGACTTAAGACATACTACGAGGCATAGAAGAGAGGTGAAGACCAGATACTGCCGTTTCACAGTGAGGTGATGGGCTGAAAGTCCGCTACCCCCAGGTTAGAGGTCCGAATTATGTCCGGGGGAGCCACCAGTTATTGCTCCTTGAACCACTACCGTGCACACTATCCTGTTTATGAAGATAACAAAAGTTACTAAATGCTTTGTTCTAATGTGCCTATAAACTTCTCTGCCAGTTGCTTAATCCGCTTCTCGATATCTTTATTTTTCGATGCCTGGCCCGGTGTCTTCGCCAGCGTAGTAACATAACCGACCCAATGCATATTGCAGACAGAGGCATAGGTCTTGAGATTATCTATCGCCTTTCCGATACCCTCTTCTGCCACAGCTATACCTACAATGGATTTGCCTTCGAGCTTTGGCCATATAGGACAAGTCCTGTCCATAAAATTCTTGAGTAGACCGCTAAGTAATTCAAAGTAGACCGGTGTGCCCAGAGCCAGGCCATCAGCTTCCAGCAGCCTCGGATAAATGCTCTGCATATCATCCTGAACACTACAGATTCCTTTCCTCTCCTTATCTCCCTCCTCACAAATAAGACAGCCATTACACGTATTTATAACTGATTTTCTGAGGAGTATTAGCTCAGTATCCGCCCCGTGCTCAGTCATGACCCCGAGGAACCTCCCAAGCATCCACTCAATATTGCCTTTCCTGGGAGATCCTGAAATACCAACTACTTTCATACCGACAATATCCAAGATTTACGATAAATTATAGCATATAGCTCTACAAGTGGAGACTGCTGCCAGGTTACATGTTCGAGTCCCGGTCGAGAAATCAGTCTGGATACATAGCTGAATTTTCATACTTCCGCTACCTCGTTTTCGATAGCTAAAAGCTTGACAGATGGAAATGGCCGGAGTATAGTAATTGAAAATCATTTTCATTTATAATACGGCATGTATCTTACGACAAATAAAATAGCAGCGATGCTAAGGCAGAAGGGTTACAAGCTGACCCCTCAGAGAAAAACGTTATTGCATGTAATTTCCCGAAGCCAGAACCACCTTACTCCATCCGACATATATCAAAGGGTGCGTAAATGCCACCCGGGTATCGGGCTGGTTACTGTTTACCGTACGCTGGAGATACTTACCGGGATCGGGCTCATCTGTGAGGTACATACCGGCGGTAACCGCCGGAGCTATCTGCTCAGAAGACCTTCAGGGCACCATCATCATCTGATTTGCAGCGACTGCGGTAGAGTGGTGGATTTTACCGACTGTGACCTGAGTGGACTGGAACAGAGATTATCTCAGGAGACAGCCTTTACTATTGACGGTCATCTTCTTGAGTTCTCGGGCAGATGCCAGAACTGTAAGATAACAGCCGGAGCAGACGTTTAAAAATACGGCCCTTACGGTTTAGTTAAGGTATTTATTAAAGTTTTTTTCAGATAGCCTGGAAAAATTAAGGTAACAGGTAGCATGTATTCTTCGGGAAACATAGTCTATTTCGTCCATACCAGGAGAACCTCTCCTGAAAAATGAGGGGGACTCATAAATAAAAGGCAGGGGAATAATGAACAGGTTTTCGGTCAGCACATCGTTTATAGTTGCTTTTACCTTGATCCTTGCTTTATCATTACTCCTCTTAGCTGCGTCATGTACACGAGAGGAGGCGACAACAGACAGGACCGGAGTAATTGTTACTATACTGCCGCAGGCTGAATTTGTGGAGAATGTGGGTAAGGAAAAGGTCATCGTAATGGTAATGGTGCCACCGGGGGCAAGCCCCCATACCTATGAGCCTACTCCGGGGCAGATGAAAGACCTGGCCAGAGCCAGAACGTATGCTAAAGTAGGCTCTGGTATAGATTTCGAATTAGTCTGGATGGATAAGCTGATGGCTGCCAATAAGCGGATACTGGTTGTCGATTGCTCGAACGGAGTCCAACTTAATAAGATGGTGTATGATCATAATAACGAAGATACACAGCACGACGGGGACCATCACGACGACGGCATGGACCCACATATATGGATGTCACCAGTGAACGCTAAAATCATGGTCCGGAATATCTGCGATGGACTGTTACAGGTCGATCCGGCCGGTAAAGCCTATTATGAAGCGAACCGCGATACGTACTTCCAGAAGCTAACAGAGATCGACCAAAAAATCAGAGATGGTCTATCCGGAGTAACCAACCGGAAATTCATGGTATTTCACCCTGCCTTCGGCTATTTTGCCAGAGACTATGATCTAACCATGATACCCATCGAAAAGGAAGGAAAGGAGCCAACCGCAGAAGGTATCGCTCGATTAATAGAGCAGGCAAAAGAAAATAATATAAAGGTTGTCTTTGCATCACCACAGGTCAATTCGGAGAGCGCAAAAGTTATAGCCAGAGAAATCGGGGGAAAGGTGATATTCATCGATTCACTGGCCAGAAACTATATAGAAAACCTGGCTGCTCTTTACCGGGAACTTGTCCAGGCTATGAGGTAACCATGGTTCAGAATGAAGTCGTGAAACTGGAAGATATATGGGTATATGTTAACAGTATACCTGTGCTGGAAGGCATTACCCTATCTGTAGAACATGATGACTTCCTCGGTATAATCGGACCCAATGGTGGAGGTAAAACCACACTGCTTAAAGTCATCCTCGGGCTGATAACGCCGAACCATGGTAGAGTCTCGGTGTTAGGGAGTTTACCCGAAAGCAGCAGAAATAACATCGGTTACATCCCCCAGCATAATCTTTTCGATCATGATTTCCCCATAAGTGTCTGGCAGGTGGTACTGATGGGACGTTTTGGAAAAGCAGGACTGTTCAAACGATACAGCGATGAAGATAAAAGAGTGGCCAGACAGTCCCTGCAAACAGTAGGCATGCTGGATTACGAGTATCGACAGATAGGAAAGCTTTCAGGTGGCGAGCAGCAGAGGGTATTCATAGCCCGTGCACTGGCAACCGAGCCCAGGTTATTGCTTCTTGATGAACCAACAGCCAGTGTAGACCCAACAATGCAAACGGAGCTGTACGAACTTTTAAAAGACCTTAAACAAAAGATGGCCATAGTTATGGTATCACATGATATCAGTGCCATATCGATCTATGTAGATAAGATCGCCTGCCTTAACCACCAGCTTTTCTATCACGGTTCGAAGGAAATAGATACCGAAATACTGGAAGCCACCTATAAATGCCCAGTTCAGATGATAGCCCATGGTACCGTCCCCCACCGGATTCTGAAGGAGCATTAAAAGAATGTTCGAAGCGCTACAGTACGAGTTTATGCGTCATGCACTAGCAGCCGGTCTTTTAGCCGCTGTCGCCTGCGGAATTATCGGTGTTTATGTAGTAGTTAAAAAGATTGTGTTCATCAGCGGCGGTATTGCCCATGCTTCCTTCGGTGGAATCGGGCTGGGATACCTGGCAGGGATAAGTCCCGTTCTCGGAGCCACGTTCTTCGCCCTGGCATCTGCACTGGGAATGGGACTAATCACCAGGAAAACGAGACTACCGGAAGACACTGCTATCGGAATAGTATGGGCTATGGGAATGGCAATGGGGATAATCTTCATTGGCCTGGCGCCCGGTTACGCTCCGGACCTGTTCAGCTATTTATTCGGCAATATTTTAACGGTGCCATTATCAGATCTGCTGCTTATGGTGGTCCTTGACACTATCATAGTAGTAATCGTTATAGCACTGTATAAAGAGTTCCTGGCTCTATCCTTCGACGAAGAATTCGGCACGGTGCTGGGAATACCAGTTGAATCATTATATCTTCTCCTGCTCTGTATGATTGCGCTGACGGTTGTTGTATTGATTCGGGTGGTTGGAATTATCCTGGTCATTGCTCTGCTTACCATTCCGGCCGCACTAGCCAAGCAATTTACCTATGACCTGCGTAAGATGATGCTACTGGCCATCCTCTTCGGCGCAGTTTTCACTTTCGGCGGACTATGGCTCTCCTTCGAACTCGACATGGCCTCCGGAGCTACTATTATATTACTCAGCGGCAGTACACTACTCATAACCTTCGCCTTTTCCAGGCTGCGGAGAGGACAGAACAAGGTGCAGGAAGCAGATTCCATAAACTGATATACCGGCTTCAAGTTATTATCTGACTTTTATAATACAGTGATATATAATTATGGTAACAACATTTAGACATCGTAAAAGAGAGCATTAAAAAAGTACTGAGAGGGGAAATGAAGGAGGTGCTGAGCTTTGCCAATTTATGAATATGAATGTATAAAATGCGGTGAAAAGTTCGAACTTCGCCGCGGATTATCCGATAATGATGATAAGATCAAATGTCCCAGATGCAGATCAGAACACCCTAAAAGAGTCTTTTCCTTATTCTCTACGGGCTCGCCGAGCCAGTCCTGTGCTCCAACCAGTCCTACGTGAAGCGCGAGCTAATGAGGCAGGTTGCCTCATCGTAATGGTATTAACCTTATATGCCTATCTGGTTGCCTCAGAAGTTTGCTATAATATTACGTGTCTTTTATCAATTCTATCATAACTTGGTTTTCCAGCCTCGACATATCAATTACGAAAATTGTTGTAGGGATAATAATATCTTTTGTACTTTCAAGTTTATTCAAGAAGGCAATAAGAGATTTCCTACGAAAATTTATCAAGAACATAATTCCCTTGCTCAGGGAGGGATTTATCATGTTTAGGAATGCTTCTTACTGGTATAGATTTCACCCTATATATAAGCTTGTTCCAGAAGGTAATATAAAAGTCATTGAAGTTAGTGGTAAATATACAAGGTATAAAATTGCTTTAGACATTCTGCTGTCATGCTGGAATCAAGATGATTTAGAAGGACTGGCGCTAAACTGTGAAAATATTTTAGTAAAACTAAAAAGCACTGAGAACATAGGTAGAAAGAAAGCGTATAACCTGAGTTATCATTGCGGAGAACCAATATGGTATATACTCCCTTCGGGAAAGATAGAAAACAAAAAATACGAGCTTGTAGGATGGAGTGATATTTTCCCAAAGTTGGGTAATGTTGTTCTTTGTAAACCGATAAATGCGGGAAATGTATTTCTTAGAGGAATAAATAAGACTCTAAAAGTTAAGTCATTCAAGCTTGATGTGGAGAGAATTATAGATGGCGAGGTCTAGCTTTCCCAAAACAGTATTTGACTTCCAGAAGCAATTCTCAACTGAAGAGAACTGCCTGAAATTCCTAATACAATCGAGATGGCCTGATGGCTTTGTATGTCCAAGATGTGGTCACAAGGAATACTACTGGATTCCTACTAGAAAACTACTACAGTGTAAGAAATGTAGCTATCAGGTTTCTGTTACGGCGGGTACAGTGATGCATCGCTCAAAAACACCCTTGACTAAATGGTTTCAGGCTGCATATCTTGTCACTACACATACTCCTGGTATATCGGCTGTACAGTTTCAACGACAGGTAGGATTGAATAACTATGAGACTGCTTTCAATATGTTGCACAAATTACGTGCGGGAACAGTCAGAAAAGGCAGAGATAAGCTCACTGGCATAATCGAAGTAGACGAAAGCTATATAGGTGGAGAGAAAGCAGGCAAGCGTGGTAGAGGAGCAGAAAACAAGGTTCTGGTAGTAGGAGCAGTAGACATTAGAGGTAAGTACGCCAATCGTCTCCGTCTCAAAGTAATTCCGAATGCATCAGGATTTACATTACTTAGCTTCATTAAGTCGAATGTCGAATTAGGTTCAACCGTTAAAACAGATGATTGGCCTAGCTACTCTGGTCTTGCTAAAGCGGGTTACAAACATAGCGTTGTAACTGATTTGCCACATATTCATAGAGTGTTTTCTAATCTGAAGACTTGGTTATTAGGTACTCATCATGGAGCAGTGAGCAAACAGCATTTACAGGCATATTTGAACGAGTTTACCTTCAGATTCAATCGTAGGAAAACTCCAATGGCCGCTTTTCAAACGGCGCTCGGATTAGGTACTCAACGATTAGGACCTACTTATAAAGGATTGTATAGCGTTGCTAAAGATGGGAAGTGGAAACATCCTACTAATCCAAACAAAAGAAAACAAATATACGGCATTAACATTGATAATGCTACAAGCGTGAGTATTAAGGCAATGTTGTAAGGAATAAATGATTGCAGTACGATTATTGCAGGAATATAATAAATCGCATCATGACTCTAACAGCATTGGGAGCATTTGCCATTGGATTGCTTCTTGCTTCTATTAATTCTTGCTGGCTAGGATTTTATGTATGTGATTTAGGCTACAGGTGTGCAGCATTCGGAATATGGGGTGTGTCTGTAATTCTCTTGCTATTGTCAATTGTCTTCTGTGTTCTATTTGCTAAGTCATACCGTAGATATAAGACTAAAGAGGATATAGAGGACAAACTGATATAGGGGTTACTGGTTTTCTGAGTTAACAAGATAGGCATTTAACCTTAAAACAAACATGCTGCTTCCATGTTCCATATCCTCTCATTAACATGTCCTCAATATGACAGGATATGACCGGAATTTCAACGCAATCGAACAACTGCCATAAAGATGGCCACTGCCAGCCCAAGTAAACTCAAGAGAATAGACATGAGGCCGATCCAGGGAGTAAAAACCACATTAGCAATAGCAAAACATAAGGTAGTACTTATACCACCGACAATGGATAAGCCGGTACCACGCTTACGATTAACCGAAAGGCTAATGACCTCGCCGATGGCATAACCCGCACCGGCAGCAATGAAAAGACGCAGGAAGAAAAAGGGTAATATAGTATTTAACACAAACCAGGCAAATCCACAGACCAGTGCAATACCGACACCAGCCCCAATAGCCCTAAGATAATACGCCAGCGAAACCTGATATGTAGGCAGTGTTTTCAGTTTGGCGCACTCGGCACAGCGTATTCCGACAGGAGCCTGAATCATACACTTCGGGCAAATAGGTGTGCCACATTTCCCGCATGTGAGATTCGTCTCTACCGATGGGTGCTTAGCACATTGCATTCCGTTTGACCAGATATCTCATTCAGATAGTACTATCGTTTCATCAGTTCCAGACTATGCTTACTAGCCAGAGAAAATAATCGTGCAACTGATTGCGGCGGTGTAAGCGCCTCTCCAATCATAGCCTCCATACCATCGTTAAAAGCATGATAATCGGTACCGCCGGTAACGATAAGTCCATTCTGCTTTGCGATTTTGTTTAGCCTGCTGATATCATCCGGCGTATAAGAACTGCAATATATTTCCATCCCCACCAGTCCAGCGTCCATTAGATCTGAAAGCAGCTTATCTAGATCTTCAATACCGGCCGGATGAGCTAATACCGGCAAACCGTGAGCAGCAGTAATCAGCTTAACCGCCTCCACCGGGAGTACTTTTTTTCGCTCCACGTAAGCCGGGCCATTACGACCAATATACTGATCGAAAGCCTCTTTAAGCGAAGAAATATAACCGGCTTCTAGAAGCGCCTGCGCTATATGAGGCCGACCTATAGAACCACCCTGCGCAATCTCTCGCACTCTTTTCCACTGTATTTTCATACCCAAACTACTAAGCTTAGAAATCATCTTCAATGCTCGTCCCTCTCGTGAATCACGCAGTTCCTGTAAAGTAACGGCCAGGTTTTTATCCGTATAATCAATGAAATAGCCTAAAATATGCACCTCACCACGCGGGACATCGGTATTGACCTCTACGCCTGGAATCACCTCCAGTGATGGAAACGCTTTGGCAGCAGCCAGAGCAGGAACAATTCCATCTACGGTATCATGGTCAGTAATAGCAATAACATCAAGTCCGGCCTTTACCGCTACATCAACCAACTCCCCTGGTTCCAACCTTCCATCAGAAGCAGATGTATGCAAATGGAGGTCGGCTTTCAACTAGTACTCCTCATTCCTCTGGATTCGCTGAATATCTACTGCCAGACCACTGGCTTTATCAACCTCAACCAGGACTGCATTAAAGACAGCACTTCCTTTGCCAACTGAAAGACGATGAGGCATTCTGGTTAAAAAGCTATGAAGCACCGATTCGACATCATCACCAATAATGGAATCTACAGGACCAACCATGCCCACATCAGTTACATAAGCAGTACCCCCGGGTAATATACAGGTATCTATAGTACCGATATGAGTATGCGTGCCAAGTAATGCGCTGACCCGACCATCAAGATATCTTCCCATAGCCATCTTTTCTGAAGTAGCCTCCGCATGGAAATCAACGATAATTATGTTGGTCTTACCTTTTATTTCCGACAGCAGGCAATCCATAGCTCTAAAAGGACAATCTGATTCTCCCATAAAAACACGTCCTACCAAATTAACTACCAGTACACCTTTGGTTAATAAATAGCCGCGTCCCGGAGCACCGGGGGGAAAATTATACGGACGGATGATGGGCAACTCGCCGTCAAGATAAGGAATAATCTCTCTCTTGGCCCAGATGTGGTTTCCAGTGGTTATCACGTCAACAGTATAGTCAAGGACCTCTTCCGCCACATTAGATGTAATACCCAATCCACCGGCAGCATTTTCCCCGTTGGCTACTACCAGGTCAATTCTATATTCATGACGTAAGCCTGGCAGAAACTCTTGTACTGCTCTTCTGCCAGGCTTACCAACAATGTCGCCGATCATTAATACGCGCAATACTTTTCCTTACGCTGCTTATTTGGCATAATCCACTGCCCTGGTCTCCCTCATCACAGTTATTTTAATCTGGCCAGGATAATCCAGACTATCCTGTATCTTTTTTACAATATCCCGGGCCAGTCGCATTGCCCCCAGATCATCTATCTCGTCCGGTTTAACCAAAATACGCACTTCTCGACCTGCTTGAATAGCAAAAGCCTTTTCCACTCCAGGAAAACTATTAGCCACGCTTTCCAGGGTCTCGATTCTCTTCAAGTACTGCTCCAAAGATTCACGTCGAGCCCCCAACCTGGACCCGCTTATGGCATCGGCTGTAGCCACAATGAAGCCAAGATCACTGGTTGTATTAGCTTCGCCGTGATGCTCGGCAATAGCCTGAGCCACCTCTTTAGACTTATCCCATTGACGAGCTAGATTAGCGCCGATTAACGCATGGGGGCCTTCCACTTCATGGTCCACTGCCTTACCAATATCATGAAGTAACGCACTTTTTTTAGCACGCATGACATCCGCACCGATCTCCGCGGCCAGCATCCCTGCCAGGTGGGCTACTTCCAGGCTATGAGTTAATACATTCTGACCATAACTTGTCCTAAACTTAAGCTTGCCGAGCAGTCTAATTAACTCGGGGTGCAGTCCCTGTACCCCGGCCTCACGTGCTGCCAGTTCTCCTTCATTACGAATCGTAGCCTCAACCTCGCTTTTAGCCTTTTCCACCACCTCTTCAATCCTGGCCGGATGGATACGACCATCGAGAATAAGATTAGTTAAAGCTACTCTTGATACTTCGCGCCTGAGGGGATCGAAACTGGAGATGGTAACCGTCTCCGGAGTGTCATCGATGATAAGATCAACGCCTGTAGCCTGTTCCAGTGCCCGAATATTACGGCCCTCACGACCGATAAGCCGTCCCTTCATCTCATCGCTGGGCAACGGAACAACCGATACCGTTTTTTCTGATACTACATCAGTGGCACAACGCTGTATAGCCGTAGCAAGAATTTCACGAGCTTTATCGTCTATCTCATCCTTTATCCGGGATTCCCACTCTCTAACACGCCGTGATGCGTCTTCACGAATCTCGTCCTCTACCGCTTCCATCAGTTTTTGCTTAGCTTCACTGCTCGACATCCCTGATACGAGTTCAAGCTCATGTAACTGCTTAATCCTCAACTCTTCTAACTGTTCTTTGATTGCATCTACGCCTTTCTCCCGGTTGACCAAATCGCGTTCACGGCGTTCGACAAACTCCATCTTCCGCTCCAGCTTCTCTTCCTTCTGACTAAAACGTCTTTCCAGCCTCTGTAGTTCACCACGCCGCTGGCGGCTATCGGCCTCAGCCGCTGCCCTTACTCTAACAGCCTCATCTCTGGCCTCAAGAAGCATCTTTTCATGTTTATCCGATGCCTCATTTAGTAATCTCTTTGCCTCATTCTGAGCACCACGGAGCTGCTGATTTGCCAGTAGCTGCCTGGCAAAATATCCAAGGCCAATGCCCAAAATAAAAAGAAGCGCAGTCAATACTATATATACTATAAATGAACTCATTTATTTGCCTCACTTTCATAAAACACCACATGGCGATAATTCACAAATTATTTTTAATTTTTTGTTAAACTTTTTAATTTAATACTAACCTTTCACAGGATTAGTGTCAACCGAACATCTTATACAAAAACTTATCATGAGAAAGTCTGCTGTTCCTGCCATAAACGTGCTGTAACTCTGGCAATAATTTCATAGCTAAAGCCCCGCCACTTCAGATAATTCGATAAACGGCTGCAGAACTCATCGTAGTCCAGAGCAGCAAAAACACGAACCTTTTTTAGTCCCGCTTTATACGCACTAACTTCATCATCCAGATCACTAACTGCTTCATCCGCAGTTTCCACAGCTATACCCTTTTGCCTCAGTTCATACTTTATCAGCCGCCGACTTCGCGGACTGAATGAAAGGCGATTGTCCATCCAGTACTCAACAAAAGCAGTGTCATCAATCAGCCTTTGCTCTTTCAACCGTAGTATTACTTTGTTCACTATATTGTTATCAAAACCACGTCTGCGTAGCCGCTGTCTTATTTCAACCTCACTTCTAGGACGGTACTTTATATAATTCAAGGCAGCGTCAAAGCACTTCTGAGAAAGGTTGGCCTCTTTTAATTCTTCAATCCTGTCTGCGGATAAATCTTGACCGATATGAAGGCCAGCCGCCACTACTACTTCCATATCAACGGCAAACGAAAGGGAACTGTCAAGAGATACAATAATCCTCCTCTTGTTTTTATCCGGTCGAAGACCTGTAACTTTACTCACCTGTACCTCATCAATTATCAAATAAGAAAAAGAGGTTTATAACAGCTATTTAACTCTTCTTACATTCCAGACTGAGTTCACTCAATAGGTTTACTGTTACCGGTATCATAATCTTTCTTATCAATCGTCGAAGCTCTAATTTGAGCCTCAACCTCGGAAGCCAGGTCAGGATGTTGCACTAAATATTCTTTAGCATTTTCACGTCCCTGTCCTAATTTTATGTCACCATAACTGAAAAACGTGCCCGACTTGGTCACAATTCCCAGATTACTGCCAAGGTCTATAAGATCACCTTCCATACTTATACCGCTCTTAAACATGAGGTCAAATTCAGCAGAACGAAACGGAGGAGCCACTTTATTCTTAACCACTTTGGCTCTAACTCTGGTACCAATCGCCTCGGAGCCACGTTTAATAATATCACCCCGCCGTAGATCTATCCTCACTGTGCTATAGAATTTTAAAGCTCTGCCTCCTGGAGTGACTTCAGGGCTGCCAAAAATAATGCCCACCTTTTCCCGCAGTTGATTAATGAAGACTACAGCAGTGTGAGACTTACTCATCACTGCCACCAACTTTCTTAATGCCTGGGACATTAATCGCGCCTGTAAGCCAACATGAGCATCACCCATTTCTCCTTCAATTTCAGCCCGAGGCACCAGGGCGGGTACGCTATCAATGATAATAACATCCACAGCCCCACTCCTCACCAATTTTTCAGCAATTTCTAAAGCCTGCTCCCCATAATCAGGCTGAGAGATCTGCAAATCCTCCCACTTAACTCCGCAACTGGAAGCATATTCACAGCTAAACGCATGTTCGGCGTCTATATAGAAAGCTGTACCTCCAAGCTTCTGAGCTTGAGCAATTATGTGCAGGGCAAGCGTAGTCTTTCCTGAAGCTTCAGCACCAAAGATTTCAGTAACACGCCCCCTGGGAATACCGCCTACTCCCAATGCCAGGTCTAAGGCCAGTGAGCCTGTAGGAATCGCATCCACTTGCAATCTCTGTTTGACTTCACCCAGCTTCATCACAGAACCCTCACCGTATTGCTTTATGATTTGAGTTATTGCGAGCTCTAGGGCTTTTTCTCTCTCAAAAGTCATCTTACCTCTCCTTCAATATATTTTAAAAAGAAGCATAACATAGGCACTATACCAACTCAAGCAAAGTTTGACGCCTGCCACGTTATATCGGAGGTGTCAGTGGAGTCCAGCGCTTATGCCTGCTTCGGTCTATATTAGTAAACGCATCTTTTCCTTATTTCCTTTGCCAATTTGACCTGTAGTTAGATAACGATCCAGTTCATTATAGGTAAATCCCAGTTCTGTTTCGTCAGTTTGACCTCGCCACAGACCCGCAGAAGGGGCTTTATCGATAATTTCCCGAGGTATATCCAAATAGGCCGCCAGATCACATACCTGTCGCTTCAACAGATTACTTAAAGGCAAAAGGTCGGCACCTCCATCTCCATACTTGGTGAAATAGCCAATAGACAATTCGCTTCTATTTGATGCGCCCACTACCAAATAGTTAAGCCGATTGGCATAATAATAAAGGGTTACCATTCGTAATCGGGGTTTAATGTTAGCTTCCGCTAACCTTTTTGTCGCCGTAAGACAATCATCACCGGATACAATGTTAATCAGAGTATTAAATACTTCATCGAGCACGACAATCTTAACAGGTATATCAAACTTACTGGCAACAAGCTCGGCATGCTTTCTATCCAACTCATCACTGTGACAGGGCATGTTGATTCCTAAACTGGAATCGGGAAAAGCACGCTTGGATAATACCGCAACTACCGACGAGTCAATCCCACCGCTCAGGCCAAAAACCACTCCTTCAGCCCCTGCTGCTGAAACAGTTTCACCAATCCACTTAACTATTTTTTGCGCTGTCTCAGTGGTAGAGATGTTCATTCAATCTACTCATACCTATCCCGATTTAAGATATTATACTAGTCGGCGAAACGGCATTCCAAGAGACTCTTGAGGAGATAAAAAAATATTTGACTTTACCAAGGTCATGAGTTAAAGTTTAAACACCGGAGGATGAAATGCCTATATATGAATATCATTGTCCCGAGTGTGATCTTAAATTTGAACTACTTCGCTCAATAAGCAAAGCAGATGAAGATGCTTCTTGCCTTAGGTGCAGGAATGTTGCCAGGAGAGTACTATCCCGCTTTTCTTCCTATTCCAAGGGGAGTAATGGAGAATCTACCCCTATATCCGGCACGGCTAGCTCATGCACTGGTTGTACAGCCTCTACCTGTAGCAGTTGCCACTAATCCTATTTCCGGATACCGTTAACAACAGGTGGTGGCTATCCTTTTGCCCCACCCTTCAATTTCATCACACCGAAAGTAGCACTTCCAAGAAATAAGGTCTGGATTAGCACGGCGCCAAAACCGAACATAGCAGCATCATAAAAAAAAGACTCAGGGAATAACATAATCAGGTAATCCCTGGATGGATCAAGTATCCAGAACTCGTTAGTAAAGCTGACCAGATGAAAAAGAATAAATAGTCGTTCAAAACCAAATACAGAAAACAGGGCTAAAATAACCACCAGGCCCAATGTTGCTAAACTCCCCCGAAACAGACCCTTGACCAATATCAGCCAGCTATCTCGCAACCACAATAAAAACATCAAACTACAGATAACTATTAACGTGAAGGCAACTCTCTGAACCCACAGGTCTAACCGAACCAGGTTTTTTACATCCTCAAGATGAATCAGTTCTCGCTCATTGAAAAGATGAAATTCTTCTCCATCCTTAGTAACTATCACCTGCGCCGATTCTACCTTCAAATTATAATAATCTATTAAATGCTGGTGTATTCTCTTTAATTCCTTCTCATCTATACCAGTTACCCTGCTTATTTCATATTTATTGATCCCATATTCATACAGCCTGATTTCAGTAACTTCCCAGTAAATAGTACTGGTTAGAAGTACTACAGGCACACAACATAAAAAAAGTACGTAGACAATATTTCTAACGACCTGCATTGCACTCTCTTGAAATTAAAGCTGATAATAGTCGATACTTTCACAAGGTGTCAAATTGATTGCACAGATCCATTGAATTTCTATAATGTCATGTAATTGCTTTATGCTATAATTAAGAGCATATCCAGACAGAGTTCAATGTTTACCCATCTTCACGTCCATACCGAGTACAGCTTACTTGACGGGCTATGCCGTATTGACAAAGTTATCTCCAAGGCTAAAGAGCTGGGTATGAGCAACCTCGCCATTACCGATCATGGAAATATGCATGGTGTGATTGATTTCTATACCACTGCCAGAGAAGCAGGCATTAAGCCAATTATCGGCTGTGAACTCTACGTCGCTCAAACAGACCGAAGTGGTCGCAATGCCAGTGATAAAAATCCCTATCATCTCGTTTTACTTGCTAAAAACCAGCATGGCTATCATAACCTGATTCAACTGGTAACCAAGGCCCACCTCGAAGGATTTTATTATAAGCCGAGAGTGGATAAAGAACTATTAGCCTGCTACCACGAAGGCCTCGTCGCCCTGTCCGGATGCCTTCACGGCCAAGTACCCCGTCTCATCCTGGAAGGTCGCATCGAAGATGCCGCTGCAGAAGCTCAATGGTACAAAGATATTTTCGATGACTATTATCTGGAAATACAAAGACACCCGATTCCAGAACTTGATAAAGTCAACCACGAATTACTTTCTCTGTCATCCAGAACAGACATTCCAATAGTAGCTACAAATGACGTTCATTATGTAAATAAAGGAGACGCCTCCACACAGGAACTACTTCTTTGCATTCAAACCAATACCTCTATTTACGATGAAAAAAGGTTGAAGATGGCTGGTGATTTCTTTTATCTTAAAAGCCCCGATGAAATGGCAAAACAGTTTGCAGATTTACCCCAAGCTCTGGAAAATACTCAAAAGATTGCTGATATGTGCCAGTTGGAGCTGGATTTTGGTACACTTCATCTTCCAGAGGTAGATATACCACACGATAAGACAGCCGACAGTTATCTGGCTGAACTGTGCTGGCAAGGATTCAAGCAGCGCTTTCCCTCTCCCACCCCACAACTCGAGCAGCGCCTAACCTATGAGCTAGAAGTAATCCATAAAACGCATTTCGCCGACTATTTCCTTGTTGTCTGGGATTTAATCTCCTTTACCAGAAAGGAAAATATCCTCTTCGGCGTGCGAGGTAGCGCTGCTGCCAGCCTGGCGCTATATTGCCTGGAAATTACCGACATCGACCCGGTAGCCCACAAGCTTGTCTTCGAACGCTTTCTCAATATTGAACGGCGTGAATTGCCGGATATCGACCTCGATTTCCAGGACGACCGTAGGAATGAGATATTAGCTTATGTAAACCAGAAATACGGGACTGATCATGTAGCCCAGATTATCACCTTTGGCACCCTAGGCGCCAGAGCTGCTGTGAGAGATGTAGGTAGAGCATTAGGCATGCCTTACAGCCAGGGTGATCGAGTTGCCAGGCTAATACCTTACCGGCCAAATATAAAACTTGAAGAGGCATTAGCCGAAAACAGGGAACTTAACACTATCTATAAAGACGATGACACGGTACGGCGTTTGATTGATACCGCCAGTAAGCTTGAAGGAATAGCACGCCACGCCAGTACACATGCCGCCGGAGTGGTAATATCTAAAGAGCCGCTGGTCCAGTATTTACCACTGCAACGCGTTTCCAAGGAAGATGAGCAGGCTACTGCTACTACTCAGTTTTCTATGGAAACTGTTGCCCGTCTGGGGCTGCTCAAGCTGGACCTCCTCGGTCTGGCTAACCTCACGTTCCTGGCCAAAGCCAAGCAAATCATCAAAGAAAACCGTAATATATCCATCGATTTACAAAATCTTCCCCTCGATGACCGGGCTACGTTTAAATTACTCGCCTCCGGGGAGACCAGCGGCATATTTCAGTTAGAAGGCGAGGGTATGCGTCGCTATATAAAGGAACTTAAGCCCACCAACTTCAATGATATCTCGGCCATGGTAGCCCTGTACCGGCCAGGACCTATGGAGCATATACCTACTTTCATCAAGGCAAAACACGGAATTGAACCCATACACTACCCGCATCCCGCGCTTGAAGAAATTCTAGAGGAAACCTATGGTGTCATCGTCTACCAGGACCAGGTGCTTCTTATTGTTCAAGCTCTAGCAGGTTACAGTCTGGGCCAAGCTGATATCTTTCGTAAAGCTATGGGGAAGAAGATTCAGCAGGTAATGCAAAAAGAGCGTATGAATTTTATAAATGGTGCTCAAAAAAATGGTGTATCAGAGGAAGTAGCTACAGAAATTTTTGCTTTAATCGAACCCTTTGCCGGCTATGCATTTAATAAAGCCCATAGCGTTTGCTACGCCCGCATAGCATATGAAACTGCCTATCTGAAAGCCAATTTCCCAGTCGAGTCCATGGCTGCTCTCTTGAATACGTATGCTGCCAATTCTGATAAGGTCCGCTCAATTATTGCCGAATGCCACCGCCTTAACATCCCGGTACTACCGCCGGATATTAATAAAAGCTGGAACGACTTCACCATAGAGAAGCAAGATGGAGAATCAGCAATCCGCTTCAGTTTAACTGCAATAAAAAATGTTGGATTCGCAGCTATTCAACCAATCCTTTGGTCCCGCCAGCAGGAGGGCGTTTTCAAATCTATCGAGGACTTTTGCCGCCGAACTGATCTACGAAATATCAATAAAAAGGTTATAGAAAGCCTTATAAAGTCCGGCACATTCGACAATCTGGCTCCCCGTGGGGCACTTCTCCCGGTCGTCAGCCAAATCATAGCCTTATCCCAGCGTGAGAGACAACTAAAGGAATCAGGACAGGCAACCATGTTTGACCTCTGGGGTGACTCTGTAGCCACTCCTCTTCCCAGTCTGGATTTGGACAATATCGACTCCCCCATCAAAGAAAAATTGGAGTGGGAAAAGGAACTTCTAGGAGTATACTTCTCTGAACATCCGCTTACTACAGTAGCTCCTATGTTAGCTAATGCTACAACCGCTCTATGCGGTCAAATTACCGAGGAAATGGTTGGAGATACAGTGGTCATAGCCGGAATGGTAACTGCAATTCGTCAACTTTACACAAAAGACGGACGACCTTTCATTATTACCACTCTTGAAGACCTTGATGGTAGCATCGAGGTTACTGTTTGGGCTGAAATATACAATCAAACTAAACAATTATGGCAGGAAGGCGAAATTCTGCTGGTAGAGGGGAAAGTAAAATCAAGAGATGAGCGAGTTACTATTAATTGCAACAAGGTACGTCAATATCAGCCTGACAGTGAACAAAGCCAAGAAGCTGAACAAGCCGCTCCGGTTACTCAACAACATAAATTGACAATCACCATAAACGAAGGCGAAGGAAGTGAAGAAAACGTAGCACAGCTTAACAAGGTAATGGATATACTCCAGCGTTATCCGGGACAGGATATTGTCCAGCTTGTGATTGTCAACACTGAAAATACAGTTAAACTGGAGCTAAGTCCCGCCGGTTATTGTGACGAGTTAGCACAACAAATTACTGACATCCTGGGAAATGACAGCTTAAGGCTAGAAAAATTCTGATAGGTCTGTAGACCTTTCTAAAACCTATCAGACGTAAAGGTCGGTTCCTATATTCATTCAAACCATCTGTTCGATACGTGAAATTTGTTACGCACTGCTAACAAATCAACACAATTACTTTCGTAAAGCTAAAACAACCCAAAAGAATAATGACCTTCAAGCTATCAAGTACCGAAGCTGGATATAATCACCTGTATACCGGTGAACAACTTAAATAAAGTACCTTCCCCCTGCTGCCAGCACTCATATAATCAGGACTTTCAAATAGCAGGTAGGGATTCACTTTTATCCGTAGTTTCCAAATAGAGCAGGTGCTTTTTAATATCCAACCCCCCAGTAAAACCACCTAGACTACCATCGCTACGGATGACTCGGTGGCAGGGTACCACGATCGGTACAGGATTCTTGCCTAATGCCTGACCCACAGCCCGGTATGCTCTGCAACCTAGTTGATTTGCTACCCAGCTATAACTTCGGGTCTGACCATAAGGAATGGTCTGAACCATGCGCCATACACGCTGTTGAAACAACGTTGCCTTTTCCAGGTCTAAGTCATCCGGAAAATCCAATGGCTCTCCGGCCATATAACGTATTAATCTCTCGTGCAAATCTCCGAAACACAGACAATAGCTGTCTTCAACAAGATCACACTCATTATTAAATTGTACCAGCACCGCTTTCTTCGATTTTCGAGGTAGGACCACTTTATTCAGTCCACGGGGCGAGCCTACAATACCCATCCATCCCAAACAAGTATTAAATAATTTATAGCTCAGCAAATTGCCCGCTTTCTACAGCGATTTAACAATAAAGAAAAGTGCTCTTCTGCTAGCCAGCAATCTTAGCAAACACCATACTATAGGCTTGATACGTCTTATCATCGAAAAGAACAAAATATATCTCTTCCAGCAGAGTTGGATCTTCACGTATAAAAGCAGTGACCTTATTCAATGCTACCTCTGCAGCTTCAGCTACGGGGTAACCATAGGCACCAGTACTTATGGATGGAAAAGAAATACTCTTCAATTTATAAGCAGTAGCTAACTTTAAACTTTCCAGATAAGCACTTGCCAAGAGATTAGCCTCATTTCGGCTGCCACCATGCCATACTGGGCCAACGGTATGGATGACATATCTTGCACTAAGATTCCCACCAGTAGTTATCACTGCCTTACCTGTATCCAGTCGTCCTATTCTAGATACTATCTTGCGACACTCCTCGAGAATTGTCGGACCGCCAGCCCGGTGTATAGCCCCATCTACGCCACCTCCACCCATTAAGCTCGAATTTGCTGCATTAACAATAGCATCTGTTGTCTGTTTGGTGATATCCCCCTGTATCAAGCCAATTTTTGTTGTACCTATCAGTACTTCTTTAACTTCGCTCACGTCTACTCCCATCCATAACTCAAGCTAACTCAGGCTCAATGAGCCCATAATTTCCATCTTTACGCCGGTATACCAAATTAAGCGCACCACTATCAACATTAAGGAAAAGAAAGAAATCGTGACTTAAAAGTTCCATTTGTTCGGTTGCTTCATCCGCTGACATCGATTTAACGGCAAAGCGCTTAATTTTAACCACTTCTTGCATAACTTCGGTTTCCCCAGCAGTACTCGCTTTTTGCGTGGCCGGAGTCTGACGAGCCAACGAAATTCCCTTATTCCTTTTTTGCAATTTCCCCTTATAACGCCTTATCTGACGCACTAACACGTCGGCTACGGCATCAAGAGCCATATAAGCATTCACTCCTTTTTCCTCAGCTCTCAATAAAATACCTTTGCTCTTTACAGTCACCTGAGCAGTAAAACGGTGCTCAGGTGACCTGGTATTTTCCTCATATATTTCAACCTTAGCGTTATCGATTCCGGGAAGGTATCTGAGCAATTTTTCAAACTTCTTGCGCACATAATCGTCAATTGCCTCGGTTATTTCCAAGTTTTTGCCAACGATCTGCAACTCCATATCATTACTCCTCTTACTAAGTTTCTCTGGCCAACGTCAGACCCCACACAGATAAAGCACCGGCATCCTTAAGAGCCACTGCACATGCATCCAGAGTAGCTCCCGACGTACACACGTCATCAATCAACAGAACACGCCTCCCGTTTAATCTTTTATCCCGGCATGTAAATGCATCAACTATATTTGTGCGTCGGTCATCAACATTTGCGGTTCTGGTCTGAGGCAAACTGTCTTTCTGGCGTAACAGACAATCTTCAACCACAGGAAGAGCACTCAATCTGCCCAGTTCCTTCGCCATAAGGCCTGATTGATTATAGCCCCGTTGCCGTAACCTTCGAGTGTGAAGTGGTACCGGGACCAAGACTTCGCCAGGCATAGGATTGACTTCAAGATAAGCAAACAAAAGCCCGGCCAGAAGGGCGGAGATTGCCTTCAAATTTCGATACTTTAGCTCATAAACGGCCTGACGTATTACACCATCAAACCGAAAAGGAGATCGAATGCCATCAATCTTAGCCTGCCATCCCCAGCACATCGGACATAAACTACCACTTGATTCAGGCTTACCACACTTATCACAAAACGGTGGTAAAAGTCGAGGAAATCTCTGGCGGCAGTTGCTACACAGAAAATCACCTTCTTTCCCACAACCAACACAACGGGGTGGGAAGAAAAAATCAACAATCCCTCTCTGAAGCTGTGCTGACCACAAGGTCAAAATGCCAACCTTAATAATGCTTGAGATGGAAAATCAATTGTGATTACGAGCGCGATCGTAGAGTATGAGATGCTCCGCTTAAAATAGGCTCATTGAGATATAAATCACCATTTCTGATTTTGATATTATAGCCACAATCAGGATTGGTGCACACCCATGCTTTGTAATGAATTGCCGCTCCCTGGCTACCAAAGTCAGACAGAGGCACTAAATCACCGACCTTACATTTTAGACATTTGGGAAAGGAATCTTGTTCCACTTTCCACCTCCTCCGAAGATTTTTAAAGTATACATCAACCGCAAAGTATACAACAACTGCGAGCTAGTGGCAAATTTACCTGCTATCAGATACCATTTATATAATTATCAGTTCGCTTTTAAAGCCTTTAAATTTACAAAGGCCAAGCGGCTATAAACAGCACCACCAGGTAAAAGCTGGCTTCTCATTAAGCTGAGAACGTTTACCTCAACGTTATATACTGCTTCAAACGATGTTCTTGCTATTAATTCACCAAAATCACGCTGTTCGTGAAATGAAGCTTTTTCTCGTATTCTGGCTAGCGTTATATGCGGACTGAAAGGACGTTTTTCTTTAGGAAAACCCAGCGGAATAAGTGCGTTATCAATGCGCTGCTGTAAAAATGCCAATTTATCTAATTCTCCACCAATACCCACCCAGATTACACGGGGCCGCCTTAAATTCGGGAAAGCACCCAATTCACCAATCTTTAGCTGAAATGCGGAGACCATACGACCAGCTTCCTCCATAGCCTTTGTAACATCTGAAACTCTGTGTG
Organism: uncultured Dehalococcoidales bacterium; assembly: GCA_964596125.1. GTDB lineage: Bacteria > Chloroflexota > Dehalococcoidia > GIF9 > UBA5629 > CAZQRP01. The sequence continues at coordinate 26,040 of CAZQRP010000018.1, read as the reverse complement.
AAGATATATTACCCAGAAATTTTATAGTAAGATGAATACCCTCTGGAGCTACCCATTTTATATAATTATGTCCAGACACCTTCAGCTCATTTTGTAATTGAAGAAGTCCGGACTTAACCTCCTCAGGTAATTCAATGGCGATAAAAGACCTGATCTGCTGATTATTCAACAACCTGCTCACCTGCTAAGGAATATCATTCACTACGGAATGGACAACAACCTTTGCGCATTACCTCCTAGTATCTTACCTTTATCTTCATCAGACAGATTGTTGGACTCAATCTGATCGATTATCCTGTTTTGTGAAAGAAGCGGGTAATCACTGCCAAACAGTATTTTATCACTGCCTACAATTTCTTTTGCCTGCTTGAAAATCTGAGGCTTATACAAGAATGGAGTAGCTGCCGTATCAAAAAAGACATTGCACAATGCCGTATCCACCTCCGGCATTAGAGCATAAAATGGCAGGCCGCCACCCCAATGAGCACAAACCAGTTTCAATTCAGGAAAATTCAGTATAAATGGATAAATGATATCTGGAGTAACATTTCCTTTGCCAAAATATTGATGACCCACAGGCTCAGAAGCATGAATCAGGAAAATTAAATCGTGTTTCACGGCTACGTCCACTATCGGTTTCATTATATCAATATCTCTAAGGTCAAATCCCTGAACATCTGGCCTCAGTTCGCCAATACCTTTGGCTCCATTATTAGCACAGCGCTCCAACTCTTCAATGGCCTTATCACCAGCCGTGGGTTGTATGGCACAAAAGGCAATTAACCTTTGAGAGTGATAAGAGGTAGCCTCCAATATATAATCGTTCGTCTCAACACAAATCTCGTGATTCTCCCACCCCAGATTAAGAATGACCGATTTATGAATGCCACATTCATCCATACTATTGACCAGTTCCTCAGCCGTCACGAGTTTAGCTTTCGGCTGAGAATAAAGAAGGGAAAAGCAAGCATCACGCACGACATATTCAGCGCGTCTTTCCCGTACTTGAGGTGACACAACATGAGTATGAAAGTCTACAATCACTTTGAGCATTATAATAGACAAACTCATTATTCTCAACAATAAAGTACGCCATGCTAAACTATGTACACCGATTCAAGTCGTCGTAAGCAGGGACAAAAGCTCGTCCCGCATAAAAAATAACAGGCATTATTTCATTCAGGCAGGGTAATTCATATAAAGGAAATTAGACATATACTGATAACAGGTCTATAATCATTAACCTATTAAAGTCTAACCTGTGTAAATAGTATTGCAGATTGTATCTAATATAATTAGAAATACGACGTGGGGCAAATTGCCTTGTTAGCAGCCAGCGACACCAAAAGTTGCAAAAATTCTAGATTTACTATAGTCTTGTTTCATTAGCGGATTTATTCGAGCTCCTGAAAAACCGTCTGAATTTATTGTTTAACAAAATGAACCGGACCCTCATTCTGAGGTAAGCGACAATGAAAAAGGACGAAAAATCTACCATCCACAAGAATTCACGGTCAAAAACGAGTGACCAGGATATCGAGACCGAGACACCTTATTACATTGCAGCTATTAGCCGGGTTTCAGCCGCAATAAGCGGGCTGCGAGACCTTGATGCCATCCTTAAGATCGGCCTGGATAATGTGCTTGATATCGTGAACGGGGCAGTCGGGGGAATAATGCTTCTGGACGAGCAGTCAAAGGCATTATCTTACAGTGTCTATCATGAATTGTCACAGAAATACGCCGAGGAAATGCGGCTTCGCCTGGGCGAAGGAATTGCTGGAAAGGTGGCTCAAAGCGGCAAGCCAAGGTTGGTCGAAGACATTTCGTTGGAACCTAATGCAGCCCATCCAAGTCTGATAAGTACAGAAGGATTAAAGGCATTCCTCAGTGTTCCTCTTCAAGCAAAGGGTATCGTACTTGGAGTGATGAATGTTGCCAGTTATATGCCACGCCGCTTCAATAAAAGAGATGTATTTATCCTGCAATCAATCGGGGACCAGTTGGGTATAGCAATTGAGCAGGCAAAACTCTACAAACAACTGCGACGAAGTAGAGAAAGATATCGACAGTTAGCTCAACAAATATTAGTGGCACAGGAGGAAGAACGTCGGAGAATCTCCCGGGAATTACACGATGAAACCAGTCAGTCACTTTCCGGACTTGCTCTGAATTTACAAGCACTGGTAGAGATGGCTGAAATATCCGATACTATCAACGTGGAATTTAAAGAGAGGCTAAAAAAAGTACAATCCTTGTCTATTCAAATAGGCTCAGAAGTCAGTCGATTAATAACTGACCTGCGTCCTACTCTTTTAGATACACTCGGGCTCATACCTGCTATACGTCATTATGCAGAAACTAACTTGACACCCGCAGGTATTAATGTCTCCTATCAATTCTCAGAGGAAAAAATGCCTTTACCACCTGAAATGGAAGCGGGGCTATTCCGTGTGGCCCAGGGAACTATTGGTAATATTTTGCACCACTCCGAAGCTAAAAACGTCACGATATCTTTGAATCGCCAAGGTAACGAACTTGAACTAAACATCATTGATGACGGCAAAGGATTTGATATCTCGTTAATCACGCACATTGAGGAAAGTGGAAGAGGTGCAGGGCTGTTCAGTATGAAAGAAAGGACGAGACTACTCGGCGGCCGTTGTATCATTGAATCTCAGCCAGGTAAGGGGACCAAAGCTAATGTAATAGTTCCGCTGGCTGTTAACATAGCTGACACAAAATATGAAAGTAATGACTATAGCTGAATAGCATATAAGGAGAGATTACTTTTTATCTTCTTGCTTGGCTGGGGTTATAGAAGCAGTGTTTGAGCTAATTAATAGCAGACATATTCTGAATAGTACAGTGTTTCATTGTAAACCAAACAACATGGTAACAAATAGCCGATATCCATGCTAAGAGTACTCGCCAGATAAGACTATAATATTTTGATTCTCGGAGACGGCAGAAATGAAAGCTGAACAACGATACCAGATACTTTATGATATAGCTCAGAAGCTTCACTCCGATTTAGAACCAAGTAAGGTCCTCAATACGATTGTGAAGACCCTCTGTAATGTGGCAGAGGCTAAAGGCTGCTCTCTCATGTTGCTAACCCCAGACCAACAGCAGTTGATACATACTGTGGCCTACGGATTGAGTGACTGGTACGTTAGAAAGGGACCTGTAAGAGTAGACACCTCCATAGCACAGGCACTCAGCGGTAAACCAGTGGCAATTATAGATGCTACTCGAGACCCTCGAGTCCAATACAAAAAAGAAGCAAAAAGGGAAGGGGTTGTATCAATATTATCTCTTCCTCTAGTTCGGCGTGGCGAGATTATTGGGATTACCCGCATCTACACTGCAGTAAAGCATAAATTCTCAACTAAAGAAATAGAATTTTTTAGTGCGCTGGCAAACCTGGGAGCCGTTGCCCTGGAGAGAGCACAATTACACGAATCACTGGCGCAGGACCTAACCGCAAGCCAAATCGAGCGAAATAATCTCGAGGAGGAAAAGGAGAAATTTCTACGCTTTATAAGCATAGCTGCCCATGATTTAAAAGCTCCCCTTGCCGCCATACAGAGTTTCTTAAGAGTGATACTTGACGGCTTTGCTGGCGAGTTAAATGAGAAACAAAAACACATGATGGAGAGGTCCAGTGAGAGAATTAATGAACTTATTAAGCTCGTTAGTGACCTGCTGGATATTCCCCGCATTGAAATGTGTCAGTTAGTTGAGGAGATGGAAGAAGTATCACTTGCTGAAATAATAGAACGCTTTGCTGAAGAAGGCTCCAGCCTGGCGAGTCAAAGAGGAATACTTTTTTCAGTTGATGTACCACTTGACCTCCCTTTAATCTATGGTTCTCCCCCCAGGCTACAACAAGTAATAGCCAATCTTGTAAATAATGCCATAAGCTATACTACTGAAGGCGAGGTCACAATACGGGGTCGAGAAAATGCGGGCGAGGTTTTGATAGAAGTGATAGATACAGGCCGTGGTATTCCCGCCGATGAGTTGCCAAGAGTATTCGAAGATTTCTTCCGAGCCAGTAATACAGAAACGAAAGGGACTGGTTTGGGACTTTCTATCTCAAGAAGAATCATAGAGGCCCATGGGGGCAAGCTATGGGCACAAAGTCCCTGTCCTGAAACCGGTAAAGGGAGCAAATTCAGTTTTACAATCCCCATAAAAAGCCACACGCAGACAGGTAATTAATGTTTTATTTGTGCGCACTGCGGTAGGGACTACAATACAGGTAACAGAAAGAATCTGGAAGACTACACTGAGTTCTGATATAATTTCATGCAGGTAAAAGCCGATGACAGGGGAAAAGATTCTAATAGTTGATGACGACCCCGATATCCGTGATGCTATATCTGTTATTCTCACCTCTAAAGATTATCAGGTAGTAATTGCCCAAGATGGTCAGGAATGCTTTGATAAACTCAACTCAGAAAAGCCGGACCTGATGATTCTTGATCTCCTTATGCCTAAAGTAGACGGTTTTGCTGTCCATAAAGAACTAAAAAGTCCAAAATGGTCACAGTATCATGATATGCCTATTCTCATTCTCACATCAGTACGGGAAGAGGCTAGCCGACGTCGTTATGAGCTGGAAACAGGTCAGGAGCTTAACGTTGATGACTATATAGAAAAACCCATAATACCAACGGTCTTGCTTAACTCGGTGGCAAAACTTCTTAAATGAAAGCAATAAGCCTAATTTACACTGAAATATTTCAGGAGGTACCAAAAACGATGAATAGCAAAGCTAAAATTCTCCTTGTTGATGATGATCCGGACTTTGTAGAAGCAACCAAGTTGGTCTTGGAGAGTGAACCGTATGAAGTGATCATCGCCAGCGATGGAGATGAAGGACTTTTAAAGGCAAGACAAGAAAAGCCTGATTTGATAATCCTGGATATAATTATGCCTGTTAAAAACGGTTTTAATGCTGCCGAGGAGCTTAAGAAAGACAACGAACTCAGCAAGATACCTGTCATCATGTTAACAAGCTTCGCAGAAAAAGTGGGGGAAACTACCCTTAGCGTCAGTCAAGGACTCGCACTGGATACTGAGGACTATGTGGACAAGCCAGTTTCTCCTGAAGAGCTGCTGAAAAGAGTAAAAAGACTGCTTAAGAAGTAGCTACTATATACTAATTTCCTCTTTTGGCAGAAATAGTTTATCCTTATCGATAAATCTATGACGTAAATCCCTTAATCGAGCTCCAATGACACGTACTAATCCTCTCATTATCTCATAGCCAATTGAAGGATTATCATTCATCAATGCTTTCAACTCAGCACCGCATACAGACACGATAGAAGAAGGTTTGATACAGATTGCAGACATGGTTAGAGAATGAGGGTATACTATGGAGGACCATCCAAAAATGTCTCCCTTTGTGATATTAACCATTGGTACCTGTGTTAGTTCCTTTGATTCTCCCTTACGCAGCGTGACGACCAGTCTGACCTCCCCCTTCTCTAGTATATAAAAATCCCTTGCTTTATTCTCCTCTTTAAATATTATCTCGCCCGCGTTGTATGTTTCCTTCCGCCATGAAGACAGACCGGATACGATTTCCAGGTCACTATCACTAAGCCCTACAAAGACTTCACACCTTTTAAGCACCTGCACTGTGTTCAAAACTCTTACCTCTATCTAAATAGTTAAAGGTCTTGCACTGTTTTCAGTGGTAACTTTCGATGCCTATTATAACGAGTACAAATCAAGAGGTAAAGTCAGGTATACGTATTGTTTAAAATAGTGCGCTTCACGATAAACAATTTGTATAGAGGACTGCATTACTAAGAAATGTAACTGTATGATCCATATCTCACGACTCATTGTCTTACGAGGCCACGATCGACCAGCAGTTGGCAGGGAGCAAGCAACGACAGATAGTTGTTTCAGACGAATTTGGAAGAAAATCGAATGACCAGCTAAAGACAATTGAGGTCAGATTCTTCGGTAATGGTTTCCTGCTATAGACCAGAAATAAACTGAGCTTATACAAGAGACACTTGCCCCACGCTGAGCGGTTGAAATCAATGGACAGAATTTTAAAAATATCCTGATTTTAGCAGAGCAATTGACCTATGCTTTACTACTATCCCATGAAATTTTTAAATTAAATTCAGGCCTTGCCCTTTCCTTTAATGAGCCTGCCTACCCTTTCCATAAAAATATCTGGAGAAATAGGCTTTTCAACATAATCATCAACATTGAGTTGCAGACCAGTCTCCAGCTCATAGCGGCGTCGGCTTGCCTCTTCCCGTACCGATGTCAGGATAACAATAGGCATATTCCTGTATTTCGACCATCTGGAATCTTGAAGCTCCTTACACACTGCAAATCCATCCATCTTAGGCATAAGAAGGTCAAGAATCATCAGATCCGGGTTTTCCGCCCTTAATTTATCTAAAGCCTCTACTCCATCACGGGCTGTAACCACCTTGTAATTGTGGGACTCAAGAATTAAAGTTAACATCTCCAAGATATCCGGGTCATCGTCAACTACTAAAATTTTTGCTTCCATACTTTCCTCCTGCGGTCATTTACAATATAGGCCTGGGCATTAGTCCAGCCCTTTCCGTTAGTTCCGGAACAATGTCCTCCCAGCCAACCGCCATTATATGAACGCCGTGAATCCCTGGGATCTCTTTCAACTGCTCAATGATCTCAAGTACAATTTTTAATCCCTCTTCCTTGGCACTATCGGCCTGCTGAAGTCTAGTCAGTATCTCATCTGGAACATAGACTCCAGCAACATAGTCTTTCATATAACGAGCCATACCTGCTGACCGGATTGGTATTACACCAGCAAGGATATGCGTTTCCCTATCCAATCCCCTGTCAGTAACCATCTCCATCCACTTAGCAAATTTAGTGATGTCATACACTGCCTGCGTTTGAATAAAGTCAGCACCTGCTTTGATTTTTTTTGCAAGCCTTACTACCCTGAATTCAAACGGATCAGCAAAGGGATTGGCAGCGGCTCCGATGAATAGGGGAACTTCGCCCTGGATATCTTCATCATTCAGGAATTTCTTCTCATCGCGCATCTTTTTCAGCGTTTGTATTAGCTGAATCGAGTCAATATCAAAAACACTTTTCGCAGAGGGATGATTACCAAAGGTTTGATGGTCACCTGACAGGCATAGGATATTACCTATGCCAAGGGCTACCGCCGCTAAAACATCACTTTGAATAGCAATTCGATTCCTATCGCGGACAACCATTTGCATAACCGGTTCTATACCCTGCTGCTTCAAAAGCAAGCAGCCAGCAAGACTAGACATACGAACAACGGCGGTCTGATTATCAGTCACATTAACAGCATCAGTGCAGTTACGAAGTAATTCGCCTTTTTTTTGTACAACCGCAGCACTGGTACCTTTTGGTGGACCAGCTTCTGTAGTAACTGCAAATCTTCCACTTTCTAAAATCTTTTCCAGATTCGTTCCCACTTTCATTAATGCTGCCTCCGTTCTGTTTCGCACTACATCCGTAATAAGACTGAACCTCCAAATGGCTCTACTAGCCCTGTATGATTATTTTCCTGGGACCTCCAGAGCTACTGGTACTCCAATCCTTAATAGGCTGGATTTTCTCCAGTTCATCTAGCTGTCCTAGAGCAGTAAGACGGTCAATTATTAATTGCCAAGCACAAGGAGTGTCCGGCGACACTTCACATTTACCTCCCACCGATCCGCCACAAGGTCCATTAAATAGTCCCTTAGCACAACTGACCACCGGACATATGCCTGCGGTCTGGTCCAGAACACAATTGCCGCACTGCATACATAACTCAGTAATTGTTCCAAGTGGTTCTTCCTTCCCTAAAAATAATGTGTTAAGTGCTGGATAAACACGTCTATCGGTACAGCTACCAACCATTTGTACCCCAAATGCACATGACATTATCAAAATACAGTCGGCAGCCTGGCTATCTTCAGCATTCTTTACTATTGCATCCCTGGTAAGATCATCGCAAGCAGTGGGGATTACCATCCAACCGGTAACCTTCTTACCTGCCTCTTCCAGTTTAGCTTTCATTTCAAGCACCTCAGTTTTACCACCGGTATGCAGCATGGTAGGACATGTGCCGCACCCGATAAGATATATTGCTTTACAGTGCTCCATACTCTGTAAAATTTCTTCAAAAGGTTTTTGCTCAGTAACCGTTATCATAATAATTAACTCCGCTAGGTTTTCTTAATCCGGTTCTCATAGTCATCCCTGAAATAATTCAGACTATCAACCACCGATGTCGGAGCCGCCTGCCCCAGTCCACACATGGAAGCAACCATCATAGTAGATGATAGGTCCTCCAGTAAGGTAATATCTTTATCTAACCCTTCACCTCGAGACAATCGCTCGAAGGTTTCAACCATTACTTCAGTTCCTTCTCGACATGGAGTACACTTGCCACAGCTCTCCTCAACTAAAAACTCCATTGTTCGATGAACAATGTCTATTACGTCCCGGCTATTATCATATACAATAACAGCCCCAGCTCCAAGTATATTTTCAAAAGCAAGTGTCGTATTTATCATTTCGTACGGTATCACTCTACCACAGGCACCACCTATCTGAATCATCTTAATATTTTCAGCCAGGGCTAAGTCCTCAACCAACTCCTTCAAGGTACTGCCCAGTACTAACTCGTAAACTCCGGGTTTCTTCACATCTCCACTCACCGAGAAAACCTTAGTGCCCTTACTCCGCTCCGTCCCCATTTGAGAAAACCAATCCGCTCCGTTAAGTAGTATCTGTGGTATATTCATTAGCGTTTCCACATTGTTGATAATAGTCGGTCTTTCCCACAGGCCACTTGTTGGCGGAAACGGAGGCTTAAACCGAACCTCCCCCCTCCTGCCTTCAATAGAATCCATTAATGCTGATTCTTCCCCACATACATAGGCCCCGGCACCCTGGCGAACCTCAATATTAAAATTCTGTAAATAACCTCTATCTTTGGCTTGATCAATCGCATTCTTCAAGGAATTACGGAGGTAGCGATATTCGGCACGCAGATAAATATAGCCCTGCTCTGTCCCGATAGTATAGCCAGCAATAGCCATAGCTTCGATAAGAGTAAACGGATCATTCTCCAGTATATACTTATCTTTAAATGTCCCTATCTCCCCTTCATCTGCGTTACAAATAATATACTTTTGATTCCCCTGAGCTCTGCTCGCCAGTTCCCATTTTAAACCGCATGGAAAGCCAGCCCCTCCCCGTCCACGTAATCCTGATGCCTTAATCTCATCTATAACCTGTTGCCGGGACATGGTGTCCCTGGCTTTCGTTAAAGCCTTGAAGCCATCCTTCTCCAAATAGGTATTTATATTCGTGGGATCAATCAACCCGCAGTTCTTTAATACGACTCGCTTCTCTGTCACTTAATAGACTCCTTGCAGGGACGAAAAATCGAGTTCCTATTTATATGACGTCAATATCTGTGATATTTTTTCCGGCGTTAAATCACCGTATACATCGTCATTAACCATCATTGCCGGCGCTTTATCACAGGCACCAATACAGTTGGTCAATTGGAATGAGAACCTACCATCATTCGTTGTTTCACCGGGTTTTATACCAATTTCCTTCTCAACGGTCTCAATGATAGTATCGCAGTTCTTGAGATAACACGGAGGGCTCTTGCAAATCCTTATTATACTTCTACCTTGTGGCTTAGTTGACAGAAAGGAATAGAAAGTGATTACTCCGTAAACATCACTTATGGATATATCGTGGGATTCAGCCAGCTCAGTTATAAGGTCTTGAGGGACATAGCCAAATGTATCCTGCGCTTCCTGCAATAAGATCAGCAAGTCCGCATACTCTTTACCCCGAGAAGTGATTTGCCCAGGAGATTTCTCCATCTTTCAGCACTCCACCATTAATATAAATCAGTCAGTTATGACCAATGGTTCCCCTTTTTTCTCTTCTTTTATCACTCTAACCTTACTCAATGCACCCGTTGGACATATGGATATACAAACATCACAGTCTCGACAAGCATCTCTATCTAAAGGCTGGTCTAAACCATAAACAACCTTGGAATCAAATCCTCGATACGCTATACTGAAAGTCTTTTCCTTTTTTATCTCACTACATGCCCTGACACATCGGCGGCATAGAATACACTTGGATAAATCACGTTTCACATACGGGCTAACATCCTCTATAGGATAATAACGTTTTTTAACGGAGAATCGCGGTAAACCCACCTCCAGTTCAGTAGCTACCTTACGTAACTCACATATATTAGCCTTATCGCACATAAAACAATTGCCAGCATGGCTGGACAGTAAAAGTTCTATAATCATCCGACGAGCCTGTATAACACCGGGGGAATGTGTTTGGATGACCATGCCTTCGGTAATTGGAGTATGACAAGAGCCAACCAGAGTTTTAGAACCTTCCACCTCGACTACACAAATACGACAAGCCCCAACCGGTGGAAGCTCAGGCACATAGCATAATGTAGGAATATCTATGCCGTTTTCCCGGGCAAGCTCAAGAATGGTCACTCCTTCGTGACCAACAACCTTCTTGCCATTTATAGTAACCTGTATCTCTGTCATCTGCTATTCTAAAATTCTCATTATTTGCAAACTTTTATTGAGCTGATAAGCTCGGAATCAATATACAAGAACCAGAACTTTAGATTTGCGGGGAACCTTTTAAACTTTTTGCGCACTATTTTAGCATACTCGATATAGAAAGAAAATAGGTTTCTATTCATTACCTGCCATCTTGACAAACTTTATCGATTCTGTATACGCTTAGCTCAGTAACTTAAGTGAACTGTACATATTCATATTTGAGTTTTCGGGAAAACGCTGGCAGGTTATCTGTCAATACAACGAAGTGCTGAGGCACAACAGTAGATGGAGTATACATAACCTGAGACCGGGCTAATGCAGAAGATAAGAGTGTTAGTGGTAGATGACCATACTATCGTACGCGATGGTATTTGTGCCCTGCTTGGACTGGTTGGAGACATAGAAGTAGTCGGCGAAGCCGTTAATGGGCGCGAAGCTTTAGAAAAGATTAAAGAACTTTCGCCAAACGTGGTACTGATGGATATAGCTATGCCTGTCATGGGAGGATTGGAGGCTACTCGCAGAATACAAAAGGAATTTCCAGGGACAAAGGTAATAGCCTTGACGCAGTATGATGATAGAGAGTATGTATATCCTGTTATCGAGGCCGGAGCCCATGGTTTCATTAGTAAGGTAGCAGCGTCTTCCGAGCTCACTACAGCCATACGGTCCGTCTATCAGGGAGACTCCTATTTATCACCATCAATAGCAAAGTTTTTCATCCAGGATTATCAACGCGGGATTACTCTACCAGATGGTCGTGATCCCTACGAACAGTTAACCGACCGTGAAAAGGACGTACTCAAACTATTAGTGGAAGGACATACCACCCAGGAAATAGCTGACATGTTGGTAATCAGTCATAAAACTGTCGAGGGACACAAGACTAACCTCATGGCAAAGCTTAACATACGTAATCGCATCGAACTGGTTAAGTATGCCATACGTAAAGGCATCATAACCGTTTGACAGTAAAGGTATTAACCGTTCACAGTGGTACCAGACGTATTGAAACCTTCCAGAGATTATAATGTCTTTTTATTAATACCGTCGTCTATTATATAAGCTCCCACCGATTTATTTTCGTCCTGCTTCTTCTCGTTTCTCCAATCACCGGAAAGAATATTATTTAAAACAATGAGCAAATTCAAGAAATCCAAGGGTATTACCCGAAGTATTCAAGGGAAAACCCTCTTCCTCATACGTTAAACATTAGCTATTATAGGTTTAGACTAAAAAGAAATAATAGAAGTTACGTTCCACCAAAACTGGAGGTTCGAGATGAGGAAAAAAACGAAAATTTTAATTGTAGATGACGAACCGGAATTTACCACAGCCCTTCAGTCAGCGCTACAGGACGAGGGCTTCAAGGTCCTGACCGTTTTCAACAGGACTGAAGCGCAGAAAATGGCCTGGGCAGAAAGGCCTGACATGGTTATATTGGGAACCATTGCGCCCAGAGGCGATGCGTTCTTATTGCATCAATGGCTGAAACAAACTCCCCTGTTTAATAACCTGCCGCTTATTGTGCTCAATGCACCCCAGGAAAGACAACTTCTCAAGGGGTGGACAAGAGAAGAAGGGATACAGCTTGATTGTTATGATTTTTTGACAAAGCCGGTTGAGCCAGCAGCACTGGTACTTCTAATCCAAAAACTGATGGATAAATCGATCAGAAGAATCAGTGTACTGGTAGCAGATGACCATCCCATAGTTAGAGACGGTATTCGTGCCTTGCTATCTTTGCAGAAAGATATACAGGTAGTCGGAGAGGCAGTAAATGGCAGGGATGCTCTGGAAAAAGCCCGTCACCTTTTGCCCAATGTAGTACTTATGGATGTAGTCATGCCCATAATGAACGGACTGGAAGCTACTCGTCATATATGTAAAGAGTTTGAGCAAGTAAAGGTCTTGATGTTAACTCAGTATGCTGACAATGAAAATATTCTTGCCAGCAGTCAGGCGGGGGCATTGGGTTTTATTCCCAAGAGTAGTGTCAGCTCCCAGCTATTAGCTGGTATCCGGTCTGTTAATCAGGGAAAGCACTTCATGCCCGCCATGAGTTAACAGTGACCAACTGAATTATTGGCATTTAATTACATTTGGCACTCCTTAAAGGCTGACCAAATACTGAGAAAGTTGCCCGAAAGAAATGCTGACTGTAGACACCATTACTATCACGCTCAATGGACGCGAAGTAAGTGGTCAGCCTGGCATGACCATTTTAGATCTGGCGCGTGAGTCAGGCGTAGATATTCCGACCCTTTGCCATGATTCTCATCTGGAGCCAATTGGTGCCTGTCGCATCTGCATAGTGGAAGATGAGCACTCAGGTGCTCTAATGTCGTCCTGTGTTACTCCAATAGCTCCAGGGATGATAATTAATACGTATTCTCCGCGAGTACTGGAACGTCGAGAGACTATACTCAAGTTAATGTTGGCCAGTCATCCCGATACATGCATCGTATGTGACAAGGGTAATCGCTGCCAATTACGAAAGATTGCCTCCGATATGGGCATCGGGTGGATTGGACTTCAGAGAATTCCCCAACTTGCTACTACTGAGGAAATCAATCCATTCATTGTCAGGGACCTCAGTAAATGTATTCTATGTGCGAGATGCATCAGGGCAGACCAGGAACTGGTAGTTGTAGGTGCCATAGACTATATTCATCGGGGGTTCATCTCCAAACCGGCAACAGTTGATGACTTACCACTGGAAAACTCCGAGTGTACTTTCTGTGGGACCTGTGTAGAACAATGCCCAACAGGTGCATTGATGGAAAATGGAGAAATATATAGAGGGGCAACTAACACGATCGTCCAAACAGTTTGCCCGTATTGCGGATGTGGCTGTGACATTTGCCTCGAAGTTAAAAACAACAGGTTACTTCGCGTTAGACCCAATAAAGATAGCTCTCTGACGAAAGGCACCCTTTGCGTGAAGGGAAGTTACGGCTGCGACTTCGTGCACAGCCCAGATAGGCTGGCTACTCCTCTGGTAAAAGTGAATGGCGACTTTATGCCGGCATCCTGGGAAGAAGTCATTGACCTGGTAGCTGACCGATTCAAGCAAATAAAAGAGTCTTACGGGCCGGACAGTCTGGCTGTTTTCGGTTCATCCAAGTGTACAAACGAAGAAAACTACTTACTGCAAAGGTTTGCGAGATGTGTTCTGGGTACAAATAACATTGATAATGGAAGCAGGTTATATAGCTCCGCAAGCTATGCAGGTCTTGGAAAGACCACCGGCTTCCCCGGCACTACCAACTCACTTGATGACCTCGAACAGGCAGAGGTGATATTGGTCATTGGGGCAGATCCCTCCTCCTCTGCACCGCTGGTCGAATACGCTGTAAAGCGTGCAGTCAAGTATAAAGGGGCCAGATTATTGTTAATAGACCCGCGGCAGACAAAGCTGGCGTCCTGGGCGCATCTCTGGTTGAAACCAAAAGCTGGGACTGATCTGCTTCTGATAAATGCTATCTCCAAAGTGATTATCGACGAAGACTGGTTTGACAGCGTATATATCGCTAGAAAAATGGGTGACTTTGAATCATTTACCGATTATTTACAGAAATACACTCCCGGGTACATAAAGAAGAGTACCGGTATCGCAGCTCAGGAGATACGCCTTGCAGCTAAGCTTTTCGCCAGTGCCAGCCGCTCTGCAATCGTCTATGGAAGCGGAATTACACAGCATATTAATGGGACAAGCGGAGTAACAGCGCTGGCAAACTTAGCGATGTTAACTGAAAATATCGGAGGTGGTGGCGGCGGCATCTACGCACTGCAAAGAGAAAACAACGGGCAAGGTGCATGTGACATGGGCGCCTTGCCCGATTTTCTCCCTGGATATCAGGACTTACAAGATGCACAGGCCATAAAAGCATTTGAGGAACGATGGGGCTGCCGATTACCTGTCAATAAAGGACTAACAGCCCTGGAAATGGTCGACCGGGCTAAAGAGGGGAAGATCAAGGGAATGTATATTATCGGAGAAAATCCGGTACTGAGTTTTCCACAACGGAACCTGGTGGAGGAAGCCCTGGCATCTCTTGACTTCCTGGTCGTGCAGGATATGTTCCTTACCGAAACAGCAAAGTTAGCAACCGTAGTTTTACCAGCTTCCAGCTTTGCTGAAAAGGATGGTACGTTTACCAATTTTGAGGGCAGGATGCGAACAGTGAGGAAAGCCCTGGAACCGTTCGAGAATTGTTTACCTGATTGGGAGATTATACTTAAACTGGCAACTAAGTTGGGCCATACGATGCCATATTCTTCCCCCCAAGAGGTTCTAGCCGAGGTTGTAGAGCAGGTGCCGTTATACCACGAGGTAAGTTATGGTGATACTGATATAAAGAGCCAGTATTTGTATGAATTTGGCAGTAGTTGGCCTGTAAACAGACGTCTCCACAAGGGGCAATTTCCCAGCGGTTTCGGTCGCTTCTGCCCGGTCGAATACATTCCACAGCCGGAGAATTGGGGGGATGGATATGCATTTAACTTATTAACCGGGAGTACGCTGTTTCAATTTGGCACCGGCTGCCGGAGTTCCAGGTCTTCAAGGTTGAGGAAATATTCTTCAGAAGCGTTTGTAGAAATCAATGAGGCCGATGCTAAAAAGCTTGGGATTGTCCAGGGTGAAAAGGTCAAAGTAATATCGGCTACAGGCGAGGTGACTGCCACAGCCGAAATAATGAACACGCTCAATCCCGGAATGATTTTCATGCCCATGTCATTCCCGGAAAGCTCCGTCAATATGTTATTCGACACTATTTTAGACCTTCAGAGCAAGACCCCAGCTCTAAAAACATGTCCGGTAAAGCTGGAAAGGATTGTAGACCATGGCTAAACCAAGAAAGTCAACGAAAGCCAATCTCGCCAGGATAAACAAGATCATAGCCGGTTTTCAGGGCCAGAGATGGGCATTGATCCCATTACTTCAGAGAGTTCAGGAGGAGATCGGATACATCCCACCCGAAGCTACAACGCCTATAGCTAAAGAACTCGGTCTATTCCCCGCCCAGGTGCAGGGAGTGATAACCTTCTACGAGCAATTCCATACGGAGCCACGTGGGAAAAAAGTTGTCAGGATATGTCGGGGAACGGCCTGCCATGTACGGGGCGGAAAGACAATATTGAAATTGGTGAAGCAGCATCTGGGCATCGAGGAAGGCGAGACCAGTCCCGATTATGAATATACTCTGGAGACGGTTGCCTGCATAGGGGTCTGCGCCCTGGCACCTAACATGGTGATCGGTGCCACAACCTACGGGCACCTCAATCCCAAGAAGGTGACTTACCTGTTCGGCAGCAGAAAGGGTGAGGAGTAGCATGCTAGGCCACAAGACTGTTTTTGTTTGTCAAGGTACAGGGTGTGTGTCCAGCGGGTCCGATGCCGTATATAAAGCGCTCAAAGAAGAGATAGCCCGTTCTGGCTTAAAAAATATAGACCTGGACTTCACCGGTTGCCACGGTTTCTGCGAGCAAGGGCCCAATGTAGTCATAGAGCCTGACGGCATTTTCTACACTCACGTCGACTCAGCAGACGCATCCGATATTATCAACTCTCACCTAAGAGTTGGCAAACCGGTAGAACGTCTTTTCTATCGCGACCCGATTACCGGCCAAAGCATTCCAAAATATGCAGAGATAAACTTCTACAAGCAACAGCAGAGGGTAATCCTGCGTAATTGCGGGCACATCAATCCTGAAAAGATAGACCACTACATCGCAAGAGATGGTTATCGAGCTCTACGGAAAGCCCTCCTAGAGATGACACCTGAGGAGGTTATTGAGGAAATTAAGAAGTCTGGTCTTCGTGGTCGTGGTGGTGCCGGTTTCCCTACCGGGCGCAAGTGGGAATTTTGCAGAAACGCACCCGGCGATACTAAATACGTCATCTGCAATGCCGATGAAGGTGATCCCGGAGCTTTCATGGACCGTTCTATCTTGGAAGCTGACCCTCATGCTGTTATCGAGGGGCTGACTATTGCCGGTTATGCTATGGGAGCAAACGAGGGTTATGTGTATGTCCGTGAGGAATATCCCCTGGCAGTAAAGAGACTCTATGTTGCCCTGGAACAAGCCATAGCGAGAGGCTTCCTGGGAGACAACATCCTCGGTTCAGGCTTCCCTTTTACCATTATCGTGAAAGAAGGTGCCGGGGCATTTGTCTGCGGTGAGGAGACAGCTTTGATTGCTTCCATTGAAGGTAAACGGGGTATGCCCCGCCCACGTCCCCCATTCCCGGCACAGTCAGGCCTTGACGGAAAGCCCAGTAATATCAACAACGTAAAATCTCTGGCAACCGTCCCTGTTATTATCACTCAAGGCGCTGATTGGTTTGCCAGTATAGGGACTGAAAAAAGCAAAGGTACTGCCGTATTCGCTCTCACCGGTAAGATTGCCAACAGTGGCCTGGTAGAGGTGCCAATGGGTACCCCCCTGTCGAATATCATCTTTGATATCGGTGGAGGTATCCCCCGCGGCAAGCGATTCAAAGCAGTGCAAACAGGTGGGCCCTCAGGTGGATGTATCCCGGCCCGGTTTATCGACACTCCTGTAGATTACGATTCGCTGGCGCAGTTAGGCTCCATCATGGGTTCTGGCGGCATGGTAGTTTTGGATGAGAACACGTGCATGGTTGAGGTAGCCAGATATTTCTTGAGCTTCACGCAGACCGAGTCCTGCGGCAAATGCGTCCCCTGCCGCCTGGGAACAAAGCAAATGCTGGAGATATTAACAAGGACTACCCAGGGGAAGGGGCAGGACAGCGATATCGATACTCTGCTAAACATTGCCAGGGCAGTTAAGGAATGCTCACTATGCGGTTTAGGACAGACTTGTCCTAATCCTATTCTGACAACCATCAACTATTTCCAGGATGAATACGAGGCCCATATCAAGGAGAAAAAGTGTCCCGCCGCTGTCTGCGATGCTCTCATGATTTCACCCTGCCAGCATACCTGTCCGGCAGGGATCAATATTCCGAAATATGTCGCTCATATCGCTGCCGGTGAATATTATCAGTCTATTGAAACCATCCGGGACCGAAATCCATTTGCAGCCATATGTGGCCGTATCTGCCACCACCCATGTGAATACAAGTGTCGCCGTGGGGAGCTTGACGAACCGGTAGCCATCAGGTCGCTTAAACGTTTTGCCGCCGACTGGTATCAAGACCATGCAACGACACTACCTGTCCCCGAGCCATTCCCACGGACCAGGCAACAGAACGTGGCAGTGGTAGGAGCCGGGCCTACCGGATTGAGCTGTGCCTATTTCCTGGCTCAGATGGGATACGGTGTTACCGTTTTTGAAGCCCTTCCCGTAGGCGGTGGCATGTTGTCAGTAGCTATACCTGAGTTCCGATTACCCAGGAAAGCTATCCAGCAGGACATCGATTACATTTCCAGACGTGGTGTCGATATAAGATATAACACACCCATAAATGTTAATTTTACTGTTGACGATCTCAAGAAAGATGGATTTGCCGCTGTCTTTATTGCTGCCGGCGCACAGAGAAGCCAGCGTATAGGAATACCCGGTGAACTGGAAGATGTTGAAGGTTTTCACTATGGTCTGAGATTCCTGAGGGATGTTAAAGTAGGCAAACAGATCGAAGTAGGGCACAAGGTAGCTGTCATCGGCGGTGGCAACGTAGCCCTTGATGCTGCGCGTACCGCTCTCCGCATTGGCGCTGATGAAGTAGACATATTTTATCGGCGCTCGCGAGATGAGATGCCGGTAACCGAGATCGAATATGATGAGGCACTGGCTGAAGGTATAAAAATCAACTTCCTGGTCAGTCCCACTCGTATAGCAAGCGACAACTGGAAGGTTAACGGCCTGCAGTGTATCCGTATGCAGCTAGGCGAAATGGATTCCAGTGGTCGTCGCCGGCCACTACCGATTCTAGACTCTGACTTCTTCGCAGAAGCGAATACGGTAATCGCTGCGGTAGGTCAGGCTCCCGACCTTTCGTTCTTACCACCCGACAGCGCCCTGGAGCGTACGAGATGGGAGACACTGGCTGTCGATAGCAACACTCTAGCTACCAATGTCTCCGGCGTATTCGCTGGTGGAGACTTTGTCACCGGACCCGGTATGGTAATACACGCCATTGCTGCTGGAAAGAGAGGAGCCCTCGCCATAGATAAATACATTAAAGGCGATACCTCAAGAGTTGAAATATATGACCTGAAAACCGAGGTTATTTTAGAAGCTGCCAGAGAGGAAGAGGAAGAAACGTGGGAAGCACAACCTCGTTTGGAAGTACCAACGCTTCCCACTGAAGAGAGAAAACAAAACTTCCAGGAGATAGAGCTTGGCTTTTCGGAAGAGAAAGCCATAATTGAGTCCAAGCGATGTCTGAGATGTGACCTTGAGAGCTAAACAAAGCAGAGGATAGCCTTTTGGAAAGGATTGCATCAGTTAGTTAAGGAGGGTTTCAGAATGAAATCTATTACCAGACAGAAGCCTTTTGATGAGATTCAGCAGCAACTGGAAGGCCTTGACAGAGTCTACATAATCGGCTGTGGCACCTGTACCACTATGACTAAAACAGGCGGGCGAGAAGAGGTACTGGAAATGAAACAGCGGTTGCAAGACTCAGGTAAACTGGTAACAGGCTGGACGGTTATTCCTACAGCCTGCGATGATATGACAGAGCTTTCTTTCACTAAAAACAATGACGCCATCAAGAATGCAAATTGTATTTTAGTTATGTCCTGTGCGCTGGGAGTATTCAAGGCAAACTCATATATCAACAAGCCAATTTTCCCGGCGCAGGATACCCTGTTTATAGGTATGGAGGATGAGCCCGGTGTCTTTCTCGAAACCTGTGCACAATGCGGCCAATGCGTCCTTGGAGAAACGGCAGGAATATGTCCGATCACAGCATGCCATAAGAGCTTATTAAATGGCCCCTGCGGTGGCACAAATGATGGAAAGTGCGAGGTCGACAAAGAAAAGGACTGTGCATGGACTCTCATATATCAACGTCTGGAAAGCCAGGGTAGGCTCAATTTAATGCGAAAACATCTCCCCCCAAAAAACTATCAGGCAGCACCGAAACCAAGGAAAATTAAAATCGCTTGAGTAAGGAGAAAATACTATGGTAACACGTTTTAAAGAAGCCCTTAACTCTGGCAAATTTGTCATCACAAGCGAAATTGGTCCACCGAAAGGGACAAACATTGAAAAAATGTGGCACCATATTGAACTCATTAAAGACAAGGTAGATGCTATGAACGTCACTGACCACCAGAGCTCGGTAATGCGCTTTCCTTCAATCGGTGGATGTCTGGCAATCAAAGAGAGGGGTGGCGAACCTATCTTACAGATGACCTGCCGCGACCGCAACCGTCTTTCGCTTCAAGCTGAGCTTCTGTTTGCCTATACCAGAGACATACGAAATATCCTCTGCCTGACGGGCGATGCAGTCACCGTTGGCGACCACAAAGAAGCAAAAGGCGTCTTTGATCTTGATTCCCTTCAGTTACTGGAGACAGTCCGGCTCATGGAGGCAGGTAAAGACCTGGGAGGAAACGATCTTGATGGGGCTGTTGAGTTCTGTGCCGGCGCTATAGTCACCCCTGAAGCGAACCCAATAGAGCCACAGTTGATTAAGTTTGAAAAGAAAGTAGAAGCCGGAGCCGAATTCTTTCAGACTCAGGCCATTTATGACCTTGATAACTTCGCCAGGTTTATGCAGCATGCTCGCCGGTTTCCAGTCAAGATACTGGCTGGAATCGTGCTCCTGGTATCTGCCAGAATGGCAAAATACATGACAGAAAATGTTCCCGGTATCTTTGTACCTCAAAATTTAATTGACGAACTGGCAAGTGCGCCCAAGGGTGAAGCTCTCAACAAAGGCATAGAAATTGCCGGCAGAATGGTCGCCACACTGAAAAAGGAATCACTATGTGATGGAGTCCACATTATGGCGATAGGTAAGGAAGAGGTAGTACCAGATATCCTGCAGGCAGCCGGCATTTCTCCGCAACAGGTGACCCAATAGTATAAAGAATTCACCCTGGTACAACAACACAGATCCCGTCGATATCCCCCGACACCCAGAGCAGGCCATTCCATCTTTTATCTAATTAATAACCATGATTGCAGTTACTATCTTCTCTTAAAAGTCTGAAAAGATTCTTTTTTTAGTACTAAAGTATTAAATAAAACAGGTCACTTCCATGTTAAATTAATATATAATCACTATAAGCGCCAGGTTACGTTATTAAAGTCGTCAATGATTTTAATAATTTTGAAGAAAAAATCGAGAATGTGGAACATTATAGTCAAGAAAAGTAAACAGTACCCGATTCTGGTTATCGGAGTATTGGCCCTTCTGTCAAGTATCACTCTCGCCTGTGGTCAAGATATGCCAGATCCGCCAATACCAACTCCACTCCAGGTAAAGCCACCTCCCCCTACTGAAAAACCTGCGTCAGAAGAACTACCTCGAACCGGCGAAAGGGCGGACAGTCAGGAATGGAATAAGATAAAAACATTTACAGGCCAGGGTAATACAACTACCCCGGTATTCCATATATCCGGAACAAAATGGTGTATTGATTGGATGGCAGATACCCTCTATCCAGAATACGCTGTGCTTGACCTCATTATTTATCGGGAAAGCAGCAAAGGCATGTATACTAAAAGGATTTCATATGATGGTGCCAGTATTGGAGATAACACCTGTATTTTAATGGGCGAGGGCGATTATTATATCAAAGTTATTGCTGAAAATCTGAAGAAATGGACTATCACAATAGAAGACTATGTCACCAAAGCAGTTCTCTCACCTATCCAAATAACTCACATTCACTTCAAGGGCAGAGGTTTATCAGATAGCGTTAAAGAAGATCACCAAATTATTGAAGCTGACGAGTATGTAGAGATTAAAAACCAGAGTGATACTTCGCAACGCATTACCGGCTGGTTACTGAAAAATATATCCAAAGGATTTCCTTCATTCAGGTTTCCGACCTACTTCCCATGCTCCTGCACAGTAGATAACGAAACCTGTATTGAAGACTGCGTTCCTCTGTCCCCCTGTGTGCTGGAGCCGCATCGCAGCATTAGAGTTTACACAGGTGAGGTCCACTATGAGTCAGGAGGCTTTTGTTTCCAGTACCTTCCCGGAGATATCTGGAATAACGAAAAAGCTGATGTAGCTGTGCTATATAATCCCAGAAAAGAAGAGGTTTCCAGAAGAAGCTATTTTCTTCCAACCGCTAATAAGGTTTCGGCAGAAAAATAGCGAAGTGATCTCGAATATAACTAACTTTAAGAAAGAGCGTAAGAGCCGGTATCGTCATTGCAATATATAACATTCGCAGAATCCCCATGAAATCAACCAGATAATAACACAGGGTAATCCGTATATAGCTTACCGGAATTCTCAGCTTATCAGAACTTTACTCGCTTTTACCCCTGGCTATCTCCCAGTATGCCGCAATAGCAAAGACAACACCGAGCAATGCAAATGCTATTGCCGTTAGAGGAGTACCTTCAAAGAACGAGCCTGCTATAGCACCATACAAAGCTGACACCGATAGAAGAGGCCAAATAATTTTCATGTTCAGCGATACCCTCCTTCCAGTTTTTCCCATAATGCCTTAAAACATACTGCACGTCAAGAGGCTATTATGACTCTATCCAGTAAAGCGGGCACTATGTACACCTGAAGATAGTATACAGGCAAAGTCTCCTTTGGAAATAACCGGTGATTCTACCCGCCGACGTCTTCACGCCATTCATTTATGAAAGCTATCGATTCCTTGGCCTTTTGAACCAGCGCAGGTTCTTTTGATAGTTCAACCACTTTATCGTAGTCAGCAATAGCCAGTTTCCACGGCTCTTTCTCTGTACCGGAATCACCCTGATTCTCAGAGGTCGTAGCGGAACCGGAAACGATTTTAATCACCTTTCCATAATCTGCAATAACCGGGTCCCACTGTCCTCTTTTACTCAGCGCCCAATCTCTATCCCACTTGTCTCTATTCAGACCAGGATTTATGGCAAACACTTCATCAAAATCAGCAATAGCACTATCCCACTGTGCCTTCTTGAAATAGGCAAAACCCCTATTGCAATAAGCTTCGGCCAGGTCAGGTTCCAGTTCAACCTTATTCAGGTCAGGAGCAATTGCCAACTCCCATTGTTCTTGCTTCACATAGACCCAGCCCCGCCCTCTATATGCTTCAGCTAGACTTACATCGCTCTCAAACCGCTGATACAGGTAAAGTATAGACGACTGGTCCCACTGCGCCTTCTGGGCATAGACCCAGCCGCGACCATTATATGCCCCAACCAGGCTAGGATCGAGTTCAACAGCCGCACTGTAATCAGGCAGAGCCTTACCATACGCACCATTACCCACATACGCCCATCCCCGGTAATAGTAAGCCCTTCCATCCTGAGGGTCCAACTCAATGGCTCTGGAAAAATCGGGTATAGCCCTCAAATATCGACCATTGTTAAAGTAAAAGGCCATTCCACGACCCAGATATGCTTCGGCCAGATTGGGGTCCAACTCGATTGCCGTCGTATACTCGTTTATAGCTTCATTATATTGGCTTTGCTCATAATATATAGTGCCCTGTTCAATATGCTTGGTCGCCTTTTCGGTTGCCGATACTATATCTTTTGTCGGGTCACTGCATTGTGACGACAGTACCAGCATTATGCATACGAGCAAAATAATACCCAGTCTGTTTCTCACGTTTAATTGTTCCTCCTGACTTGTCTATGAATAATTGCCACCTATTATACACGCCGTCCAATTATATGAGAAATCAGGGTACATACGGAGTAATATCAGTCTGTTCTTTGAAAGGGAAGAACCAGATCAATACGCTGCCTGTTAACTTGTTTGTTCTGGTAAATGTAGAGGTACAGGCTTTCTGCTATAATCAGGTAAATAAACACCAGAGCATTAATAATGATGGATTTGTGGATAGAACTGGTTATTCCAATAGCTTTTTATATAATTGCATCAATAGTAATAATTTTAAAAACAAAACCTCTGAGACCTACGGGGCCTCGGATAATCGGAATGATAACCATATATGCCATAGGAATCGTGCTCATCATCACCACAACCGCACTCCGTATTAGCTGGCTGGCATGGATCGCCTTTGGTTGCCTATGCGGGGGGATTATACTGATAGCGCAGATGATCGCGTGGAAAGACTAACGTAGTTGCCAATGGAGGTATAAAAGGGGGTACTTGAGATGTGGCGACGAACAAAGAATACTTTCGACAAAAACAGCATAAACCGACAGACATTTATTACTTCTCTACAAATATTGCCTAAAATTAAGTCCGGCATACAATGGATGCTGGAAGGCTGTGCCAGAATCTATGAATGGGTTCACAGGGAAACGGAAATACACCCCTGGAGGCTTATCACAATAGGAACAGGTTTACTATTCCTGGCAGTATGTATCATATTTGCCTTGCCTCTAAGGACTGTATCGAAACAAGCAACGGTAACTTACTTCGAGACAGTCATCGAGCAAGAGCCTTATGTAATCAATGAAGCATATACCGTCAGCGAAGTACATGATAAATCTAAAATTCTTTACGACGATGTCCGCCTTTCAGTGCCCGGTGGTATAAACATTCCCTTCATCATCGATAAACCCAATTCCCGATTAACTATAAGCTTTGAAAGCCCGGCCCCCGGCGGTTTTTATATTTTCTCATCGGCCAGTCATATACTGTATGAACAATTTGGTAATGAGGGTACTTTTGACATTCACCTTCCTGAAGGAGAATATACAGGCCGGTTCAGTGAGAATGCAATGTGGAGCGAGAAAGTCCACATAAGCATTCTAATGAAATGGACTGAGCAAGTAGAGGTAACCAAATATAAAGAAGTCACGAAACACCGGGATGTACCGGTGAAAGTAGAGAGGCAGAGAACAACAACCGTATATGAAAAAGCCTCAATCTGGCAATTGCTTTTTGGGGACTCGTCAAACTCGTCCGACAGCCAATAATGCCGCAGGACAGGTAAAAATTTGGCTCGGGAGCAATCATGAAAAAAGAAGAGCCAGGCAAATTCAGTAAAAATCCAGCACGTTTCATTATAAGGTATATTGAGGACAGAATAGTCAGGAGAATCGTCTGTTCATGATTGATGATAGTCCTATTTTCGAAGCTCCCCTGGTGGCATTTGCTGATGGAGATGATCCGTTGTTCTACGAATATAAGGACAGAATAATCGGCCCCCTTCATATGATTCCGAGAGAGATTATTGGATAGTCTTTATCATTTTCAAGCACAGACTATTCCCCTGACATACAAGAAATAAGTGTGATCTGCTGAGCCTTACCCATTGCCAAGCGAACGAGAACTTCTAATGCTTCCAAGGATGTCTGGCCCTCTCTCAGGTGGGCTCATACCAGCTATCATGGCGAGCAATTCAATGATAGGTTGAGACAATAATTGGTATCAATGCTTACGAGGCAGGGACACATTGCTGTAGCGCCTGTTCTTTCGTCTCAATGGAAGTGGCTCTTCGATTATCCGGGAGGCACTGTCTCCAAATGGTCGGAAAGGCATGCTCTTTACGTTGCCGGTCTTGGTACCTTCGGCTTATGCGACGGTTTTATCACTCCAAAAAGAAAAACAAATTGCATCGAGCCATCTCATCCTAAATAGATGATAAGCTTGTTTCCTGGTAAGTACGTAGGTCACCTCCATCGCTCCTCGTTTTTAAACGATCGGTCAACAGACTCACCATCAATGCTTGAATCAATCCATGTCTGAAATGTCTTTTCCACAGAACACGGTATGCAATGATGTAGACACCTGATTGAGTGCTGATGAGACAAGACCTTTAAACGTGACGGTTAAAAGACCGCGGCTTCTTCAACAGTGATTTTGATGACCTGATTTACCTTCATATCTCTGGCGGCAAATTCCCTGGTGAACCTGTCAAACAGGTCACCCGAACTCATAATCTCAGTCTTGCCCCAAATTCGACATCCTCTGCGGGTAGACGGATTCAAGCAGAGTATCGCTACCTGAGGATTTTCTTTCAGATTAGCCACGGTCCGTGGTGACCTGATGTCGGCAAATGCAAGATGTTCATCATCAATAACCTGAAGCGAACCCTTAGCCGAGACATTGGGCTTGCCCGCTTTGTCCGCAGTGGCTACCGATGCCGGTGCATATTCATCTATTGCCTTCTTAACCTCTTCTGACATTTTCATCGGTACGTCTCCCTCAAAAATTTATTAACAGCGGATTACTGCGTTTCACTCATGTAGTCCCAGAACTTCAACAAATCTATGATATACGAGTGAACAGAAATAGACAATAGTGTGTATAGGTTCAGTTGATGGCGGACACTATCCTCCTTATCATTTTACTAAACTT
>CAZQRP010000017.1:0-73499 GCA_964596125.1 uncultured Dehalococcoidales bacterium | reverse complement strand
GAAGACATCAAAAAACAGCTAGCCGAAGTAATCGCTTCAAAATTCAATACCGAAATCGAGGACATAGAGTTTAAGGGGCACCAGGTCTACTCTAAGAAAGCTCCGGATAAAACAATGTCCTTTGCACAGGCGGTAAGAGCAGTTCAAGTCTCTGCGGTTGGTGGTGTCATCTTCGGTAAAGCCACTTTCTATCCACCGAATGTAGAATGGCCGGACCCAAATGAATCATATGCAGGCAACATCGCCGGCGGCTACAGCTTCTCAGCTCAAGTAGCCGAGGTCGAGGTGGACAGGGAGACGGGACAGGTGAAGGTACTGAAAATGACCCTGGCGGATGACTGCGGCTTCCCCATCAACACCATGTCCTGTACCGGTCAGGCAGAAGGTTCTGCCTCTAATGCCCAGGGTGAAATTTTATATGAGCAGGTCTTTATGGAAAAAGGAGTGCTACTTAATCCATCCTTTGCCGATTACAAAATGCCAACCGCACCTGACTCACCGGCCATGGAGACCATTCACATCATCACCGATGACCCCGGCGGTCCCTTCGGGGCCAAAGAAGTCGGCGAGGGCTTCATCCTGTCCGGCTACGGCGCTATAGCCAACGCCATCCATGACGCCACCGGAGTATGGATTAAAGACCTGCCCATTACACCGGAAAAGGTCCTCAAGGCCTTGAAACAGAAAGAAAAAGGAGGACAATGAAATGCGGCTGCCGAGGTTTGAATGTCTTGAACCTGAAACGGTACAGAAGGCCTGCTCTCTGCTGTCACAGTACAAGGGCAAGGCAAGGATCATTGCCGGTGGTACCGACCTGCTGGTCCAGATGAAAAACAGGGAGATAAAGCCCCAGTACCTGATCCTGCTGAATAACATACCCGGATTAGACTACATTGAGTACGATACGGTGGGAGGTCTGAGGATTGGCGCCCTGACAACGCTCTCCGCTGTGGAGACCTCGCCGGTAATCAAAGAGAAGTTCGCTGTCCTGGCGCAGACGGTGCACCAGATGGCATCACCGCAGATCCGCAGTATCGCTACCATAGGAGGGAACCTGTGCAATGCCGTCCCCTCTGCCGATACCGCTCCTCCTTTGCTGGCCCTGGGAGCGAAGCTGAAGCTGGTCAGTGCCAGTAGGGAACGGGTTATCCCGCTGACTGAGTTCTTCGCTGGACCGGGAGAAACCGTGCTCGGTGACGGCGAGCTGGTGACGGAGGTACAGGTGCCCACTCCCGCCGTCAACAGTGGGGGAGTATATATCAAGCATACCGTGCGCCGGGCCCTGGACCTTGCCATAGTAGGGGTAGCAGCAATGGTCACTTTAGATTCTGCCAAAGGAGTATGCCAGGATATACGCATAGCCCTTGGCGCCGTTGCCCCGACACCGGTGAGAGCCGGCAGTGCGGAAAGCATCATAAAGGGAAAAAGCTTTGATGAAACGTTGATTGGCCGGGCGGCACAGGCCGCAGCAGAGACCGCCAGGCCGATATCCGACATTCGCAGCTCCGCCGACTACCGGAGTGAAATGGTGAGCGTTCTGACCCGGCGGGCAATAAGCCAGGCCTGGGAGAAGGCACGAGCTGCTAAATCCTGATTGGAGGTAGTCCTGTGAAGAAAAGAATTGAGTTAACGGTAAATGGAGAGCTCTACGATTTAGAAGTCGATGTCCATAGAACATTGCTCGAGGTCTTACGGGAGAACCTGGAGTTGACCGGGACAAAGAGGGGCTGTGACGAGGGTAACTGCGGTGCCTGCACGGTACTCATGGACGGCAAGCCGGTAGCTTCATGCATGGTACTGGCTGTACAGGCACCGGGCAAGGAGATAGTGACCATTGAAGGGCTGGCAGTTGATGGCACATTGCACCCTCTCCAGGAGGCTTTTGTTCAATATGGTGCCATCCAGTGCGGGTTCTGTACCCCCGGAATGGTGTTGTCCGCCAAAGCTTTCCTGGACAATAATCCCAGGCCAACGGAAGAAGAGGTGAGGCAGGGCATCGAGGGCAACCTGTGCCGGTGTACCGGGTATACCAAAATCGTCCAAGCTATCATGGCTGCATCGAAAAAATGAAATTTATGGGCATAAACGGATTAAAATATAAGATTAGATAAAGTAATCTAACAATGGTACGCTAAGGAAGGTTCAAAATAATGGCAAAATGGGACTTATATACTAAGCAAATGGAACTGCGGTTTGCTGAATACGAACAGAAGTACTGGAGACGTTCTTTTGTGGACCACTGGGAGAAAAATGCTGTAATGTATCCGGAAAAGGAAGCTTTCGTGGACTCAAGGACCAGAATGACCTGGGCTGAAGTTAAAAAGTATATGGACAGGTTTGCTCTGGCACTTCTGGAACTGGGGATAAAGAGAGACGAAGTCATAGCTACACAATTACCTAATTGTGTTGAATATGCGCTAATAAGGGGTGCACATGAAAAAGCCGGCTCTGTTCTGCTCGAAATGACAGCAACACTGAGACACGAGGAGGTTAAATATCTCCTTAAAAAAACGGGAGCTGTTGGTATAATCATCCCCTGGAAATACAGGAACTTTGATTACTTCACCATGATTGAGGAAATTCGTACCGATTTACCACAATTGAAGCATATCCTTATTCTAGATGATGAAATGCCCGGGGGAACAATATCTGTGCGTGAGATGTTAAAGAAACCACTGGAAGAAAAGTATTCACCCAGTTATCTTGACAAGACAAGACACTCGATGACAGAGATTTCAGTCCTTGAACATACCACAGGCACAACAGGCCTACCCAAAATCGTCCCAACCAGCACGGGCATTTTTGAATACCAGGCTTTCGTGCATCAAAGTACATATGGAGAAAAACTTAATTCGTCAGATACCTGTGCTGTAATAAGTCCCTCAATTACCGGTCCTAATATATTGACTTTCTATTCCGCTCCTATAGTTGGAGCCAGGATTGTTTTTCTGGAGCGCTTTCGTCCTGAAGATGCTCTTAGCTTGATCGAAAAAGAGAAGGTCACCGTTACCAGCGTTCTGCCGGCACTTCTGGCTATGATGATAAGACTTCCCAGCTTTGATAACTATGACCTGAGTTCCTTGCGTTTTATTGTATGTACAGGTGCCAGCCTTGAAAAAGAGCTTGCAAGAGAGGCGGAAGAAAAAATTGGATGTCCGATAGTACAGCACTACGGTTCGAACGAAGCCGGTGTTGTAGCAGCCATGCAATCTCCTGACTGGCCCCGCAACATACGATTATTGACGGTTGGCAGACCAGCACCCGGCACTGACCTAAAAATAGTCGATGATGATGGGAATGAGGTACCACGGGGTGAGATAGGAGCGGTTACGGCTAGAGGGCCAGGTTGTTCTTTCGGCTACTACAAAGACAAAGAGGCAACCTTAAATGCCTGGACTGTGGATGGCTGGTATAAGATGGGTGATTTGGGGAAAATCGACGAGCAAGGAAACCTGATGATTGTGGGCCGCTCTAGAGATATGATTATCAGGGGTGGACAGAACATTTTCCCCATAGAAATAGAGAATATGCTTCTTACTCATCCTAGTATATCTAGAGTTGCTGTAGTAAAAATGCCTGATGCGATAATGGGAGAAAAAGTTTGTGCTTATGTAATATTGAAATCCGGCCAAGAACTTAGCTACGATGATATGACATCTTTTCTCAAGGAGCAGAAGATAGCTTCATACAAAATACCGGAACGGCTAGAAATTGTAGATACTTTTCCACTGTCGCAAGAACAAAAAGTTAGCAAGAAAGACCTTGAACAAGATATTATCCAAAAACTGAAGGCAGAGGGTACATTATAAGTAAAGGTGCCTATATCGTTAACTCACTAGGAGGTGATAAGTAGAGAAAAGTAGAGCAGACGCACCTATGAAGTCATGAATATTCTTCTTTACCTTCATAGGCTGTGTTGATTCATACAGTTCATATATTTACCCGACAATGGTAAAATACATAAGCTGCCGCCTGCCCAATATTATATTACTACTTTTCTCACTGTTGTTAATGGTTGGTGAGTTAACGATATAGGAATTTAAGTAAATAAACTTCAACAAGACCGTTATACTGAATATAACTCACAGGTAAAGAAGCTGACTTTTTACATGGAATCGTTATTTTTATTTATTTACATTAACAATATACTGAAATAGAATTGATAGATATGCATTAGGCCAACGCTATCCCTCTATGCTGAAAACGTTGAAGATGGCTCCGGATTGAGATATACGTATGAACCAAAAAATAGTCAGTTATCGCAGGTAATGTACGAAAAGAAGCGCTTATCAGGAAGAATAATGTGAAATGAATGATTAGGGTGACTTGATTACATTATGGAAAAAAATTATATGGAGGTACTAATGACAAAGAACGAAAACAAAATAAAAATCTTAGGAATAAATGGAAGCGCACGTCACGCAAATACTGAAACAGCAGTTCAGATATGCTTAAATGCTGCTGAAGATACAGGATATGCAAAAACAGAGTATATCTGCCTTGGAGATTATAAAATTACACCATGTGATGGCTGTATGCAATGTTTTGGCTGGCAGGCTCCCGATGATGGTAAAGTGTACTGTCGTAAATACAATGATGATGCTGGTATGTTATTACAGAAGGTCGTAGATTGTGATGGACTTATATTCGGCGTACCGGTTTACGTTATGGGAGTCAATGGTCTGGCGAGATCATTCATGGATAAGTTCCATCTTGGTGGATATTTCTCGTTTACACCACATTACGGTAAACTTACCTATAAACCTGTTGGGCTTATTACTGTAGCCGGGCAAGACGGGCATGGAATGGTTATGTCGCATATGTATGATTGGGCTATAGGATTAGGTATGATCCCTGTGAACGCACCACCTCGTCCACCGGATACGCTACCGGTAACAACGGTGAATGGTGGTATGGGACTGGCCGTTGATGCTGCTAATATATATAGTAAAGAAGCGATAACGAAAGCTGGTACCAGGACTATTCCACCCACCCAGGGCGTAAGAAATGAGAGGTCTTTGAGAAATCTAGGTAAGAATATAGTGGCCGTCGGCCATATGATTAAATGGGGTAGAGAAGCTCTTCAGGAGAAAAATATTGTATTTCCGGAGATTTTCTCGTTTAAAAAATATTCTGTTAAACCCAAGCCCGGCTCTTATGTTGAGAGAATAGCAAAAGAAGGCAAGGTTCAGCTTGTTGATACAAGTAAATAATTTGCGTCGGCTTATGGAATCTCATATATGATTGTGACATTATTGAGGTAGAATGCTTATTCAAATTGACGAAGTCGCAGAAGAAACGTATTGGCTACAGCTACAGATAAATGGAGCACCCAGTGCTTTCACTATTTACGTCATTAAAGAAAACGGCGGAGTTGTAATAGAACCTGGCCCATCTGCCCTGATTCCCGGCATCTTAAAGGCACTTAGCCAGTTAGGGATGAGCGACCTGCAGTATATTATCCCTACCCATATCCACATGGACCATGCCGGTGCTTCAGGGGAACTTTCTCAATTATTCCCTGAAGCTAAAATCGTTGTTCACCCACAAGGAGCAAAACATATTATAGACCCTTCTCAGTTGATACAGAGCACCAGAATGGCTCATGGTGACGGATTTGAGACTATCTATGGGACCATCGCTCCGGTACTTGAATCAAGAATAAAGATCGTGAAGGACGAAGAAAAGCTAATTCTAAATAATAGAGAGTTAATGGTTATTTATACCCCTGGCCATGCATCTCATCATATAGCTATTTTTGACAGCAAGACGAAAGGACTGTACTGTGGCGAAGCCCTGGGTGTACCCACGCTTTCATCGTTTTTCGAGTTCCAATTACTACCTGCAGCGCTCCCGGGCTTCGATGCCGATGCGTACATGAACAGTATAGAACGGGTAAGAAAATTAAAGCCCGGCATTCTTTACTACTCCCATAGTAAGGTCAGCTATGAGCCTGAGAAGCTTATGGATAGAGTTGCCGAAAATACTAAAATACTTACTGAAACCGTACTTAATGCTTTAAAAACAGAAGCGACCAATGAAGCTGTTAATCGCAGAATTTATGAATTTATCTGGCGTTATTTCGGCGTTAAGTTAGAGGATTTTTACCTGGAAATGACTGTAAACGGATATGCTATATATTTCAAAAGAAAAGGTTTACTATAAGGCATAATAAGAATTCCATCACTGGTCACCCAGTTTATCGTAGCGGTTTATGAAAGTAAGCTTCCAATCACTACAAACGAGAGTTTTCCCGGTGCGAACAGAAAAGGACTGTACGGTAGATAACGAATCAGACTCTTTATAGACCATCATATCCAATTGACAAGCATCTTGAAATTGTGACAAACTATGAAGCTAATGCCTGACTAATCCTGTTTTAACCAAAATTCCACTAACGAGCGAAGGAGTATCATATGGTAGATGAAGTTAAAAAAGCAATGTGTCGTTGGTGTCATTGCTTCTGCCGGATAGACGTGCACACAGAAAATGAGAAGCTGATTAAGACGGAATATGACCCTACTGATCCCAGGCTGGATACTACCTGGCCACCTTCACCACCATGCAGCACCGCTTGCCCGGCGGGTCTGGATGTACAAGGTTATATAGCTATGATCCGTAATGGGCAGTATCGAGAAGCCCTCAACTTAATTAAATACGATGTGCCATTACCTGGTGTCATCGGTAGAATATGCAACCATCCTTGCGAGGCTGAATGCGATAGGGCTCTTATAGATGAGGCGGTTTCAATCTGTGCACTCAAGCGGTTTGTAGCTGACCAGGTTAAGGAGGGAGAACAACCTCCCAAAGTAGCGGCAAGAGAAGAGAAGATTGCTATAATTGGCTCAGGACCCGCAGGTTTAACCTGCGCTTATTATTTAGCCAGGCAAGGCTATCAGGTAACTATCTTCGAGGCGTTGCCTGTAGCTGGCGGAATGCTGGCTGCCAGCATTCCCGAGTATCGCTTACCGAAAGACGTTCTTCAAAAAGAGCTTAGGTCTATCACAAATCTCGGAGTTGAGATCAAGACCAATTCTCCAATTAATCAAGATTTCACGTTAGAAAACCTTTTCAGTCAGGGATACAGAGCAGTGTTTATCGGTGTTGGTGCTCAGAGGAGTATATCTCTACCGATAGACGGAGTGAAGCTTCAAAGTGTCTACCATGCATTGTCTCTTCTAAAAGATAAAGCTCTGGACAAATTAGATTTCGATCTGTTTAAGGGGAAGAGAGTGGTAGTTATCGGCGGTGGTGAAGGTGGGATAGATGCAGCTCGAACATCGCTTCGACTGGGTGCTAAGCAGGTGCAGCTATTCTGCCTTGAGTGCAGAGATGAAATGCCAGCCTGGGAGCACGATATTACTGACGCTGAGAAAGAGGGAATCATTATTAACAACCAGTGGGGGCCAGAGAGGATTATCGGTAGTAATGGTACGGTCTCTGAGGTTGTGTTCAAAGGATGTGTTTCGGTATTCGATGCCTGGGGTAAATTTGCACCAACTTATGATGAGACTCGAAAACTGTCATTATTTGTGGACGTTGTTGTCATAGCTATTGGACAAACTCCTGACCTGACCTTTTTAGATAAAAACAGCGGCATAGATATTACTGCTGAAGGTAGTATAAAAGTCGATCCGATATCATTGGCTACAACGAGGGAAGGTGTCTTTGCAGGTGGGGATGTTCAGACTGGACCGGCCACAGCCATTGAGGCTATGGCTGCGGGTAAGCGAGCTGGCGTATCTATCGACAGGTATATTAAGGGCGGAGACCTTATAGCCGGCAGAACAGCAAATAGAGGTAAACTGGTACATCCTGCGCATGTAGATGAGCCCAAAGGTATACCACGGCAGGAAATACCCACCATTTCTTTTAAGCAAAGGACCAATAATTTCCAGGAGGTTGAGCAGGCTTTTACTGAGGAGATGGCTATCAAGGAAGCTAATCGATGCCTTAATTGTGGATGTCTTCGGCGAAACGCAGCCAGAGAATATATTTACCACCCAGATAGACTTAAATTCCCCTTAAAGCGGGTCGGCGAGCGGGGGGAGAATAAGTGGCAAAGAATAACGTGGGAGCAAGCCCTAGATGAAATAGCCGATAAGCTGAAAGAGCTTAAAAATAAGTACGGACCTGAGACCTTGTTTATAACTCAAGGTACTAACAGGACCACATTATGGACAGCACCACGATTTATAAACTTGTTTGGTTCACCTAACCTTGTCAGTCAGGGCACGATATGCTATGGGCCGGCTACAGGTGTTAGTGGCACTATGATAGGATGGCCAACGATATACCGTGGAGATGTGACAATAGACCGGGATAGCGATGGCAAACCACTTACCAGGTGCGTCTTAGTACTAGGTATGGTCCCTTCCGTAGCATATCCTCGTCTTTGGAGAACGCTTTGTGAAGCTATGCAACTGGGTACCAAGCTTATAGTTGTTGACTGTCGCCGCTCTCAGGATGCAGCTATGGCTGACATATGGCTACAACCGAGGCCTGGCACGGATACCGCACTCTTTATGGCGATGATAAATATAATTATAGAGAATGACCTTTACGACAAGGAATTTGTTAATAAGTGGTGCTACGGGTTTGAACAACTCAAAGAACGGGCGAAGGAGTATACGCCGGAAAAAGCTGCCGAAATTACCTGGGTACCCCCTGAAAAAATCCGTGAAGCGGCTATTATGTACGCAACTAATAGGCCAGGAATCGCGGTTCATGGTATGGGTGCCGAGCAGCAAGAGAACAGCATAGAATTAATACAATCTAAAATTATCCTCTCTGCTATTTGTGGCAATATCGATGCACAGGGTGGAGACCAGGTACCCGGCATGTTGGTCGGCACAGAAACAGGTCCATGGGCACCTGGCCTGGAGCTTTCCAGCAAACTGCCTCTTGAACAAAAGCTGAAGCAGATAGGGTCTGACCGCTTCAAATTACTCACACATATCGGTCGTGACTTAGTCTGGAGCTACAATAAAAATCTGTGGGCTGGAAAGGCTCCGTTACGAGCTTATGCTAATTATCCACTATTACTCAGAGCCATCTGTACAGGAGAGCCTTATCCGATAAGAGCTGGCATTTCAGTATTTAGCAACCCAATGGTCGACCAGGGTAATAGCAAACTTGTCTATAAAGCGCTTAAGAGCCTGGATTTGTATGTAGTTAAAGATTTCTGGTTTACACCCAGCGCACAGCTTGCAGATTATGTACTCCCCTCATCTGCCGGATATGAAAGGCCGAGTCTGGAACCTTATGGTGTGGGGCCTGGCTTGGTTGCAGGAGAAGCTGCCTTGCCGGCAGTTGTACCTGGCGAGCATGAATATTGGTCTGAATACGATTTCTTCTATGGTTTGGGGGTAAGGTTAGGACAGGAGGAATATTGGCAAGAGCCAACTCTGGAGGAGTTTTATGATGGTCGTCTTAAACGGCATGGAATAACCTTACGGGAATTTATGGAAAAAGAGAATGGCGTATTTATCCCGGCAGAAGAGTATAAGAAATACGAGAAAATGGGGCAATTCGCTACGTCAACGGGTAAGCTGGAACTGTACTCGAAGGTATTTGAACAACTAGGGTACGACCCACTACCATGCTTCGAAGAACCCAAGGAAAGCCCTATAAGTACACCTGAGATAGCAATGGAATATCCTCTTATGCTCATCACGGGCGGGCGACTCTACGGGTACTATCATTCGGAGCACCGCCAGATTGAATCAATACGGAAACGGTATCCATATCCAAGACTTCAAATTAATCCTGAAACAGCGAAAATGCTGGGTATTGAAGATAGTGATTGGGTCTGGATCGAGACACTACGTGGTGTAATAAAGATGAAGGCCTTATATTTCGATGGCATACATCCGCAGGTAGTACATGGAGAGCATAGCTGGTGGTTTCCTGAGATGCCGGGACACGAGCCCTGGTTAAGGGGTGCATGGGAATCAAGCATTAATGTATTGACCGATGACGATCCGAAACGCCTTAATCCCAGAAGCGGTGGCTGGCCACTCAAACAAGCCCTGTGCAAGGTCTATAAATGTCAGGAGTTTTATTAATATATGTCTTTTCAAAAAACCGGAAGCTAAAAACAATACTTATTCATAGTATTATCGATATATGAAAGATGAACGGCATTTGAGCTAGTTCTGAAATCCTTTTTGCATCTCACTGAGAAACATCGGTTATTCTAACAAACAGCCAGAGCCAGAGTTAGCGAAGAGCAAACTTCAAATAATAGATTAGTATGGAGGTAAGATGAACCTAACAATGATTCCGCCTATCGATGCCGATGTTCTGATTATAGGAGGAGGAGGCGCAGGATTACGGGCTGGTATCGAGGCACGAAAATACGGGGCCTCGGTGGTCTTAGTTTCCCGGTCTCGCGTAGGTTATGGAAGCAATACAGCGATGTCACGCAGCTTTCTCGCTGCCGTACAATCACATAATAAAACCGGGGATTCTACTCAAACACATTTCGAAGATACCATAACTGCCGGATGCTACCTTAACGATCAAAACCTTGCAAAGATAATGGTTGAAGGTGCTGAGGAAGAAGTCCACTACCTTGAACAGATGGGAGTCAATTTAAAGAAGAAGGATAGTGCTTTTCAACTTCAACACCTGCCCGGTCACCGATATCCACGGCACGTGATCGGGGCAAAAGACAGAGGGACTGATTATTCGTTGCCCCTACGAGAGTATGCCTTTAAAATGGGAGTACGGTTTTTAGAATCGACTTTGATAACCAGACTCGTATTAAAAGATGGGGGGGTCACCGGTGCGCTGGGGCTGGATCATAAAGGTCACTTTCTTTATCTTAATGCTAAGAGCACTATCCTTACCACAGGTGGTGCAGGACATATCTACCTGCGCACTAACAACGCGGCAGGAGTAACCGGAGATGGCTATGCTCTTGCATACCATGCCGGCGCATCTCTCCAGGACATGGAATTTGTTCAGTTTTATCCTACTTCTGTAGGACAATATGGAAGGAAGCTCTGGGGCTATGATATTTTACTACCTCTGGGTGCTATCATCCGCAACTCTTTGGGAGAAGATGTTCTGGAAAAAAGAGGTCTTAAACACCTAGTAAAGATGACCCGTGATTTGCTCGCCCGTACCGTTATGAGCGAAATACTGGACGGGAATGACATCGATGGAACATTGACAGCCGACATATCGTCATTGAGTGAAGAGAGCAGGTTGGCTTCAATCAACGAAAGTACCCATGAGCTGGCTCAAGTTGCACCATCCACTCATTTCTATATCGGAGGAATAAGAATAAACGAGGACTGTGAAACCGGTGTCCCCCGTCTTTACGCAGCGGGTGAAGCATGCGGCGGTATACATGGAGCAAATCGACTGGCCGGAAACGCCCTTACTGAGATATTCGTCTTTGGAGCAATTGCCGGACGAAAAGCGGCCGAAAAGGCTGCTTCATCAGAAGATGTTTCCTCCCAATTGTTAAAAATTGAAGATGAAAAGCACAGATTGGAAAGACTAGTCAGCGATGAGAATGGAGAAAACATTGATGAACATATTCTTTCTTTTCAAAAGGCAATGTGGCATAAGGCAGGGGTAATCAGAAACCGTAAAAGCCTGGAAGATATCCTGGAGACAATCCGTTCTTTAAAAGACCGGAAGGAACGGTTTTCGGCGGGCAGTTATCGGGACCTGATGAAAGTGATTAAGTTTGGTTTTATGTTAGAAGTTTCGGAAATGCTCTGCCGCAGTGCACTGACAAGAGAGGAAAGCAGAGGAGCACATTTTAGAACCGATTTCGAAGTGGAAAATCCTCAATGGCTCCGTCATATAGTAGTTGCTAAAAAAGGGGAAACGATGTCCTTAAGCAGTGCGCCTGTCGATCTCAGATGGCTTCAGCCAGGTACATAGCTCTAATGTCGGTATCACTATCGAAATTAATTATGAATGCGGCTCGATGCCTTTTCGCTGGTCTACTTTGGCTCACCACTAGGATATACTTTACATAACAAGCCGCGGGTAGTCCAGTTGCCGCACAGCGGGTCCAGCGTCTCAGGATCATCCAGGGTCAGTACGTTGGCATTTGACTCCCAGACACCATGCAGGAACGGTTCCTCACCAGGCATCTCGGGATACCACCAGCTCGCCTGTATATTGATCACCTGTGGGTCAATAGTGAACGACAGCTTGGCCTTCTGACGTATACGTCCCCGCTTTGTCTCGATCCAGCACCAGTCACCATCTCTGATACCCAGGTCACGTGCCGTATCAGGATGAATCAACATC
This sequence comes from uncultured Dehalococcoidales bacterium, assembly GCA_964596125.1. Lineage (GTDB taxonomy): Bacteria > Chloroflexota > Dehalococcoidia > GIF9 > UBA5629 > CAZQRP01. The sequence goes on along the minus strand of CAZQRP010000017.1, from coordinate 61,220 downwards.
GTCGGCCACGGCCACATTTCACGCGTGCCAATACCTGGTACGCGATGCTCCGAATGGAACATGGGAACAAACCGTCCACCGGTTATGAGCATGAGCGGATATTCTTTCGCCAGTTCGGGATCACTGACCGGGCTCTCCACCGGTTCTTCATATTTTGGCAAAGGGTCATAATCGAGTTCCTCGAAGATGCTGGAGTAGATCTCAACACGCCGGGATGGAGTGGCGAAACCGTGCAATTTGCCGGTCTCAGGTATGATATCCTTATGCTTCTCGAAGTTCAGATTACCAAGTATCCATGGACGCCTGGCAAACTCATCATACGTCATGCCAATACGTTCAATACGGTAAGATATCATTTCCTCATTGGTCTCCCAGGGCCAATCATTCTCCTGCCCAAGGCGCATACCTAATCCCCGGAAGAAGTCATAATCCGTCCGCCGATCATGCTCGGGCAGCACAGCACGTACGCCGCCAACAGCGACATCCGAAGCATCTTCTATCGTGGTAAGCAGAGGTCGTTCCATCCAATCGGCTGCTGGCATCACATAGTCGGCGAGCTGAGCTGTAGGCGTCATCCAGTATTCTACATCTATCAGCAAATCAAGGCTCTTGAGTGCTTCATATACCAGCTTTGTATTGGCAGCCCATAACATAGGATTACTGCCCCATGCAATCATGGCTCTAACCGGATATGGCTCACCCGTAAGCATAGCCCTCCAGATCAACGGTGCGGTAGGAGATAACTGATTTAGTAAAGGACGTGGTAGCTTCCATACCTCCTCGTACGGCTTAGCTGTAAGTTCGTAGCCTGGCCAGCACATGAGCCGGGTAAAATCATTTCCAATTGCCTTTTTACGTGTCTCTGGCAGGCACCTGTCCGCTAGCTCCAACTCGCAATCACGGACAACCATTTTGCCATCAACATATGGTCCGGGGCCAGCCAGGTACTCACCTCCGACTATATCAAGATTTCCGGTAAGTGCTCGTAGAATCGTTCGGACGAAAGCACAGGACGTTGCGTTCCGTCCGACCATGTCTCCACCACCCACACCCCAGAGAATCGTGCCCGGGCGATTGGTAGCATATATACGGGCTGCCTCCCGGATCTTATGTGCGGGGACCCAGGTAATCTCGGCGACCTTCTCAGGAGGATATTGATCCACAAGTTCTTTAAGCAATGTCCATACTGTCTTGCACTTGACCTTCTTCCCATCAGCCATCGCGACATCATATTCACCTGCCAACGCCAGTTTTCCGACCTTTTCCCGGTACTCAACCGATTTTGAGAGCCACACTGCCGGCTTTTTCGCCTCGGTATCCCAAATAATGAAGTTATCCCGGCTACCACCGTTCACCACATCAGCTTCACGTAGAATTTTGTGTATATCCATCCGGACCAGGAAAGGAGCATTGGTCCACGTTTCTATAAACTCCCGGTCGTACAGATCTTCATTTATGATCACATTGGCCCATGCCAGTTCCATAGCAGCATCTGTCCCGGGACGGACCTCAAGCCACATGTCAGAATATCGAACTATATCCGTTGCCACCGGATCGACAACAATAATCTTGGGTGGCTTTTCCTGCTTAAGAGCTGCAGACATGTGCCGCCATACAGGGGCTTTTGGGCTATAGGACTCATGAGGGTCCTTACCCCAAACAACGATGCAACGAGATTTGGTCATGGTAGGAGGTGCTCCAACCTCACACTGCCAGCCGCAAAGGGCCATATTCATCACATAAATCCAGGTCCAACAGATATTGCCGGGACCTACCGAGTTCTGGGGATTGCCGAAAAGGTTTAAAAAACGGCTACGAGCCCATTTCTGGTCGGAGCGATAAGTTCCCTCGGTCACACAAAGAGTCTCAGGACCGAATTTAGCCTTGAGATCCTTCAGTTTCTCAGCGATCTCATCCAGCGCTTGATCATAAGGTATCTTCTCCCATTTATTCTCGCCACGCTTCCCCTTCCTTTTCAGGGCATAATTGACACGATCAGGATGATAGTGAAACTTGATGGCAAACTCTCCGTTGCGGCCAACGCGTTCACAGATGCGTGTTTGTCTTTCTGCATCATCGATGAGCCTGACAATCTTTCCATCTTGGACATAAGCGAGCAAGCCGCAGTTCATGTGGCAGAAAAAACAGCCAACTCGTTTGATTTCAATATCACCTGGCATACTGTCACACCTTTCTTTACAATGATAGACGTCGATTTAATAGCAGCAGGGACAAAACCCTGTATAAATTATATCATCCTCGTAAGAAAAAACAATCGTAGTACGAAAAAAACATCTTTATCATGCTACGATGCTTTCTTCTAATTGATCAAGTATCACTTCCTGTGTCAACACAGGACCAACTCGTCAGACTGCCTGGTTATCGTAAGGTAAGCAAGTATTGATAATAGTATTTCAATTCTGTTTTAACTATACTTCATACTATTAAACTACACATTGTTGTTTACATAATACTTATTTTATGCAGATTTCAATGTTTTGCTGAGCTACCTGCGTATGCCAATTCTTTCAGCTTTATAGAAACCGAGCATCGGCGCCTTTCCTTTTTCGATCATCGTTTTTAGCCTGAGTTGCCATACTAGTTCCCCATCAGTAGTGACTTCAACAATCTTCGTTGATCCGGTAATCAAGGTATTGCCATTCGGTAATCTGTCAGCGTCTCTGACAGGCCATGTTCTCCGTTCTGGCATGGAAAATTCCCATACAATCTTGCCTGTGTCTGGATCTATTTCTATAGCGCGGTGAGGTTGAGTTCTCCATTGTGATACGGCAAGTATATTGCCATCAGGAAGGACTACAGGGTCGTGTTGTGAATAGAATACCCCTTCACCAATGGTCCTTACGACCGATCCCTGAGAACTGACTTCAACCATAAGGTTGAAATTCCTTGGACTAATCAGCGTGTTGCCATTTTGCATTCTAGAGACTGCGTTGGTATGAGTCCAGCCCTGGTCACGAATGTCCTTATAAGGCGGTTTATAGAAGTGATCTTTTGCATACCATGCCCAAACTATATCTCCTTTTGGATTTATTTCCTTCACCTGAGCGTCGCTTACCATGTCTCCTCCACCCCAAACTACTAGTGTATTGCCGTTTGGCAAACGGTCTGCATCATGAGATACCTTCTTATCAAGGTATGACCAGTTAATCTTACCGCTACGATCAATCTCAAACACACCCTTACGAGGCAACACAAACAGTATGTTGTCATTCGGCAGCAATTCCACATCAAACCCTGGATTAGTATACTGTCTCCACTTATCAGGGACCAGATACTCCCAAATAACTTCCCCAATTACATTGACCTCTATTATCCTGGGTCTCTGAGGATTATGATTGTCTGCAAGTAATGTGGTGCCAGCCCACAGTGCGTCAGGACGACAAATGTCAGCACATATATCCGGATCAGATACTCCTCTTTGTACCGATATTACAGTTGTACTTACGCAATCTGTAACGGTAAATTCATTTCCGCTGTTATCAACTGCTGTAACTGCGAAATAATACGTTTTCCCCTCTTCCAGACCGCTCACTTGATAGGTACTGGTTACAATATCGGTTATTTGATGAACAGGAGTCTTACCAGAAATATCTTTTATATCAACTTCACTGACATACACATTATAATGGTCAAGGTCTCCATCTATATTCCGGTCCCAGCTTAGATTTGCATTCCCATTATAGGCATCTGTTACCGCCAGGCCGGTGATAGCAGGCGGAGGTGTGGTATCAACTGACTGCGTAAGTGGTGCTGAACTCGGTAGAGGACGACAGGCAATAACCGAGCACGTTATTAAAAGAACGAGTCCGTTACATAAAACCGAATACCACTTACCTCTTGTCATCTTAACCTTATACAAACACACATTGATATATTGTTCTCATTATATATCTATCTAACCACGCTTAAAACAGGACTTTGGTAATATAAAACATAACCATTTTGTAAGCTATCATACCTCTACACAGTGCTAAGAGAAACAGAAATATGAGATAGACTGTACACAAACAGGTTTAAAGGATAAAGGCTGTTTCCCTGCTCAACTATAAAATAATCTTTTGAATAACTGAAGAGCCAAGTTGGGTATGAATAGTTACTTAGTAAAGACCTTACCGTGAAGATGTGTCTCGGACCAGTTTTAGTATGTGAAACGAACCGTTCGTTACACAGTTCTGAAGCGATCCGACAATGAAGTAAAGTGAAGTAGTATTATGAAGCAATCCATGATTTTGGAGTTATTCCACAGTCGACAGAATATGATTATTGTTAGTTCCCGGACGAATTTACAACCCGAGCGATCTCCCGGCCAAACTCCTTACATCTGTCCAGGTCATCTGTTTTGGGTTGCCATTTGGCCTGTACACCCTCAGCAACTACAGGAATTTTACAGCGGTTAAGATGCTCCTCGATGATCTTTACCGATTCACCACTCCATCCGTAGGAGCCAAATGCAGCTCCGATCTTATTTTGAAACTTCAGGCCTCTGAGGTCCTCAAGTATAGGGCTTAAGGTTGGCAAGACGCCCTGATTAAAAGTAGGTGAACCTATGATAACGGCTTTTGCCTTGAAGACCTCGGTAAGAACATCGTTCCTGTCTGAAACTGCCATATGAAATATCTTATATGGGATACCCTCTGATATCAAACCATGGCCGATTGCCTCGGCCATATGTCGAGTCCCATTCCACATGGTGTCATAAATGATTACAGCACTATTCTCCGGCTCCTGTGCAGCCCACTGCTGGTACTTCCTGATGATCTGAAGAGGATTTTTCCGCCAGATAATACCATGACTTGGAGCTATAATATCAATATTCAAGTTCAGTGACAGGATCTCCTCGATTTTTTTTAAGACCAGACCACTAAATGGAGTAAGTATGTTTACGTAGTATTTAATAGCCTCCTCCAACAACTCTTCCTGGTCTACCTCGTCATTAAATCGAAAGGATGACGCATAGTGTTGGCCAAAGGCGTCATTTGACATCAGAACATTTTTACCAGATAGATACGTGAACATACTATCTGGCCAATGAAGCATAGGTGCTTCAATAAAGGACAGGTCATGCTTTCCAATATTTATCGTTTCGCCGGTTTTTACCGGTCTGAAGTTCCATGGCTGATGGTAATATCCCTCGATACTTTCTTTACCACGCTGCGATACCACAAGGGTCGCATTTGGCACATGCTTTAGTACAGCCGGGAGGCTACCCGAATGGTCTACTTCTGCATGATTGGCAACCACGATATCGATACTGGCCGGATCAACAACCTCACGGATATTATCGATAAGCTTATCCTGAAAAGGGCTCCACACCGTATCTACTAATACAATCTTCTCGTCGACAATAAGGTATGCATTGTATGAAGAACCTCTGTGTGTTGACAACTCATGACCGTGAAATTGCCTTAATGCCCAGTCCACCACGCCAACCCAGTAGACACCTTTTGTCAGTTCCGTTACCATAACAAACAACCTCTCAACAACATGTATTCATCTGTACTTGACTGCCCTTATTTCTCCTCAATACCGGCCAGCTTCGTTGCCAATTTCTTCTTTGACTCAATATCCATATTCCGTAGCACGGTCATCTTGTGTGTTTCAGGCGAACCAGCGCCATGGATATTGGAAACAATATCTCTACTTTCAAACGCAAGTTTTTCTATCAATCTGAACAGGCGTATCCTGTCCTCAGTGGAAATATGGTCAACTCCCTTGAGATACTTTAGAATAAAATGGCCAATCTCCGGATTTTCAATATCTTTCGCTGACGGTATGTCAGCTACCATTCCACCTGCAATTTCAATCATCAGCCGGATAACTTCTTGTAGTTCCTTCCCTTCGTACAGCTTGGATGTATTGGAAAGGACAGGGTCGACAATATAGATACCAGATTCGGTTGGCTGGGATTCTACCGAAGCAGCTATAGAGCAGCCGTATATTGCCTGTACTGTTTTAACCATTTCTACCAGTTTAGTATTGATGTGTGAGGTATTCGGCAACCCATTATACTCTGCGGCTGCTGCGGCTGCACCAATCAGGACATCTCCGACACCACACTTACAGCCACCATGAGAATGACGATGATAATTACCAAAGTTCCTCACCATTTCGCCAGCATATTCGTATTCTCCACACAGGAATACCTGTTCCCATGGTATAAATACATCATCGAAAATTACCATGGGAGCAAACTTGCTGTATTCAGCATTGCCAAGGTCAATATTCTCCAGCGCTCTCGCCTCCAGTGTACCTCTACCGTAAATATGAATGACTCCCGGAGCATCCACTGGTACAGCAAAACAGACAGCATAATCTTTGTCCGCTTCACGCATTTCCCTGGCGGGTATAATAAGACCCCAATGAGCACATATAGAACCAGTCTGGTGGATTTTGGCACCTCTCACCACGATGCCCTCTTTTTTCTTTTCTACGACGCGCAGGTACATATCAGGATCTTTTTGCTGAGACGGTCGTAGTGCCCTGTCGCCTTTGACATCGGTTACCCCACTAAACACGACAAAGTCATTCTTCTGGATCTGTTTCACAAAATCCACAAATCGTTCATAGTAACTGGTACCATGCTTTTTATCACAATTATAGACCTCTATTCCTACAGAATTGATTGCATCCATACCTGTGCACCGCATAAAGCAGGTACCTATTCGCTGGGCGAGATATTTCAACATCCTCACCTTGGCCAGTAAGTCATCAACGCTTTCGTAGAACTTGACAAAACGACTAACCTCCTCCCCGATCAGTTTAGACTCGGCTACAAGATACTTTCTACCTTCAGGATCCTGAGCCAGGTCATAGGTACGTGCTACACCAGCCAGCATATGTTTAATTAGTGGGTGCTCATAAGGTTTGTCTACCTTTTGTCCCAGAATGTACGTACATGGATGTTGCGCTTCAAGTGACTGATAATATTGCTCTACTGTCTTTAATGTCATTGGTCGTTTCCTAGCCTCCTTAGTGTGGATCGATTAAATGAAAATATAACCTTCAATTTTAACATTTTGCCGTGCAACAGTAAAATTGGGACTTTAAGAAGTACCCTCTCAAAGGAAGAAGCCAGTGATTACAACTTGACGTAGAGACCTTAAATTGGGTATTCTAAAGGCTTAGTAATTATGAGACTCTACGAATACGAGGGAAGCGAACTATTTCGTAAAGGAGGGATCCCTGTTCCAGATTATGCTTTGGCAGACAGCGCACATGAGGCACAACAGAAGGCACAGGAAATCGGATTACCTGTAGTTATAAAAGCCCAGGTGTTAGCAGGAGGCCGATCCCTCAGTGGAGGAGTCCATACCGCATATTCACTGAATCAGGTAGCAGAATATACTCTCCGCATTCTTAGTTCGAAAATCCGTGGACTACCGGTGAATCGTGTTATGATCACCCAAAATGTGGATATTGTAAGGGAGTTCTACTTGGCAATTACTGTAGACGGATACGTAGGTTCCCCTCTGATTATACTCAGCACTGCTGGCGGAGTATTAGTTGAGAAAACTGCTAGGGTACATCCTGAACTGGTAATATCCAGACATATTCCCATTACTACGGGACTGCAAATGTCTGTGGCGCGTCAAATAGCTCGAGAGGCTGGTTTGTATGTAAAAGACTTAAAACATATTGCGGGCACACTTCTCGTACTATACGATATTTTCCGAAAGTACGATGCCTTGATTGTGGAAATCAATCCTCTAGTTCAAACTGCCCAGGGAGACTATCTGGCTCTCGATGCCAAGGTGGAAATCGATGATTCAAGTCTTTACCGTCACTCTGATCTTCAGATGAATCCGGAGGACCGTATCCATAATCCCCTTGAGAGAAAAGGCCGAGAGATTGGAGTTTCATATGTAGAGTTGGATGGGGATATAGGTATCATCGCCAGTGGTGCGGGACTTGGAATGGCTACGATGGATATTATCAGCCAGAAATTTCGACCGGCTAACTTTCTGGAAACAGGGGGGGCCATCAGCGAAGAACTCCTCTACAACGTAATGGATCTGGTCCTGCAGAAAGAAGGCGTAAAAGCCATCTTCATTAACGTCTATGGCGGAATTAATCCTATCCACGAGGGAGCCAAAGGGATAGGCCGCTACATTAAAGAGCACAATATTACCATACCTATAGTCGCTAAAGCCCTGGGTAATCACCAGGAGGAAACGTGGGAGATATTGGAGAAGCATGGCGTCCATGTAGTTACCGATGTATCAACAGAGAAGGGTATTGAGCAGCTTGGCCGCCTGCTTGAGGGAAAATAGTGAGCATTTTAGTAAATCGTGAGACCAGAGTTCTAATACAAGGCATTACAGGTAAAGTAGGCCGGGTACAGACTGGCTGGATGTTAGACTACGGAACGAATATAGTTGCCGGAGTTACGCCAGGCAAAGGTGGTGAGGAGGTACTTGGTGTGCCGGTATATAATACCGTTGAGGAAGCCATCAGCGAGCAAGGTGCGGAGGCTTCTGTATTTTTTGTTCCGGCTCCTGCTTTCAAAGATGCCGCACTGCAAAATATCAAAGCTGGTATCGGACTTATTGTTGCCGTGACAGAGCATGTACCAGTCCACGATGTTATGGAGGTTAGGGCATATGCCGAAGAGCAAGATGTATTGATTGTAGGTCCCACCAGCCCCGGAATAATCACACCAGGCGAAGCTAAACTCGGCATTATGCCAGGAGGAATGTTTAATCCTGGTCGTATCGGAATAATATCCCGAAGCGGTACGTTATCCTATGAAGTAAGCATCAACCTGGCAACTGCTGGCCTGGGGCAAAGTACGGTAGTCGGTATAGGAGCTGATCCGGTTGTATTCACCAATATACCAGATTTGCTCGAGCTTTTTGAAAAAGACCAGGATACTGACCTGGTGGTGATCGTGGGTGAGGTAGGTGGCGACCAGGAGCAACACGCAGCCCGTTTTATTGATAGGTGGATGACAAAACCTGTTGTAGCCTACATAGCTGGTCATAACGCTCCCGAAGGTAAACGAATGGGTCATGCTGGTGCTATCATTCAGGGTGACACAGGCACACCACAGGGCAAGATGACTGCCCTCAGGGAAGTAGGAGTTGAAGTTGCTGACTCTCCCCTGGAAGTAGTTGAGTTTGTTCGGAGCCGCTTGACATTCAACTGAACAATTCTATTGAAAAATATATTTTTTATCAGGCTACATTTCTACTCAATAAAATAAGGGCACTGTCCAGGTCAGAGGAATTGTGACTATACGACTGCTGGCAGCGTGGCTACAGTAACTACAAGCTAAATAAGAAAGATAGTCATGCCGAAAGAGTATAAAACTGGTAAAAAAGCGAAGGGATTAATTCCGCCCGGATTAGTCTATATAGCAGATAACATTACCTCAAAACAAAATGTGTTGGGCGTTTCAAAAGAGGTGGGGGCCAGGTGGGCTAAAGACCTTAATCTGACGAAAGAGGCAAGTACTATATTTTTCGCGGGTTGCGGCTACCAATATGCTAGTGGATTAGAGTCGATGATGTCTCTAATGCGAAAAATGGATAAACGCTCAGTTGGTGCTGAATTACCCATCGGCTTTGCCAGTCTTCAAAAAAAAGTGGGAATCGATCTTGCCGGTGTATATCGTAAACTGCTGGTAAAAGAAAGCGATTCGGATGGACAGCCTTTAAGGGATGCCGTTAAAGTGTTGAAGAGTTTTGGAATCCAGTTTGGTTACTTGGCTGATGAAGAGCCATGCTGTGGTGGATTGCTACACTATATAGGACTTGAAAAAAGGTTTGATAATCATGCTCAAGATATGTATCAAAAACTCTGCCAATTCGGAGTGAAAAATATAATCAGCATCGTTCCTTCATGCACTTATACAATTCGCAATCTCATCTCAAGTCATGTGGATGGATTTGATCTGAAGGTCAAGCATTTCATAGAGGTAGTCTTAGAAAATATGAAAGCTGATAGTCTTAAGTACCCCAGAAAGGTCAAAATGGTATACCATGATCCGTGTCAACTAACTCGCTTCCTGGGACTGATAAACGAACCGCGTCAGATACTGAAATCAATTAAAGGTATTGAGCTTATAGAGACTGATTGGACCAGCGGTGAGAGAGCAACATGCTGTGGTGGTGGAGGCGGTTTTGAAGCAGTGTTCCCTGAGTTAAGCCAGATTCTAGCGGTGAACAGGGCTAAGGAGCTAGTTAGAACTGGTGCTGAAATTATTGTAACCCACTGCCCAGGATGTATTATGCAGTTAACGAGTGGGCTGAAAGAAATGGAAAACGATAGTGTAGAAGTCCTCGATTTGGCCCAGGTTTTAGCTACAGCAATAGAGAGATAAACTGGTATGTCTGTTTTTAGTATTTATAAGAAAGAACTAATGGATGCCGCGCATAATGACCGGATAAGGCTTGCTTTGTCCAGGGCTATTGAGAGTTATCGGTCAAATACTGATCATGCCTTTAAAAAGTTCCCACATACAACTGAGTTGGCCGAGGAAGTAAGAAAGATAAAGGAAAAGGCTATCAAAGAGATGGAGATACTTGCCCAACAAGCATGTGAAGCCATCGCAGAAAACAAGGGGACTGCTTATATAGCCAGGACAACCGAGGATGCACTGAATATCATCGGGGATCTGGTTGGGAAAGACAAGATAATCGTAAAAGGGAAAAGCATGACCGGAGAAGAAATCGGCCTGCGAGAGAGTCTGGAAGAGCGTGGCAACGAAGTCTATGAAACAGACCTGGGAGAATTTATTATTCAAAAATTGAACTCCAGGCCAATGCATATTCTGTCTCCGGCAATCCATGTACCCAAGGAAGATGTCGCCCGGCTTTTTTCTAAAATTACCGGAGAAGAACTTCCAGCGAACGATATAACCAAACTGGTGGCAACAGCCAGGAAACTACTCAGGGAAAAGTATTTTGAAGCTGATATTGGTATCAGTGGTGCCAATGTTGTCGCTGCAAACACAGGAGCAATATTTCTCATCGAGAATGAAGGTAACATTCGCCTGGCAACAGGTGCCCCACCAGTTCATATCGCACTTATTGGTATGGAGAAACTGGTTCCAGACTTCAGTGATGCCTGCAAGGTTGCAGAAGTAACCTGGCGGTATGCCAATTATACTGTACCTAAATATATGAGTGTGGTATCAGGTCCAAGTGCGACAGGTGACATTGAGAAAGTGACAACGTACGGTGCCCATGGTCCACGTGAGTTCCATGTCATATTTCTCGATGCAGGGAGAACAGAGATGGCAAAGCACCCAATAATGAGCCAGGCATTGTACTGTTTGAGATGCGGCGGCTGTTTATATGAATGTCCTGTATTCGCTGTTACTGCCGGACATTTTGGGGACAAATATTTTGCAGGCATTGGGGCTGTCTGGGCAGGAATAATTACACGCAATGCAGAAAAGGCTGCTGCTTTGGCCTATACCTGTCTAACCTGTGGACGGTGCAAGATAAGATGCCCAATGAAAATCGACGTACCTGAAATGGTAGTTGAGATGAGAAGATTACTGGGAGAAACTACTTAATTTTTAAGTATAAGGTATCTATTGTTTCCACGTTTGATACAACCTGAAATAGAGAAACACTTGAATCTACTGATTCAGATGATATTTACGTACACAGTCTTGCAGATGCGTGAAGTCGTTTAACCCAAAATAGCAAAACTCAATCCCTAAAAATAGTGAATATTTTATCATCTAAAGCGCTTCTAACCGGCAGTTGTATTTTAAGGCTCTGTTCTATTGTCATCTCTTATCTTACTATTTCAAATATTGAATTAGTCATATGTGAAAACTATAACTTTCCGTCATCGTAATATAAAATAATTATTATTAGCTATTGACGTCGAACAATCTGGAATGTACCATTTTCTTATCATTGGTTTGAACGCAGGTTATTAAGTCTTTTCTTATTTTGTAAACGCCAACAAGGGAAAATCTAATAATAATAAATATATAAAAGCCAAGCTGTAATTGTATCTAGGCAGCCTTCAATATAAATGGTGTGTTTCAATATGATAGCATTTCCTATAATTTTGCTCTTGGATAGCCCGATTCCTAAACAATAAAAATTGATTTCATGAAAGGAGGTATCAATGCAGAGGAAAGGAGTATGCCTTGTTGGCTATGGAGAGACGGTATATACACGTGAAATCCGGCCTCTTGTTACGTATTTAGCGGAAGCCATCAAGATGGCCCTGGACAATGCAAAACTCACCAAAAAGGATGTAAATGGACTGGCTTTAGGCAAATTGTTTGTTCCTGTGGATACGCCAGACATTACTGAGCAACTGGGTTTTGAACTTGACTGGGTACAGGGTGTAGACTCTGGCGGCGCTTCAGGTGTGGTATCCGTACGGCGAGCTGCCGATGCAATTCAGCTCGGCCAAATCGAAGTTGCCGTATGTGCAGGCAGTGGTGTTACTGATCCGGGACGCAAAATATTGCCGACCTGGCAAACAAGTAACCATGTTTTTCCTTATGGATTTGGAGGCCCTAACAGTCTTTTTGCCCTCACTCAACGACTTCATATGGCTAAGTACGGTACAAAAGTTGAACAACTGGGTAAAATCGCAGTATCACAGCGCGAGAATGCTTTGCAGAATGAGAATGCGTTCTTCCGTACTCCGCTGACAATGGAAGATTACTTGAATTCTCGCGTTATAGCCGATCCTATACGTCTTTATGACTGTGTTCGCCCATTGAGCGGTGCCGCGGCAGTAGTGTTGACTTCAGAACGAATAGCGAAAAAACTTATGGACCATCCTATATATCTTATAAGTGATGCTGAGAAAATTGGTCACCAGGTGAGCAATATGGCACCAGACAGGCTGGAAACCGGTTACGGAGTTATCACTAATGAATTATTCAAAAATGTGAGCAGAGATGAAATTGACTTTGTGGAGATTTATGACGACTATCCTATTGCAGTTCTCATGCAACTGGAAGACCTGGGATTTTGCCCCAAGGGCGAAGGAGGCAAGTTTATAGAGAGCCATGATTTAACTTTTCATGGGGACTTTCCAGTGAATACCGGAGGAGGACAACTCTCCGCAGGTCAAGCGGTACAGGCTGGTGCTTTTCTTCACGTTATTGAAGCAGTACGCCAGCTTAAAGGCGAAGCCACCGGTCATCAGGTAAAAGACGCCAAAACTGGCCTGGTAACCGGCCTTGGCCTTTTCGGTTATGTAACGCCTCTTATGTGTGCTGCGGCAATGATTTTACAAAGGAGATGAACAACATGACAGACAAAGATGTTATACCATTTCCGATACCGGAAGTCTCAGATTTGGACCGGCCCTACTGGGAAGGAGTAAAAAAGGGTATCCTTCTGCTGCAAAAATGTCTTGACTGTAATCAGTTACAACTCTTCCCACGTCCTGTATGCGTTCGCTGCTTCAGTATTAATCTCGACTGGCAGCAGTCAAGCGGTATGGGCAAAGTATATACCTTTGCACCAGTCTATGCGCCACCACACCCCGGAGTGAGGAAGCACGTAGAAAGCACCGGTATGCCTGCCATTTTCTCCATTATCGAGTTGGACGAAGGAGTAAGAATAGTAAGCGAGATTGTTGGCAGCAAGCCCGAAGAAATAGAACTTGGGACACGAGTGAAACTAAGTTGTGAAGTAGCGCAAGGGACGGATTTCAAATTGCCCAAGTTTCGAGTGGCAAAATAATTGATCCTATAGTGCCGGATTTGCTTTGATACCAAATATATACGATCCGCTATATGCAGTAACTGACTTATAATAGAATGTCCTGAACCTATACAAGATAGTAATGAGGGGCTTTCAAAAGCTGTACTGATGCACAATAAGACTTCAAAGGAGGATATGTTTAATGGCTCAAGAGATTATCTGGGAAAAACGAGAACATATTCGCATTATGACATTCAATCGGCCGGATGCAATGAATGCTGCCAATGTCGAAATGCTGCAACGACACGGGCAATACTACGAGGAATTTATTGAAGATGATGATGCTTGGGTTTTAATATACATTGGCACCGGCCGTGCTTTTTCTACAGGCCTCGACCTTAAGGCTATTAAAGAGATATTCGCAATGAATAAAATGCCGAAAACGCCTACCTCCCCAGATGCGCCTGACGTTTGGAAGCCGATTATCGTGGCCATCAACGGCTATGCTGTAGGCCTGGGATGTGAACTAGCGCTAGCATGCGATATTCGGATAGCTGCCGATGATGCCCGCATTGGACTACCAGAAGTAAAGCGGGCTCTGGTTCCGGGAGTAGGTGGGTGTCAACGCTTATCACGCGTCGTTCCACTGGGAAATGCCTTGATGATGGCCTTTACTGGAGACTGGATAGATGCGCAGGAAGCTTTTCGTATAGGTCTGGTGCAAAAAGTGGTACCCCGTGACAAGCTGCTGGATGAAGCTATACAGCTTGCTGAAAAGATTTGTGAAAACGCTCCGGGTGCCGTACGCACGGTAAAAGAAGAGATGTATCGTGGCCTGGATGTACCATTACGTGAAGCATTAGTGCAAAGCCGCCTTTTCGATATACGAAACCGCCAGACATCATCCGAAGATATTGAAGAAGGCGTGAAAGCTTTTGCTGAAAAGAGAAAGCCAGTTTATAAAGGTCGCTAGGAAATGATACTTTATAAAGTCAGATAATATAAAATATAACTATGCTGAATCATCCATAAAGGGAACAGAGAATCTCGAAGCACTATACTATGAATTTGACCATATATATAGATGATTAAGTTAAAATAAGGAGATAGCTTGTGGAATTCGGTTTTACACCTGAGGAGGAATCTTTTCGCCAGGAAGTCAAGAATTTTCTGCAAAAGGAGCTAACCTCGGAGCAGTTAATACCAATAATAAATCCTGCGGAAGACCCTGTGCGTGATAACATAAGGGGGATTCATAAAGTTATGGCCCGAAAACTGGGAGAGAAGGGTTGGCTTTCATTGGGATGGCCGAAGGAATATGGTGGCAAAGAAGGTAGCATAGTTCTTTCTGCTATCTTACATGAAGAAATGAGGTACAGCGGTGCACCAGGATTCAACGGACCGGGCGCAATGCTTGGTCCAACTCTTATCCGTTTTGGGACCCCACAGCAAAAAAGTCAGCACTTGCCACTCATTGCCCGCGGGGAAATTCTCTGGACCCAAGCCTTTAGTGAGCCTGAAGCCGGCTGCGATCTGGCTTCGCTGCAAACCACTGCAAAAGAGGATGGTGATAGCTATATCATAAATGGTCGAAAGGTCTGGAGCAGCGGCGCTTACGATGCTGACTGGGGTTTCTTTTTAATTCAAACTGATCCTGATGCCCCCAAAAAACATCATGGTATGACGTTTTTCATGATGGACATGAAGACGCCTGGAATTACGGTTCGCCCTATAAAGGATATGGGAGGGGGTGATGGTCTTTGTGAAATATTCCTTGATGACGTAAGAATACCTCGCGAGAACATCGTGGGCGAAAAGAACCAGGGATGGCAGGTTGCCATGGCACTGCTGGACATTGAAAGAGGACTCGATGTAGGGGCAGTCGGCTTTATGCAGCGCATTCTCGATTTACTTGTACAGTATGTTAAAAGCCAGGGACTGGAGACGAACGTACTAATCAGGCAACAGTTAGCTGAAATGGCAACCGAGATAGAGACAGCTCGTTTACTTTCCTACCGACCTGTTTGGTTAGCGAGTAGAGGACTCCCGGAGTCAGCCGAGGTATCCGAAGCCAAAGCATTTTCCAGTAAAACACAGCAAAAAATGGCTAATGCTGCAATGAAACTTTTGGGTTCATACGGACAACTAACAGAGGACTCAAAATATGCGCCTCTCCAGGGAATAATACAACGCTGGTATTTGGAGACGTTTTCTTTTAGTCTTTTTGGTGGCACATCTGAAATACAAAAGACTATTGTGGCGACAAAGGGACTGGGACTTCCTCGGGGCTAGCACTTCGCTCCGATTAATGAATAACATAGCATTGAATACCTAAATTAATTAGCTTAAATATATAGGAGAAAAGTTAATGGATTTTGCTCTTTCTGAAATGCAGGAGATGCTCAAGAAAATGGCCCGTGATTTTCTTACCAAGGAGTGCTCCAAGCAGTTTGTCCGTGAAATGGAAGAAGATCAAACGGGGTATTCACCTGAGCTGTGGAAGGAGATGGCGGAGCTAGGTTGGATGGCATTGCCATTTCCCGAAAAGTATGGTGGAAGCGAAGGAAGCTTTTCTGACCTGATTATTCTGCTTGAGGAAATGGGACGAGCCTGCTTACCATCCCCCTTCATACCGACAGTTGTTCTGAGCGGCTTAACTATCCTGGATATAGGTAGCGAAGAACAAAAGGAAAAGTTCTTGCCTGGCATAACCAAGGGAGACTTGATTTGCACTCTGGCATTAACTGAACCCTCCGATAGCTATGCGCCTGAAAATATCGCCTGTAAGGCTACCCGTACTGGTGATGGATATGTGATTAATGGTACCAAACTCTTTGTTTCCGATGCCCATATTGCCGATTACCTGCTGGTTGCCACTGGAAGTAGTGAAGCAAGTACACAAGAGAGCAAAATCACCCTTTTCCTCATCGATTCCAAAAGCCCTGGTATTACCTGCACAACGCTCAAGACAATGGCTTGCGACAAGCAGTTTGAGGTCGTCTTTGACAATGTACCGGTGCCAGCTGAAAATATGGTCGGTGAAGAAGGCCATGCATGGGAGGGAATACAGAGAACGCTGCAGCGGGCCGCTGTAGCGAAATGTGCTGAGATAGTAGGCGGAGCCGAGCAGGTCTTGGAAATGACAGTTAGCTATGCCAAAGAGAGGATACAGTTTGGCCGTCCTATCGGTAGCTTTCAAGTTATCCAGCATTATTGTGCAGAGATGGTAACAGATATCGATGGATCAAAGTTCAATACCTATAAATCAGCATGGCTGCTGGATGAGGGACTTCCCAGCTCAAAGCAGGTTGCCATAGCCAAGGCCTGGGCCAGTGAAGCTTATCACCGTATTACTGCCCTGGGTCATCAGATCCATGGCACAATTGCCTTTACCAGGGACATGGATGTCGAACTATACGTCAGGCGTGCGAAAGCTGCCGAAATTGCTTTTGGTGATGCCGACTATCATCGAGAAATAATAGCACAAGAGCTAGGCTTATAAAGCCCTCTACCGAAAAATAAAATTATAAAAACCGAAGCTTTAAAAAGACCAACAAATATAAACAGATTATCGGAGCACAACAACCAGTGTATAAACTGGTCTTATACTTTTATGCTTTCCCTATATATTAAGTTATAGCTATCTCTAAAGTATTTTTCGGCTTAAATTATCCGGTCAAAGATCTGCGACCAAATGCCCCAGTCCCAGCGACCTCAGTGTATCCGGAAGCGGTTTACCGGTATTTCTGTCCCAACCCATCTGCTGATAGAAAGTATCCAGCATCTCATTCCAGTAGGGCATAATGGTCTTTCCCTTTGCTCTCCCTTCCGCAGGTGCTGAACCATATCTCGTCGATGGAAGTTCTAATTCTGGGGTAATCCCATGCCTTAAGTTAAACATCCTCAGTGTATTAGCTGCCCTCAATCCTGCTTTCATAGCCTCCTCGGGACTAAAGTCCCACCCGGTGACAGCATTCAAGAGAGCGACAAGACCTCCCAAACCCGGGTCGTCATTAGGCATGGAAAAATAACCGCCGGTGGAAAGAATGCATACTCCAAGCGAGTCCTTAAAAAAACGGGTCCCTTTACACTTGGCAACTCCCATTGATACTTCCTGTGGTGATAACGGATCAGCTACCATCACCCCACCCGATTCAAGAGTACCAACATTGGAGGTAGCTGTGTCAAAGAGCTCAACCCAACCGGCACGGTGATCATGTCCCCGCGGAGAATTACCTTTCTTAACAAATACTCCAATATTAGGAGCTTCACCCCCAATAGCCTCCGATGCTCGCATTATACCTTCAGCAAGCGTGTTACCGAAACCCTGGCGATAAGCAATCTTATGCAGCAAGGACCGCACAGCTTCAGCATTACCCCAGGTCAGTTCAAGTCCGTCGGCATCGTTTTTATTAATAATACCCTTCTCGTAGCATTCCATAAGCATGGCAGTGAGCCAACCAGCTTCATTAGCATCTAAGCCTAACCTGTCGGTTTCATTACTCAACATTATGGCTGCGCCAACATCGGTCTGACCGATAAGCGATCCCCAGGCAGCAAATGCTTCATACTCCGGTTCCTCACCTATATAACCGGCATAAGGTCCCTCCAGGACTTTCACAATGTGACAATGACGAGCTTGACATGACCAGCATGGAGAGCGCTTCAATTCAAGATGAGGACGGTAATTTTGGCCAATAAATTTAACGTACTCAGGAAATTCTGCGGTAGTGAGATTCTTGATCGGAAGCTCGTTACTTGCCATTAGCATATCATAGAGTACAGATGTTCCCCAATCATAGATAAAAGGAGGTACTGATTTGGCAACCTTTATGATCTCTTTATTCACTCCTGAAGCCATTTCTTTGTTCTTCATTTTTATGGCTTTCTTTCCCCGCCCTGCAACAATTGCCTTCAATTTCTTGGAGCCCATTACAGCACCGACTCCGTTATGGGATGCCACATGGCCTCTATCGCCGACAATCGCCGCGAATCTTACCAGGTTCTCACCCGCTGGGCCGATACCAAATACACTCGCACCACTTTCTGGTACATCAATCTCGCTTTTTATGGCATCTTCTGTTTTCCAGGTATCTTTGCCTACCAGATGATCGGCTTTGATTAACTCAGCCTTTCCATCATGGATATACAGGTACACCCAGTTTTTAGAAGCACCTTCTATAACAACAGCGTCAAAACCGGACCGCTTCATGTAAGCCCCGAGAAAGCCATTGGCTTGACTCGACGTAGCACCACTAGTGATGGCCCCCTTGGTCACTACTGAAAATGTACCTGAGCCAGGCGCAGTAGTACCGCCAAGCGGTCCAGAAGCAAAAATAATCTGGTTCCCCGAGGCCGACCATTCGACACCTTGAGGCACACCTTGATAGAGAAACATTGCACCGATGCCGGTCCCGCCAACATACTTGCGCAGTACGTCTTCGCCAAGTGTTTCCACGATAAAGGTACCATCAGTCAAATTCACCCTAAGTGCCTTACCAATACAACCATATAATTCAGTCTTCTTCCCCATTTTGGATCCCTCTCTTTCCTTGATTTTTGACCAGGTAACAGATATCTCTCTCTTACCCCTGGATGTGCTCACAAAGTCACTTCGTTTGCCCTTCACATTTACATAACAAAGTGCGGCTGTAATAGTCATCTCATTAATACGACCCGAGCGCCGCTTCCCCACGATACTAACAAAAATTATCCACAGGCAATGATCCCAGCTTCAATAAATCACCTGTTGCTCTTCCAATGCTGCAATTTCCTTACGGCTTAGTCCCAGAAGCTGCTGGAAAACATAATCATTGTGTTCTCCCAAAAACGGGGCCGGTTTTGAAGGTGCTGAAGATATTTCGGAGAGCCTTACAGGTATTCCGGCCATGGCCACGCTGCCTAACCGTGGTATTTTCCTATTGATAACAAAACCTCTCTCTCTTAACTGTATATCCTGATAAATATCCTCGCTATTTTGAACGGCGCCCGCAGCTACACCGAAATGCTGCATAATTCCCATGACCTGGTGTGGTGTATACTGTATGGTCCAGCGCTCAATATTCTGGTCAAGCTCCTCTACATTTTCCAACCTGCTTTGCATATCTTTGAATTTAGAATCCCTTGTCCACGATGTATATTCAAGAGCTTGACAGAAATGCTCCCATTCTTCCTCACTTGAAACAGCAATAACACACCAGCTATCATCCCCACGGCACCGGTAGCAATTATAGGGGGCAAATTGTAAATGACGATTTCCTATCGGTGACGAGACTCGATCATTTACAAAATAGTCGA
Organism: uncultured Dehalococcoidales bacterium; assembly: GCA_964596125.1. Lineage (GTDB taxonomy): Bacteria > Chloroflexota > Dehalococcoidia > GIF9 > UBA5629 > CAZQRP01. The sequence continues at coordinate 41,268 of CAZQRP010000017.1, read as the reverse complement.
GATATGTTGTGCCGAGCAATGATGCAGTTGCTTCTAATTGAGACAGCTCGATATGTTGACCTTTACCGGTCTGTGCCCGATAAAAAAGAGCAGCTAAGATGGCGGCAACACCATCACCGCCTGAGGTGTAGTCGCCATGATATCGACAGCCAACCCTATCAGTCACCGGAGTATAAGGGTGACCCCATCCATAAGCAAAACCGGAAAAAGACAGTAAATTCATTCCCCATGTAGCCCACTCTTCATAAGGACCGCTTCCCATTGATCGCAGACTAGCGAATATAATATCGTCCTTTACTGTTTTAAGGTGGGGATAATCAAGTCCCCAGTCATTCACGATTCCAAATCTCAAGTTTTCAACCACAACATCACTGATTTTAACAAGTTTCTTGAATACATCCCTGCCCCCTGACGTAGACAGGTTCAAGGTTATGCTGAGTTTGTTGGAATTAAACTGTGCATACATAGGGCTTAGCAGGAGTCCTAAGTCCACTTTAGAATAATCTATCGCCGATTCAGGACCTTGCGGAATAGGGGCATTTCCTTTTGGACCCCATGGCCCTATTCTTCTAAATCCAAGGCGCATTCTTGATTCCATCCTAATAACCTCGGCCCCCCAGCTTCCCAGCAGAGAGGTTACAAACGGTCCAATAATGTAGTCGGTGAGATCAAGGACTCTAATTCCCTGTAGCGGAAGTTTCATTTGTTTGTTTTACTCCTCCTTTTGAAATGATACTGTTACCTAATTTAAATGACACCCTCCGATTTTAACCTTTCGAGATCCTCATCCGAGTATCCAAGTTCATTTCGATAGACCTCTTTATTGTGCTGACCAAGTAATGGAGAGGGCCGTTCAATACTACCCGGCGTTTCACTGAGCTTGTAGTGAGAGCTTAAATAGCGGTGTCGGCCGATTGCAGGGTGTTCTATTTCAGTAATAAAGCGCCTTTCCTTAATATGACGATCGTTAGGGAAATCCTCTGGCGTATTGACCGGTGTACAGGGTACATGCCTCTCCTGACATAGTTCAGTAATTTCACTCTTCGTATGCTTCATAGTGAATTCGGAAACGATAGGATCAATAACATCAACGTTTATGCGGCGAAAGAAAGGGTCATACCAGGCTTTATCCATCAGTATTTCGGGTTTCCCTAACACATCTAGAAGGTTACCCCATTGACTTGCTTCGAGGGCAATTATATGAACGTATCCGTCTTTACATGGATAAATACGTGCTGGGGCCACGGTATGCTGACTGCCATAACGCCCTTTGAGCTCAAAACCAATACTGTACCTCAGGATCAATTCCTCATTGAAGGCTGCCATAACTTCATGGGCCGATACTTCTACTATCTGCCCCCTGCCTGTGCTGAGGCGGTGAAACAACGCAGCTAGAATGCCGGACGCCGCAATAATAGAGGCGCTATGATACGCCTGCTCACATGGAGCTACAACCGGTGGGTCCTCTGGACTGCCACTTATATACATTAGACCACCCATTGCGAAGTTGACAATATCCGGAGCCTTGTATGCGCTATAAGGCCCATCATGACCAAAACCAGTCACAGATGCCAGTATGATACGGTGGTTTAGCTCTTGAAGCACCGGATAATCTAGACCTAAAGATTTCATTACACCTGGTTCGAAATCTTCGATCACAACGTCACTATGTCTGACGAGCTGTTTAAAAATATCCTGCCCGGCTGAGCTCCGTATATTTAAAGTAATACCTCTCTTATTGGTATTATAATTTATGAAGTAAAGACTGTTTTCGAGAATGGGAGCATCATCCTTATATGGGCCTATATGCCTAGCCTTACTGCCATCTGGCTCCTCTATTTTTATTACATCCGCACCGAGGTCGGCAAGCAACTTGCCAGCATATAGTCCTCTATCATTTGTCAGGTCTAGGACTTTAATTCCACCTAATGCCACATTAGATTCAGCCATAATTTTCTCAATTTCCCTTCAATAATGTTTTCCGTGATTATTCATTTATTCCCCTGGCGTTTACCATGTATTTAAGCCATTACACTGGGTAGCCAGAGCGCTACCTGTGGAAAAACTATAATAATTGCCATGGCCAGAATAGTCAATAGTATAAAAGGCGTGGCAGACCTGAAGACATCTGTTACTGTCACTCCTGCTCCAACAACACTTTTCATTACATAGCAGTCACCGCCGAAGGGTGGTGTCATCAGTCCCATCTGCACGTTTATCAGCATTATCACTCCAAACCACACCAGATCAAAACCCAATGCATTAACGATGGGTATGTACATCGGTAGCGTGAGCATAATTATGCTAAACGGCCCCATGAACATACCCATAAACACCACAACAAGCTGCATGGCTATGATCAGTGCCATTGGAGATACCGGCAGGGTTGAAGCAAACTTTATCAAGCCGCTCATAGCGCCAGTAAATGCCAGCATTCTACTAAAGGTAAACGCCGGGGCGGCGATCATAAGTATCATGATTGACGTCTCTACTGCTCCCAGAGCAGATTTTTTTACCACCTGCCAATTCAGCTTCCTATGAATCGCCGCCAGAATGTAGCAAGCGACAACTCCAAGAGCAGCCGCCTCAGACGGAGTGGCAACACCTATCAGAATGACACCAATAACAGCAAAGATGATTATTCCTATCGGAAGTACGTGACGGACTGTAGCTTGAAACTTCTCCGATAGCGGTACCCGGCTTACATCATAAGAAGGAGCAAGCGAGGGCTGTATCATGCATCTGAGGATAATATAGGCACCAAAAAGAGAAGCCATCAGCAGTCCAGGTACAATGATGGCTATTAACAGTTCACCTATGGAGATCTGGCCTATCGCACCCAAAAATACAGCCAGGGCACTGGGAGGGATCATAGTGGCGAGTTGGCCGCCACCGACAATAGGGCCTAATGTCATGGGTTTCTGATAACCTCGCTTCTCCATCTCCGGCACCAATCCCTTACCTAAGATGGCAATACTGCCCACGCTGACGCCGGTCAGGGTTGCCAGTAAAGTCCCGGCACCCACTGCAACCAGACTCAACCTGCCGGGCAGACGACCCAGGCATTTATTTACGGCATCTACCATCAAGATGCCAACACCCGAATCGAATATTATTGTGCCCATGAGAATAAACAGTGGCAGCGGCAGGAGGTTAAATGTGGCCACTCCACTAAATAAATTTACAACAAGAGCCTTCAGCCCTTCCATTCCGCCCCAGAACACCACCGCTCCCATGGCACATGTGAGCATGAAAGCAAAAGCTATGGGCATGCCAGATAGCATTAACACCACAAGGCTGCCCAGTATCAGCAAAAGCGCGAGTGGCCAATCCATAATGTTTATACCAGAATTTAGACTGATTTGCTATTCCAAATCTGCTTTTCTATCTCCCTAATGCTTTCCAGTTAAGCACGTGGGCATAGGTCTTGTTCAGCAATTGTATGAAGAGCAAAAAGCTGCCTATAGGAATAATAAGTTCGATAGGCCATTTGGGAGGTGCCAGAACTGTCCCCATGATGAAATTGGTCTGGTAATCCTGCCAGGTAACCATGATACCATACCCGGTAAGCATCCCAAATAGAATTGTGCTAACACCATAAGTAATGATATTAGTCATAGCTCTGGCCTTCGGTTTCACATGGGTGAGTATCAGGTCCATGTTTATATGCCCATCTTTCTGTAATAGCCAGGCAGCACCAAGAAAGGCAATCCATAGCAGGCTGAATTCGGAGATTTCGAAAAGACCACTGAAGGTTATCCCCAATATATATCTCAATAGAACATCCACGGAAATGGCTAGAGCTACCAGGACAAGGAGCGTTGCTGTAATGCCTCCCGATATGTCATTCAATTTATCAAAAAAATGACTTACTTTCTTTACTGCATTCACAGTCTAGTCTATCCTCCCAAGTGGTCAAAGCAAGAAATAACTGGCTTATTGTGCAATCAACCCCTTTAATTTGGTAGCGATCTCCGGATTCTTCCCAATCATAGCTGACCATGACGCTTCTTTGTACATATCATGGAACCTTTTGGCATCAGCGTCTGAGAACTTGAGGAATTCCATACCTGCGTCTAGCATTTTCTGTCTTCCTGGATTAGCCATTTCTTTAAGATATACATCGGGAAATTCATTTTCATGCTCAATCGCAGACTCTGTCAATATTTTTTGTAGGTCTTTCGGAAGGGCATTCCATTTATCTGGATTTACTATTATCGCATCCGGGCAACTGGTGTAGGGATGATCAATACAATACTTGGTCACTTCGTGAAGCCCAAAACCAGGTACTGATTCCAGCGATAGTAAAAAACCATCGACTACTCCCCGCTCTACCGCAGTGAAAACTTCGTGTAACGGAATCACAACAGGAGTAGCGCCTAATGCCTTAAAGAAGGGTATTGGAGATGGCCCTGGAGTTGATATCTTCATGCCGGCAAAGTCCTCGGGTTTACCAATACGCTTATTGGCATTGAGATATAAAAATGCCTGAATCGGTACCGGGGCTGCATACCCTAGCCAGTAAAGGCCAGACTTGTTGAATAGACTCTGGATATAATCACCAGCTTTCTTCCGTACCTCTGCGTAACTGATCTCATTATGAGAGAGACACTCGACTCCGGGAGCCATAGAGTCCACAAGAGTGTAGAGACAGCGAGCCATTTCAATTGTGCCATTTCTAACTGATACAGGAGCATCAGGAGGAGCAATAGCTTCCGGCCCGCCAATATGCTCTACGATGAGTTTACCCTTAGCCTTCTCATTGACCTTGTTGATAAAATACATATCCGGGATATTATTTGGCGGAGTATTCGGAAGAAATGAGACAAATCTCAACTTGACCGCCTCGCCGGGTGCGGTAGTGGCACACGCACCATGTATAATAAGTGGTACTATTAGCACTGCTACTAATAAGACTATTAATATATTACGCTTCATAAAATCACCTCCAATTAGTATAGTATAAAAGTGAAGATATTTTTTTATAACTTACATCATCATTCCACCTCCAAATAGATGAGATATAATTACAGTATCTCCAGCATTTCTCAGTTATAACTGTATCTTTCCAATAGCATTATTCTGCCTCTGTAATATCGAATTATCTCTTATACTGTCATTGGTACTATTGCTGTGAAGGTCATATATCTTCCGATTTATCCCATATCTGCTTTGTTTGCTACAGTAGATTGCATTGGATAGTCCTCTACCGTCATATTTCCTATTAACAGCGTTAATTGTAATAAATTATCTAACTATACATTAGCTAGTAGGCGAGGGCTATTTAGTGGTATTTTAAATTTCCCAGGTACAGATTATATTTTAAAACAGGTCCGTGATGTTAGATATCGATTGTCAACACTATTTACAGTCACAATCAACCGTATCATATATTACTAATGATGAAAAGAATAGTACATCCCCTAATTTACAGCGTCAATAGCTAAAAATAATCATTTTAATAAGCAGTAAGAAAGGTCTAAGTATAATGAGGAATAAAGCTCAGTCTACACTCAGCGGAGTATCTGCCACATTCCCGGAGTATAGAGCAATCACTTGAGTCGCACAAGTATATTTCAAAGTGAAGAGGTAGTTAGTATAATCAATTATGGGAAGGGACGTCAGTTTACACCTGTTATTGATCTTAGATATCTTCTCCGGGCTTCTTTTCGTGGTGTCTTAATCCGGGATTCACTATCATCATGAAACTAAATAACCTTAGAACAGAATGTTCTCCATAGTTAAATTAGATCCGTAATGAATTAAACAGTCTGATCTTAGTATTATGGTAAAGTGCCTATCTGGTTAACTCACTAGATACTATATATAGTATCTATAGAATAAATATGGCTCTTTCGGAAATAAAGGTATCATATAAAAATTACAACTATGATAGAATAACTGCACTTTCAAGTGGAGGTGCAGGATGTCTAAATGTACAGAGTGTGGTTATTTAGCATTGCGAAATAAAGAAAGCCGTTCATTAGTAGAAGCAGAGTATGATTATCGGAAAAAAGAATTTGACCCAACAATTTCTCCACATGGAATATCTCAATATGAAGATTTGCCATTATGCTTTGCACAATCTTACGATATTAACGCTGAAATAACCAATTCTCAAGACACTTCTAACTACAAAGATATACATAACATTATTAATAAAGAAAGAGAATGTACAAAGTTTACAAAATGGACGCAGGGATTTACACCAAAGGAGCATATGGAAATGTTAGATAGGGAAGAATGGAGAAATTGGCAAGAAAAACAACGCAAAAGTGATAGACGATGGCACATTATTGAGGCTATTTTGTTAGTGATTGTTGCTGGACTTTTTACTCTCCTTGGAGCATTTATTAGTCGGGGTTCTTTATTACCATAACCTTTTTATATTCGAAATTCTTAGAATTGTATCATACCACAATATATAGTGCTTGGTGAGTTAAACCGATATGCATATATGGTAATAGATATATATCAATTAAATATCTTTACCAAATTCGGTTAGCAGAGCTTATCATTTTGCATTAAACGAGTCAGCTTTGTTCGGTTCTTTACTCCCGCTTTTTCAAATATTTTCTTAATATGGTTCGCTACCGTGAACTGACTGATACAGAGTTTTCTGCTAATTTCTTCATTAGTTAAACCCATGCAAACGAACATAGCAATTTCTAGCTCTCTCTTCGTGAAACGGTACTTGGTTATTAAAGCTTCTTTTATTGTTCTGCTGTCTTCGATGAATTTTTCAATAAATAGCAGAAAATGAGGGACCGGTTTCCCAGAGACAGACAAATTGAGAAGCGATGTATTTACGCAAATTTTTGTGTTCTCATTTATGTAGAATATCCTATCATATTTGGAGACAGTGACAGCATCTTGAGTATGAACAAGTTTTTTTATGGTCAGGCAATCAGCCAAAACCTCTGAAGGTATTATCAATCCGTCATCTACTATTACTTTGGCCTTCGGTCGCTGTTTATACAACGAAAGACAGATCTCCCTGGCCATAGAATTATGATAGGAGGGTTTGAGCGTCCAATCCAGAATAAGAATGCCCAGTAAAGAGAAATTGCTTACCTTCATTGATATTTCATTATCTTGTTTAATTTTATTGATCAGGATCAAATTATTCAGAGCTACGGTAACATAATCTGCTAAAATACGTGCCTTCGCCAAGTCCATAGAAGAAAAGGGAGGTAGTTCCTTGGGTCTATGAATATCAATCCGGCCCAGCAAATCAGATCCGGAGCGGAAGCAAATGACCAACCTGTGATGTATATTCTGTGGAATGAGAAACTCGTTGTAAAACTTAAAATCGAGCTCGGACCGATACGGTAAGATAGAGCTACTACAATAAACAATCTGTTTTGATTCGGAAAGCAAGAACGGATCATAGCGATGATAATACTCTATATATCGTTCACTATAAGACTCGGGAATGTTAACGGTAAGAGATTTAGCCGGAACCATCTTTATTAACCTACGGTTTGCCAAGCAAAACGTGGCACTGTTTATGTGAAACACTTCTTGAAGAGCTCGGAGTAAGTTCCGTCGCATATTTGCCAGGTCTGATTGTGAATGCACAATAGAGTGCAAATGGAGAATATCCTGAAGATCTTGATTTACGCTAACACTCATATTCATACGAGCGAAGTTCACAACTTTGCACTGAAAAGGCTACTCTTTTTCAATATCAATGTCAAGATTTTGTGGGCTCTATAGTTGAAGTTATAGAAAATGGATTAGTAATCATTGACTTAATTGACTGCAATAAAATATATTTGATGATGATATACAGACTTTAAATGATTACGTGAATATTGTTAAACGGAGGAGTAAACGTGGTGATCGGTACTTTTTCGGTACACATTCCAAAAACAGTAATGGGACCAGGTGCTGTGAATAGTTTGGGGAATATCATTCAGAATTTTGGTGCAAAGAAAGTTTTGATCGTAACAGACAAGGGAGTAATGGAAGCAGGTCTACTTAACAAGATAAGGATGTTACTTGAAAAAGCTAAGTGTAAATTTGATGTCTTTGATGGCTGTCTGCCGAATGCACCGACAAGCACCATTGATGAATGTAATCAAAAAGCACGGGATGGTGGCTATCATCTTCTAATAGGTATTGGTGGAGGGAGCGTTATGGACAGCACTAAAGTAGTAAGTGTTATAGCTCCCAGTGGCATGAAAGCTCAAGATTTAATTAACGAGGGGAAGGGTGGCAAGAAGGTACTGCCTAAGATACTGATTCCCACTACCAGCGGTACAGGAAGTGAATGGGGTATCGGGGCAATGGTCACTGATGACACGAACGGACTGAAGAAAGGTCTTCGTATACCGCAGATGTGGGCTGATGCAGTGATAGTAGATCCTGAATTGACACTGAATTTACCTCAACGAATAACAGCCGATACGGGGATGGATGCACTTACCCATGCTATAGAGGGCTATGTAAGCGCCCGCTCTAGTATTGTTGGAGATATGCTCGCAGAGACAGCTATTAAGCTTATTGCTGATAATCTACGGTTGGCCTATGTCGAAGGTCAGAAACATTTGGAAGCCAGGCACCATCTATCCATAGCTGCATCACTGGCTCTTGCTTCAATAATGATTAATGGCATAGGCTTGGCACATGCTATGGATGCCTGTATAGTAGAGAGGACACATATTAGCCATGGAGCAGCCTTAACTATATTGTTGCCACATGTTATGGAATTCAACTTGATGGCTGCCCCGAAGAAATTTGGTAAGATAGCAGAACTTATGGGGGAAAAGATAGAGGGTCTCCCCGTTACGGACGCAACAAAAAAGTCTGTAGAGGCAGTACGAAGTCTCGCTCGAGACCTCGATATGATACTGAAGATGAGTGATGTTGGGATTATGGAGTCTGATATACCTGAAATGGCGAAAGAAAGGTTTACAGCGATGAGTCATGTTATGGAAACCAATAATCCCCGTAATGTAAGTCGAGAGGATATAGTCCGAATTCTACGCGCGGCTCTCTAGCAGACAGGAAACGGACACAGCATTTAAAAGCATTTGTTTTCCTTTGGACTATGGTCTGATATGCGTCGCCAATTAGCCCCGGAGGTAGCGTCTTATTTGCTTTTACCTGTAGTCCGAAGGATATAACCAGGTTTTAAGATTTGAATAAGGGGCATTACAAATATGGTATCAGGTCTATTGTTAGCTAATACTTTATTCCGCAAATAGAAACTATTAATTAATTCTCTGTGCAATCAACTGCAATTCGTTAGCAACAAGGCGTCCGGAGGTATAGTATCATCCGGACGCCTTGCTCTTTACGGTACCAGCCTAAAGATTAGGAAAATATTTCTTTCTCAAATCCTTCCAGGCATTAAGAACTTTATCAGTAGCCTGAGCACTGATACCTAAATCTTGGGCATCCTTTGCCCACCGGGAGAATACTATTTCCCCAGAAGACTTTTCCCACGCAGCTGTCTCTTCCGGTGTGGGGTAGGTAATTTTTTTGCCCGCTTTCTTAACTTGCTCTTCTCCTCCTATAGCATCTACCTGCATGCCCTTTGCAGATACTTGAGATGCTTCGCGCCATGATTCTTCTACTATCTTCTGATCCTGCGGCGATAGCGCATTCCACACTTCTTTATTCATTAACAAAACGATTGTTCCACAGCCAAAATCTTGGAAATAATAGTAATCTATCAACTCATCAAGCTTATAATGCATTATTTGGGAGGGAGCATTAAACGAGGCTTCCATAACACCTTTTTGTAGATTCATATATGTCTGAGGCGGTATTGAATGAATCGACGCACCCCCATTCTCCGTCACTAAAAGCATTTTCTGACCACTGCCACCGACCTTCATACCTTTAAAGTCCGATGCCTTGTGAACCTCCTTTTTCTTGGAAAGAAGATAATACGGGTTTAATTCAAAAGGCCAGAGCAATTTGTAATCCTTAAATTCAGCTTGTACTTCCGGGACTGTGTTGATGAGTTCCCAGCAGGCTTCCCATGCCGGCTCGTAATCTTTTATATCCGGCCCCAGCGGGAATCCCAGTGTGGGAAGGCTCATAACAAGAGATAACGGGAAATCCTTTTGAAACGTTCCTGTAGAGGTCATTACAATTTCAGCTACCCCCTTTTTTACCGCATCCAGAGCTGCTGGTATTGGTACCAAAGTACTGGACGGATAAAGTTCTACCTTGTAGCGACCATTGGTACGTTTCTCGAACTCCGGTCCCCACCATTCAAATCCTTGTGCGACGGATGCCCCCTTTGGCATGGTATAAGATAATTTAAGCGTTTTGGGTTCTGGGGGTGGGGCTGGAGTCGGAGTCGGTGCTGGTTTCGGTGCAGGCGTTGGAGTTGGTTCTGGCTTGGCACATGCAGGTAATAATAATGCCACAATAATAAATACAACTGCTATGAGCATAATCCATCTTCTATTCATTTATCACACCTCCACTTAATTATGACTCAAATTAAATATACAGTTCGATAACAACAACGCTATTAACGGACTACTTGAATACATTCAATAACAATCACCTCCTTTTTATATACTATCTATAATATGTGTTGTTACATCACAGTCTGTTTAATAATAAATACCTGGTATTTATATAGCTTAAATGTTAATCATAGGAGGCAATTATATTCCATCATATGCGTGCTGTCAATACGTAGGTTGTAGTAATTCAGTGCGCTTGATTTAGCCAAGGAATATCCTCTCACGCTCATTACCAGTGGCAGGTTTTACGGTTACTACCACTCTGAGCACAGGCAAATAGATTCGATACGTGAGAGATATCTGGACCTACGTATACCGATCAGTCTGGAAACAGCGAAGGAGCCTGGCATTGAGGATGGCAATTGGGTCTGGATATAAACACCGGGTGGAGGGATAAGAAAGAGCACTCTATTTTGATGGGATATACTCACTGGTTCTACACTGCGAACATGGCTAGTGGGTTCCTGAGAGGCCAGGTATCATAAAATTCGATCAAAAAACTAACGAAAATAGACCATACAAAAATCTTTTGTGGCGCTCATCCTTTTTTAATTTTTGCTACACACTAGAAGACATAATGCGGGTATTAATGACTTGACAGATGGTTTATAATATACTACTTCTCACGATAGACGGCATTATACCAAGGGGAAAAAATGGGCGGTGAGCAGAAGTCACGTGAACGATACAAAGTAAAATCCGAGAAAAATGTATTCGTTACAATGCGTGATGGAGTTCGACTGATACTTGATATATACCGCCCCGATTTCGAGGGGCAATTCCCAGCCCTGCTGGCAATGGCTGTTTATGGTAAAGACCTTCAGGTGTTACCTCAGCTTCCTCAATCAAAACATGATTCGCTGCTCTGGGATGGCTGCATTGAAGCTGGAAACACTGAGTACCTGGTATCGAGGGGTTATGTACACATTATCGCCGATGCCCGAGGAACTGGTGATTCAGAAGGAGAGCACATCGGTATAAATGATAAGAGTGAAGCCGAGGATGGCTACGATCTGGTAGAGTGGATTGCAGAGCAGCCATGGTGTGATGGTAATGTGGGAATGATCGGCATATCCTATTTCGGAATCGAACAGATCTTCACCGCCAGCGAACAGCCACCACACCTCAAGGCTATTTTCCCTTTCGAGGTATGGTACGACTTGTACCGTCAGGTGGCCACTGAGGGAGGTGTTATTACCCCTATGATGTACCGGCTTTTCAGTGGCAGAGGTATGGACGAGGGGCCAACCAATGGCAGTGGTTATGCTCCTAAGAACGTCGTATCAGCAACTATGAAAAAACTACCTCAAAAAGAGCTAGAGAGCCTGTTTCAAGAGAGACTAAACGATCCTGACCTTAGAAAATACAGTATTTACTGGAGCGTACTCCGATACCCATCGAAAAATCCATTGTTCGCCGATATCCTGCTGAATCCGAATGACGGGCCCTTTTACTGGGAAAGAACGCCATATACTAAATATGACCGTATAAAGGTTCCTGTATACACTGGTGGTCCATGGATTCCCGTTTGGAGTGAAGGAGCCTTTGGTCTCTATATGGGGATAAATACACCCAAAAAAATCATTATGGTCCAGCCGGGTACCGTGGACCGCCCCTGGCATCAATGGCATAACGAGGTGATGAGGTGGTTCGACTACTGGCTTAAAGGCATAGACACCGGGATAATGGACGAACCGCCAATAAAACTTTTTGTCATGGGAGCTAATCAATGGCGTCATGAACATGAGTGGCCACTGGCAAGGACCAGATGGACAAAATTCTACCTGCGAAGCTGGGGGCGATTGTCACCTGAATCTCCGATCCTCGACGAAGATGCTGACTGTTTTGTTCAGGAACCTCTTGATAAGACTTCACACGTCCAATCGATCAAATACTCAACTGCTCCTCTGCCCGAGGACATGGAGATCACTGGGCCGTTAGCTTTCTATTTCTACGCTTCAATTAATACCGATGATACGAATTGGCTGGTAAAACTGAAAGATGTCGATGCGTATGGCTCGTCCAGAGAGCTGACTTCAAGCTGGCTCAAGGCATCGCACAGGACCATTGATGAGAGTAAATCAAAAACATGGCGGCCATGGCATTTGCATACACAAAGGGAGCCAGTTATACCGGGCAAGGTATATGAGTATGCAATTGGTCTTTCGCCGATTTCAAACTTATTTAAAACCGGCCACCGCATTGAGTTGGAAATTGCCAGCATGGACGTTGTACCTGGTGGTTTGCATATCTGTAGTAGCAAGACTACGCTGCACAGGATCTACCATGATACCACATATAAATCCAACCTGCTTCTACCGGTAATTCCAAAAATTAAAAATACGGAGTAAGTAGTATTATAGAGAGAGAAGAAGAACGAATAAGTTTATAAAGGAGATAAATTGCATCAGCAGTCTCAAATTGAGCAGGTATCACGGTTTGACACAGTAATTATGTGGATAAGCAGAGTGATGGCAGTTGTCTCTGCGGTAGCGCTTGCTGCAATGATGATGATCGTAGTCATCAATGTAGTCGGGCGCTATGTTTTTCTTCGTCCGTTGGAAGGTGACTTTGAACTGGTGGGGCTTCTATTGGTTATAGCGGGAAGCTGGGGGATGGGCTATTGTCAGCTTCTCAAGGGGAACATCAGGATTAATATAATAATCGATCTGTTTCGCCCAAGAGGACAAGCTATATTAAACTTTATTGCATATTTAATATGCCTGGCGACAGCCGGAATGATATGCTGGCAGACCTTGCTACGAGTACAGGAATATATGAATAAAGAACTGGGCTACGTAACCGAGACTTTATCCCTGCTCTTTTGGCCTTTTATGCTCATGATGGCTATTGGTTTAGGTTGGTTGTGTGTAGTATTTCTAATAGACATTTCTAAGACACTGAAGGAGGTATTCAGGCAATGAGCCAGGCTGAAGTCGGCATCATAGGTATGATTGTCCTTATATTTCTTTTGTTAATGGGAGTACATGTTGGTTTCGCCCTGGTTCTGGTAGGTTTTGCCGGCTTTGCTTTTATAGGCGGGCTCGATCCTGCAGTTAACCTGATGACTATATTACCGTTTGATAAAATGAATAACTACCATTTTTCCGTAATCCCACTCTTCTTACTTATGAGCGCATTTGTGTCTCAGAGCGGGATAGGTAGAGAAGCGTATGAAACAGCGCGTGCCTGGGTAGGCCAGTTAAAAGGGGGCCTGGCTATGGCTACAGTGGGCGCATGTGGCCTGTTTGCCGCTTGCAGTGGTTCCAGTTTAGCCGGTGCGGTAACTATGGGTAAGATCGCGCATCCAGAGATGAAAAGGCTGGGGTACTCCTCTACTCTATCTGCCGGCGCTATAGCAGCCGGTGGTACCCTGGGAATTTTAATACCGCCAAGTATGGGATTTGTCCTTATTGGAATACTGGCTGAATTATCTATCGGCAAACTATTCATAGCTGGCATAATACCTGGAATCCTGGAAATAATTTTCTACATGGTCACAATTTTCATTATGTGCAGAATCAAACCACAAATTGGTCCGAGCATTGGGAAGACAACAATCAAAGAAAAGCTGTGGTCCCTTAAGCTTACCTGGCCGGTGCTGTTACTTTTCCTCCTGATCATGGGCGGTATCTACTTTGGAGTATTCACACCAACTGAAGCAGGTGGAATCGGTGCTTTTGGGGCTCTGGTTATCAGTGCTGCCCGTCGACAAATGTCCGGTCGGGCCTTTTTCGACTCGCTAATGGACACCGCAAAAACAGCAGCCATGATAATTATAATGCTCGTAGGCGCTTTCGTGTTTAATGCATTTCTGGCAATAACGCAATTACCATTCACCGCCAGTGAGTTTATCGTAGGATTACCAGTATCAAACTATGTTGTCCTGTTTCTCATTATATTGTTTTACATCATATGTGGTATGTTTTTCGATATTTATGCCGTATTAATTCTCACTATTCCAATGATCTATCCCGCAGTAGAGGGAATGGGAATGGACCTGATATGGTATAGCGTGTTAATGGTCAGGGTAATAGAGATAGGAATGATCACACCGCCATTTGGTATCAACCTGTTTGGCCTTGCCGGGACCATTGAGGTTTCTATGGGTGATCTTTATCGTGGTATCATTCCATTCTTTATAGCTGATTGTGTACATGTTGCTATGCTGGTCGCATTTCCCATACTCAGCACATTACTAGTTACTATGATGTGATTTATTATTCTTCTATACCTAAGCCACAACGAGGGCACCTCCCTTTCTCCTTTAGCAGCATTTCTTCCTTTGCTTCTCTGACTTCCCCTACCTTGTAATCTTTGTAATCTTTAAGTCCGATAAAGATTGTTAATATCATTATCTGGGTCCTTGTCCATAGTGAGAAGACCTAATTCCCTTTGGTTTGATACTCTTGGATTCTTACCTACAAAATTTTATTGACAATCTTTTCTTCACTCTATAGAATAGAGCCCGACGTATGTTCACAACTGCATAAGTGTTGATTATAGTTACCCCAAGCGAAGCTCTATAATTACACACTTTAGCAAAAGGGAGGTTATATCATGTGAATAGATATAAAACTGGTGGCTTATCTTGGGCAATAAATTCAAAGGGGGAGAAATGAGAACGAAATATTGTGTAATTTTAACCCTCACCTTGGTGATGATAGCGTCATTGTTGTTCTCGGCTTGCGCCAAACCAGCACCAACACCAACCCCGACACCAACACCAAAACCAGCGCCGGTCGAACCGGTAACACTGAAGTTGGCCTACGACATGGCCCCGACCGCAAGCATTGCCCTGGGGATGGAACACTTTGCCAAGGAGGCAGAGAAGCGAAGCGAAGGTAAGATGAAATTTGACATATACCCATCCAGCACCTTGTTTGCCATGGCTGAATCCCGGGACTCAATTATTGCCGGGATCGCCGATATTACCGTTGTGTCTGCTTCGGTTTTCAGAAAGAATTTCCCGATATACCAACTTCCCATGTACCCTGGTATAGGTTTCCCCAGCAATACTACAGAGGACATGGAAGCTTGTAATGATGCTCATCTGAAGTTCATCGAAAAATTCCCCAAGTTGAAGGAAGAGTTTAAGGACTTCAAGGTGTTATATCTCTCCAATCTGTCCAACTATACTTTTGTTGCTAACAAGGAAATCCATGTTCCTGATGACCTGAAGGGTATGAAGGTAGGTGGTACTGGCGTAAAGGCGGATCTGGCGAAGGCTTGTGGTGCTGCTTCGGTCCCACTGCCGCCACCCTTAATTTATCAGAACTTGAAGACGGGGGTCATTAATGTCGCCTGGCTAAACTTCGTTCAAGTCTTCGACTATAAGCTTTGGGAGATAGCAAAATATTTTCTTGACAGTGAACTTGGCGGTCAGACTGCGATGGTAATATGTATGAACTGGGACTCATGGAATAAACTCTCGCCTGATCTCCAAAAGGTGCTCGAAGAGGCTGCTCCTGCGGGAAGACTCCGCTCTTCTCAAGGATCGATCGAGGTGGCAGAAGCCGGCATGAAGGAAATTAAAGCGGCAGGACAGACCATTTATACCATCAAGCCGGAAGAGAAGGCATTATGGGATGCGAAAAGTGAGCCCCTTTGGTACAAGTGGGTTGATGCCATGAAAGCTAATGGTATAGACGGAAAAGCGATGATGGACTACTGGCTGGAGCTGCGAAACGCATACAAAAAGTGAGCCTTTGCATAGTAAATAGCCGGGAGTAGGGCTTGGGGGCTGATAGCCACAAGCCCTACCTCTCCACAAGCTATCAAATCTAAGCTGGCTTCAATATTTGAAGCCGCGAGGAGGAAATGATCTGGCGAGCTAACATCTCTGGACTGGCGTCGCAGGTGGAACGGGGGTTAGGTTTTGTAAGTCGAGTAATGGCTATCATTGCTGCTTGCGTGCTGGCCATAATGGTGCTACTTACGGCAGTCGACGTTGGTGGACGGTATTTTTTTAACCGCCCTATACCGGGTTCGTGGGAACTTATTGGGCTTCTCTTAGTATGTGCCGGAACGTTTGGGTTTGCCTATTGCCAAATCAACAAACGACATATCAGAGTAACATTTCTGTTTGAGCGCTTACCGTTAAAGCTTCAGGCAGTCTCGGATATTTTAGCCTATGTTATCGGTCTCGTCGCATTCTCCTTGATATGCTGGCAATCTGCGATTATGACCAAGAGATATATTTTGCTGGGCCCCGAGGGAACAAGCTTCGATTTAGATATACTTCTTTGGCCCTTCTGGTTAACACTGGTTATTGGTACCGGAATGCTGGCTATCATTCTTCTGCTAGACCTGCTGCACTCCATTATTAAGGTGGTGCGGAGATGAATCCAGCTTTAATCGGGCTCCTGGGCATAGCTGTTATGATGCTACTCGTTTTCGCGGGTGTACATGTTGGCTTTGCTTTAATTTTGGTAGGCTTCGCCGGTTTCGCCTTAATAGGTGGCATCGATCCCGCGCTTGGTGGCATGGCCGTAATTACCTTTGCCAAGACGAATAATTATTCTTTTGCGGTAATCCCACTTTTTTTACTTATGAGTTCCTTCGTCACTAATGCTGGGATAGGCAGGGAGGCTTATGATACTGCTCGTGCCTGGGTGGGTCAGGCCAAGGGAGGCCTGGCTATGGCTACGGTGGGCGCTTGTGGTCTTTTTGCCGCTTGTACCGGTTCCAGTTTGGCAGGGGCAGTAACCATGGGTAAAATAGCTTATCCCGAAATGAAACGACATGGCTATGACTCAAGCCTTTCTGTTGGTTGTTGCGCCGCCGGCGGGACGCTAGGCATCCTGATCCCGCCAAGTATGGGATTTATCATCATCGGCATACTAACCGAGCTGTCTATCGGTAAACTGTTTATTGCAGGCATTATCCCCGGGATACTTGAGGTCGTATTTTATTGTGTTACCATCTACATTCTTTGCAAAATCAATCCCCAATTGGCTCCGGCTGGTCCCAAGACAACCATCAGGAATAAAATGGGATCACTCAGACTAACCTGGCCAGTACTTCTTCTATTCCTGCTGATCATTGGTGGTATCTACCTCGGAGTCTTTACCCCTACCGAAGCCGGCGGGATCGGGGCCTTTGGGGCTCTAGTTATAGGTCTGGTACGGAGACAGCTCTCTCGCAAGGGTATTAATGACTCTTTAATAGAGACAGCACAGAATGCGGCTATGATTATTATTTTGCTTATAGGCGCTTTCGTTTTCAATGCCTTCCTGGCAATAACGAGGATACCATTTGTCGCCAGTGAGTATATCATCGCACTGGGACTGCCTAAATACATCGTCCTGTTTATCATTTTAGTCGGCTATATCATACTTGGCATGTTTTTTGATATTTACGCCATCCTAATCCTTACCATTCCGATTCTCTTTCCTACAATAGTTGCCTTGGGCTTTCAACCGATATGGTATGGCGTGGTAATGGTGAGAATAATAGAGATAGGGCTGATTACACCGCCATTTGGTATAAACCTGTTTGGGCTGGCCGGGATAGTTGATGTCCCCGCCACCACCATGTACCGCGGTATAATCCCTTTCATCATATCCGATTTTTGCCATGTCGCCCTCCTGATAGCTGTCCCCGCATTGTCTACCTTCTTACCTAGCCTGATGTGATTTTGTTATTTTTATATAACCTATCTAATTTTTACCAGTTATTCCACAGGATTAAGAAAGTTTACATAACTATGAGGTGTAAACAACATTGAATAGTACGTAGTAATGGCACAGTTTGACATTGGGTTCCAAGAAACCAGGTACACTATAATCAGGTGTTAAAGTCGATGAATCAATTAACGAGGGTATGCAGATAAAGTACATACCATCTTATTTGACATAAAATACATAAGGAAGGGGCAACTATGCAGAGAGAAGGAGTATGTCTGGTTGGTTATGGTGAAATTCCCAACACTATGCCAGAGCCGGAAGGATTAATGTCAAAATACTCTTACATGTCATTTCTAGGTATGGCGGTGAATAAAGCTCTGGACAATGCAGGTCTGAAGAAAAAAGATGTGAGGGGATTTTGCCTGGTTCGACTCAATTTCCCAACAGATACAGCCCTCGTGGCTGAGGAGTTGGGCCTGGAGCTGGATTGGGTGCAAGGGATTGACTGCGGCGGTTCTTCGGCTGTTGTTGGCGTACGCAGAGCAGCTGATGCCATACAGTTTCATCAAATTGATGTTATAGTATGCGCTGCAGTCGCTGTGCGCCATCGTGCCACTCGAGGTGGGGGAGTAGAGTCTTATCCATTCGCTAATTACATGGTCCCATATGGTTACGGTGGCCCAAATACTCACTTCGCCCTTACCCAAAGAAGGCACATGTATGAGTATGGGACGACCATTGAGCAACTGGGAAAGATAGCAGTTAGTTTTAGAAAGAATGCTGAGCTGAATGAAAATGCGCTATTTCGCACACCGATGACTTTGGAAGACTATATAAATTCACGTATGATTTCAAGCCCAATACGTCTCTATGATTGTGTACGGCCTTGTACAGGAGCCAAGGCTGTTGTGATGGCTTCCGAACGTGTTGCTAAGAAATTAACCGATAAACCGATATACCTGATAAGCGATGCTGAAAAAATCAATTACAAAGTTGAGGATCCGCTCTATAATAGGACCGTTGCTGGATTTGCCGCCCTGGGTGACGAACTGTTTAAGAAAGTGAAAAGAGGCGAGATCGACTTTGCTCAGCTTTATGATGATTATCCAATCGCAGTGCTTATACAGCTCGAAGATTTAGGCTTTTGTGAAAAAGGTAAGGGTGGCAAGTTCATAGAAGAACATGAAATTACGTTTGACGGTGATTTCCCAATAAATACCGGAGGTGGGCAACTATCGGCAGGACAGGCGGGTGGTGCTGGCTCAATGCTGCATGTTGTCGAAGCTGTGCGACAGCTAAAGGGAGAGTCAGGGGCCCGCCAGGTTAAAAATGCTAAGACGGCTCTGGTTACAGGATTAGGACTACTGGGTTATGATATTCTTATCAATGTTACATCAGCGATGATTTTACAAAGGAGGTAAACATGGCACAGGAGAGGACTATATCATGGCCACTTCCCGATGTGGCAAGTGCAGATAAAACATTCTGGGATGAAGCACAGAAGGGGAACTTTGTTCTTCAAAAATGCCAGGACTGTGGACGATTACAGTTTCTGCCGCGTCCCGTATGTATTAACTGTTTCAGCATGAACCTCGCCTGGCAGCAATCCAAAGGGACAGGCACAATATATTCTTTTACAGAAGTATTTGTACCGGTACGCCCGGCACCGAGAAAGCAGGTAGAGGAAAGCGGTATACCAATTATCTATGCGGCAATCGATCTTGATGAAGGCGTGAGAACAATAAGTGAAATAGTAGGATGTACCCCGGGCGAAGTGAAAATCGGCGGCAGGGTACAGGTATGTTTTGAGAAAGCACCCGGAACCGATTTCAATCTGCCCAAGTTTCTCTTGATAACGGAATAAATAATCATCGTTTCCATACGAGTTATTGAAGGATAATCATCCGCTGTGATGATTTATAGAATGGCTATATTAAACAATAAAAAGGAGGAAAAAAGATTAATGAGCCAGGAGATGTTATGGGAAAAGAGAGGCCATATCCGTATTTTAACATTCAACCGGCCGGATGCTATGAATGCAGCAAATGTTGAGATGATAAAGCTCCAGGGCCAGTATTATCAAGAGTTTGTTGATGATGAAGATGCCTGGGTTTTAATTTACACTGGTACCGGCCGCGCTTTCTCCACAGGGCTTGATTTGAAGTCGCTTAAGGAAATATTCGCATTGGAGCCAAAGCCAAAGAGTATGACTGGTCCAGACGCACCAGAATCCTGGAAACCCACCATAGCAGCCATAAACGGGTATGCAGTGGGTCTGGGCTGCGAACTGGCTTTAGCGTGCGATATTAGAATTGCGGCTGAAGATGCCCGAATTGGCCTTCCTGAAGTCAAGCGCGCCATGATTCCAGGTGCAGGGGGTGTCCAACGCCTTTCACGGGCGGTTGCATTGGGCGATGCGCTTATGATGTTGTTTACCGGGGACTGGGTTGATGCCCAAGAAGCCTACAGGATCGGTCTGGTGCAGAAGGTTGTGCCCAATGACCAGCTATTGGATGAAGCCATTAAAATCGCCGAAAAAATTTGCGATAATGGACCTAATGCAGTAAGGACAGTTAAAGAGACCGCTTACAAAGGACTGGATGTACCTCTGCGGGAGGCGCTGGTGCAGTGCCGTGAATACGAGCAACTGAATCGTCAGCTATCGGCACAGGATATAGAAGAAGGGGCTAAAGCTTTCGCCGAAAAAAGGAAGCCTGTTTTCAAAGGACGCTAACATATTTGGAAGCATAAATGGAATTCTCCTTTACAGTAGAAGAGGAGTCCTTCCGACAGGAAGTAAGAAATTTTCTTGATGCTGAACTGCCTGCGGATTGGATTATGCCAATACTGAATCCAGCATCGGACCTCTATAGGGACGATGTATGGGCCTTCCATAAGGTTATGGCACCTAAACTGGCTGGGAAAGGTTGGTTAGCTCTTACCTGGCCTAAAGAGTACGGAGGTAAAGAAGCTAGCCCTCTGTTATCTGCAATATTCCACGAAGAGATGGGCTATCGCGGGTCTCCCGGAATTGATAATCAAGGGGTAGGTATGATAGGACCTCTTATTATTCATTTCGGGACAGCAGAACAGAAGCAGAAACATTTACCTCCCATTGCTCGAGGTGAGATTTTTTGGTGCGAAGGATTTAGCGAGCCCGAATCAGGATCGGACTTAGCTTCGGTTCAAACAGTTGCTGTTGAAAAAGGTGATCACTTTGTTATCAACGGACAGAAGCTATGGACAAGCGGTTCAACCGTCTGTGATTGGTGCCATATGTTAGCTCGCACTGAGCTGGACGTTCCTAAAAAACATCAGGGCCTCACCTACTTTCTCGTAGATATGAAGACACCAGGAATTACCGTTCGACCAATCAGTGATATGTGTAATGGGCAGAGCCTATGTGAGGTCTTCTTCGATAATGTAGAAGTTCCGATTGATAACATGGTTGGCAGGCGGGGACAGGGGTGGGAGCTTTCGCTCGCACTCCTCAATTTTGAGAGAGGTGCTGGTGTTGGAGAGGTTGGCAGAATGCGTGGTCTTTTTGATTTAATAACGCAGTATGTTGTCGAGCATGATCTACTAAATAACCTCAAGATTCAGCACTATTTAGCTGATATTTATATCGAGATTGAAACTGCTCGAATGATTGCATATCAATTAGTATGGCTCGGCAGTCAACAGCTTCCTGCCGCTTCACAAGCATCGATCAACAAGCTGTTCTGCTCTGAGGCTACCCAACGATGTTCTAATACAATGATGAAAATACTGGGCTCATATGGACCGGTAACGAAAGACTCAAAATGGGCAGTATTACAAGGGAAGATTGCACATTACTATCTTGAGTCATTTAGCTCTACGTTAGCCCGGGGAACATCTGAAATACAGAGAAACATTCTGGCGACCAGAGGATTAGGTCTACCAAGGACGTAGGTAAGCGTCTGACCATCATAAAACATTTTATCAGAGAATACTGAAATAGAAGGGGCAAATGATGGATTGTTCTCTTTCAGAAATGCAGAAAATGCTCAGAACTGAGGCCAGGAGCTTTTTCGAAAAAGAGTATCCCAGTAAATTAGTCAGGGAAATGGAGGATGATGATATAGGCTATGCTGTAGGGATATGGCGTAAGATGGCTAATGCTGGCTGGATGGCTTTACCTTTTCCCGAAGAATATGGTGGAATGGGCGGTAGTTTCTTGGATTTGACTATACTTATAGAGGAAATGGGACGGTTTTGTTGCCCGTCTCCTTTCATTTCGACAGTGGTGCTTGGTGGGTATACACTGCTTGAACTGGGGAATGAGAAACAGAAAAAGCAATTTCTTTCTGAAATAGCGAGTGGAAATACGATAGTCACCTTTGCGCTTCTTGAAACGAATGATAGTTATAGACTCGCTGATATTAACTGCACTGCATTTCAAGAAGGAGATGCTTATCTTATTCGAGGCATTAAACTATTTGTTCCTTATGCTCATGTTGCCGATTGTATATTGGTTGTTGCCAGAACCGGTGCAAGTAATAAAAAAGGACAGGAGCCGGCCATTTTTATTATAGATACAAAGGTTCCGGGCTTATATTATGATTTGATGCGAACCATCGGTGGTGACAAACTGTTTGAGGTAGAGTTGAATGCCAGGGTACCGGTTGATAATATGGTCGGAGATTCAGGTGCTGCAAACGTACGATTAAAGAGTGTTTTAGATAAAGCAGCGATTGCGAAATGTGCAGAGATGGTCGGCGGGGCACAGCGAGTCCTGGAAATGACCATCGATTACGCCAAGGAAAGGAAGCAGTTCGGCCATCCTATCGGAAGTTATCAGGCTATACAGCACCATTGTGCTAATATGGCAATAGACGTTGAAGCATCCCGGCTCAATACCTATCATGCAGCCTGGTTGTTAAGCGAAGGACTACCGGCCTCGAAACATGTAGCAGTCGCCAAAGCCTGGACCAGTGAAGCATATCGCCGAATCGTAACCCTGGGGCATCAGATTCATGGCGCTATTGGTTTTACCAAAGAGCTGGATTTGGAGTTATATGTGAGAAGAGCCAAATCTGCAGAAATCGCATTTGGCGATGCCGATTTCCATAGGGACCAGTTGGCAAGGGAGTTAGCAGGCTCTATTAGCTAAATTATAATCGTGCCATGAATGATAAATCAGACAATCCTCTGACTGGAATTAGAGTACTGGACCTCACCGAAGAGAGAGGTCTTTATACTGGCAAGCTACTCGCGGACTTCGGTGCAGATGTTATTAAAATCGAAGAGCCTGACGGGAGCAAAGCAAGACGAATTGGCCCGTTCAAAGATGATAATCCCGGACTTGAAAATAGTCTGTACTTCATGCATTTCAATATAAACAAAAGGGGAATAACTTTAGACTTAAACAATCCGACCGCACGGGATATTTTCAATAGACTGGTTAAAGGCGCTGATGTAGTAATTGAAGACTACGAACAAGAAAAGCGCACAGCTTTGGACCTTTTTTATTCATCGCTCAAAAAGACCAATCAACGTATTATAGTCGCTTCCATTACAGGATTTGGGCTTGATGGCCCCTATAGTAATCACAAGGCTCCTGATATTGTTAATTTTGCCATGGGTGGATTAATGTATATCAGCGGCGAACCTGACAAACCACCAATTGTAGCCCCCTGTGAACAGGCATATCACAGTGCGTCAACCATAGCTGCTTTTACCATTATGGCAGCTATATATGAGAGGTCGAGTACGGACAAAGGACAGTATATAGAAATTGCATCACACGATGTCATGGCCTCTATAAACGAAGAGTTGATTATGAGATATAGTCTCACCTGCGAAATACAGGGCCGATACGGAAGTCAACATACCACCTCCCCGGCGCGCATTTTCCCATGCAAAGACGGCTTTGTACATGTAATGGCTCTCAGACCACATCATTGGGAAAGCCTTGTGAAGCTGTTAGGTAATCCCGAAATATTCATGGGTGATGCATGGTATGATTCACGCTTCCGTCGACTGAATGGTGATATTATCGATTCTGCGGTAACCGAATTTACCATGAATCATACTAAATCGGAAATAATTGAATTGTGCCAGACTAGGAATATTTCCTGTACCCCTGTTAATACACCAGAAGATTTTGCGACAGATTCTCATGTTGAGGAAAGAGCTTTTATTGGTGATATTGTACATCCGTTAGTTGGTAAACATAAGTATCTAAAGCCACCATACTGGTTAAGCGAGACTCCCTGCCATATTTCTAGAGATGCTACCCTCCTGGGTCAATATAACCGGGAAATATACTGTGGGGAACTCGGCTATTCGGAAGACGAGCTGGCCGCATTTAAGTCTCAGGGAATTATTTAGATTATCCAAAAGAGGTCGAAAGAATGTTGAGGAATGCACTGAAAGGAATAAGGATTATCGATCTGACCGATTCGATCATTGGCCCTTTTGTTACATTGGTGCTGGCGGGTTGTGGAGCTGAGGTCATAAGAGTTGAATCACGATTACACCTTGGATTTAGAAGGAATGGTCCGTGGGGACCGAAAGGAAGCGAGCCTATCCCGCAAGGACCTGAGAAGTATGTCGATTTTACCCAGGTAGATATGGGTCTGTTAATTAGTCCCATTTTTGCACAACTTAACTACAATAAGAAAAGCATAACAGCAAATCTTACAAAGCCGGAGGCCAGGGAATTACTAAAAGAATTAGTAAAAATAAGTGATGTTGTCATTGATAACCTCCGGTTCGGTGTAATGCAGAAATGGGGGCTGGACTATCTCAGTTTAAAACAACTAAAGAGCGATATCATTGTGGTTAGTCTTCAGTCCCTGGGGAGAGGACTCTACGAGAACTGGATTACATGGGCGCAAACGCTTACGAGCTTCACCGGATTCGCATATTATTGGAGCCACCCTGATACACCGATGACGGAGAGAGTAGCCAGCAGATATTATGGAGACTTTATATCAGGAGGCAAAGCTCTTAACGCTATTATGGCGGCACTTTTCTACAGGGCTAAAACAGGTAAAGGGCAGTCAATTGAGTTATCTCAGGCCGAGGCTGCCGCTTCTGTACTCGGTCCTATGTACCTTGATTATTTTATGAATAACCGGGTCTTACCTCCACGTGGAAACCGTCATCCCCAATTTGCTCCTTATAATTGTTATAGATGCCGAGGCGAAGATGAGTGGTGTGTTATAGCAATCTTTAACGAGGGAGAGTGGCAGTATTTCTGTCAAGCACTGGAATATACTTCGTGGACAAAGGATTCTAAATTCAAGGATATGGAAAGCAGACTGAAAAACGTTGAAGAACTCGATCAAAATATTGAAAGATGGACCAGACAATTCACCCCACACCAGATAATGCGGATCTTACAGTCATATGGCGTAGCAGCAGGTGCAGTTCAAACAAGTGAAGACTTATATGACGATATCCATTTAAGAGCGAGAGGACACGTTTTCGAGCAAAACCTTCCACGGTTAGGCACTATTACTTTTGCTGGCTTACCCATTCATTTCCCGGAAGGACAGGTGGCATATTCTAATACGACTCCGGCCGTCGGTGAACACAATGATTATGTGTACCGTCAGCTTCTTGGATTAACTCCCGAAGAAATAAGAAGGCTGGAAGAAGCAGAGATAATTTATTAAGATTTACTGAATTGTTAACTTGATGCCACACAGCAAATGCTGTATGGCTATGCTATTGCATAGATAGTCTAACATATTTCCTTCAAACCACGCCTCGAATGAAAGGTACTAGCAATTATAATGCAACAGCCCGGAAGCAGGATTTTCGACTCTGATGTTCCCGTTATCTTAAAGGTTGAAGTTTTGTATTTTTACTGAACAAACCGTAGAAAAATATCGATACCACCTGAACACTAGCCCTTAAGTACTAGATTTTACCTTCTGCTTTGAGCTTGTTGTTGATATCTTGCTGGAGTTGTCGTTTATCTACTTTTTGGTCTGCCACCAGGGGTAAGCTATCCACTACCTCCAGCCTCTCAGGAAATTTAAAGGAGGCAATGCCTTTATCACTCAGAAAAGAGAGCATATCATCAAAGGTAAAATTCTGTCCCGGCTTGACCACGACATAGGCACATGCTCGCTCACCCATCACCGGATCAGTCATACCGACAATAGCAACACCGGCCACCTTTTCATGAGCTTGAAGTAAATCTTCTATTTCAATAGGGTATATGTTCTGTCCACCCCGAATTATCACTTCTTTTTTACGCCCGATAATCACAATATTTCCATCATCATCGAGCCTGCCAATGTCACCGGTGCTTCCCCACCCTTCTTTGCCAGGTACATTCCAGACACTTGCCGTAGCCTCAACATCACCGTAGAATCCAAAAGTAGTGGTTGTTCCCCTCACCCATATCTCACCTCCTTGCTCAGGAGTAGCTTCTCTTCCTTCGTCATCAAGTAACCTGATCTCACAACCGGTATATGGCTTGCCAGCACTCAACAAACGTACATTAGTAGGATCGTGTATGGAAGTGCAACTTAAGTTGGCGACGTCAAATGCTCCATACCTGGTCATAAGGCGGCATCCCAATATTTTCTCTAGTTCCACAGCAGTATGATATGGAATAGGTGCTCCATAGTAAAAAACAAGCCTCAATGAACTGGTATCATACCTGTCTAGGTCTGGATGATTAAGCATCCTTATCAATGTAGCAGGAACACCACATAATATGGTCACTTTTTCATTCTCAATCAGCTTTAATGATTCCTCAGCATCAAACCTTTCCGGCAGCACAACCTTAGCGGCTGTAAGAGGAGAACAATAGAAAGCCAGGATGCTGGAGGCTCCTCCAGATAAAGGAGCCATACAGGCGATAACATCATCCCTTGTTATTTCGGATCTATTAACCGTATCTCTCGCAGATAACTTTATGGCTGCGTCGGCTTGATAGACAAGTTTGGGTACACCAGTAGTCCCACTGGTGACACCAATATGGGTAATCTCATATGGATTGTATCTAGTCTTCTGAAGAGTATCCTGATCGTATTTCCCGTCCAGTGCTTGATTATATATCTCCTTAAGTAAGATTGTTCCCTCAGGTGCTTCATCACCGGCAAATAATTGGTGTTTCAATTTTGGGAGCCTGGATTGAAGACCTTGAATCATTTTAAAATAATCATAATTTCGAAACTTCCAGGGAATAACCACGGCTGGAGCTTCGGTTCGACTGAGAATATACTCCATCTCTTCAGAGCGTAAAGTTGTTGCAGGTTGGCAACTGAGAATGCCTGCCTTCATAAGAGCAAGACGAATGATTAAAAAGTCAGCCCAGTTTGGAAGCTGGCAAACAATGACACTATCTCTCTTAATACCTAAATCCAAGAAGAAAAGGGCAAGCCGATCTGAAAATTGCTTGATTTGAGCCCAACTCAGTCGACTTCTGACATCTATTACTGCTTCGCTATCTGGATACTGTTCGGCATTTCGGTCCCAGTAATCTGCGGTGAGTAAAGGTTCCCAGTATCCCTGTGCTACATGCCGGCGCACCGAATCCTCTGCAACTCCGGTTATTTTTACCAAAATCTTTCTCCCGCTTTTCTTTACTTTCGTCGTATAAAGCTTCTCGCGAAGAGAGCAGCTCCTAGGGCACCCACAATTTGAGGTTCAAAGCATACCTTGACATCAACTCCACATTGTTTTTCCAAACTTTTGACTAATGTGGCATTCTTAGCAACTCCCCCGGTTAGCACCAATTGACCAACAATCCCTAAACGCCGTAATTGAGTTACTATTATATGTGCGAGTGAATTACAATAGGCTGCCATAATCTCATTCGCAGGCACGCCCTGGCGAACCAACGCAAGTGCTTCGCTCTTGGCAAATAAAACACAACTGGTACTTATTACCGGCAACGTCTTCTCTAGTTCGTGGGATAGCTGGCCGACCTCCTCCAGTGGGATTCCAAGTAATTCAGCTATCACCTCCAAATACCTGCCACATCCGGCAGCACATTTATCGCTGACGATAAAATTAGTTACTCTGCCTGATGCATTGTAATGAATCACTTTGGAGTCCTGACCACCCATATCAACTATGGTACCGCCCTCTGGGACAAACCAATGAGATCCCAGGGCATGGCATGAGACCTCACTTATGTTCCTGTTTGAGAAAGGGACAATCACCCTACCATAGCCCGTGGAGATTGTATATTGAATGTCGGCAATCTTCATATCTAACTTTTCCAGAGCGATGTTCATTGCATTCCAGGAAGCATGTATGGAATCACCGCCACTGGTGATGCAACTGTACGACAGGATTTCGTTATCGCCCAATATCAAAGCCTCGGTACTGACGGCTCCAACATCGACTCCAGCAGTAATCGTCTTAGCTTTTCTCCATCCAGTTGCACTACCTGTACGTTGTTGTTCATCAATTTCCATTTTAAAGCTCACTTTCTCTGTGCTAATAGAGCTGCTCCTAGGGCCCCAACTATTCGGGGATTCTCGGGTATTCGGAGGTCTGCATCCAGGACCTCTCCAAGACAATTTATGAAGCCAGTATTTAATGCTACTCCTCCCAATAGAGCAATCTCACTTGCTTTTTTCAGCCTAATTAAAAGCGCATAGGTCTTCATTGCAGCCGCCATATGTATTGCTTGCAGTACATCCGCTTTATTTTCGCCACTATTTATGAGTGATATGATCTCTGATTCGGCGAACACGACGCAACTCGTACTTAAAGGAAGTTGTTTGGAGGACTTCAGGGACAGGGGGCCTGCTTCTTCAAGCGGTACACCAAGTGCTTTAGCCATTACTTCAATAAACATACCTACTCCAGCAGCACATTTATCATTAATGAAGAAATCTACAACATGTCCCTTGCCATCTGTCGTTAAAACCCGGCACTCCTCGGCACCAATGTCTATAATTGTATCTATGGAAGGAAATAGCCTGTTGGCTCCTTGAGCATCACATGTTATCTCCGTGAAATCAGTATCAGCAAATCGCACTTCCTTTCGTCCAGCTCCAGTCGATATGATTCGCTGGATACTATCACGATTGAGCCCGGCTTCATCAGCTGCCTTACTAACGGCAAGCTCAGCTAGTTTGTTTATATCGCCACGAGTATTTAATACTACCCAAGAGAGTATTCTGCCATCATCAATAATGACAGCTTTTGTTGTTATATTACCCACATCAATACCTGTGATGATCATGACTATCATTCTCCTTACGATGCTTCAAGTCGATTCAGACCAAGACTCTCAAGAAACACATCCATGCGGTTCTGAACCTGGGATGGCGTGTAGTCTCTGGGATCTGCCTGACTGCCCTCGAAAGCCATGCACGGTATACCTAATTCCTTCATGGGAGCCAGGAGCCAGTCAAATCCTCTGAGGAATCCTTCACAACCACGACAACAATGGATGACCATAGCATCAATGTTATATTCCTTTACAAGTTTAGTATGTGTCTTGACCGCATTCTCAATACGCCAGGGATGCCCCAGCATTCTCTCTGCCACGTGTGCGAAAGCTTCATCTAAATTTTTGGGCTCCTTGCCAACCCACTCGGGACGACCGATAGTCCCATCATTTCTTTCCCACCAATCGGTCCCCCAGTGAAAATTATAACTGGAAGCCACAAATGCAGCCCCATATTTATCTACATACCTTAGGTCACGAAGTGCATACCAAGGTGGGACCATGCTAAAGGCTAATCTGCATTTCTCCAGCGGATTAGCCGCTATTTTATGCTGAACTCTCTCCTGCACTTCCTCCAGCACAAGTTTATAGAATTGAATTGACTCTTTCTTCAAATATATATGAACTGCCGGCACCATCAAGGTGGCTATTGATTTCAGGTCAAGTGGCGCAGGGATAGCTTTATTGAGGCTGGTTATATCGGACCATAACCGTTTTACCTCCATGGTATTCATATAGCCCTCTATAAACTTATCCTCATCCCATTTCCTCCCGGTAACCTTCTGCACCCACTCAATAAATTCATAGAATTGAGAAACATAATATTGAATGTAGCGCTCTCTCCTGCTATCTTCTACTATGTGGTAAGGATGATCTATGGCAAAGAATGGGATATCGAAATGCCTGGCCACTATTTCCATCCACTTACCATGAGTGGTACACTCACAGTCAGGTATACAAAAATCAGGTGTTTTTGGGTATTCGCCCATGAAACCTCTATCCAGATAGAGAGAGCTTAAATAACATTTCATATAGTGACAGAGATTACGGTCAAAGCCTTTTTGTTCACAGGTTTCATGCCACTCAGGTGAATCTTTCCAGTAGAAAGCATTGTTCGCGCCGTAGACCTCTCCAAAGATCCACTCCACATCCATACCGGAAAGAATCTCCGCCGGCAACACGCCACTGCTTGCTACAAGAATTTTACCACGTGATTTGGCTTCAGTTATTTCTTGAAAATGGCGTGCGATAAGATCCTTAGCCATTTTCCAGGTTTTCAAAGGTCTGGTTTCGTACTTCATATTTCTCCCATTAATATTGGTGTTATGAGGTAACCTTCCCGGCTTTCTCAAGCTCCAGCATCTCTATAAAAGTCTGAACACGGTTCTTGATTTGCCCGCTCGGAACAGGTATATCAAGTTCTAAAAGCAAGGAGGGAATATTGTTCGTATCGAGTAACTTTTTCACATTAGGATAGTCATTCCCATGAGGATTACAGAATTTTTCATGGACTACCAGGACTCCCTGTACATTGTAATCATTGACAAATCTTAAAATCTGTTGATATCTCCTCTCACCTGCCAGTTTTGCCGGGCAATTTGTTCGTTCTAAAATGCGTGCGCTAATTGCTGAAAGCGGTTCTGTTTCAAAATTAACTTCCTGCCAAAAATATCTTGTCCCTGTACATAAGTCATCAATAACAACATTAGCCCCCAGGTCCTCTACGATTTTTATTACCAGGGGCTTATCGATAACGCTACCGATCACCATAAGTCTTACTCCTGGTTCCTGCCGGTCTTTACGATCAGGTAATACTTCAAGCCACTGAGAGACTAATTGGTTATGCTCCTTCTTATCCATTAGCTGGCCTGATAACACCATTTCCAGTGCTTCAACACCGCTAAGATATGGTGGGATATCACGCCTCAATTGATAAACCTGCCTCATCAGACGACGATTTGAATTACAGACTTCGATTCCCCGCTTAAGGTCACTGTCAGAGATAGTAGTTCCAACGAGTTTCTCAAGCCAATCTTTAAAGGCTACTAACTCCTCTATTAAGAAAGTCTTTGCCCCCAACCGCTCCATAGCCTTTGGCAACTCAAGCAGATAAGTTGTTATTCCTGGGACATACTTCCCCCAGTAATAGAATGCTGTATGCGTGTGAAAGCAGGTGAAAGGGAATACTAAGGCATCGAGGTAATCATATTTTCCTTCTAATGCCTGCTGTAGGCACCCTCTTGAGAATGGGCAGGTCCACTGTGCCATATGACGCTCGGCCAGGATAGGCGGGGCTTCCCCTGCTATTATTCGCACAGGGAGAACACCAGCCGCATAGACGATCTCCTCAGGCATATAGCTGCACAAATAACCGATAACTTTCCCGTTCGTCCTGGTTTTCCAATCGCACGCATATTGATGGCGGTTCTCTATTATTTCCTTAAATGATAAGTCCATATCTCTATCCCTCTGTATTATTTAGGTATCCGCTATTTAATTATGCTAATTTTAGTCTGAAATCATGCCAATGGTCTGCGCTTTTAGGTCTCTGATCGACAAAAACGAAGGCTCCGCAGTGAGGACATATATATTCTAAAAGATGAAATAGGGCACTATTACCACCAGATCTCAGTGAAATCCATGGACTAGCTACACCAAGTGGCTCAGATAAGTATAAGCAGTGAAGCTTAGGATTCTCCGATGCAAAGCATATAGCTCCATTGCAGCGAGAGCAATAAATGACTCCTTCCTGTATATAAAGTGTTTCACCTAATCTTTGATATTCTACCTTATCATTTCTTATTGGTAACGACAATTCACTTTCCAAAATACGTTTACTATTCTTTAAACGCTTGTTTCTTATCTCATGCCTTAATTTCTCGGTTTCTTCCCTTTTTACCTGAAAAGAAGAGTCGACAACAACCCCATAAAGATTTCGTGCGCTGTCTAACGAAGTGACACCTTCCTCCACATCACAAGCTACCTTCAGAGGGTCCCGCTCCAGGGGATCACCTATACTACCGCCACCACTACATACATCAAAGAATATATCACCATAGTTCAACTGAGTACCTACCTTTGCTTCCAGAATTTCCTTTTCTCCTGATAACTCATTGATATCTGCTGGAATTTTCTGTTCAATATAGCGTGTCCAAATATCACTATGGCGAAACACAACTGCCTGGTTACCTCCTCCTGGAAGTCCACCATTAAAACTGGTTGCGCCTGACTGGTCAGTATCATAGGTAGAAAGCACCATATTCATTGAGTCTATATTATGAGGTGTAAATGCGAGCTCACCGCCTACTCCACCACGTAGCATACCCGCTCCGCTTGAGTCGCGGGATCGTTTCCTGAAGATATACAGAACAGGATATTCTAACTCGAAAGATTCTATATTCGGTATAGCGGGTATAGGAGTGGTAAGATTGCCTCCATTATCAATTCCATCCTGATCGTATCGTGCACCACCACCACCATACTTACCTGATGTCTCATGAAAAACAAAAGGCTCACCGGACTTATTGGTTCCGGCAAAGGTAACAAGGAGCCAGCTAGCCATCCATTGCCCCATTATATTTTTCTTCCATTCCTCACTACACGAAAGCATCTTGCATACCGCTGGTAAGCAAGCTTCAATACTGGCCCACCAACCTGTATTGCTACTATTGGCAGCGGGAAAGTCGGCATCAACCACAGAACCAGGCCTGGTCAGGATTTCCACGGGTCGGAAAATCCCTCCATTCCATGGGATATCATTACATAAACAAACTCCCACAGTACACAAAACGCTTGAGCATAAAACGCCAGATGTACCATTGATGAAGGTTGCGGCCTGGTCAGAGCTTTGACTGAAGTCAAAGGAAAGTTTGTCTCCTTCTTTTTTCAGCACAGTTTTATAGAGGTACAGCTTATTTTGAATGCCATCATGTTCCACATATGACTCACCCTCCCACTCACCATCGGGGATGCCCACAAGTTTTTTCCTCAAGCTGATATCGCTGACATCGATCATATCGTCCATCACCCTCTCAACAATTTCAGGACCATAGTCATCGAACAGATTACATAAACGTTCTTTAGCGACCTGTGCTGCAGCTACCATTGCCTTAAGGTCCAGTTCATTTCTGTAGGGAAGCCTGCAGTTGCACTTTATTGTTTCCAAAACCTCTGGACGAAGCTGACCTTTCTCAACAAGGCGAAGATATCTAAAGCGCGGCTGTTCCTCAAAAGCTGTTCGTGCCCCAATACACCACGCTCCCGGCCAGGCGCTTCCTGCATCAATCATATGTAGTGTAGATCCGACAAATGCTACCAACCTACCCCGATAATGAACCGGAGCCACCAATGTATAGTCAACAGGATGCGGCCCCGTAACCCAGGGATCGTTACTAACATACATATCGCCTTCCTCAATGCCGGTTTCTCCGTAAAACTTCAGCGTATTGTTTATAGCATTAGCCGCACCATAAAAATGAATGAACAGATAGGGGCCAATAGAAACTACTCTGCCCTTATTATTAGTGATGACCACATTGAAGTCATTAGCCTCGGTGACTACAGGAGACCCAGATGTATTAAGAAGGGTCTGCCCTTGCTCCCTATTAATCTGCCATAGTCGATGCCTGATCACTTCGTAAGTAATTGGATCACTACTCAGTTGAAACTCGCCTTTTTCCCATGGATGGTACGAGAGAACTTCTCTGATCATTTACTATTCCTCCTAACTATAGGACAGGGCACTTTTTTCTAATACCTCTTTTTATGATCTGTTTATAATACAATTCAGATAGTGGTCTACGAGTAAGTTAAAACCTGGTGGTAACGCAATAGTAGATCCGTAGAACTCTATCACGGCCGGCCCGGCAACACTGTTACCCGACTTTAACTTTTCACCATAGTAGACCTTAGTAGGATGGTAAGTATTGTCTTGAAGCCAATATACCTGGCGTTCTCCCCTCAAAGCTTCTGACAGGTCTGACTTTGTTAACTCCAGCTTTCTTAAATGCATTCTCAGTGGAGGAGGAGCAACTGCATCCAGACGAAAATTGATTATTTCTATTTTGGCTTGCTTCAGGACAGCCGCAGGTGTATAAAGCATTGCATATTGTCGCTCAAAAAGATTGGGAATATCGCTTACGTTTTCTGCTGTAATATTACCAGACCAAGGTAGTTGAATGACTAGCTCTTGTGGTTGACCTTTATAGCGCATATCCAGACTCTTATATAGTGTGATATCTTGTCCTATACCATTTGCTTCCATTTGCGTAAGTGCCTCATGTTGTAATCTCTGAAAAATGGAGTTCACAGTCTCTGCGTCTATATTTGAAGCATCGGCCTCAATGATCATAGGACTGGCAAAAGCATATGAATGCTTAATATTAGACTGGTTAATGCCGAAAGCAGAAAAAACAGTCTGCATTGGAGGTACTACTATGTTTTGAACGTTAAGGTCAGCTCCGTATTCGACGCAATGGCAAGGTCCGGCACCGCCAAACGCGAGTAGAGTAAAATCTGCGGGGTCATAACCTCTCTCAACAGTGACCTGGCGCACTAAGTCAGCCATATGTGAATTTATGACCTTATGGATACCCGCAGCGGCTTCATCTACTGAAATGCCCAGATTTTTGGCAACATTAGCATTGATAGCATCCTTAGCCGCGCTCATATCCAGCTTCATCCTGCCACCGAGGAAGTAGTCGGGATCAAGGTATCCAAGAACGAGATCCGCATCGGTGACAGTGGCATTTTTGCCACC
Source organism: uncultured Dehalococcoidales bacterium (assembly GCA_964596125.1). Lineage (GTDB taxonomy): Bacteria > Chloroflexota > Dehalococcoidia > GIF9 > UBA5629 > CAZQRP01. Next base: position 6,213 of record CAZQRP010000017.1, on the reverse strand, counting down.
TCGCCCATAGCAAGCTGGGCCGGGATCTGCACCGGCACTCATTGGACCAACTGTGAGTAGACCCATTTCATCTACCCTGGCTATGCTTCCTCCACCTGCACCGACCGACGTAATCTCGACATTAGGAAGCATCAACATACGGCGACCGATAACTAGTGTGGGAGAAAGTACAGGAAAGCCGTTAACTATGAGACCAACGTCGAAGCTCGTGCCTCCCATATCTGTAGTGATAATGTTGCTCAGGTCGATAAGTTCCCCGATTACTTGGGAGGCGATTATACCGCCCACAGGACCTGAATTGATAGTCGTTACCGGAGTTTTTCTTACCATTGATGAGGGTGATAGCCCACCATTCGACTGCATAACCAATAGTTCACCTCTATAGCCTCTACTGTCAAGAGAAGACTCTGCCTTCTGTAAGTAGTCCTCCAGAACCGGTCCTAGGAAGCAGTTTATAGCTGTCGTATTGGCCCGTTCGTATTCTTTTATTACCGGATGGAGTTCACTGGAAGTGACCACATACAATTGCGGATATTTCGCTATAATAAATTCCTTAGTTTTTTGCTCATGCACAGGATTACGGAATGACCACAGAAAACATATTGCTATCGCCTTAACACCTAACGAAACAAGCTGCCCTACTTTTTGGCTTACATCTTCCATGTCCAGGGGGGAAATGATCTGGCCATCTCGATCTATACGCTCGCTAATACCTCTGGTTAGGGTAAGTGGTACTATAGGTGCTGGTTTATCAGCTTTTTGGAAATCCATTAATTGGCTCTCTCTTAGCCCAACAGTTCTAGCCAGGATACGACCAATAGCAAGAGTGTCCTCAAAACCCTTTGTAATAAGCAGACCAACCTTGGCCCCCTGTCCCTCAAGGAGAGCATTTGTAGCCGTTGTTGAACCATGACAAACTAATTGGATATTCTGATAAAAACCATTGGATGGTACCTCAGCTCTTTCCTTAGCAACATCAATACTTTGTAGCATACCATCAGATAAATTTAAAGGCGTTGACAATGATTTGCCGATAGAATAGTTGCCAGCCTCATCAATAATGACACAATCGGTGAAAGTACCTCCAATATCTACGCCGACAATATTTTTCATAAAATCTCCCTTTAGCTTGTTCTTGCTCCAGACACTGACTAGATTTGAAACGTTAATTATCGGTCTCAGATTCGCCTGTTAAAGTATCAGCCGATTTGAATATGAAGGTAATATGACAAGCGCGAAACTAATTATAACCTTTTTTAGCTAAACTAGTAAATTTAACAAGAATACTATGCACATTGTAAAAATCTATGACTCTACATTCACTTTTCTTGAGCAGTCAAACCTTTAGCAATAGCATAGAATTCTACCTCATTAATACATTCATCTATTGTCGTGAGCATAAAACTATTATAAACAGGTGCTCATTTCTTCAGTCTCTTGATATAAATACTTAACTGTTCACTCGCTCACTATGCTTGCTTTTTTCTAGCTCTCAGCTCTTTTGTTGTCTCGAGGTCCACTTCAAAAGTCCCGGGATTCATAATAACTCCGTAGGTATCCCTTGCTGTTTCCATGGAAACGTATTCATTAAGTACATCCCACCTTACTTTATCCACCTCACGGTCAAGGGGATCTCCAACACCACCTCCGCCACCCGTCGTAATTATCAGTATATCTCCCGGTTCGAAATCTACCAGTTCCATAGTGTGCAGCGGCATCAGTTCACCTTTTCTCTTTATCCACATCTCGTTATTAATACTCTGCGTGCCACCGAGCAATCCAAATTGGGGAGCTTTCTCGCCGTTGCAGCATCCTGTAATAACAAGGCAATCACCTGGCCGATAATTCTCTGCTGAAGCTATGTATTCGTATTCCGCATAGCAGCCGATTCCACCTCTCCATTGCCCATGGCCTGATGAGTCCGTGAGCCACTCACACCGCAAGAACCTCCATGGATTCTCCTGTTCCTGAACTTCTATGGGAGCACGGGTCATCGCACCGCTCCCGGTACAATGGCCAAGCGAATTCCAGGCGTCGTAACCCCATATTGCCCCGCTCGATGCCTCCGAAGTGAATGGACTACTCCAGTAGAGCCTGGGCCCGCCCGTTCTCGGGTCTATTTTAAAACGGTCTTTTCCCGAAAATATAGGGGTGAAATGGGGAGGCCAACCGGCTGGGACGTCTTTTGGAATTGCCTGGGCTAATGCGAGTTGAATACAGTTGGCTATTGCACTGCCAAAAACAGGCCCCTGTCCTCCACATGTAGCGGGATAGTCACAATCACAAATGGTACCCCTCTCGGTAAGGATAGTAATACAATTATATAGTCCCTGATTACGAGAAAGTCCTGCCGGTAGAGACCAGCGTAACGGCAGTAACGTATAGGAGTATAAAGCTCCAAGACTACCATTAATAAAATCTACCTGTTTCATGTTGTCTCTGTAATCGAATATCAATTGGCCAGCATCCGAATCGATAGTTAAGGTAAGATTCACGACTATCGTGTCGGGAGTTGTCCCGTCCGAGTCTATTATACCTTGCGACCTATACACCCCACCGGGCCATTTTCGGATCGTGCTTCTTACCCACTCTTCGGTTGAACTGATGAGTATATCAATAGCCTGCCTCACGGTGTCGATTCCATAAGCTCGGCACATGTCCAGTATTCTCTCTTCGGCTTTTATCATTGAACTGTTGATAAGCAGGTTATCAGCTCGAACCATGGCGGATCCTCTCACGTTTGCCAGAATTTGCTGGTATACCTTTTCGTCGATCTTCCCTCTCTCTATAATCTTTACTGGCGGGATAATTACCCCCTCGCCGAATATGTCAAAACACTTGGGTTGATAGGCACCCTGGTTTGAACCCCCGGAATCGTATTGATGCGTTCTCATATAAAGATAAAAAACCAACTCGCCTTCGTAAAACACAGGACGTACAAATGACCAGTCAGCTAAATGACCAGAGCGGACAATATATGGATGGTTTCCTATAATAAAATCATCGGGATAGATATTATCACGACCAATATAGTCAAGTAATCCCTGTAAGGCAATATTACTTCCTCCGCAATGCGCAGGTAACCATTCTGCCTGTGCAACTAACCGCTCCTGGTTGTCAAATATCTGCGTACCCAGGTCACGGAGATATCCCGTGGGATAACTATAGCACGATTTTACAGTTCTTATACCTAACTCTTCAGTAATGCTGGTTAATCTACGTTCAATAGTGGGCACGAGGACAGGATCGAGCGCTGCGTTTTCTTTCATGTTGTCACCTCCTCCGATAAGATTTGCTGCAACTTTCCAACATAATTTCCAAAACGATCAACATTGATCGCTGTGCCCGGCGGTATGACTATCGTCGTCGTTTTTTCTTCAATTACAGCAGGGCCTGTAATAATATTCCCATTTCGCAGGCTATCACCATCGTAGCATGGAACTTCTGTAAATCCTCCCAACTCCTTAAAATAGACATCTCTACTACGTTTCAGTGCTTTAGAAGCATCTTCATCCACATGTGGCTGTTCAGATATCGTGACCTGCTGTGGTTTGCCTACTGCCTTTAGTTTAATACCTGTGATCCGCGTGACGGTATTCTCATCAGAATAGCCGAACTGAGCTTGGTGTCGTTTGTGGAAATCTTTAATCAGGTCTTTAAAATCATCCAGAGTGATAGACCGACCCGGTCTTGTATCAGACATTGTTGCTTCAATCGAATAGAGTTGCCCGTAGTAGCACACATCAGCACCACGTCTTATCTCTATTGACTCTCCTGCTACCTTATCGTCTTTCAGGAGACTTATTCCTTCAGCTTCCATCTCCTGGTATATCTTATTTAACTCATTCAAATCTACTTCTGTTTCCAGCAAGCGTGCAAAACGGCAAAACTCATACCTGAAATCCGCATATGCCATGCCAAAAGCACAAAACACAGGAGCTACTTTAGGAATATATATCTCTTTCATACCCAACGTTGCAGCAAGTGTAAATACATGAGTGGGTCCTGCACCACCTCCAGCACAAATAACAAAGTCTCTAGGATCATACCCACGGGAAGTACATTCCAGGAAAATTTGATTCGCAGCCATAGTATTCACTAAGGACCAAACCGCATATGCCGCTTCAGTCACGCCAACACCCAGTGGCTCTGCAATTTGATCTTTCAGTGTTTTCTCGGCAAGTCCCATGTCCAACTTCATCCTGCCTCCAAGGAAATAGTCGGCGGGAATATATCCCAGAAGCACGTCAGCGTCTGTAACAGTGGGATTCAGACCTCCCTTACCATAACACGCTGGCCCAGGCTCCGCACCAGCACTTTCGGGTCCTACACAAAGGATACCCCGTTGGTCGAGCCAGGCGATACTACCACCGCCAGCACCGATGCTGACTACATCCACAGTCTCAATAGCATTTCTCTGGTCTTCAACTGTTGACTCTGTGACCGTCAAGATCTGTCCTTTTGGGATAACACTGGTGTCGAAGCTGGTACCACCCATATCAATAGATATCATGTTTTCATAACCAGCCTCTTTACCCAGGAAACTTGCCAATAATGGGCCTGCACTCGGGCCTGAGGACAGCATCAGGATAGGCCGCTTGATAGCTGTCACAACATTTGTAACCGCCGCATTGCACGTCACAATATGCAAAGCGCCTTGAAAACCAGCTTCTCTTAAAAGCCTGTCCACCTTTTTTAAGAAATTCGAACTTACAGGGCCTATATAACTGGCAAGGGCTGTCGTACTGAATCGTTCAAACTCCATTGGCCGTGGCAAGACATCTGACGATAATACAATCTGTACCTCGGGGTACTCATCGCTGACTATTTCTGCTGCTTTCCTCTCATGCTCTGGATTTATATATGAATGGAGAAAACATACCGCCACCACCTCGGCTTTCTCAGCCTTTGCCCGTGCAACTGCTTGACGTACATCAGTTTCGTTCAATGGAGTGATAATCTCACCGCTAGGGGCGATACGCTCTTCGACCGGGTATCGTAAATATCGTGGAATCAGAATTACTGGCTGTGGCAACTTCAAATTATACAGGTCAGACTTTATCATCCTCCGCATTTCGAGTATGTCTCTGAAATTCTTGGTAGTAATCATGCAAACCTTTGCACCTTTAAGCTGCGCAATAGCATTGTTCCCCACGGTGGTGCCGAGTGTTACCGTCTGAGTTTTTATGAGTAGTTTATTTAAGGTCATACCATACACTTCATGCCCTAGCAGCGTTATACTCTCGATTATGCCCTGTGCTATGTCGGCTGGTGTTGTTGCAACTTTGCCAATAGCTACATTACCTTCCTCATCTATTAAAACACCGTCAGTGAACGTGCCACCGGTATCAATACAGACCTGAAACAATTAAGTTCCCTCCTTTCAGAACAATTCTTTAATATAGTTGAAAATTACGTTTGCTATGCTCTGATTATGTTATAGTTATATTAGTAAAATTCACCTTTTTCCTGTTTATTTTAGGTGATAAAACTGTTCCTATTTACTGCGATAGTACAACAATTGAAAAATGTATCGCATGAAATATAACATAATCATCACTATATTAAATTGTCCATTCCTGTTACGTAGAAACACTGTAATTATAATATTGAAGCAAATTAGCAATCTGCGTTCATAAGCCAAAGGTGAAACGAACCTACTATAAAGAACAACGGGCTCGCTAATGCCGTTGGGTACGGTACGTGGCACTGTAAGAGATGATCTATTGACTTTCCAGAATTCCAATAACTAGCTCTCGTTGATTTACAGTCCCAGCAATATATGAGCAATGGTAAGGGTATCATCAAAATCCTTTAGTATAATCATACCAATCTGGATTCCTTTGCCTTCGGGAAGTTGACTCGTAGTTGGCATAGATTCGCGACAAACCGATTAGATATGCTGTGATACAAGCATTTGATGATTCATAAACTATTTCTTTGCAACATCAGTACTTCGCAGCATTCCCTCTGAGAGGTTATGATGCTTGACAGTAATTTACCTTAAGAACTACCTCCCTCAGCAGGATGTCGCAATCACCGAAAGCATGACCAACATCAGCAACACTATATTGTTAACACTATCCCTGTATAACTCGTTCATCTATCCAATGACGTTTAGAACCTCTTAGCTTTTCACCCTGTTCCTTGCCAGCTTTTCCCCTGTCTGATAGTGCTCCCCTTTAAGAGCCAACTCGGCTTCAGCTTCGTTCT
>CAZQRP010000016.1:0-76853 GCA_964596125.1 uncultured Dehalococcoidales bacterium | reverse complement strand
CCTAGAGCGATTCCTTTGCCAAACCATGCATTCACATAATCAGGCTTAAGCTTCAATGCTTCGTCGAAGGCTACGAGTGCATCTTCATAACACCCTATCTTTAAAAGCCTTTTTCCCTTCTGAATAGATTTTCGTAACTTATCTTTTTCGTCTACCATTGTACCTTTTGATAAACATGTTGATTTCCTTGTTCGCCAGTGAACAGCATTATAAAATTATTTTTAGAGGGAGTACTAATTCCGCCTTTATTTTGACCTCCGTACAACTCGTGGAGGTCACGACGACGATATTCTTTGCTGACAATAAACATTTTTATATTAGTATGCCATAAATGATTAAAAATACTAGTGTTGGAATGTAGATTTAGTAGGAAAATTTAAATTTATAATAGATTTATTGAGTTAGACAATAAATGTGTAGATATATTTATTTTTTATAATAGGTTTAAAACTAAACAGAAATATTTTTGTTGTAGTTACGTAATAAATTTATGTATATTGACATATAATTGTGAGACAACTCAATTAGTTGTGAAAGAGAAAATGGTTCAAAAGGATACTTAAATATAAATATCAAGTATAAAAATTAAAATTTAATCTAAACAACAGGTTAAAACTAAATAGGAATATATTTAATGTGGTTTAATACATTTATATATTTTTAATCTGAGTTAAATACTAAATTTATTGGCCTACCATCGAGTTTTTATCTTGTATCCTGATGATTTATCCTTTATCTTAATTTCGTATTGTTCAAACAATTTAAAATGAACCTTAAGTTGAAGTTCAGAAATAACATCATCTTTCGATTTCGGCTTATCATCTTCATCAAATAGAAGCCTTTGATTATTTATTATGGCTTCTTCTGCAGATTGCATGGTAAATGGTTTCAATGAAAATGTTAGTTCATCATTTAAATATTCGTCATTATCAGACAACGGGGGTTTAAATTGTCGCCATACACAGAATTTCTTCAAATCAATAACAATAATATATGGTTCACCTCTATAACTTAGATTCAAAGCAGGGGCATTCCGAAAATAACCCACAAATCCTTTAACAGGTTTATTATCTTCATTCTTAAATAGTTCTGATTTCTCAATTTCAGAAGACGTTGTCCATGAATTGAGTATAAGAATGATTGGTATACAGTTAATTTGTTCCAGTCTATCCAAAGCTTGAGTAACAATGACAGTAGGACTTTTTGCCCCGATATCTTCATCTAACTCGTCTATGCTAGTTAATATTTTTTCTATGAAATCTTCATTTTCCCAACCTGCCAAATCCTCACCGAATTGCGCCCCCCATCTTTCGATGCCTATCTCAGTATTATCAACATATATATCTTTCGGTTGAAGTTGATTAAATCCAATGAAAATATTGTCTTCAGATGGTTTATCGAAAACTTCATATTCTCCGTATTCTCGGACAATATTCCTTAACTCAGCGTTTTTCTTCCATTCGTCAAGTATTTCCTTTTTGAATAAATCTAATCTGGTGGGTGAAATAGCTGCAGCTCTGATAAAGTTATTCTTAGCTTCTTTTTGCGCATCAATAGCTTTGTCAAGTAAATCTTCAAATAGTGGAATTGCCTTAAATCCACTATCGGTAATTATGGGTAACCATTTATTCTTATTCTGTGTAATTTGTTTAAGAAGTTGTCTAAGTGGGCTATTCTCATTTTCAGCCAATAAAATGACATCGGAGGAAGATGGTATAGTAACTGCTCGTTTTTGATCATCTGTAAGTGCACCCAGAATCTTTAAACAATTGGCACATAAAAGCGCTCGTAAATAATTTTCGAATCCCCCTCCCCAATAAATCGTAGTACCGAAATACGCTGCACCTCTTTCATGCTCCATCGATTCCCAAAGTGCCCACTTCAGTCCACTTTCATCGGTATTTCTTGCTAATGAATACATCTCCCAACATTTTTCTAAATTACCAGGATTATCGAAAACCGAATTCCACTTCTCCATATCATGGGAGGTTAGTCTGCCATTTAAATACATATGTAACAACCATGAATTTAGTCCATAACGCATTACGTCCATTATTTTTTTCAACGTCGCAGCTGCAGATACACACACTTTTTTTAAGTGCAATTGCTGCTCAATTCCATCCTTTCGTGTTGATGGTAATGATGTATTTTTTAGTTGATACTCAAGGCTACGGACTTCGTGTTCCTGATTATGTCTAAAATAGAATTCAAAAGCTTCATTTAGGGTAGTTAAAAATCCAGAAAAGTGATCAATTTCATTATTGTCCAATGCATCTTTTAGCAATTGGTTAAAAACGAAAATAATCCCTAGAGCAAAATCAGTATTGCTTTGTATCTCAACTTCATTATTTCCGCGTTCAATATTTGGAATAATATAATATTTAAGCGTTTCTGAAAGATGTAATGAACACCGTCCTACAATAAATTCTCTGGCGCTACTATCTTTCATATTAAAGGTTTTATGATAGTAATACGGGTACCAATTGATAAATTCATTAAATATGTAATAATCGCCATCTTTTATGGATAATAAAGATATTCTACGTGGCATGTTAAGCATTATCTGGAGTATCGGGATGTATTCTGTGTCCATTGCCATATAATTAACTTGTTGCAAATCATTATTTATCCACTCAATTTCATCCCACCCTCCACCTATCGAATTGACTTCTCTAATTGCGGTATCTTTTTTATAAACAGCATTCCACTGTTTTAGCTTTGAGAGAAAAGTTATAAGCAATGCTTCATAGATTTCAAGACCTTCTTTTACTGCTCCACTCTTATAATTTCTAATAGAATCTATCAGACCATCCCCGACATAACTGATTATATCTCTTACCTCTTCTCCCTTATATTTATCTGTAGAAACTTTAATGATCTTAGCTAGTTGGGCTTCAAGCTCTCTAACAATAGAAGTACTGTACTGTATATTGTCTATTTTTATTATTCCACTATCCGCCGACTTAATATGCTGATCAAATTGTTTCATCCACCATATTCTTAAATCCACTTTCTCAGAGCTTTTCACATCCTCTAGTTGTGAATTATTTCTAACTTCTGAGCGTCGTTGAAGAGTTGCCTTACCTAGAAGTTCCTTTTGAAAAGTTTCCAACTGCTTCAGATTTATATCACATAAATAACCTGAATTATGATACTTTAGAATAGTAGCATTACTATATCTATCTAGTGAGGGAACGAATGAAGTAAATTCGAAACCTATTTCTTTTACAATCTTTATCAATAGATTGTTCGCAATTCGCCTTTTAATGGTATTATCAAGTTGAATAGCCATTAAGTCTTTCATGAGTGCAACTGAACTTTGTTTCATTTCTTGAGAGTCGAGCAGCACTGAAAGCATTCTTTTGTATGCTATTATTGTAAAGCAGATTGTACCTATGAAAACGAGAAAAAGGTCAATCCAAAAAACTAACTCATTAAGAAAAAATCCAATGTCTATTCCTATTCTTATAGTACCTACTAGGGCAAAAATAATTATCGGGAAAATCCAGGATTCGCGAATCAATGCTTCGGGTCGTTTTCCCGCAACATCACGAAGCTCTTTTGAGAATTCAATAACTACAATAAGTAAAGGTAATGCAACTGCCGCTATAGCTCCCTGAACTTGCCACATAGCTAAGTAGGAATCTATGAGCTGTGTATCATCAATTAACCACTTAGTATGCATAAATAGTGAAGGTATTAGTGAAAATAGAATTATTGTTATCAATAGAAAACCGAAGGAACTAATAACGGTTTTCCAACTTGGTTTATTTATTCCAAGCCGTTCAATAAAAGGCACTGGGGGAGTGTGCTGTTTTATCTCGTTATTGATTATTTCACTGAGCCAGTTTTTGCCCCCTGTGATTCTAGTATGTTTCGGAGATTCTGCCAATTCACTAGTATTCATAATAGTATATTCATCTTCGATTTAATATTAACGCACAGTAATATCCAGCTTTCCAGTTATTATATATGTTTCATTGCTTTTACTAGCGTGTTTAATATTAAACGATAGCCATATTTGATTCCAAATATTTTTATTGTGATTTGGAACAATGTTTTTATATTGGCAAAGAATAAAATAATCTCCTTCAGGTCTAGCACGTAAAATAGGTTGAAAATTTATAGTCTCATTGTGTCTTAAAACATCGACTTGTTTTTGTTCAAACCAATCTTTTTTATTTTTATCCATTAGGAAAATCCTAACCTCACTTGCTGAGACTTTTCCTTCATTCCATATTTCGAAATGAGAAAAATAGCCACCTATCATTACCTTGGTTTGGTCTATTTCATCTGGTTTATCAACTGCTCTTATTAAAAGAAGTGGTTTATCAGATGTGTCCTGAGTAATAGTCTCATTTTCAGGTGAAAATAGATTTATTTTATTATTATTTAGCTTTATAAATTTATTTTCGATCGTGGCAAAATCTGGATTATTTTTATCCGTGAGATCATTATAATCACCATCATCAATTAATTCGACTGCGTTTCTTAAATGCTTATCCGTATGGAGTGTATACCTTTCTGTGTGAGTTAAATTGGCATGTCCAAGCAGGGATTGAATCTCTCGTATAGTTGCTCCTTTTTCTGATAAAGACGTGGCGAAATAATCACGTAAGCTGTGAGTATGAATTTCAATACCTGCTTTTCTAGCAAAGGTTCTTATCTTCCCACTAATCGTTGCAGGTGTGAGAGCAAACAGGCTGCTTTCTTTTTCTTTGTCTTTGATATATATATGTAGCTTGCTGCACATTTTCCCTGACAGTGGTATCACTCTATCTTTAGAGCCTTTACCCTGACGGACAGCAAGTAATTGCCTTTCAATATCAATATCCCCTGCTTTGAGATTAGCAAGCTCGCTTCGCCTTAAACCAGTGTGAATCGCCAGATCAATGAGTACCAAATCACGGTCTATGTTATTTTTATGCGATCTTTTGTTCTTTATCGCATCCAACAGTTTTTCGATATCAGACTTCTCCACGTAAGAAGGCAATATCTTTGGAACTCGTAGTTTTATGTCAAGTTCTTCTCCGTACCACTTAAAGAACATTTTGAGTATAGCTGCGTATCGTGCAACAGTGGTTGCTTTTCGATTCATGAACTTGGAAAGGAAAGACTTGGCTAACTCTGGTGTTGGTGGAAATTCACCTATGAAGACATGGAAATGTCGAAGAATTCTTTTCGCCTCGTGAAGTCCTCGTGCAGAACGATGATGGAATGCGAGCTCGCTGTCGTAGAGGGTGAAAAGCTCCTGGTTTGTCTTCTGTCGCAACTCCAACTGACGCCTCCCCTTACTACCGAGAAGTATAGTTAGTAATTCTCTGAGTTGCAATAGTTCATGGGGAGAACCTGCGACTTTTTGAAAGAAATTGACATCAGGTTCTATAAGATTAGCTTCATTGGTGGGCTCGGCAGGATTCGAACCTGCGACCAACCGGTTATGAGCCGGTCGCTCTGCCGCTGAGCTACGAGCCCCTCATAGGAGAGAATACAGTCACATAACGAGCACGGGCTGTAAAAAGATACATTGGTATAGCGTCGTGAAGACACAGCATATTTTACCGCCTTTACTCACAATCCTGTGTATTGATAGTATATCATAGCAGTTTACTGACTGTGAAGTGATAGCAATGCTTGATATGACGGCAGCATTCTACAGGCACCTGACATATTTATGTCAACTAAATAGATAACGGTACTAGACAACTCTCAATTTAATGAGCTTGATTAAATTGAGCGATGGATATAAAATAATAAACTGGCACTCTTTATCCGGGAGTGCTAGTTGTTGTCAATCGATATGTATAAGGGATAACTGAAGTGGTTGTTATCCTTTTTATTATGCAGGAGGTATGGCATGCCCATTTATCAATATCTATGCCCGAGCTGTGAGCTGGAATTTGAGCTCAAGCAAAGTTTTACTGACAAAGCGAAGGTGAAATGCCCCCGGTGCAAGAATGGCGCGAAACGTCTTTTTTCTCCTGTGCCCATAATATTTAAAGGTCCGGGCTTTTATGTGACTGATAACTCCGCTAAAAGCGAGGCTCAGTTCAGTGCCAAAGAGGTTGCAAAAGAAGCGAAAGAAGCTGTGAAGGAAGATAAAAAGGAAAACAAGGAAGAAAAAGGTGAGCAGTCTGCTCAGTGATTACGCCGATGAAAGAGACGGCAGCATACCGGTCGCCCGGCAAAACGTAACATGTGTATTATAATGAGGGAGTCGTCATGAAATGCCCGGTCTGCGGTAAAGAAGCCAGAACCAGAATATATTACTGCGCCCGCTGTGCAGCCTATGTACATGTAACCTGCTGGCAGGAGCATGTTGATACCGCACACAAGAGCCAGTAGTGCTCGCCAGATATGGTTCCACTTTTTTCCTGTGCAATTATAATAGTTAAAATGTTTCACCCAGCTATTGATAGAAATCTCTGAACTGGTACAACTTCTTGCCAATCATGCTTTCCTGTGCTAGACTCAAAACGGGTCCCTGTAGCTCAGTGGATAGAGCGGCTGCCTTCTAAGCAGCGGGTCGTGGGTTCGAATCCCTCCAGGGATGCCATCAGATTCGCGTCAGACAACGAGCCGCATTTCTGCTCATCGTTCCGCAGAGCTCGCCTCGAACTGTACTGTCAGTGGTATCCAAAAAGAATTCAGGTATTATTCCATGTAGACACGTACCTTTTCTTTTCCATCCTTGACATCGATTTCCAGTTCGCTCAGTGCATCGATAAGTTGCTCGAGATCACTTGCCTTCATTTTGCTGAGGTCCAGGTCCATGCCCTTCTCATGCAAGGCTTCATTGGCATGATTGATGGCGTGTTGTGGAATCAGAGAAGTCAATTTCATTCCCGCACGTATCAGGGCCACAGGTACCCGGATATTCACCCGCTCGTCACTGGTTCCTGAGCCGCCCTCGCTATTGGGCTGGACAACAATACGCAGATATCTTGGAATGCGCTTACCTGATTCGTCTGTACTGAATGTGCCAGCGTCAGTTGTTTCCATTGGTTCTACCAGTGTTAGCAGTTTATGCGCCTCGTCCACAGTGATCTTCTTATCAGCCAGCATCTCCAAAATCCTTTTCTGATTATCAGTCATTTTAGCACCTCCTTCATCAAATCTATTTTAAAGAAACAAGAAATCGCTCCTGGCATTGCTGAAAATCAATCTCCAGGCCGCGCAAATTACACATACAAGAAAAGATGACCGGTCCGGTGATAAGCATCCGCCTGCCGCAGCCACTGCACCAGAATACTAAAGCTGTCAGAATGACAATGGGCAGCAATACTATCACGGCAGCAGCGATAAATGACCAGAGCAAGAACAGCGGGACCCATAGACTCAAGTGACAGCGTTTATTGGCAATATGAAAACGCATTAAACTCAGCGGCATATTCATTGTGATAACCTCTCTATTGCCTCGGCAGCACTTATTTCACCACGATCAAGCTGTGCCAGTATTTCATCTTGGGATGGAGCAGGACTGATTTCGATAAACTCTAGCTGCTCGGCGATTCTATTGAGACGACTTTTGACTGTTGGATAGCTTATTCCGAATATCCGCTCCATATCTTTAATGGAGCCATCACACCGAATAAAGGCCATAACAAACACCTGGTCTTCGGCAGATAATCGGGCTAAGGGAGGAAGTTCGAAGCTACCCTCGATAGAGATGCCACTCTGAATAAGACGGACACGCTCAACTACAAACGGCTGTCCGTGGGTGATACGTGTTAACTCATGCCATTCGCTTGGCATATTTAGCTCCCTCCTTTCATCTCGTTCCATCTATTAGTAGACTATGCCCGGAATGATTGAGAAATATGCTATATGGTGAAATACCATACATCGCTTTGAATATTAATATTTTCAATATAATAATTAATTATTTTAACATATTATACTGTTATTAATTAATAATGTCAAGTCACTGATGCCAAAATATTTTTAACTTTTTATCAGCAATATGTTTGAAATGCCATGCAGTCATGCTAAAGATACCGTAGGAAATCCGTGATTATGACTCACAGATCATGCAGGTCAGATGGAAGCAATGAGCAAAGAACCAATCGCACTATGCGGGATGACAGCGGGAGATGCAGCGGGTTGGGGCTCGAATCCCTCCGGGATATCCTGATAACTTACCAGCGTACAGCTAATCGATTGTGGGCTGTGTTTTATAGCCATGTTTCCGTTTTGCTAAACTTTCCAGTCCTCAAGAAGGTCCGTTCCATATACCTCAATCCAGGCGTTGATAATTTCTTCGACAGGGACATCATCATAACAGCCATAGTCGTTAATATATTCGATGTGCAGTAGTCCATCCAGGTTATAAGGATGGAACAGGGCATCGTTTGTACCGTCAAATTCGACCGGGATAATCCGGTTCTCCTGGCACATTTTTAAATCAAAAGCCGGAGTAGCCTTAATCCATCTTCCATGCAGATATAGCTCGCTGTAACCATGATTACTGAACAAATTTGTCCCCATGCGCTCGATAAGATGCCCGGGAATAAGGTGGTTACGGATGTCGACAAGGTGCAGGCGCCCCGGTATGTTCACGGCCCGGGCTAAGGCAATCAGGAGGGTGGCTTTTTCAACACAAAAACCGGTCCCTTTTTGCAGGGTATTACTTGCCCGATAGTTTTTAAAGAAGTCGTATGATACGTATGGTATATATTTAAACTGGTCTCTTACAAAGTAGAAGAGACTTTTCGCTCTGTCTGTTACTTCGTACAGGCCTTCTGTCAGGTTGTGGGCAGTCTCTTGTATTGAATCGTTGTCGCAGTCGATTCTCGGTGTCGGTCTTAAATATAGTTCCATCTGGTCCATACATAGGTCCTTGAAGCCGTATTCATAGTCCTACTACTGAGGCAATCTTTGCTACGGCTTTTTCTTCTTACCTGCCCTGCTGACCGGGATTATTTCAAGGATTACCTGGAGAGCCCGGAAACAAATAACGATTGATTTCGTCTACCTGCTCTCTCAGAATCTGACTATCTTTCTCTAGCTGCGTTACTTTGGTATTTAACAGGCTGTAATCGCTGTTTAATGTATTGTAATCACTGGTTAATATATCATAATCACGGCACAATGTGTTATAGCTGTCCTGCACGTTCGCCAGCCGGTTTTTAATCTCATGGTAATCTTTACATATAGCCTCATAGTCGCTGCTAATCTTACTATACTTGTAATTTGTATCGGTCTGGTAGCTTTGTAATCTGGATGAAAGGTCATCCAATTTCGATTGCGATGTGCATCCAACTATACCAAATAAAAGCGACACTACAATAATAAGTCCGAGTTGTTTCATGCCCACCCTCCTTTTTATTCCATGTTCTTTGAACGTATAGATGCAACTACAGACAATGAAAAATAATTGTTGTAAACGTGGAGATCCTGTACTAAATTTCACCTGCTTCTCATATAGCATTTACCTTATTTTGCCATGTATTGTCAATAGTATATCCGGAGGATATTGATAAGAAACAGTAAAAAAATCGAATTTCTTACAAATATGAAGAAGGGGGTTGAGCTACAGCTCAACCCCCTTCTTTTTTGCATACGCTTGCCTTACTTGGACTTTGACTTGGTTGTTCTGGGCTTCTTTAGCTTTGGAGCGCTCGTCTTAACTTCTATACGCTTAGGCTTGGCCTCTTCAGCCCTGGGAAGCCGTATCTCCAAAAGGCCGTTTTCGAATTTCGCCGAAATCTTCTTCTCTTTCACCGGTGACGGGAGTTGTATCGAGCGGTAGTATTGTCCATAGGACTGCTCGCGCCTGTAATAGGTAGCTTCCTCAGTCACTTCCTCTTGCTTCTTCTCGGCCTTTATGGTAAGTATACCATCTTTCAAACCGATATCGAGGTCTTCCTCTTTGACACCGGGCAGCTCTCCCTTTATAACAAGCTCATTCTTCTCCTCGAATATGTCGACTTTGGGAATAAAACTATCCTCTGGAAAGAACGGCCGGGAGAATGCTCTCTCCAGCAATTGCTCAGCCTCTTCGAGGATGTCCCTCTGAAGGTAGAATGGCTCAACCAATGTTAAAGCCCTGCTTGGACTCCTTCTTACGATGACGGTCATTCTTGCACCTCCTTTCTTTACTTTTCAATTTTATTTTAGAACGATGTTGACAAATCGTCTGCAACTTTTGTCACATAGAGCCGGATAGTGAAAAAGCAATTGCTGACACTTCTGGTTGCCACAAGAACAATTCATCTGGGTCAGCGAAAGATAGTCCGACACTGTAAAACAGAATCGCTAAAGAGAAACCGGAGGAAAGAAGCGTTCTTGCCGGTCACCTGATGATGTTGCGGTAACTTTATATATTTCCATAGTTTGGATAAAATATACACGTAGAACTGTATTCTCCATGCAGTTATGTTATACAATAATTTCCCCGATGAGGTGAACGTATGGCGAAAATATACATTATAGATGTTACGAATAGAGATGGTGTCCAGACTGCCAAGCTAGGCCTGTCAAAACTGTCCAAAACACTGATAAATATATATCTAAATCAGATGGGTGTTTTTCAGTCCGAGTTTGGTTTTCCCACAACCAAACATGAATCCTACTATCTCCAGGCAAACATCGATTTAGTTGACCTGGGTGTGTTAAAACCTATTCATTTAGGCGGCTGGATCAGGGCTACTGTCGGTGATGTGGAAACCGCTTTCAAGCTTGTTCCAACTTTAAAGCACCTTAACCTCTCAATCTCTACCTCTGATCAAATGATTGTGGGTAAGTTCCAGAGGAAAAAGACAAGGGATGATATTATAGCTATGATGGTTGATGCTGTCGATGCCGCCCGCGCTCACGGCGTTGATACTATTGGTGTGAACGCCGAAGATGCGTCCAGGACAGACCTGAAGTATCTCATTAAATTTGGTACAGAAGCAAAGGCACATGGCGCCGACCGGCTCAGATATTGTGATACTCTTGGATACGATAATCCCTTCACTATATATGAGACAATAAAAACTCTGGCTGAAAACATAGCTATGCCGATTGAGATTCACTGCCACGGTGACCTGGGAATGGCAGTAGCCAATTCCATTGCCGGAGCCAAAGGTGCTATAGATGGTGGGCAAGATGCATATATCAATACTACTGTGAATGGTATCGGGGAAAGGGCTGGCAATGCTGACCTTATAGCCACAGTTCTGGCAATTATTAAGTCCAAGGGCTTTGCCAGAAAATATAAGTTGGGCATGCCGATTGACCTATCAAAAGCATGGACGATATCCAGATATGCAAGTTTGTCATTCGGAGTTCCTATTCCTATAAATCAGCCCGGTGTTGGGGCGAATGCATTTGCCCATGCTTCCGGCATTCATGCTGATGGAGTATTAAAGGACCCGGAAAATTACGAGCTGTACGACTATGAGGAGCTGGGAAGAGGTGAGCCGGAGATAGTTGAGACGGGCAGAGAGATATCTTCAGGTGAATATTCGGGAATATCCGGCTTCAGTCACATAATGGGCAATATCGAAGTTTCTTTCAAAGATGCAGATGAGGCTGCTGAGATTCTGGAGCTGGTACGATACGCCAATGTCCAGTCGCATAAACCGCTTGTTGAGGATGAGCTGCTTTTTATTGCCCAATATCCTCAGATTGCCAGAAAACTATTGACGTTAACACCCTTACAATAAATTTCTTAACGTAGAGCGCCATTTCTTTGCTCTACATATCCTCTTTTGATTTTTTGCATTCACCAGCCTGAAACAGCTTTCAGGCCGTTGACACCGTAATGAGGAATAGACTATATTGGCGATTAGAAATGCAGTTGCTTCTATGAGTGAGAAACAGGATAAAGGTTTCAGGTTAAGAGATAAGGTTGCCATCGTTACCGGTGGTGCACATGGGATAGGTCGTTCTTTCTGTATGGGGATGGCTGAAGAGGGGGCCAAGCTGGTAATCAGTGACATAGACCTTGAGGCAGCAGTAGCTACCGCACGAGAGATCCAGGCAAAAGGTACGGAGGTCTTACCATTAAAAACGGATGTCTCCAGTGCTGAAGATACCTTAGAGATGGCCAGAAGAACTGTAGAGCATTTCGGCAAAGTTGATATTCTGGTCAATAACGCTGCTATTTACGCCAGGATCAAACTATCCATGGTACCCTTTTATGAACTAAGTTTAGACGAATGGGACCGGGTGATGGCTGTTAACCTTAAAGGACCCTTCCTTTGTTCACGAGCTGTCTTTCCCTGCATGAAAGACCAGGGAAGAGGTAAAATAATAAATATTTCATCGGGCACGTTCTTCAGGGGTTTAGCCATATTTCCGCACTATGTAGCGAGCAAGGGTGGTGTGATCGGACTGACCCGAAGCCTGGCTACAGCCATGGGTGAGTATAATATTAACGTCAACTGTATAGCACCTGGCAGGACATTGAGTGAAGAGCCCGATGACCAGTCTGCTGTGGAGGCCTGTCAACGTCAAGCCTCTTCTCGTGTCCTCAAACGAGTAGAATATCCTGAAGACCTTGTTGGTGCGGTTATCTTTCTGGCTTCTTCCGACAGTGATTTTATGACCGGTCAGACTGTTGTCGTTGATGGTGGAGTAGTGATGCATTGAGGTAGTGGAGATTAGAGAATTAGCCGAAAGAGAAGCAGCTTGTTTTGATGGTATGCGAAAGAGATGAATAGGCGATCATAGCTTGCTGAGAGTTATTGAGGGCTACTATTTGAACTATTAAACAATGCCGGGTAAGAAACACTGGCGCTTGATTACAGGTGCTGGCTTAATCAGTACTTTTACCTTTGGATCAGGTTTTCAGTTTTATACCAACATAAGGGTCATAGAGGGTACCCGCAGAAAGGAAGATCTGTCTGTTATTGTTAAAAATTTAGAAAAGGAGAAGTCAGTCTTATGCAACGTATATTTTCAATATACATTCCCAGAACGAATATCGGTCTGGGCAGTGCAAATAGCGTTGGTGACCTGGCAAAGGAATTTGGGGCGACAAATGTTTTGATTATCTCGGATGCCGGTGTGGTAGCGGCCGGTCTGGTTAACAGGATACAGTCGTCACTTGAAAAGGCGGGATGTAAGTTTGGTTTGTTTGATGGTTGTGAACCAAATGCGCCGGTTGATGTCATAGAGCAGTGCAGCCAAATTGTAGCTGATGGAGGATTTGACCTCCTCATTGGTATCGGAGGTGGTAGTGTTATGGATACCACCAAGATAGTGAGTGCAGTTGCTTTTAGCCGGAAGAAGGTTCAGGATTTCTTTCCTCCTGCCGTTGTTGAAGGAAAGACTCTAACCAAACTATTAATCCCCACTACCAGCGGTACAGGCAGTGAATGGAGTAGAGTCGCATTAGCATTTGATAAGGTGGATGGACGAAAGAAGCTGGTGCGCGGACAGTCTCTCTTTGCTGATGCTGCAATAGTAGACCCGGAGCTGACCATGGGTTTGCCTCAAAAGGTTACTGCTGAGACAGGAATGGATGCTCTGACCCATGCTATAGAAGCTTATGTCAGTCCACGGTCCAATGTTGTTGGTGACATGTTTGCTGAGCGCACTATGAAAATGGTTTCTGATAATCTTCGTCTGGCGTATGCCAAAGGCAGTAATAAAGAAGCCAGATATAACATGTCTATTGCTGCTTCAATGAGTATGGTGGCTGTGGGACTGCAAGGTGCAGGCCTTGTCCACCAGACTGATGGATATATAGTTACAAAAGCAAATATTAGCCATGGGGAAGCCTTGAGCATACTGTTGCCTCATATTATGACATTCAATATACTGGCTGTCCCGAAAAGGCTCGCCAGGATTGCAGAATTACTGGGGGAAAGGATAGAGTCAATTTCTGTAATAGAAGCGGCAGAAAAATCAGTCGAGGCAGTGAGAAAGCTGTCTCAAGATTTGGGGATGAGGCAGACATTAGGCGATGTTGGTATAGTAGCTTCCGATATACCTCACATTGTCGACGACGTTTTTGCATACGAAGGGATAATGCTGAAAATAGACAATCCCCGTAGTGTTAGTAAGGAGGATTTATCAAAAATTCTGAACGCCGCGCTTTAGTATGCTAGCAAAAGACCTTCCAGTTAACAATTAAATTAACCTTTAAAAGGAGTGTTGAATATGCCAGGTTATACCGGAAAGATAGCTGTCGTCGATTTAACCTCTGGCTCAATTAATGAAGAATTATTGCCAGAAACAATCTATCGCAATTTCATTGGCGGTGTTGGATTGGGAGTCCGGATACTTTTCGAACGTATGAAGCTTAATATTGAGCCTTTAGGCCCGGAAAATATGATTGGTTTTGTACCTGGCCTGCTGACGGGTACCCCTGCTCCCATGACATCGAAGTACATGGTGGTAACCAAATCTCCACTCACCAATACATGGGGCGATTCCAATTCAGGAGGATTTTTCGGCCCCGAGCTCAAGGCAGCAGGATATGATGCCATTTTCTTTACCGGCACTTCTCCTGAACCTGTCTATTTGTTTATACATAACGGTAAGGCAGAATTGAAGAGTGCCACGCACCTGTGGGGCAAAGATACCCGCGAGACCGTTCGGATTCTATGCCATGAGACAAATGAAAAACGGCTCAGGATCTCTTGCATAGGACCTGCTGGAGAAGCCCTCTCATTAATAGCATCGGTGGTCACTGACGACCAGCGTGTAATAGGTAGGTCTGGTATCGGAGCAGTAATGGGCTCAAAGAAGTTGAAGGCAATTGCGGTTAAAGGCAGTGGCAAGGTCGAGCTAGCTGATGCTGACATGATTAAAAAATTAAGAAAGGATACACTTGCGCATTTTCATAAGCTTGACCAGATTCCATTTATTAAAATGATTAGCGGTGCCGGCACGAATGGTGGCCTAACAGGGGGGGTAAGTGGAGGTAATGCTCCCATTAAAAATTGGAGTCTGAAGGGTGAGGAGGCCTTTCCCGATCATGCAAAAATCGACGGCGCAAATCTTATTAAATACCAGGTGAGAAGAGCGGGGTGCGGCAATTGCCCGATAAACTGCGGTGGTGTTCTTGGTATAGGTAAGGAGTCGTCTAAAGTTGAAATGCGTAAGCCGGAATATGAGACTGTTGCTGCGTTTGGCACAATGCTAATGAATAGTGACCTTGAGTCAATAGTAAGAGCTAATGACATTTGCGATCGCTATGGTATTGACACTATTTCAACAGGCACGGTTATAGCATTCGCCATGGACTGTTATGAGAATGGCATTATCAGTAAGGAAGACACGGGAGGAATCGAGCTTACCTGGGGCAGTGTGCCGGCAATATTAACCATGCTGGAGAAAGTAGTAAGGAGAGAGGGACTGGGTGATATCCTCGCTGACGGTGTAGAGAGAGCAGCTAAAAAAATTGGTCGGGGATCTGAGAAGTACGCCATCCACATTCATGGCCAGGAGCCTGGCTTTCATGATCCCAGATTTTTACCATCCCGGGGGCTGGTATATATCAGCGATGCTACCCCGGGTCGCCATATGACTGCCAGTGCAGCAACGCGACTTGAAGGGCGGGGAGACCTGGGACCGTATTCGGAGTTAAAAAGACCGGACGAGGGAGACGAGTATGAACGCCGGGGCCGGATAAATGCCGTTGCTTTAAGTTATGGACAGATGTTTTCTAGCTGTGGCACGTGTCTTTTTGCTCTCAGCACAGGCACCATGTATCCGATAGTTGAATTTGTAAATGCTGTTACCGGCTGGGACTTTACCGTGCCTGAAGCGGTTACTGCCGGGAAAAGAATCCTCACCTTGCGGCAGGCGTTTAATATCAGGGAAGGAATAAAAGCTCAGGATATCTATTTGCCTGAGAGAATAGCTAAACCTGCGCTAATGGGGCCGACTGCCGGCCGTCTTCTCGACTTTGAAGCAATGAGGTCCGGCTATTATAAAGCTATGGGCTGGGATATGAAAAGCGGTGCTCCGTCTCAGCAATGTCTCAATGAGCTTGGATTAGAGAGTCTGGTACGTGATCACAGCTAAAAAGGTATGTGACAGGCACGTACGTTTCCAGGGATCGGGAGAAGAACGGTTAAAAGACGTCGGGCACATATTATGTAAAGACAATTTCACCGGCATTATCGATACTATCACATAGCTTTATTACCGGTTTCTTGATTACAATTCAGACGGGTATTTACGATGTGGAAAGCGACTTCGGTGAAACCATCTCCGGAGTTCAGGTCACCTGTATACCTGGCAACGTTTTCCACCAGTTGTCTATGTTGGCACGGAAGACTGGAATTAGGTATCAGTACGCTGTGTGAAAAAAGCTGGAAAAGAGATATATCGGTAAGAGAATCACCGAAAACCATTACTGCTTCTGGACTCAGGCTGCCATCCCCTATTTCATCAAGTATTCTAATAAGCGTCTTTCCTTTACTGATTCCTTTGGGCTGGAGGTGAAGTATATAACCGGAATCAAGGAGTTCGGTATCATCCAGGTGTTTTTTCAATTGTTCAGTTTCGATGCCGTGGGACCAGAAGACCACATCGACCAGGCGATATTGGTTATCTTCCCTTTCCTGGATAGCATCGGGGAACAGTGTCTTGAGTTTTTTTAAGCACCTGAGTGCTGGCTCTCGGGAATAGCCCAGGTCTACAGGGTCGGTATTTATATTTAACTTAGCTACACCGCCATTTTCAGCGATAATGGGACCGCTAATGCTTAAATCACGGGCCACGTCTTCCAGCCCGGGAAGTGTTCTACCAGAGGCGAGGCCAACCATGATACCCTGGTCTTCAAGATAGCGTACGGATTGAGATACTACCTCACTTATGGGATAACCGCCGGAAGTTAGTGTGCCGTCAATGTCGGTTATCACCAGCCTTATCTTGAGTGCTATCTCAGGGCTTATATGTCTATAGGATTGAGGCATAGGCTTTTATCTGGATCGTGGAAAAGACGATCTGTCAAACGTCTGAATTGCTTAGAAAGAGAACGATAAACATACGGACTTTCTTATGCCGGTCAATCGGCTTTACTATCTTCGGTTGTTTATAAAAACTTTATCCTTAATGGGCTACAGCTTTGGTATTACCTTCGGTTTAAATGGTGGAAGCAGCAGCTTGGTAATTGTGAATGTCTTATCACTTGTATCTCTATCAAGAATAGCTTTATCAGCACCACGAATAGTTATTCTTATCAGGTAGGTGTTGGATGCAGTACTGGGTAGTTTCCAGGAATAGCTACCATCGTTGGTCTCCCCTTTGGCGATGGATACCCAGGTACTTTTATCTAATGAATATTCTAAGTCTACAGTGGCAACACCTGTTCCCGTAGTAGTCCAGGTAATATTTTGTGTACCGCCAGCAAACCAGCTCTCACCGCCATTTGGTGCCTTGACGGTGACTTCGGGTTTGGCAGAGATGTTGAATGCTGCATCAATCGTATCTCTGGCCAGAACAGCTTCGTTCGCACTGCGAATGGTAATCCTTATCAAGCAGTTTGAGCATGACGTGTCAGGCAACTTCCAGGCATAAGTACCATCATCCTTCTCCCCTTTCGCAATTAATGACCAGCTTGACCCGTTGTCTTTTGAATATTCGAGGTCCACAGAAGCAATATCCGATCCTTTTGTGGTCCAGGTAATGTTCTTTGTAGAGCCACCAAACCAGTTCTCTCCACCTTTGGGTATGGTGAGGCTGACATCAGGTCTGGTTGAAGGTGGCTTGACTGGTGTAGGTGTAGATTTTTGCTGGGAGAGAAACCATAACACCGCAACAGCAATGATCAGAAGCGCCAGGATCAATATGAGTATCCACCAGGGAAACTTACGGCGGGGATATTCCAGTTGACCGTTTAAGGTTTTAACCTCTTTCGAAGTTGCCTTTACCTCGGCAGGTTTTGCCAGTACCTGAAAGCTATACAGCTTTTTGGGTTCTCCTTTTTTAGGGCGAACTGATAGCTGTGCCTGTGCACTACCTCCCGCAGGTACCGTCACTTTATCCCGGACAAATTTGTAATAAAGCCCTTCCTCGGGATCCTTCCCCTCAAATGTCAGGTTAATATCGGTATTGCCACTATTTTGTACCGAAAGTCGATAAGTACCGCTGCGTCCAACAACTTTGGTAGGTGCCATATCTACTTCCCAGACTACGAAACCCCGAAGAATAAGAAACGCTTCTTCGGAGGTCATTTCCTGAGGATTAGCCCTTGAGATAGCTTTTATTTGAAAAGGATAGCTGCCAGCCTTGGCCTCGGCCTCTTTAGGAGGACGAATGGTTAGTTTAGCCTGGTCCTGATCTCCAGGGAAAAGGGAAACGCTGGGAACGGAAAGGTTCCACCAGGTAGGATCAAGCCCTTCTATCTTTATAGCGAAATGATCCACGATCTGGCTCTGGTTGCGAATGGTTATAGTAGTTTCTATAGAATCACCAGCAGCCACCTCCAGCTTCGTAGCTGAAAGGCTCATCATGATATTCGCGGACATTTTGCTCTCCTTTCGCTTGTCAGATGCGCTTTGTGACTGTTGGTATTAACAGAGCTTGAATATATTTTTTTATTGACCAAACTTGTTTTAGATATGGTTTCCACTTTGAATTCTGCGATTGGTTGACATTGCATGACTTCAAGGCCGGTCATCAGTACTGAACTATACAATAAACGGTCAGGGTACCTTTGTTGGTATCGTTGGTAATCGCAGGCATCTTGCCATGTATCGGTACCGGTAATCACATCCTGAGACGGATTAACTGAATCCTGCTCGAATTTATTAGTTTCCTCGGCGGTCATACTATAACTACCGCTTTATATATTAGACTTTTGTCAGCTTGTTTTCAAGAGATAGGTCGTATGCGCAGGCTTTTCTGTCTCGATAATTGTGCGAACAATATCGATGTTGATCTTAGCAGCATCTGGAACATTCAAAATCACTGAAAAACAGAAAGCCTGGCTTTTTTCGCCTTCAGGTTCGGAAGTACCGGGCTGGGTATTACTTTCTGAATGCACTGGTGGTGTATAGGTATGTTCAATGATCTCAGGCATAACGCCGGTGTAGATCTTAAGATACTGGCTCAGTCCCCGTTTTGTGCCCTGCCAGCGGTATAGTTCGACCGCTGAGTTTATCAATTCCTGTCGTCTCGCTTCAGGCCATCTCTCATCCAGCACCAATCCAACCCAGGAAGCAAGCCAGGGTATAAAAGATTCAGGCGTAGTTCCCGGGTCAAAATAGAAATGAAGGTTATTAATAGTACCTTCTACTGGATCGATGATATCCTCGAAGATGCGGAGGAATCTCCCTGTGAAATCATCTTCTCTATATAAGGCAGGTAAATACTGTAAATAGCTACTGTACTGTTCTTCACCTGTATTTTGTGAGTCTGTTAGCATATTTCATCACCTCTGCTCATTGCTGGAATACTATGAAATACTAGGTAATCCACCGCTTTTAAACTACAATAACTTGATGCTGGTATGAACATGGCAACTGCTCCGGAAATAGACTTAGTTTCGTAGTCGCCTGTCCCTGCTTTCCTGTAGCAAGGTCAACCATGAAAAGACTGACATCTTCAACGTAATCGACCTTAGGCAGTGTCTGGATAAGCGAATAGATATCCGATGCTAGAATGTCACGTCCAAAGGGCCATCCGGTATTATCCGGGCCGCCGGTTATCGGATTGATAAATTGATGCAGTTTCTTTTCTATTTCGCTTTTCAGCCGCTTAAGGTCGGTTTTGGTTTTGGCTTTCACCTTTGCTTCCACGGTTACTCCGCAGTAATCAGGATCAGCGATTACCAGTTGAGTCGTGAGCAGACGTCGTTCATCGAGATAATTGGTTACCTGCTTCCGTAACTGGTCCGGAACAACCAGTTGGTCTTTCTGAATGACGCTATCTTCAGCAGATATCGCAGGTACAATAAGCAACCGTACAGTTCCAGGGGGGATTGAGCCCTTTTCATCAGCGCTTTTCGGAATCAAACATTTGGCTCGTGCTACACCAGGAGAGGCTTGATAAGCAAAATATTCGAAGTCGTCAGCAGTAACAGCCCTAGTTCGTGCTTTCAGTACATCTGGAGCGCGCAATTTGGCACTTTCGAGGCTTTCCGAATCAGTACCGCCAAGCGCTGCCTCATAATTGGTCACCCAGGCAACATAGGGTATGGACGATTTCAGTACGGACAATGTTCTCTCCCCGACGTTACCCTGTACTCCGCCACCACATCTATAACCGGAAAAGCGCACTCGCTTTCCTTTAGCTGGAATGGCTCCGAATTGACGTTCTTCTGAATCAGGCTGTCTCACACGAGGACCGAATTGAATTTCACCATTAACACTGTCACAGGTGAAATGAAGGTCATCAGGTCCGGAAGCTGAAAAGTCCTTGACCTCTTGCCATGTCTGCCAGCCTCCGCCATTCTGTTCAACTTCTATAGTTTCGCCCTCATCACGGGGTAAAACCGGGATGTTCTGTAAATAGAATATTTGACCCGGACTACCGTTGCTCCGTCCCAATACCTCTGTATTAACTCGAAAAGCATGGCTGGCGGACACGGTGCCACCGATGCTATAAGAGCTAACACTTCGAACCCTCGGGGAGCTGGTATAAGCGGGTTGCTTGGGTCGTGGCTTGGTGGCCCGGCACCGTATCCAGCAGGCCAATTTTCCGTCTTCTTCTGTCAGGTCACAGGAGTAAGGCACATGGAGGATAACCTCTCCATCCCTGTTGAGTCCACCTGTGGTGTCTGATTCCAGTCTCAAGCTCGCCCAATCATTTTCCTCCCCATCCCAGAATTCCCAGGTAAGCGGCGGGTTCAGGGGATCGACGCCAATGCCTTCTATACTGGTTTCAAAAGTGAGGCGCAGAGTATTGCCAGCAAGGTTTTCAGTATAGCCTATATAGAAAGCATCGTCCTCCTGGGGTACCTTCTGAAAAATGTCCATCATCTCGCGTGTTTTTAGTACTGGCAAGTAGTCATGAAAGACAGTACCACCTCGGCTGATTAAACAGTGGCTCATCTTCGGCGGTATAATTTTAAGGTCTCTTACAGTGGTGAAGGCCACTGCATCCTGAGTCTCAGTCCGGATAGTAGCGACCTCAGTCCCTTTGGGAATATTTATTGGCTCCGGCTGCGGCGCTGACAGACGGAAAGTAATATCTGCATTAGCCGGGCGGGCTGCCTGCAATTTGACTCCAATAAGGTCAAGAAATTTGATGTACGTTCTCTCTGGTACTTTATTGAGCCGATACAAGAGAATATCGACTATCCAGGCGAATAGTTCTATGAAAGTAATTCCAGGATCACTAAGGTTATGGTCAGTCCATTCCGGACAATAACGAGGTATTCGGCTTCTCGCTTCGCTTACTATATCCTGAAATCTACGGTCATCAAGAATCGGTGCTGGTAATGCCATTTTAACCTCCCTTCCTTAATTTAGCGGGATAGATAGAACGGATAGACAAGATTTCGCTCATCGTTCGTTGCCTTAATTTTATATTTGATATTTATCAGTAATCGAGATATGTCGGTCGGGTCTGGGAAGGCGTCAACTTCAGTAACTTCAACGCGTGGTTCCCACCATCCTAAAGCTTCTTCCACCCGGTGAACAGCCAGGCTCCAGGTTGAGGCACTATTTGGTGAGAATACCAGGTCGTGAATGCCACAGCCGAAATTGGGACGCATACGTCTTTCTCCCTTGGCCGTGCCAAGAATAATACGAATGGATTCTTCGATATCCTTTTCAGCAACAGACCGGTCAATTCCGCCACGCCCGTCGACTCCCAGGGGAAAACGCCAACCGCTACCCATAATATCTTTGGTGTTATTGTTTGTCTTTATCATGCAATTTACCTCAACATGATGTTTTCTGTCTGTAATCGTTTCTCAATACCTATTCAGCCAATCATTACAGTCGGACATCCCATAGCTATGGAATTAGGTGGTCCACTCTCAGTAATCACATCACCTTGTCTGGCTGCGGG
This sequence comes from uncultured Dehalococcoidales bacterium, assembly GCA_964596125.1. GTDB lineage: Bacteria > Chloroflexota > Dehalococcoidia > GIF9 > UBA5629 > CAZQRP01. The sequence continues at coordinate 54,947 of CAZQRP010000016.1, read as the reverse complement.
AAGATTATTGATTATGACTGTTGCACTGCCCATTGCGACTACCCCACCAACATGGGGAACAGTGCCGGTTACCAACGGACAGTTATGGACGTCGGTTGTTGCCCTCCATGCAGGCATGCCTCCTATTAAAACATTGGCACTTCCGGGGCCCGGCCCAAGGGGGGTCCCGTGAGATGTCATATCTCCAACTCGTGCCGCGAGCGGCATCTTTCTTCTCCTTTAATTTATTTGTACCATCGCACCTTGAATCGTCAGATTAGCACCAGCCCTCAAGGTCATAGTCCCCTGGGAGCTGATCTCAATCATCTGTGCGTCTATATTCAAATTCATAGCACTTGACAGTGTGATAGAGTTCTGTACCGAATCCATTGTTATTGTGTTATTACCTGTCTTATCGCTGATTTCAATCTTTTCCCGTCCAGTTGAATCATCCAGGAGAATTGTATGTCCGGCATTAGAATGGATTTCTACCTTTTCTTGCCCGGCGTCGCCATTGTCATCGAAAATAATCTCGTGGCCGCTTCGGGAACGTATCTTGCGGATATTGTTTCTGCCGTCACTGTTTGTCTCAGGAGGATTATCCTCTCCATTCCATAATGCTCCCAGGACATACGGGCGGTTTAAATCTCCGTGTTCGAATGATACCAGCACCTCGTCATTCACTTCCGGAAGGAAAAACATACCTCGGTCCTGACCAGCCATAGGGGTAGCTATTCGGACCCAATTACTCTCCGTTCCTTCTTCCAGCCAGGGGAATCTGAGTTTTACCCGGCCCATTCCATCAGGGTCCTGGTTGTTAGTGACAATACCCACTACAACACTGTGACTTCCGCTTCCGCTGCTCTGGGGCCTGACTAATTCAGCAATAGTATTGGCATGACGCCCGCTGATAGAAAACCGGGTAGTATATCCCCTGGCATCATAACGTTGGACAGCATGACTGATGCGATAGCGCCCCTGAAAACGGTCGCTGATTCCCGTTAATTCAACCATTGCTCCTGCATGTACCGCTGGATTCCCGGAGCAGACACCATCAGCCTGAATGAAATCACCCCCCATCTCTTCACAGAGAGACTGGGCCAGTGAATCAGCTTCTGCCTGGGTACTTACCACACGATCAACCACGATCTCCCTGCCAGCAGAGCCGAAAGCTTCTTCAGCTACCTGTCCTCCCTGACGGTTTTCGCCGACTTCAGGCATATCCTGAGCACGGTTGGCTCGACCAACGATTTCCCTCCGGGTCTGCGGGTCCCATCCTCGAACTTCTACCTCAGAGGTCTGTCGCGACGTGGTGAGACGGGCATTAAATTCCAGCAGGTTGACACCCCACTCTAAAGTTGGCACCTCAGCTCCGTTCTCGGGGACACTCTGGAAATGCAGGGTTCCTTCTTCTACGAAGAGGCGAAAACCAATCCGCCTGGCTCTACTTTCCAGGAACTCCAGGTTCGTCTGATTGTCCTGAAGCACGTATTCATGTACTTCGGAGGTGGAATCGGCTTCCACCCTGAGCCCCAGTTCGCGGGCGATTCTGGTAGCAAGATCGCTGTCCGTTACCTGAGCAAAAGACCTTGTCTGTCTGCCCCGACCCAGGCGATGGGATTGATCGTAGCCTCGCACCATCACGGTTGCCCCCGCACCATGTCTGAAACTGGTCTCACAACTTGTGATTTCACCAACTAGAAGGGTGACCTGACCGCTTTCACCACGGACAGATATCTCCACTTCCTTTCCTATAGCCAGTGTATCGGAATCCGTCCATTCCAGTTGGGGATCGCGAATTTGAATTGTAAACATATCAGGAATATTGAGAGCATCATCTACTTCCACAAAGACGAGGTTATCCATAACTCCTTGAGGAGCATCAGCCCCGTCTATCTTGATGTAAAATTGAGAGACATGACTATCTTGTTCTGGCATGTTTATCCTTTAGGGGGCAGGCGCTATGGACAATACTTGCCCCGGAGTTAATTTCGCTGGATTTTCAAGGTTATTGATGTCCGCAATAAACCTCCATAATGTAGAGTTGCCATATTCTTCATGAGCGATCCAGTCAAGAGACTCCCCCTCCTTCACTACTCGGATTTTATAGCCAGGTTTGCTGGCAGTTGTGGGATTCTGGAAAGGAAACCTGCCAGCTTCTTCCGCCTCCTGAAATGTAACAGTCAATGTAGCTCGCACCGGCGAGCCATCGGGTCTGAACATGGTGAACTTCTGATTAATGTTAGTGATCACCGCCTTGAAAGAAATTACCGGTCCCCATTGGAACTGGCATAAAGGTGGTCTTCCCTTGGAAGTGGTGCTGTCTACCAGCATAGGATCAATCGCCATTAGCTCCCATATTCTATTTGTATATCTACGAACGTCTACTTGCTCTTCATATGTATCAAAGAAAAGTTCCATTGTCAGGCTTGATGCCCCACCACCTCTGAATTCGAGCGCAGGCACTCCCCTGCCTTTCGCTTCACCCGCTTGCCAGTTATTCCGCTTGGTTATGGTATATTCTTTAGGACGAAACATGCATTCAACAAACTGTCCCATGCGGCTTCCATCCACCACAAGGATTATTGCTTTCGCTAACTCGCCACTGGATACATTCATTGTCTTTTCACGCCTTTTATCATATTGTAATTTGAGCGCGCTCCCTTTCAATAAGAAGACGCCGCTTGAGAATATCATAGACTTCCGAGGCTAATGCCTCGGTATCAATCTCTGATGATGCTTCATTTTCTGTTTGGGCCATACTCTGTTCTCCCGCTTGGGTGGATGAAGTAGTGGCATCTGTACTTTCGCGACGCCGTCCTACAGGAGCCAGTGCCAGCTCTATTCCTGAACTCATGTTATGACTGGTAACACCGCCATACCCGTTGCCGGGTCTGACCGTATCAACTAAACTAGTAATATCTTCTGCCCCCGCCTGTTCCGCTAATCCAAAGGGAGTGTGTCTGATCAAACTATGCAATGTTGGTGTCCGGCGAGAGCCAAGATTATCGCTTAAAGATAATCGGGCACTTACCATTTGAAACTCGTCGAATACAATTCCGGCGGGATGCACAGTTTGCTCTTCTGGGCGAGATGTAGATTTCCTCGGAACCGGTGTACTAACCGGTTCCGACTCGCCTGTCGGAGCATCATTCACTGGTAACGGTCGGGATACAGACGTAATAGGATCAGTTGCTGCTTTCCCTTGCGACGTTGTTTCTGATGCCAGTACAAAAGGCTCTGACGGCCTGGAATCTGACTCCTGGTCTGTAGATGAGAAGGCAGCAAAGAGCGGTGGTGCTGTGCTATCCCTTGTCATTACAACATTTCCGGGCAGTAGCGCTGGTTCTATTCGCCGCAGTGCTGGTTCTCTTCGACCACGCCTTGTCGAGACAGTATCAAGAGTGGACAAAGGCGATGCTGCGGGAAGTGAAGGATATAAGGCTTCTACCTGATGCAGATGGCTTGGACTTTCACTTGATACTATATCATCATGGATTACAGGCAATAAGTATGGGCCGGTATTCAACGGGACGATTGTTTGCTGCTTGAATTGATGCTTGCTGGTATTCAGGGGTAACATCGTCCGTCGTGTGAATTGATGCATACCGGTGTTTAGAGGCATAGCTGTTTGTGGGATGAGTCTGTTGTCAATCTCGATCCACGGGTAAGCAGGATCGCTGGTGGACTCGATCGGCATAGCTGGCGGTTTGAATAAGCTTTGCTTACCGGCGAGTTCAAGCCCTCGGTAGATCGCTCTCGCTGGCCGGCCTCTTTGTACGGGTCCTACGTTACTTATTACTGGATTTATTAGCCTTGTCAGGTCAGGGAAATGAGGACTTATATACGGGGGCTGGATATTATGGAATATACTTGCATAGTTCTCTTTGGTAAACGGGAGAGACATATCTATTATGCTATCATCGATAGCTGCCGGATATTGTTCTTCGGCTGCACCCTGTCGTTTGAAGCGACGCCATAAAAGGGGATCAAACCAGGTAAAGGGTACTGGTGGAAGCCAGAACCCGGAATTATGACCAAACAGCGCTATCGATGTAAGCGGTAGATAAAGCCTGGAAATAAATTCCTTGACCCATTCAGCGTAATCTTCACCGGGATATCGATAAGGTGAGAACAAAGTAGGCTGCTGTGTTCGGAGATAAGGCATAAAGGAAAGTGCCGGAAGCAACTTATCTAATAGCTCCCTGGTTCTCCCGTTAATGCTGGCTGCCAGTTCACTGCTTACAGAAAGCCTTTCATTTATGCTTTCGCTGGGTAAAATTTCGTTGTTGTCCGGCATCATTTGATGTTCCTTTAACCTACACTCATCCCCTCATGGGTCAGTTCCATGGACTCAATAGCGACGGCATTCTCCTCTGATTTGAGGCCGGGACCTGACCACTTCGTGGGATAAGCACGTTCAAAATTCCAGCGTTTTACTTCCGTACTGCGTGCGTCGAAGAGAATAATAGATATATTCTTCCGCTCGATTCGTCCCTGGATTACCTTCTCGTACCATTCCCACAGCGCGTTAGAATCAGTTACGCCTCGTTTCAGGCTTACATTGGTAAATTTCGTTCTCCCAGGCAACTTGTGGACATGGTCGTTAACGCCTCCCTCTTCATAGTCCATTACTTCTGTCTGGGCTTCCAAACCGGAGCATTCCCTGAAAGTGGCTTCCGCAATACCGTCGATTTCTACATGAAATTGGCAGCTTATTTGTGGATCAACTCTCTCACCTGTACTGGTCGTCGATCTCCTTCCCTGGTTTACTTCGAATTGAGCCATTACTCTGTTACTACCTCCTAGTTCGGTCCCTCTCTACAAGTAATTCCTGCTGCATAAGTCGATAGACCAGGTTGGCAATTTCTTCAGCGTCAACTTGTGCAGCTCTGTCCTGCTCTTCTGCAGTGCTGTCTGATGTGGAACGCATAGTCTGTTCTGCTGTTTGTGCTTCAGTTTCCATTTGCTGTGATGTTGCAGTTCTTGAAGCCGGTGCCGAGCCCGATGTGGCGAATTGAGGTGCTAGAACGGGTGCTCTATCAGGATATCCTGAATTTGCAGGCATGAAAGGAAGTCTAGGGATATGTAGCATCTCCAGTTCTGTACTATCATTAGAAATGGGGATGGTGGTTTTAGGGTGGGTCTGCTGTATAACATGAGTAAGCTCATGTACTAGCAAGCCCTTGCCTTCACCTGTTTCACTACTCAACTTTCCTTCGGCTGCAAAGATATCAGTCCCGATGGTAAATGCTTCTGCCTGGAGCTTTCTGGCTAATTCACCAGCTTGCTTTGTCCTGTGTATGCGGACATCTCTCAGGTCATAGCCAAAAGCAGACTCCATTTCTACGCGAGTTATCTCATCAAGGACTTTCCCTGAATCCTGTTGGCTTCCAGGTTCAGCACTGAAGTGGGAAAACTCAAGCAGCTTTTTCTTCAGTCTAGCCCAGGCTAAAGCATATGCTCCCGCAATGCCCATCATGTGGGTCATTGGCACTCCTTTCTTTCTAAGGTACTACAGGCTATGAGCCATTTCCCCTAACTTACTATTTATATTGGCAATTTGCTCAACCCATCGCTGCCGCTCAGCATGTTCCAGTTCCAGGATGTCCCAGAGAGGCCAGTGGAAGTAATAGGCTATGTAGGCTACCTCCTCGTAGAGCTGGTCGAGGGGGTAGCCTGTTATTCCCCCGGGTGGCCTAAATCCATCCCAAACGTTTTACTGCACTCAGGACAGGTAGCCTGCATTACGCTATCACCGTTTTCATTAATCTGACGATAGAAGTTCTGGAGATAGGCAAGGTCTGCTGAGAAAAGCCCTTCGACAATCTTTGTGTTTACTTCCCCCAGGTCACCCAAGCGGGAAATGACCCTGGACAATAAGATGACCACCAGGTAGGCCTGGTTAGACTTAACCCTTGGATCTCGAAGGGGCAATATCTCATCTGCTGCCGTTGCCAAGCGCATTACTCCTTTTTTATGGAGATTGCCATCGCTGTCCACGTATCCCCTGGGTAGGGTGAATTCAAACTCAGTTTGCAGCATATCATTCACCTCTATTACTTAATGGTCGCGTTTAACTCCTTCGTGAACGATCTCCAGTTCCTCGATCCCTATCTCGTTGTTCTCGGCGTTAAAGGTTGGACCCGAAACCTTGCGCGGCCAGCCATCGGTAAAGTTCCACCGGGCTATTTCCGCATTGGTCTGGTCATACATTATGATAGAGCCATTTTTTCGCGCTCCGCTCATGTCACCTTCTTCAACCTGTTTTCGCCATTTCCAGATATCCATTGAATCGGTAATGCCCCGCTTGAGTGAGATATTCTCCCATTTAAGTGCCCCGGGCAGTTTCATGTAGACCAGTCGTCCTTTATCCGACTCCTTGGATTCAATGAGCTCAGTTTCAGAGCCCAATCCGCTGCACTCCTTAAACGTGCCTACAACCGCTCCTTGAATGTCGACATAGAAACTGAAAGATGCTAAAGGATCCTTACGCATTCCTAGTGCCATTTTTAATCACCTCCTTTCTAAATTATGCAATCTTATTCGCTTACCTCGGCACCCCCTGCCCACTGGCTTATTCGGAAAATGACAAACTCCGCTGGCTTTACCGGTGCTATGCCGATGTCGATAATAACCTGACCAGCATCTCTTACCTCAACTGTATTTAGCTCGTCATCACACTTGACATAGAAAGCCTCGTCAGGTGTAGCTCCAAAGAGGGCGCCATCGCGCCAAACCCTGGTGAGAAATGCTCTGATATCACGCTTTATGCGTTCCCAGAGATCCATATCGTTAGGTTCGAACACTACCCATTGAGTGCCCAACTCGATAGACTCCTCAATGAAGTTAAACAGGCGGCGGACATTGATGTAGCGCCACTGGGCATCACTGGCCAGGGTCCTTGCTCCCCAGACTCGAATGCCACGGCCAGGGAAAGCACGGATGCAGTTTATGCCCACAGGATTCAAGGAATCCTGTTCGCTTTTAGTGATTTTCGTTTCCAGCCCCAGAGCTCCGCGGACTATTTCGTTTGCCGGAGCCTTGTGGACACCTCTCTCAGTGTCGCTGCGGGCATAGATTCCAGCCATATGTCCTGAAGGCGGTACCAGTATCCCCTCTCCATTACCAAGAGGGTTGGCAACCCTGATCCAGGGGTAGTATACGGCTCCGTACTTGGAATCATAGCCAGCATCCTTCATCCGCCAGTCCTTAATTTCTTGAGGACTCATTCCAGGCGGACAGTCCAGTATAGCGAAGCGGTCTTTCATATTAGCGCAGTGGTCAAGCATGGCCTGCTGGACAGCCTTTACTCCTTCCATGGAAATCCTGCCCGCTTGATAGAGGGCCATAAGATCAGGCACACTGACCATAGTTACGTCTTCAGCCGCCTCGAATCCGGCAACTCCGGACCGGTCTGCTGCATTGCCGACGATCAGATCTGGACGAATAGCGGTGGCAACTGCGGTAGTGGCTGCTGCTGCCAGCGGGTAACTTCCCGGTGCCGGCATTCTCTCGGCTAGACTTAAAGACGACTCTTTTTCAGCTACCTGGACCAGTTTGGACTCCTTGTTTATTGTTTCCAGAACATTCCGGACTCCCTTCGCCTTTCGCAGGGTAATGTTGTCGAAGACTTCCTCTGTAGCTCCGCGGCGCACGATAAAAGTAAACTGGTCTTCGGGTGCACCTTCGGCAGGTGCTGCCACTTCTATGACTATCTCGCCCTCGCTAACACCTGGCTTAAGAGCTGTAACAATCAGGCTCTCGACAGATGCTTCAGCCTTAGCTGGTAGTGAAACTCGTGCTTTTGGTGCCTCAGTCTCTCCCTCGGCGCTTGGTAGTGCGGTGACATAGCAACTTCCGCCGCCATTATGGAAGTAGCCATAGACGGCATGAGCCAGGAAGCCGTCGCGGACGAAGCCACCGAAAGTGGAGACAAACTGAGTCCAGTTCGCAATGAAAGTAGGCTGGTTAACGGGACCTTTCTCAGCAAAACCAACAAAAGCAGCAACGGCCGTGCCGACACCCTCAATAGGTCTTGCCCCACGTTCCACCTCCTCTACGTAGACACCAGGAGATAAATATTGTGGTGACATTTTCTCCTCCTTTCTTCTTAATTCCCCCGGGCTTTACTATAAATCGGTTTTGACTTGGACTCGACCTCGGCCCGGTGCTGCGACGTCAATTCCGAGTTTATCTTAAACGTATTTGTCCTTTTCTCACCCCCTTCTATAGTTCAATCTCGTAGCTGGCACTCGGTATAACTACCTTGATTTCTTTGGTAGGTCGCTCAGGGGCAACTATCAGGAATGTGTAGCTGCCGCGTTGAAGCTTCGGTAAAGTATATTTTCCGAAGGCGTCTGTTTTAGCTGTCATACCAGCTTCTTTAACGACAACAATAGCCTGTGCAATAGTTGCGTCCGGATTGCCTTTCTCATGGATAGTCCCTCCGATCTGCACTATCTCTTCCACCTCTGTTTTTTCCAGTTCTTTTACGTCGATAGTCTTTGTCCAAACTATGGGAGAAGTGAAGGCTATTTCCAGGTCCACCGGCACAGTCACTACATAGTTGATAGACGGTTTTATCGGATTATCCAGAGCGCTCCAAAAATCTGCCGGGTTCTTGAATATGCCATCAGGCTGAGCCGTAGTTGCATGTATAGGAATGTCCAGCTTTTTTAATTCGCCCTGCAGTACATCCTCAGGAAGAATCTGGTGACGCGATAGCACAACTAATAGTCTCCCTAAAAGACTGTGCTCATCTTCGACATGTTTTGTCCAGGCGGTAATCAAGTAAGATAGGTCTCCTCTGATAGGCACCTTTTTCCTGGTAGCCGTCCTATCTTGGTTTCGCGACATCGTCCAGTCGTAGCTGCGTAATTGATGGTTCTCGCGGATATCGTAGAGATAGGCATTTATTGTTGGCTTGGAGATAGATGCTGACCACTCCTGGTTCGGAGCTTCAAAGGAGATGTCTACCTCGGCCGGGTCAAATGCCCCCTCCTTTAGCAGCAGTTGCTTTATAGTTTCATCAAGGTTGCCTATCATGACTGTAATTTCCCTTTGATTCTATTTACTCATTAATCCTTTCATTTAAAACTGAAACGGTGCTGTCAACTCTTCGCCTACTAATCCAAGGGTCAGACCGAAAATACCCTGTTGTGCATCGGCCTCTGCCGTGGCCAGATGGCGACCCATCAGGTTATCCATAGGTAGATTTTGGTAAATTGCCGGCAGATATTGTATTACGAAATCTGCTACTGGAGTCGTCTCCGGATTATATATGTGAAACGTGCCATCTATGTTGGATAATGTCACCGCATGTGAATTCATTACCCAGTTGCCGTCTTCCCGTACGAACACCATTATGCTAAAAATGATCGACTGTCCCGGCTGCAACCTGGCTGGAGCACCAGGGCTGATAAATCGACTTACCACCTCGTGATTATTGTGAACAACAGTTTGACTCATCTGGTTCGCATTCATAGGAGTCATGTAATGTGGAGCAGGTGTGACCGGAGCCACCGGTGCTTGGGTAAGTTCCCCGGCAGCGGTCTGTACCTCACCTGATGTCATGCCCATGCCAGCAAATTGCACAAATTGTACGTAGGCAATTGCCTGCAGCCATGAAAGGTCATCATATGTGAATGGATGTTCATCGACAATATCCGAGGTTACTTCATTCCAACCTGGTCCCGGATCGAAATGCCAATTAGTATGGAGTTCGCGCATTTTTTCTACCTGACGTGAAAGAGGTAGCTCGTCAGACTCCTGTGCACCTGTGGACTCCACCCTGGCCTTCAATCGATCTATGAAAGTTGTTAAACCGGCAGGACCACCGGCAATTGCTGCTCCCAGGATCGCTGCCGCACCGCACCTCACAGCATCGTGAGGAATACCGGACTGATCATCATATTGTCCCTGCTGATACAGAACCATATCCGATGTCAAAAAAGACGCCCAACCGGAAGCGTGACCAATCGGGTCTTCCCCAAATACACCGGGCTCACGGCCCCTGCTCATTTCTATCTCCTCCTCAGAGGCCTCCACTACGGCTGCTTCCCGAGCTATCACACCTTGTTCCAGCGAGCATGATGGACTTACTCTGCCGTGCAGTGCTGCGCTGCTGGCTGATTCTGCTTCCCGCTCAGCTGGCTCGCATGGTTGAGTAACTTCGTGTGGAAAGGCTGAAGGATTGTTTCGTTGTTGAACCACATGTACCAGTTCGTGGGCTAGCAATTTAGACCCTGCATCAGGACTTTTACTGAAAAACAGGTCTTTCCCCGTGGTGAAAGCGTGAGCTCCCAGCGCTTTTGTCAGCATATCTGCTTCGGCACCGGTATGTAGACGGACCTTGCTGAAATCTTGTCCAAAGGCTTTCTCCATCCGATAGCGGACCTTCGAGTCGAGAGGTCTTCCCGAACCCCTCGTTGCCTCTATTCTGCTGTTGATGTCCCTCGGAACCGCTTCCTTATTACTTTCAGTGAGTCTCTGTATGTATCTGTTACCGTATGTTTGCTGAAGTCCAAACATGACCTTGGCTCTTTGGGCTGCCAGTAATTCAGAATTATTTATTATGGGAGCTTGTTCTATCATGGACATTCCAGCAATAATTCCCCCAAACAGGTCCGAATACGGCTCGGCGGACTGTTCCAGCAGATTGTATGTCGGCTCGACCTGCTTACGTCGGCCAACGCCTTCTTTTTTCTCTCCATCCGTTGCTTTGCGTTCCGCCATTATCATTTTCCTTTTGAGGTCTGTTTATCTCCCTTGACTGGTTATAAATTTTTTACTTTATCAACAGTTGCTTTATAAGACATCGAAGGTGCTTATCATCCGTAACCTCGGTGCTTTATACCTGTTATTTCATTTACTATGGTGTTTGTAATATCACTGGTAATAATTAGCTTCTTGATTTCGTTTGAGCCCCATTACTCCCTCAATGCTTCCGCTGCACCCGGCCCACCCATTGCTGGTTGCGGCATGCTCACTGGCTGCACTCTCATCTCAGGTGTTAACTCAACCTCGCGGGAGCGACGCGCCATCAACAATTCATCTGCTTCCACGGAATAGTAGCGGCGGAATTCAGAACCCTCTACATACGTATTCCATTCATCACACAGTTGGTTCCACAGCGCATCACTGACATCGTCTCTGCTGGGAAGTTCAGCAAATTCATCAAATCTCTCAAAAAGTGACGTATAGTTGTCGGTGTCACGTTCGCCGTCAGGAATGCTACCCGCAAATTGCCCAGCCAGGCTCGTTAATACACTTTCATATTCTCGGCGATGGTCATCAATTGTCTGATCCCAGGCGCTTTGAAGTTCTCCAATCATGCTACCACAAGCTGCTTTCGTCTCAACAGCAGTCCTCCAGTTTGCAATACCGACAAGTGCCGCAATTGCGGCTAGAGCGATGGCCCAGCCGGTAGCAACGCCAGCCACTGTAGCCGCACCACCACCAAGCGCACCGCCTGCACCCATGCCGGCTTGAGCCTCCGTTCCTACCATCATGGCAACTTCATCAATCACCCGGTCAGTTCTGCTTCTTAAATCGCTGTAGAAATCGGCTGCCGTCTGATGTTGAACTCCAGCCAAAATATCCAGTTGGTCGCGTCCGTGACCTATCACTGCATTTGCCAACTCACCCGCGCTGACTGGAATTAACTGGATAGCCTCAGACGTACCTGAAGATTCCATCACAACTTCGGACACATTTGAAGTTCCCTCATTGTTAAAGTTATGGCTGGCTTGTTCTGCTTCTTCTTCGAGTTTGGATCGGGTGGTTGTATTACCACCGGTTCCTTTAAGTTCTGTGGTTCGTCCTGCTTTCTGCTGAACAACATGAGCTAACTCATGACGAAGGAGTTCCTTCCTTTCATCAGTAGGCTGCGAGCCTTCCTCAGAACGGATAAAAATGTCACTTCCCTGAGTGAAAGCTCTGGCTCCTAGTTCGCGGCAAAGCTGGTCAGTTCGGTTGTCACTATGAATCCTGACTTGACTTAAATCATGCTTAAAAAAAGCCTCCATCTCTGAACGGTCTTCGTACTCAAGAGGCTTACCTGAGCCGCTTTCGATTTCTATCCCACGTATGATGTCTTCGTTCGAGGTTGGTTGGTTACTTCGCTCAGCGAGCTTCTGTACATACCTGTTGCCATGTGTTTGCTGAAGTCCAAACACGGCTTCAGCCCGTTGAGCTGAGTGAATATCTGAATTGCTGATCAAAAACGCCTGTTCCTGCATGGGTATGCCAGCAACAACCTGTACAGGCAGTCCTCTATCTGACTGCGCATACTGTTTTAGTTGGCTGATTATCGGTTGCGCTTGTTTGCGATGACCGCTATCATCCTTTTTCTCTATGTCCCTTGATTCATGCTCTGCCATGCTCTTGTTTCTCTCTTTTATGACTCTTTAATCATCAATTCAATCAACGCAATGTTTGTTCGTGCTAGCCCGGATACTTTTTCCTTTAACTATGGTTTTATTAAGGTAGATTGTCATTTCTTGTCACTGTCTTTGTGTCACATGAGTTCCCTTATAGCTGTGGTATAAGTCTCGATTGGCTCAAAAGCATCTAATATTTCTTCTACGGGTGCTGTCTGACCAAGATGAGGTTGTATCTCCCGGATAACCCTGGTGATAATACCGTGAAGAGATCCGAATCGAAAGTATAGTGGTTCGTTCTGGCGGTACGGCTGCGCTACGCTCATGACTATTTCGCTAACCGTCACAAAATTATCGTGAGCTGTCTGAAAATCCGGAGGTTCTTCTTGCAGAGCCTCTTGAGCTCCCTGTACATTTCCTACTACGACCGCATCCCACATTGCTCTAAGGGCGACACGCGCAGCTTCATCAGCTCCTGGCTCTGCGGCTGGAGCTTCTGCTGTAGCTTCAGGTGCATCCAATTGAAGAGACGGGACAGCCGAAGCCATCTCAACGGATATCTCACATCCTTCAATTAAATCCCTGCTAATCAAATCTGCCTCTTGTTCAAAAACATCACCAATCCGGCCGATGGATATATTACTATCTTCAGTATTACTTTCTTGCTGCACTACGTGAGTAAGCTCATGGGCAAGTAGAGCTTTGCCGACATCAGAACCGGTCTGATAGGTACCCTCGCTGAAGAAAATGTCCTTACCTGAGGCCACGGCATTAGCGCCAAGCTCATTGGCTACCTGATTGGCAGCGGCATCGGTATGGATGCGGACATCGCTAAAGTCTTGTTTGAACGCAGTCTCCATTTCAAAGCGGGTGTCACTCTCAAGCGATTGACCTGAACCTCTCTTCTCTTGAATACGTTCCATCACCCGCTGTACGTGGGCATTGCCGTGGGATTGCTGTAGCTGGGTTATCAGGTTAGCCTGCTGCTCGGAATGGACATCTGCCAGTAAAGCAACATGCCTCTCTATTGATGATTCGCCCAGAAAGCCAGTGGCCGGGACAGTACCTTCTGCCGATGACTTTAGACGGTCATAGAGTGGCTGCTGGGCCTTCTTATTACGACGGCTGACTTCCTCCAGTTCTTCGGCACTTTCTTTATGTATCCGCTTATGCTGTGTCATATTTTCATCTCCTCTGAAGAATTAATCTTCAACCCTTTACCATCTCAAAATATCGTGCAAAATCGCCCTCCGTGCATAACCTGCCCGTTTTTTGATATTCACGCTTGGTAGCCCGGATTAACTTTTCCATATCGATAGGACCGCCAGATTCGGCAGCAAGAAAGGCAGCGCTCAGGGCGATATTTTTGATATTGCCTCCGGTTATCCTGAACTGCCGTGCCATAAAGGCAAGGTCCAGATCATCTGCCAGAGGTGCTGCATCGGGGAATGCCTTTTGCCAGATCCGATGTCTGTCGTCTTCTTCGGGTAAAGGAAACTCCATGCTGAAATGCATCCTGCGGGCAAAAGCCTCATCGATGTTCTTGCGTAAATTTGTAGCCAGTATTACGATACCCTGATACTGTTCCATTTTCTGGAGCAAATAGGCGATTTCAATATTGGCATAGCGGTCATGTGAATCCCTCACTTCAGAGCGCTTGCCGAAAATGGCATCAGCTTCATCAAAGAACAGTATGCCATTTGAGTCCCTGGCCTCTTTGAAGATTCTATCAAGGTTTTTTTCTGTTTCCCCTATATATTTGCTGACTACCATAGCCAGGTCTATCTTATAAAGGTCAAGCCCCAGTTCGTTGGCTATAATCTCCGCAGCCATTGTCTTGCCTGTGCCGGATGGCCCGGCAAATAAGATGTTTAATCCCTTTCCCAGTGAGAGCTTGTGATGGAAACCCCACTCACTATAAACACGGTGGCGATATGTAACATAGTTACAAATATCTTTTAGCTGTTCTAGCTGGTCCCTGGGAAGGACAATGTCACTCCAGATATACCTGGGTTCGACTTTACGGGCTAATTCTATGAGTTTCTTATTTGATTTTTGACGGCAGGCATGGTTCAGGTCATCAACTGTAACAATGCCGCCATCACGCCACAGGGATGAGTTCCGGGCTATATCTATTGCTCCCCGGATTTGTCCACCATTTAATTTAAATTTACCGGCTAAAGAACCAATGATATCCTTGGTTTCTTTTACCTGCCCATCAAGATAATGCCGCCATAACTGTTCCCGTTGGCTATAATCGGGAACAGGAAATGCTACGGGTATAAAAGTCCTTCTTTGCCAATCATTGTTAATGTTCCATGGTTCGTTACCAGCGATAAACGTAGTACCTGGATGATTTCTTATATGCTCTACTGCAATCATTAGTTTTGCAGAAAGGCCATCATTAAAAAGAACATCAAAGTTATCCCAGTAAATGATTGCATCCTGCAGCATTGCTTCACGACATAGGAGTTGAACCGCAGTATCAAAAGGTAAGGACGTTTGAAGAATCAGATTTGTATCAGCGACTAGTAATGTAACTCCAAGTTTATAACATATGGCTTCGGCAGTGCTTCGCTTCCCTGCGCCTCTTGCGCCGTAGAAATACCAGGTGATATGGTGGCTCTTTTCTTTCCTGGCACCGATAAAACGAAGCAACCGGTCTTTGATATCATCGGACAAGATAATATCTTGAAACGTTATTCGAGGTGCAATTCTATGTGTAAATAGGAGAAGACTGCTCTCGATTTCGTCAAATCCCAGTAGATAATTACAAATCCTGTCATCGATGGTTAAAGATTTAGCTAGCAGCGGAGCCGGCCTTATAGGTGTATCATCGTTCAGGTTTACTAACTGGTATCTAAGAAGAGTACCTTGAGGTGAGAAGGCTTGCCGTCCGGATAACCTCTCGTAAAGCGAGGGACATAATAAGTCTAATGACAGTGCTACCGTGGGTTTTCGCCTGGTGACGTCATCCTGAATATAACCGAAGAGTCTCTGGCTTTTTAAATCGAGCTCAGGAAGCATCGAAAGCAAGATGGCATCTTTCTCAAAAGCGGTCAGGTGAAACATGCTGACAAGACGTTCAAGACGAGAAACTGAATGACAGTATGGATTTTCCGCCTTTCTGGTCTCAATCTGTTCTTCAAGTTGTCCCAGGATTCCAAGCAGGGCTTTGTAGTTGGGATCGGTTGTTGAATGAAGTGTGGTATCCTGGTCTTCTATAAGTCCGTCAGTTATTAAGGCTGATAGCTCTCTGGATGAAACATACAGTCCGCGTAGCTCATCTCTATCCCAGTAACTGTCTCGCGAACGTGCTTGCAAAGCCTGAAGACGCAGCTTTAGTTCGATTCTGTTTAATTCAGCAAAAAGATATTCCAGATTTTTTCCGAGGTGATGGTTCAAAACTGTACCCATATGTTTGGTTCGTCTCCTTGAGAAGTGGCCATTGGGTGCTCAACTTCTTCTCCTGTATCGCCATTAATATGCCACTGGAGGTGTTCCTGTATAAAACTAACCATCTTTTCCCACTTGCGAAAATGCATACTCTCCTGGCTGCCTACATGTTGTATATATCCTCTCACAATGTTTTCTCCATCTTCTGTCCAGACTCTAACCAGGAAAGAATTGTAGTGACCCATTCAACTTTTCCTATTCACAATAAAATAACCATTTATTATTATTATTATGTAAAGTTATTGTAATTAAACATCATTGCAGACCACAGCAAAAGTCCTGCTGCGCCTTTTACCAGTAAGGATAAAATAGCATTTACCAGTAAATCAGCAGTGAAAAGTTGGTAAATCCCTGGTAAAGTGAGAATGAAAGTGATGGCAGAGGTGGGTGCGGATGTAGAAACTAAATATAAATCTGGAAACGAGAATTTATCCTGGAGGAATGCAAACGATTAATGAAATGAGATCTTTGAAACGTGATTAGATAGAGTCTTGATTAAGGAGCTGATGATACAATTTTACTGTTTCCGGGTCAGGTACGGTATCAAGTTCTCGCTTTAAAGTAGTAACACAAAGATTGTACCATTGCCGGGCACGATGACGCTGTCCTAACTGATTGTAGCAGCGCATGAGCCATCGATATGCTTCTTCATGGCACGAGTCTTTACTCAGAATTTTCTGGCAGTAAATAATACAGCTCTCATAGTCAGCGGTCTTGAACATTATGTTAACTAATTTAACGAGAATGGTAAGATAGGTATCTTTGAGAGCTTCTCGCCGGAGTAATGTCCATTCTGCGTACGGTTCATCCTGTAGATAATCGCCTCGATATAATTCTTCCGCAGACTGGTACTGCCTGGTTGCTTCTTCGATCTCACCTGATTTCTCCAGACGCCGCCCTGCTTGCCACAGGTATTCAAAGTCATCTATATCTACCCAGAGCTGCAGCTTAGGGTCCATGAGATATTGTCCTCCCGAAAATAAGATGATAGGAGAAGATATCTTTGTTTCCTGTTCGTTTTTGAGAAGCGTCTGGCGCAATGCATATGCAGCGCTTTTCAAGTTGTTATTGCCTGCTTCAGGATCACATTCCGGCCATAAAGTCTCAATTAAGACATCCCTGGGCACTGGCCTTTTATGGGATACCAGGAATTTAAGTAGAGACTTAGCCTTGAGTGTATGCCATTTATCCAGCTTAATCCAGTTTAGGTAGATCTCGAAGCTGCCGAAGCAGTAGGCTCTGAGAGATAGTACTGGAAAATGGACTGAACGATCTGACACAGCATATTTTACTTTGCTACCTATCTTTTCATCGTGGATTTTAATGTGTGTTGCAGTACTGGCGTCCATCAGATAGCGAAGCCGTTCACTGGCGACTCTCTCCTTTTCGCCGAAGGAATTGTAGACCTCCTCAAGTTGCTTTCTGGCGTGGGAGTAGTCTCCCTGCACTTGTTGTAAAGCATGAAGGACGTTTTGCCAGTCTTGTTGAAATTGCGTTTCCCAACGTGTTTCCTGCAAAATATCGTTCCTACGTTCGTATGGTTGTTCGTCCTTCCTTTGAGTCATAACCCAACACCCCTCCTATCGCTATGAGAGCTATAATGGCTAGACAGGGTGAAATTGATTAATAAACATTTTACATCTCACTGTCCCCATCATCAATAACTTACCATACCATTTATTTAAAAAATTTTATGGATTTTTCAAAAATGTATATATTGGATGGCATGACAACAAAGTGCACATCATCGGTAAAGTTGGTATAGTTTTCTCTATAATAACGATGCATTTTAAAAGCTTGAAGCTCTTCTCTTTTTGACTTTGCTATTTAATCGTTTTTAATGTGCAGTTCCTGTTTTAATTTTAACGGCCAAATTTAATAAAATATGATTCGGGAAGACGGTCGGTTGAAATAGGTTGAAATAGATGGTATCGTTTGATAATACGATGAAACTTAAGCTACGGGAAGTCCGGTCTCAACCGGTTGTGGAAAAAGGCCAGCAGGGAATCCTGTTGAGCGATCCCCTCAATTTAAGTCAGAAGGTGATGTTTATACCTGGCTCTTTAGCCCTGTTGCTCGTGCTGATGGATGGAACACGTGACATAGGAACGCTTAAAGCAGGATTTGATCTGCGTACCGGAATTACCCTCAGTAACTCTGTCCTGGACCATCTTGTTTCCCAACTTGATGAAGCCCTCTTTCTGGAAAATGAACGATTTAACCAGGCCTATAAAGCTGCGGTGGATGATTATCGGTCTGCTGCTTCAAGGTCTCCTGTGCTAATGGGAAAAAGCTTACCAGAAAATTCCACCGAATTAAAGGCTAACCTGGAACACTACTTCGATCAATTGAAGAATGCCGATCTTGAGAGCCCGAGTGTAGTAAAGGGATTAATTAGCCCTCATATCGATTTTGAAAGAGGTGGCCATATCTATGCTGAAGTATGGTCAAAAGCGAAGGCGGCAGTAAGACAAGCTGAACTGATTGTGATTCTGGGGACAGACCACAACGAAGGAAGCGGCAGGATCACTCTTACATACCAGAACTATGAAACACCGTGGGGAGTCATTCCGACGGCTCAGGAGGTTGTTGATGAGTTTGAGAGAGAAATCGGTCAATGTATCTTTGACTGCGAGATAAACCACCGCGGGGAACATTCGATAGAGGCCGCCATTATTTGGCTACATTACCTGCTCGGTGATAAACCATGCTATGTGCTCCCCATCCTCTGCGGTTCTTTTCAATCGTTTATTGAACGTGGTGAGAGTCCCTTAAAAGCGGACCATGTAGCCTCAGCAGTCGAAATTCTTAAGAGAGTAACCAGCCAACGGCGGACGATTGTTGTAGCTGCTGCTGACTTAGCCCATATGGGCCCCGCTTTTGGTGACCCATATCCACTGGACCTGATTGGACGAGCCGGAATGGAACGGCAAGATACTGAGTTGATTACTATTATGTGCCGTGGCGATGCCGAAGGTTTTTATACAGAAATACAGAACGAGCGCGATTGTAGACATGTCTGTGGAGTGCCTCCCATCTACATTACTCTCTCGGTGCTATCCGGAGCTAGCGGCAAGCCAACAGGTTATGCACAGTGTCCGGCCAGCGAGGATGGGACCTCTCTGGTCTCCATCTGCGGGATACTTTACGGAACCTAGACAGGGTAGTCCTTCGTAGGGCAACAACTTATCGATTTTCAGATAAGTTGACTGAAGGCAAAACTGTAGATTATAGATATAGTCTATTTAATGTGACAGGATCGATATTTAATACGACTTACGGAAGACCGGTGCGATTAGAATATCTGTCGGAGCATAATCATCAGTCAGCAAAACAGGATCTCTTGTAGCTAAATATTCCTCCAGCGTGGTTTCATCATGAGGATTGCTTACCATTTTCTTTTCACTGCTCTCGGTGACAAATCGTTTAAAATCATCAAGGTCCATACTGGCATCAGTCGCAGCGATAACAAAAGTACCAGTTCCTACATTCTCCCAGCTATCCACAGCACAGAAAAGATAAACATGTTTGAAGGTGTACCTCAGTGTGTGAATAAAAGATGCCATATATCTGCCTTGGTTATAATCATCGATAAGATTAATCAAGTAAATACCATTTTCCTCCATATTAGCCTTTACAAGCTGGTTGAATTCCCGGGTGGTCAGGTGATAAGGCGTAGAGTAGTCGTTAAAAACATCGCCGATCACTATATCGTACTTCTCTCCAACCTTTCGCTGAATCAAGAAAAGGCGTGCATCCTGGTTGTAGGTCTTGATACTTGTTTCCTTGGGAAGTCCAAGCTCTTCATAGACTACCTGTGTCACTACCGGGTCGATCTCTACCACTTCATTTATACTTTGAGGGTAAACAGCTTCCATATATCGCGGAAAGGCATAGCCCCCACCACCCAGATGGAGTATTCTTGGTGCTGAATTTTCTATTGTTAGATAACTTACTATCTCCTTAAAGATATTGAGATAGTCGTATTGAAGAGCCGTTGGATCACCCTGATCAATAAAGCTATGTACCAGATGGTCAAGGACCAGCACTGATACTGTGTTATTACCATCACCGTCACCATGAAACACCCTGATGGTGTAGTAGTTGGACTCCCGGGTGTACTCTTCTTGCCATGATTCTCTAAACTGAAAGAGGAGGATAGCAACCAGGACTACTCCTATAATAGTCGTCCATATTATGATATTCTTTAAAGAAAGGTGCCATCTGCCTGGAATGCTCCAGGAGAACCAGGCAAGTATTCCGGTTAAAAACAGAACTGCAGCTACCAGCCAGACTATCATACTGGTACCGAACCAGAGGATGAAATAGAAACCAGTCATGAAAGTACCAAGGATAGCACCGGCAGTGGAACAGGCATATATGGTCCCCACGATACCACCTGTCTTCCCTAGATTAGCTAAGGTTAATTTTATTACCATCGGTGAAACCATACTGAGGACAAGGGTGGGCAGGAAGAAAATACACGAGGTTCTCAGCATGAAGTTCCACATCACAGGTAAGTTGCCGAACCAGTTGGCAGAAGTAACTATTTTGATAGCGGGAAGAATGGCGATAGTTAATAAAGCACCGGCGAAAAATATAGCGGCCAATACCAGGGACGATGGATACCGGTCAGCTATCTTGCCGCCGAGATAATTGCCTAAGGCAATACCTCCAAGGATAACGCCGATAATGCTGGTCCATGTGTACAGGGAAACACCAATATAAGGAGCAAGGAGCCTGGCTGCTATTAGCTCAATTACCATCACGCAGAAGCTGCTGATAAAGGCAATTGAATTTGCTTTCCATATTGCGGTGATACGGAGCATTAAAGACCTCCTGCGATAGCCAATGAAATAGTAGCATAAAGTTAATGAGCCAACAATGTCAGGCTGATTTAAGAGGTAACCCGGGAAATGCTATGAACCGCATGAAGGGACATTTATCGAATTAAATAAATATTGTACGCTTCTTATTATTCAAACGATATATGAAATACGAAAACGTTTTGCTGTTGATAAGCCCTGAAACAGACGCTACAATCTGTTTGTTAAAACTTTGCTGTATTAACTACGTTTCCTCTTTAAATCGATTGTTGAAACCGTGAAGCAATGAGAGCTATTATCGGAACATTGGTATTTACCGTTATCGTACCTGGCTCTGTCACTATTGGCGTGCCGTATCTTCTGATGGAATCTGGTTTGCAGTTATCCTGTGAAATCGGGAACTTCAAATTCATTGGTGCTGTTCCGATTATATTTGGCGTATGGTTATATATCTGTACGGCGTGGGATTTCGTTTTTTCCGGTAAAGGGACTCCGGCACCCATAAGCTCACCCAGCAGATTAGTTTCAGGGAGGTTATACCGGATAGTCAGAAATCCAATGTATGTCGGAGTTGAATGCGTGCTCGTCGGTGAGGGAATTCTATTAATGTCTTTAACAATCTTTACCTATGCCGTCCTTGTATGGTTATCGTTTCACCTTTTTGTGGTATATTACGAAGAACCACACTTGAGCAAAAAATTTGGTACACCGTACAATGAGTATCGTCAAGCAGTTCCCAGATGGATTCCAGGCTTAAAAAACGCTCGACGAAATAGATAATGTAGACCGCTGACATTTGGTCAGAGCATAGAATCCTGGATAGAAAAAGAGGTGGACGATACAAGCATCCCGCTTCACTTCGCACCGTAGCTACTTGATGCTGAAGTTCCAGGGAATACTACCGGCCGGGATTAACCACACGCCCAATAAAGAGTAGTGTACCTGTCTCAATGTCGCGAATCAAAAAGATGAACGGTCGATCGATAGCAACCTCGATCGGCTTATCTGGCATCGCTGTTAATCTCATTATGACAGCGGTGGCTGCTGCCGCTTCAGTGCCAGCTTCATCCACCGAGACAAAAGCCTTATGAAGTACCTCATCTATAAACAGGTCCCGACTGCCTGTCATGCCCGAAAAGTCAGCACTTCCTGAGAAGGCAACTCCCATGCCCATCATTGTAAGAGCTTTCTTCAGGCTGAAACTTGATTCAAATTCGAATTTGGGCATAATCAGAGCGACCTGTCTATTTTCTAATTTGCTTATAATGTTGTCGATGAGCTCCGTATCAAATGACCTTTCAAAAGCCTCAAACTGTCCTGCTTCAGGTAGCAAGATCATCATTGAGAGTTCGCGACCATCATACAATAGTTCTATTGCCTGACAGGTATCACTTTCGGCATAACCGAACGATTCTGTTTGTCTCATCATAGGTATTGTGATCTCATTTCCGTTGAGCAAATAAAAAGGGCCATTAGAAGTTACCTCTTCATTAAAGGGAAGTTGCCACGCCGCATTAAAGTAAATGGCGTTGGTCAAGACGAGACGTGTTAGCTGATCGATAGCACCCTGAGGAATCAGGTCTTTGATACGATCCTCTGTCTGATCACTCACCCATTCGTTGATAGTAACCCGGGACTGTTCCGATGCTTTCACGAAATCAAGGACCCTGAGCCCGGCTCCGTAGTTTTCGGCAAGAAGATCAAGAAACTCAGAAAGGAAGCTGTAGTCCTTCTGTCCCCAGATAGCATTGACAATATTCAACCGGAAGCCTTCTCCATCCTTGCCTTCAGCATTTTCACCACGCTGATTAAGTTCGATATCCAGACTATTGAATGCCGGATGGAGACGGTCTTGTGAGAGGATGAAATGAAGCGCATCTGACATCTGTTGTGCGGTCTCGCCGCGAGCACCACCATATGTCATCGCCAGTGCCAGCGATATACTGTAGGGAGAGCAGAAGAGGTTGCCGTTCTCTTCTCTAAGCACCTGATACAAGTCGGCAGCGAAGGCACTGTTTCCGCTGACCAGCGTTGCCATATCAGCTTCATTAACCTCCGGTGAAGTGACCCGTTTCATCTCTGATCTAACTACATCACTGGCTACTGGTTGAGCACAGGCCACCAAGCTCAACAGGACGATTGCCATGAATGCACACAGAAATATGTTCTTCATCCTGGCTATCCTTTATTACTATCCTTCGTAATCCTTAATATTCTTAACGTACCATTAATAACGATTAAACTTGATTTTTGGTTTAGGCTTTCTATTAAAAGCTCACATATAAGTGATTCTGTCCTAAGCTACTTAATGGGTAACAAACTCTTGGTTTTGTTCAATCACACTCCACACAATAATAAGTCAAAGGGTTAAATTTCAAGAACTAGCTTAATTTTCGCCTCTACCCCTCTGGTGAAAAGGTAACATTCTTAAAGTATATTTTTAATCGTACATTGTATGCCCGCTACATGTCCAGGGCAACAATCCTGTATGTGTTACCTCGTTGCACGTTTTAGCGTTTTGTTTGCTCCATGGCAACTATCCTCTTACTTGTTCCAACAGAATTCCTGGTATAGAATGCCGACAGGAGGAATAAATTATGAAAGTTTTAGGTATTGTTTGCAGTCCGAGAACTAATGGGAATACCGAAACCCTGGTGCAAACAGCTTTGACCAAGGCTCAAGAAGAAGGAGCTGAGATAGAGCTGGTAACTCTTGCCGGCAAGACGGTACTACCTTGTGATTCCTGCTTTCCGTGTGTCAAAAATGGACTGTGTTATATAAAAGATGATATGCAGGACATCTATCCTAAGCTCCTTGCGTCCGATGGGATCATCTTTGGTAGTCCGGTCTACTACTGGAGCATCAGCGCTCAAGCAAAAGCATTAATTGATCGTACTTACGTGCTCAGGACCAATCGTGCTCTGAGAAATAAGGCAGTTGGCGCAGTAGTTGCTCAGGGGGGTGCCGGAGATGCATGCGCAATCACCGATTTCAATAACTTTTTTATTCTCCAGAAAATGATAATTGTTGGCCGTACTGTAGGTTTTGGCCGTGAAAAGGGGAAAGTCAGGAACGATAAACGAGGTATGGCACAGGCTGAAGCTCTGGGAGAAACCATAGTCAAGTATCTAAAATCTCGTGAAATACCGCTCATACAGGAATATCTATATAAAGTTGAAACAAGACTCAGGGAATTATCATAGACCTGTATGACAAATCTTTTACCAGTTGTTAATAAGCCAAGCAGACCATAAAACTTGAGATTAAATGGGTATGGTGAGACTGCCTTTAACAGGCAACCTACAAAATCCTTTAACCTTGCCTGATTGTGTACTGAATCCAGGAGAGTTCGATCAGTTCTGGCTTACTATAATTTCGTAGTTCGTGGTGCAGGTTCTATAAAAGGTTGTGGAAGTAGTGGTACATTTGTTTAATTAAGAACTCTTAAGTAGAAGAACCGTCTTATTTGACAGTGGTCGGCTGAGATGATTCAATTGACCTGAGACGGAGAGCTCGAATCAAATAGCGTTAAACAAAAAGTAACCTATCGAAATTGTAGGGAGATATATGGAACAGCTTGCTACGTTTCGCGGACCTGGGGGAGTTATTTATGCCAATCTTAACATCCCGTATGCTGGTGCACCGTGCGTTATTATGTCGCACGGTCTCGAGAGCAATAAAGATGGAGACAAGTGGCTTGTATTGGCCCCCAGACTCCATGATGCAGGTTTTGCTTATTTGCGATTCAGTTATAGAGGCTGTGGTGATGGTGGAGAGAAGAGCCAGGGAAGCTTTGAAGAGACGACGCTCAGCGGAAGGATTGAAGACTATCGAGCGGCGATTGACTTCGTAGTAACTACTGCCGTGGACAAAAACAGGCTGGGAGTGGTTGGATCTAGCTTCGGTGGCACGGTGGCGATAGCAGCCCGGGATAACAGAATAAAAGCGATGGTGGCAATGGCAACACCGTGTAAATTTAAAGCACCCACTGAAGAACAGGTCAGGACATATACGGCTCAGGGTTTCTTTGAGCTTCCCTCCGGCAGGAGATTCAAAGTAGAGTTCTGGCATGATTTTCTGCGTTATGATATATGTGCCTCAGCAGGAACTATCGGCTGCCCTATAATGATCATACACGGCAGTGCCGATCCCTCCGTTCCGTTGGAGGATGCTCATATTCTTTATGATAACGCCAGGGAGCCTAAGAGGCTGGAAATAATCGAGGAAGCAAATCATAGCTTCAATGAATCCACTCATCTTGAGCAGGTAATAAACATGACTCTTGATTGGTTTAAGCAATACCTTTAACAGAGTGGGAACGTGGTGATACCGAACATTACCGGCCAGTAGTAGATTTTACCGGCATACTTCCAGTATACAGACCTGTCAGCCGATGGTCCTGAGGATTTCTCCATATCTAGCCAATCCGGACATGCCAGTAGCGGCCCTCTCCGGTAGAGGATAAATAGGAAAACCGCTTTCCTCAATTGCATCAATCTGGTCTGATATTATGTTGCCCGGGGAATCGATACTAATTGTCATTGGCTTATTATATTGTTTGGATATATTAATAAATGCTCCAATTAGCTTAATATTTTTGTGAAATAGAACGCTGACAATAATCACACCATCGACGCCGTTATCTTCCAGAATTGCCTTGAGCATCTCTTGGCTGGCATTAAAATCCCATGATATATAGGCCAGGTCAACCGGATTGTTCGCAGCATTTGATGAATATCCTATCTGCCTTAGCCTTTTTTCGGTAGCCGGTGAAAAGTCAGCTAGTCTCAAGCCAAGGTCACGGCATTTATCAGCCGTAATTATCCCCGGACCAGCTTGAAAACTAATAATAGCTATCCGGTTATTGTTTGCTGGCGTTTGTAAAGCCAGTGCCTTGGTAGTATCGACTAATTCTGTAATACTGGTGACGATAATAATACCGGCCTGAGTAAAAGCTGCTTTATAAAAATCGTATTTGCCGGCTAAAGTGCCAGTGTGGGATACAGTAGCCCTACTCATTCCTTCACTACGACCACCCTTGTAAGCTACAATCGGCTTGTGTCTAGCTACCTGTTTGGCAGTATTTAAAAACCGTTGGGGCTGTTCCAGTCCTTCAACATAAATAGATATAACCTTAGTCTGCTCATCTTGACCGAAATAGGTTACTATTTCATCGAAATCGAGGTTGCACCTGTTGCCCAGTCCTGTAGCTTTGCTGATGCCTATATTATTACTGGTAAAAGCATGGGTGATAAAAGCACACGTTCCACCGCTTTGTGATGCCAGTGCCACATTGCCAACTTTACACAGGTTAAAGCTTTGCTGAAATGAGGCGTTGAGCTTAAACTTCGGGTTTAACAACCCTATAGTATTCGGCCCTATAATCTTCATACCGCCTCTATTGGCTATATCCGTAAGCCTGGCTTCTAAATCTAGACCAATCTCAGTGCCAGTTTCCTTAAAGCCGCCGGCGATCAGTACTGCTCCCTTTGCGTTA
The DNA here is from genome assembly GCA_964596125.1 of uncultured Dehalococcoidales bacterium. Classification (GTDB taxonomy): domain Bacteria; phylum Chloroflexota; class Dehalococcoidia; order GIF9; family UBA5629; genus CAZQRP01. Next base: position 28,806 of record CAZQRP010000016.1, on the reverse strand, counting down.
TGGGCGACAGAACCTTCCACTGCGGATACAGTCTGGTGGGCTGGAACAACAATAATGGCCAAGTCGATCTGGTCAGGCACGGCTTCAAGAGAGCGATACGTCCTTAGGCCCAGAACCTCGGACAAAGTGGGATTGATTGGATAAATTCTGCCCCCGAATCCAGCTTTTACCAGGTTGGATACACACATGTACCCTAGTTTGTCTGGATTGGCTGATGCACCGACAATAGCAATACTTTCGGGATGGAAAATATGGTTGAGTTGCTGTATCAAGTCCATGTGTGGATAGTCCCCCTCGTTTCGTAAAATTATCTAGATATCTCGGCTGAATGAGTAAAATCTGTTCTATTTGGCATACGGCGATTACTAGTTCCTGACCTCAGTTTTAATATTTCAACTTATCTATTTAAAAGAGTATACCATCTTTGGCAAGTTGTATAATATTGGTAGGCTAAATAGAATCGGAGGTCAGGTTCAGTGAGCATAGTTTATCACACCCGTTATAATGAAGTTTATGCGCTTGATCTTGCTGCCAGCGCAGGAAGGCTGGAATCGATACTGAGGGAACTCTGGGGGAACCATGCCTTTGTCGAACCCGGACTTGCTGCGGAAGAGGACTTAGCCAGAGTTCATACGAAATCTCATATTGAATCGGTCAAAAGAGACCTGAATCTTTATGAGATCGCCTGTCTGGCAGCTGGAGGGGCTATAATGGCAGCTCAAATAGCTGTGGAAGGTGAAGCTAGTTTCGGCTTGATCAGACCACCTGGCCATCATGCCAGTGCCGATCATTGTTGGGGATTCTGCTTCTTCAATAATATTGCTGTAGCGTTAGCTAAACTTCAGAATGGAGAGCTTATTAAACGTGCTCTGATTCTGGACTTTGATCTGCACTATGGAGACGGCACAGAAAACATTTTTAAGGGGAGTGGGATTAAATATTTCCAGCCGGAAGCTCACGGACCGGGATTTGTTGAAGAAATAAAAGCAGTATTTGATAAAGAGAGGAATTACGATATCCTGGCAGTTTCTGCCGGTTTTGACCGCCATGTCGATGATTGGGGTGGACAGCTTACTACTGACGATTACCGGACTATAGGTGAACTGGTTAAAGAAGCTGCTATGAAGAACTGCAAAGGAAGAAGATTTGCTGTTCTGGAAGGTGGTTATAACCACATTGTTTTAGGCTTAAATGTAAAAGCATTCTTAGAAGGTTTATACTAAAGGTCCTTGTAGATTAATTATAGGCTGTTCCCCATTTCGGTTCTGCAGGGGCCATAGTTGAAACGGGCAAAGAGCAGACTGGTATCTATCGTATAATGCAGTATTATTTTGCTTTCTAGCGAAGTTAGCAATGTTTGAAAAAAGGGGACACCGATGACTTTTGAGGCTGGATGTAAAACTACAGCAATGGGCATTATGCCCCACAACGATATTGACGAAGCTCTTGAGCTTGCTCTTAGTCTGGATATTCCATTCTGGCCGCAGCTCCCACGAGTAAGCTTCTACGAGGACATGTATGCTCAAGCATCACAAAATTTTCCAGGGATAGTCGTTGATACTGAAAACGAAAGAGTCAGCTTTACTACTGCCAAGTTCAATAAAGAGCTTGAAGGCTATTTCGAGCTGATGGATGATACCAGGATATTTGCCTTGAGCCAGGAGTATTCTGCGGTTTATCATAAATTCTTAGAAAAAGACTTGCAGGACTATATCGCTGTAAGAGGACAAATGACCGGTCCTGTGAGCTTTGGTTTTAATGTAATTGACGAGAATCGCAAGCCTATAATCTATAATGATGAGGTGAGAGCTATTTTGTTCGACTTCATCCAGAAGAAAGTCAATGTTCAGTACAAAGAGCTTAAGCAGAAAAACACGAATGCTTTTGTGTGGGTGGATGAGCCGGGGCTGGGATATGTATTTAGTGGCCTGTCCGGTTACAATGAACGCCAGGCAAAAGAAGATTATGAGGGTTTTCTGCAGGGCCTTGAAGGCCCCAAAGGACTGCATCTTTGTGCTAATGTCAACTTACCCTACTTGCTTGAGTTGGGTGTGGAGATATTATCGTTCGATGCATTTCAGATTGAATTCATGCCTAAAGAATATGCCGGCGCTGTGGCCAAATTTTTAAAAAGCGGTGGGATTATATCATGGGGAATCGTACCTACGGACTCGTCCACTCTGGCAAAGGTATCACCAGATACCTTTACTGATTTGCTGCTGGATTACTGGGAGGTGATTTCCAGGGAGACGGATGTACCGTTGAGTCAGATTGCTGAGCAGGCTCTCGTGGCGCCGGCCAGGTGCTGCCTTAGGGATATCGGGCAGGATAATATGACCGAAGACACCCGGAATATAAAGGAACCAGCCTGTCAGCTAACGAATGTCGAAGAGGGTAATGTGGTCAAAGCTTTCGCCTACCTGGGACAAATTTCAAATATGCTGAAAGACAGGTATGGATTTCATTAGAATGATCCGGAGCTTGCCAGTTCTGTAATCTGGAGCTTTACCTCTGCTGATCCTGAGCGTCTTAATACTGTGCTGTACTGGCAATTGCAGTAAGTTACTTCACTGCACAAGAAATCGATGGAGTATCTCGACCAGGTCCTCTATATCTTTCTGAAGTTCGATAACAATTTTATTTGATGCAACACGTTTAACACTCGATTTGCCGTACCTGTCCGGGAGTCACCCCCCTTCTTCACAGTATCTGGCCCAAGTCTGCCATACCCTCCGGACGCCATTTGACCCGGTGTCTCGATACCCGGTTGAACGCCAGGGTATATCACGGACGTTTTTTCAGCGCATGTTCATAGCCAGCGGGGCGAGGTCCTCGGCAATGACGGAAAGTGCCTTCGGACCCCGCCGCTGAATTTTGCCGGTGACCAGCAGCCAGCCTTCCCGGAACAGCACCTGACCGCATTTTTCTTGGACGCTGCCGAACACGGTTACATCGGCAACGCCCGTCCCATCCTCCAGTATCACGTAGACCACCCGGTTCCCGTTCCTGGTGGGCGGTGTCTGATAGCGGATCACCGACCCGGCGATGGTAACGGTCCTGCCCATCGCCACGGAACGCAGGTCCCTGATCTTAGTAACCCCGCCGTCCAGGGAGCAGAAGTCCAGTGGATGCGCCGACACGCCCAGGGACAGAAGCTCCCATTCAGCCAGCGTCAGCATCTTTCTACCGCTGCCGGGAGCTTCTCCAGCCGGGTCCGGTGCCACGTCGCTGTGTTCGAATAAAGGCTGTACTCCTTCACCTCTCCTGCGTTTCAGCTTTACCAGCTCTGGGAGCTGCCGGCGCAGTGTCTCCCTGCTGCCGATGGAGTCGAAGGCGCCGACCTTCAGCAGGTTCTCCAGCACAGGCCTGGGGGGACCTATCCGGGAAACGAAGTCGCTCAGCGACGTGAACTCATGCCTAGCCCTCTCGGCAAGCAGAGCTTCCATCGTCCTGCCCGTCATACCCTTGAGCTGCTTGAGGCTGACCCGTATCCCGCCGTTCTCCACAACGTAGCGGTCGAACGACCTGTTGATATCAACAGGCAAGATCTCGACGCCGCATCTCTTGGCATCCGCTATCAGGACCCGGGGAGGATAGTAGCCCATCGGCTGGTTGGACAGGACTGCCGCAAAAAACTCGGCAGGATAATGGCATTTCAACCACAAGGTCTGGTAGGAAACGATGGCATAGGCCGCGGCATGAGCTTTGCAGAAGCCGTACGCGGCAAAAGCAGCAAGCTGCTCGAAGACCTGCTCGGCGATACTTCTGCTGACACCATTCCCGGCAGCGCAGGAAATAAAGGAGCCCCGCATGCTCTCCATTTCCGCCTCGGTGCGGTCATGGGTCATGGCGCGCCTGAAGCCGTCCGCCTCGGCATAGCTCATCCCAGCCAGGTCATGAGCAACCTTCAAGACCTGCTCCTGGTACAGTATTACCCCCAGCGTCTCATCGAGCGCATTCTTGAGCCGGGGGTGAAGGTAGGTTACCGGCTCGGCACCGTGCCTCCGCGCCAGATAGGCCTTGTCCATGTTGGACTTGAGAGGCCCAGGGCGGACCAGGGAAATCGAGACTGTAATGTCCTCGAAACAGTGCGGCAGCAACCTTCCCGCCATCTCCCGCTGCGCCGGCGATTCAAGCTGGAACGTGCCGATAGACCTGCCGTCCCTGAGCATGGCAAAGGCTTCGGGGTCGTTCTTCGCTATCGCCTCAAGATCGATATCGACGCCGCAGCCCTTTTTGATGTGGGCCAGTGTGTCCTCAATCACGGTAAGGGTCGGCAGCGCCAGCAGATCCATCTTGACAATACCCAGTTTTCCTATGTCGTCTTTATCATACTGGCTGATGATATCCCCACCGCTAGACCACTCCAGGGGGACCAGGTCGGAGAGCCTGCCGTCACCGATCAGCAGTCCCCCCAGGTGGACGGACATATGCTTGGGGAACCCGTCTATGGCAGCACAGAGCTTGAAGAAATCAGCAAGCTTCGGCTTCCGGTACACCGCGCTCCTCTTGAGCTCGGGAAGGGTCTTGACACTGTCCAGGAGATTCGATGCAGATAGATAGTGGACCCCGTTGCACGCTTCGTCGATAATCTTCCGCGGTATCTTCAAGGCCTTGCCGGCATCCCGGATGGCGCCCCTGGCCATGTAGGTATTGATGGTACCGACACAGGAAACATTCTCAGCGCCGTATTTCCGGTATATGTAGTCACGTACCTCGTCCCGGCGTCTCCGGTCGATATCCAGGTCGATATCGGGCGGCTCATATCTCCGGGAATGCATGAAGCGCTCAAAAAGAAGGTCCTGGGCGACGGGGTCGACGATACTGATATCCAGCGTATAGACCACCAGGCTGTCCACCGCACTTCCCCGTGCCTGGCAGCGTATGCCGCGCTCCCGCGCCCACCTGACTATGTCCCATACCACCAGGAAATAGCTGCAAAAACCAAGCTTCCTGATCGTAGCAAGCTCATACTCCAGGCGGTCCATAACTTCGGACGTCAACGAGCCGTACTTCCTCGAAGCCCCGGCAAATGCCAGCTTCGATAAATAGCTGCAGCAGCTCTCGCCACCGGGAATATCGAAGCCGGGAAAGCGCGGCCTGCCCAGCTCCAGCTCAAGATTGCACCTGGAAGCGATCTCTGCCGTCATGTCCACTGCCCCGGGAAAACCTCTGAACAGTTTTATCATCTCCTCCCGGGACTTGAGATACTGCTCGACAGTCCGGCAGACCTCCAGTTGAGAGACCGGCACATTCCGGTATATCGCATTGAGCAGCTCTTTGATCTTATACTCTTTCATCCCGGCGTAGTGGACATTGTTGGTAGCCACCACAGGTATGCCCTGTTCCCCGGCAAAGGCAGCAAGCCTGTAGCTATCAGCCATGCCGTCTTTCGAGGGGCAGCGGATAAGCTCTATAAAAAAGTCATCCCCGAAGACCTTCCTGTAGAACTGTGCTGCCTCACCAGCCTTGCCGGTCTCGCCTTCTGCCAGCAGGGCAGGCAGATCTCCCCTGCTGCAGCCGGATAAGGCTATCAGGCCGTCACCGGACCCGGACAGCATTTCCTTTGTCACGCGGGGCTGCCTCTGCCGGTTCGATAAGTGAGCCTCGGTCAACAAACGGCATAAGCTTGAGTAGCCCTGCCTGTCCTTACAGAGCAAGGTGAGATGGTACCCACCCTCCAGGTCGATCTCAGCACCTATGATCGGTTTAATACCCAGAGCCAGGGCCTTCTCATAAAATCGAATGGCACCGGTCAGCCTGTTGTGGTCTGTGAGAGCCAAGGCAGACATACCGAGCGCCCGGGCTCTCTCCAGGAGACTATCCGGAGAAGAAGCTCCGTCAAGAAAGCTATAGTAGGAATGGACATGAAGGTGAATAAAGCTCATGGTACTGCCCTAGTCAAGCACTCTATAGAGGGACCACGTGTTCCCGCGTTTACAAAGCTCGTAAGCGCCGGCAGATGAGTTCACAGCATCGACACGGACAAAAAGACGCACTGCCTTCCCGCTCCACCATTCAGAAGGCTCCCGCCACCAGGAGAGCACCTCGTTAACCCTGTAAAGACGCTTTCTCCATATGAAAGCAGTTATCACAGAGTCTTTATTTATGTGTACTGAAACAGGCTCATCGATGAGTTTCGCCACGGCCGGACTCCTGAAAAGGACAGTTACTAAGTATACTAGAACATTTGTACTATATCAAGGGAGATTCCCCCCTGGTTCTGGCTGAAATGAGAAATTACTACTGCGCGTGCACCAAAGAGTACCGGTACACAGGCAGCGATATTTTTCATGCGGCGTGTTGCACAGTGAAAATGCTTCCATATTACGAGACCAATACAACAGCCATACTACTTGACGTTATAGCAGAAGAGATATTATGATTACCCATTGATGTTATCCGTGTGAGATGCTATAGTATCCTGGATTTCACAAGCACATGTTCATGCTTGGGTGTTTATCATCGCTTCTGCCCGTAGAGCCGGGTATATGGCAGGACTGCGTTCCCCAGCACTTACCTTCAAAAATCCTGCACATCAATGCCACCGCCTTCGAGCAAGGAAGGAAGGAGATTTTACATGTCAATCTCGGATAATGTCCAGAAACGTATGATGGCCGGGGCATGGATCAGGAAGATGTTTGAAGAAGGCAATGCCCTCAAGCAGCGCTACGGTGAGGAGAATGTCTTCGACCTTTCCCTGGGAAATCCGATCATGGAACCGCCACCTGAGTTCGTGGAGGAGTTAAAGAGACTGGCAGAGAAGCCGTTACCGGGAATGCACCGGTACATGGAGAATGCCGGTCATGCCGACACAAGGGCCGCTGTTGCAGCGCAGCTATCGCAGGAAACCGGCGTTATCTTCACCACGAATGATATCGTCATGACCTGCGGCGCTGCCGGGGGACTGAATGTAACCTTGAAGGCAATACTCAATCCGCAGGAAGAGGTCATCGTATTCGCTCCCTTTTTCGCTGAGTTTGATAACTATATCGATAATCATGGTGGCGTTGTCAAGGTGCTGCCGACAGACGAGAAATTCATACCCAGACTTGACAAGCTTGAAGCCGCTGTTACAGCTAAAACGAAGGCAGTCATTATCAACTCCCCCAATAATCCGACGGGTGCCGTCTACAGCGAAGAACTACTCCACCAGATCGGGGAGCTGCTGCATAAAAAAGAGCAGCAGTATGCAACGCATATCTATCTCATCAGCGATGAAGCATACCGAAAATTAATCTACGACGGGATGAAGTATCAACCGATTTTTCACCACTACCTCCAGAGTATTGTCGTCTGTTCCCACTCCAAGGACCTGGCACTGGCCGGTGAGCGCATCGGCTACATTGCAGTGCATCCCGATTGCAGCGACCATGAACAGCTCCTTGCCGGTCTGATATTCTGCAACAGGGTACTGGGATTTGTGAATGCGCCTGCCCTGATGCAATACGTGGTCCGTACCTTGCAGAACGTAACAGTTTCCGTAGGCGAGTATCAAAAAAAGAGAGACTTTATATATACCAGCCTGGCCGGCATGGGCTACTCAGTGATGAAACCCCAGGGAGCATTTTACATGTTCCCCAAGTCTCCGCTCGATGATGAACTCGCTTTCCTCGCGGAGTTGCGGAAATCGAATATAGTAGCGGTACCCGGACGGGGTTTTGGCATGCCGGGCTATTTCCGTATCTCATACTGCGTGGAAGACAGGACCCTGGAGGGATCCCTGCCTGGCTTCAGGAAAGCTGCCGAGCAGTTCAACCTGTGTTAGCATTCATAACGACAACGGACATCGGTGAGCCAGATGAGAGGCATATGCCCTGGAAGAAAGAGACTGTCTATCAAAGGAACATTGAACCACCCTGTATAATTCGTTGACCGTCTATTTTTGAAGCTTCTATTACAGGCAGTACTTGAGTCAGGAAAAAAGACTAGGAAATCGAAAATGTCAGCACAAAAAGACAGCACTCCTGATACCGTAGCACAGCTACGGGCAAAAATAGAAAAGGAGCCGATCGCCTCGTTCCTGAAGATGCGGCTGCTGGAGCTCTCACGGGGCTATGCCAGAGTAGCCATGAACATGAGAGCTGACTACGGTAACTTCAACGGGGTTGTTTTCGGCGGTATTATCTTCATGCTGTCCGACTTTGCCGCTGGCTATGCGTCAAATACAATAATCAGCCCCAACGTAGCTTCCCAGTTCAATATCCACTTCATTGCCAGCGCCTACGTAGGTGATGAGCTTACGGCGGAGTGCCGGGTAGTAAAAAGCGGCAGGCGGGTCTGTATCTCCGAAGTCACCGTAACCAACCAGGAGAGCAAACTAATAGCCAGGGCTACCAGTACAACGATTCCGGTCGTCGACCGCAACGGGGATTGAACCGGACCCATCTATCCGGAGTGTACCGTATCACGGGCAATCAGGGCTGCTCCCAGGGCGGCAATAATCTGCGGCTCTTCGAAAATTAAGGTCTTGATACCTAACCTTTCCTCGATATCCCTGACCAGCCCGATATTCTTTGCGCCGCCACCTGCCAGGGCACAATCCGGCGTGCACCCGATCCGTTCCACCAGGATCTGGACCTTGGAGGCCAGCGCCCGGTTAATCCCGGCGGCAATATCCTCTTTCAAGGCGCCTTCGGCAACTCGGGACACAGCCTCCGTCTCGCTGAATACGGCACAGCCGGTAGTAAAATCAACCTTGTTTCTGGATTTAAGAGAAAGCTCGCCCATCTCGCCAATATCTACCTGTAGCACCCGGGCGATCACCTGCAGCAGACGGCCACTGCCGGCAGCACACTTTTCACTGAGCACAAAATCCAGTACTCTACCGTCACCGTCGATTCGAAACACCCTGCTGAACTGTCCGCCGATATCGACCACCGTCCGGGCTGAGGGGAACAGGTAAGACACTCCTTTTCCCTGGCACGATATATCATTGGCCGTCCGGTCAGCCGGTGAGACATTGGCTGCACCGTAGCCGGTGGCGACGGTACAGGCTATACTCTCAGGGGATGTCTTCGCTTCGGTCAAAGCCCGGCGGACTACCTCATCGGCCAGAGCTTGATACCTTCCCTTCGTAGGCATGATCGCCCATGAACGAATGCCGTTTTCAGAGAGTACCACCGCTTTAGAAAACGTAGAACCGATATCTACTCCGATAACATGGTGGGTAACATTCGAAACGACATCATCAGGAGCGGGACGCATCAGCAACTCCCATTTCATTTGTCCTGGTCAAAGAAGGTCACTTCCTGCAGCGGGCGCCGGCTTCTTGCCGGCGGTAAACCGTCCTTCGTAGCGCTCTGTACAGCTTCTTTAGCGAGCAGCGCAGCACCTATAGCCCCGGTAAGCATTGGCTCGGGTGGGATCAATACGGTATAGCCCAGTTTAGCCTCTAATGCCCTGACCAGCCCGATGTTTTTTGCCCCACCACCAGTGACAACCACATCCTGTTCTATCTTAAGCCGGCCTACCATGCCGGATATCATAGCAGCAATTGCCTTATGAACACCGGCAACCAGGTCAGCCAGCGGCACACCTTCAGCCAGTTTTGAAACCACTTCCTGCTCAGCAAACACGGTACACATATTACTTATACTGATATCGCTTTCAGCAGTCAATGACAGAGCACCCATGTCCTCAAGCCTGACACCCAGTCCTTCGGCTATCACCTCAATAAATCTGCCCGTCCCGGCAGCGCATTTATTGTTCATGACAAAGTCCACCATCCGACCATTTACCAGCTTGATCCCTTTACAGTCCTGGCCGCCGATGTCTATTACAGTCCTCGCAGTCGGCAGTACGCTGCTCACTCCCCTGGCATGGCAGGATATTTCAGTGATCTGTTTATCAGCAAAGGGAACATTAATCCGTCCATAACCGGTAGCCACTACGTAGGTGATCTCATCAAACTGTAGTCCCGCACCGGTCAGTGCCTCCTCCATTACGCGATTAGCCAGCTTTCTGTGCTCCGGACTTGAGACGCTTATCACTGAGGCAACCACCGACCCATCCATTATCACCACTTTGGTCATCGTGGAGCCAATGTCAATACCAGCAAAATATTCAGCCATTTCGCCTGGACCACAAGGAGTTTACCCTCACTGCCACACCCTTTACAATATCGCTACCCTGGGGAGCAACTATTTTCTGTTTTTAGTCGCCTCCAGAGTCTCGATAAAAGTATCTATCCTCATCCTGGTATCAGCCTCATTGTAGGAGCTAATATCGACAATATCGCTTTCCAGGATTAATGAAGGGATGTCACGGTATATCTTCTTCAGCAAATTCAATTGCCAGATCAGGCCCACATGCCATGAGCGGCAGGAAAAGGCCTCATGCATAACGATACCATCGATATGGTAGTCTTCGATATACTGTATTAACCGCTCGACATCGGGATGTGAACCGGGACGCTTCCTGGCTTTATCATGCCAGAAACTCCAGTTCTTGACCCATCTCCAGGCAATGTGCTCGAGCGGATCAGCGATCCTGGACAAATCGATGTCAAAGTTATAAATAGCCTCCACCAGACGGTAGGTAATTTCTACCGGAAAAACAGCCCCTTTACTGTTGAAGTAGTTAAAGTCGGTGAGGGCATACCATGACGGTAGCCCACCACCCCAAATCAACCGGTACCTTTCGTCAGGGACCACACCCTCATTACTGGCTATCTTCTGTAGCAGTTCATCGTGCAAGTCCTTGAAGAAGTCATAACCCTCCTGGGTTCCCATCATAAATTCCATGGGCACCATGGTATTCATAGCGTCGCCGGTGTCCATGGGGCAGGGAATAGCCCGACGCAGTTCGTATGCCTCGATAATCATATTCCAGGTCCTGTCTGCCAGGTCGACCAGCTCGCTGAGCCTATCCCAGTTCATCTTCCTGCCTGTTTGCTTCTCCAGAAACTGTACCAGCCCTCTGAATTGCTCAACAATAAATTTAGCATAGAAGTCCTGCACTTCCCTATAGTCATAGTCAGCTTCAAACGGTATTATCGGGAGTTCTATATCATAAATAGGAACATCGGGCATATAATGCTTGGATGCCTGATACCATTTATTCCTGGGATCACAGATATTCTGTCCACTGCCGAGCATCATATTTGGCCTTGGCTGTCCTCCCCAGGGGGCATTGGGAGGCATCTCGCCTAAATGCTCCCGCCAGGTATCAAAACCCAAACTGCACAGGGCATATGTGCAGAGGGAGCGTGAAAAACCTTCGGTCTCCGCTTTCTCTAAGAATCTCTGGGCATCATGTTTAGCACTGCAGATACCGGCAAAATTCTCCACCCACACCGGCACTATATCCATGGCACGGATAATTTCATCGTAACTGCAATTTATAAAGGTATAAGCTATAGGCTTTCCTTCTTCTCTGGCATGCAGGCATTCTGCAAATGCAGACTTGACCATCGGCGCTATCCTGCTAGCGGCCTCGGTGGAAGTCTTTCTTCTCGTTTTCTCCTGTGTTTGCTGTACTTCAGTCATCGATTATTCCCCATGTACTTTCGTTTTGCTTAAAGTAGGCCGATCATCTCCAGGAATGCCTGAACCCTGGTTTTCATGCTGACAAAGTTTGACATTGTATAATCATCCTCAAGGTAAAGCACCGGTATACCGCATGATTCTATGTAGCTCCTCACCGTCGGTACTTCGAATCCGAACGGGTCACAATATTTATAGATGTACAGGATAACGCCGTCAACACTGTAATCTTTAATCGCCCGGACAATATGGCCGAACCTGTCATCTAAATATTCCGGATATGTTCCCTTCTGCTCACGAAATGTCCGGCTGCAGCGTATCTTCCGTAGATAGCGTTCAGCGATAGCACCGATCAGGTCATCCGTTATCTCTACATCTGATGAATATTCCCTGGCTCCAGGGCACAAATCATCGGCAACCACATGAGCACCGCTATCCTCAACCAGCTCAATAAAAGAGGCATCATCAACCTGTGCACCAACTATCATTATTCTCGGCTTCCTGGTAGCAACAACAGGTCTTTGCCTGACTTCGTCTGTAACGCTGGCTACCAGATGAGTTGCTTCCTCTACAGGAATGCTCATCCCAGCGATTAGAATCTTTGTCACCTCCGTACCGGAGATTAAAGGCAGGTCCAATTTTCTAAGCTCGAACAGTCCCCGTACTGCAGACCTGTACATATTGTAGGTCTTGACCGCCTCGAGCAGTCTATCATCGGTGATGTCCTTACCGGCAAATTTACCCAGGGTCTTTCTAAAAACACCCAGTATCGAGGCAAAGAATTTCAATGATGAGTCGTCAATCCCATGCGGCATGTTGATTTTGTGGGAATAAGGCAAACCAAGAGTATATCTCCAGAGGTCATAAGTTTTGCATATACTGTCACAGGCATGGGGAAAAACGAAACCCTCTAAAAACTCGTAATTACCCTTCAGTGTTAAATCGTAGCAACTGCGAACCAGAGGACAGACAATTGTCTCCATCTGGGTGTCTGCCCTGGTGATTGGCTCATTAATACTTCCCTTTATCCTGAAAGGGATAAAACCGGCTGCAGTAAGTACCTCCAGTGGAACAAAAGCGCAGAGGTAGCCTATTATCCTACCACCCTGTCCCCTAAGCTCTCTGGCACGGCCACCGTAATCCTGATAGTATTTCTCTACTTGCGCCAGCCCGCCAGTATTAGCCTCTACTAACATTAACTACTCCTTCCGTGGAAAGCCTCAACCTATTATCTCCTCCTCCTTAAATCTCGTAATATCATCCCACGTGTAGCCCATCTCCAGCAATATCTCCTCAGTATGTTGTCCAAACTCCGGGGCCTCCCTTCTCCATGTTGCCGGTGTTTCACTGAAATCCCACGGAAAACCGACTACTTTTATTTTGCCCCATACCGGATGGTCAACATTTATAAAATAGTTATTGGCTAAAGTTTGCGGGTCATTAGATACTTCCAACGGGGATTGAATCGGAGTACAGATACAGTCCGCCTTCTTGAGAATTTCCAGCCACTCGTCACGATCCCTGGTAGCGAATTTATCATCCATAATTGCTATCAGCTCTGTGGCGTTTTCACTCCTTGATTCAATGGTGCTGAATCTTGGATCATTCTCTATATCTCGCATGTCCATTGCCTGGCATACATTACCCCAGTACCTGTCCGGCTGTAAGTGGGCAAGAGCAAGCCATTTATCATCCTTGCATTTATAATGATTATAAATAGGATTGCCAGCTTCAGACCTGACCGCTCTGGGAAATTCCTGACCCAGTATAGCCGGAGCCGCCATGACCATCCCGAGCATAGCAATCAGGCTGCCCATCAACGAAGTATCCACCACCTGCCCCTTCCCTGTCTTCTCCCTGGCATACAGCGCAGCGGTTACTCCCCAAGCACAGATAAGCCCACCCAGTTCATCTCCCATGCCTGGTAATATCTGAGCCGGTGGGCCGCCACTTTCACCACACGACATCATCAGTCCGGATCTGGCTATTCCGGTATAGTCAAAGGAAAGCTCATGAGCATCGGGACCCTTCCTCCCCCATCCTGAGGCGTGAGCATAGATAAGTCTCGGATTCCTCTTTAGTAACACATCCGGGCCTATGCCCATTTTAATCGGCGCCTCGATGCTTAGATTGTTCAAGAACACATCGGCACTGTCAATCAACTTGAAAAACAGCTCTTTTCCTCCCTCCGTCCTCAAATCCAGAACAATGCTCCTCTTATTACGATTATTGTTCTCGAAGTAGTAATTACGCCCCTTTAATCCAACCATGCTGCCTATAATCCTCATAAAACCCCGTGCCGGGTCTCCAGTTTTTGGTTCCACCTTAATTACATCGGCACCTAAATCCCCCAACCTCATCCCAGCGACCGGCCCCTGCTGAAACATTGTTATTTCCACCACCTTGATCCCGTCTAAAGGTCCAGCCATAGCAAAACCTCCTTTTAAGCTCCGGATAAGACAACACCCCTACACGGAAGGCAAAATTCTACAGTACTCACCCGAGAACTCACATTATTATTATGGCAATAGCGAACAATCTGCCAGATAGTCCAGGTTAGCAATCGTACTACTGACGAGGGTAATGGAACGAAGGTGGAAATCGGTTCTAAACGCTTATCACTCAAGTCCAAACTATCCTGCTATCAGGTTACATTTTAAAAAAGCCAGACATGCCGGATTGATCTGCAAAGAGCACACCCATAAAATTCAGCTTTGGGCTACTCTATACATGCCCGGTTAATACAGTGCAAAAATCATCTTATAACTATAACGTGAAATTATATAAACTAAAAGTATAACATATTGTTGAATTCAACGGCAATTCCATGCCCTCCTCGGCACCGGTTATCAACAGCGAAGTGCATCAGCGAGAAGAGAAGATTATGACTTATTCTTTAACCAAGCGATGGCATCGGAATCGCCCTGCCGCGAGTTCATCCACTTCTCTTTCTGGGCAAGCCTGACCGATTCGTTCGTAGTCTCGTACCGGGAAAGGAAATCACGCTTGAAATTAAGAAAAGTATTTCCTCTGATAGCCGATCTCGCGTCCTTTATCAGCCTGATAATGAACCTCAAGTTATGAATAGTTGCTAGCCTATAAGCTAACAGCTCTCCACATTTGAACAGGTGATGTAAATAAGCTGCGGAAAAGGTACGGCAAGTATAACAATCACATTCAGTATCAACAGGTTTTTCTCTCATCCTGTACGCAGCTTTAAGTATATTTTCTCTTCCCCCCATAGTAAAAAGAGCACCATTACGGGCTACTCTCGTAGGCAAGGCGCTGTCGAATATATCTATACCCCTGCTTAACCCTTCAATTATATCCTCAGGCGAACCTACCCCCATAAGATATCGTGGTTTATCTACAGGCAATAATTCTACTGTCGTATCCACCATCGACCAGGTGAGCTCTTTAGATTCACCCACGCTCAATCCACCGAGAGCATAGCCCGGGAAATCCAGAGCATTCAGTACTGCTGCTGACTGCCGGCGCAACTCCATGGAAAAACCTCCCTGTACTATGCCGAAAAGAAGCTGGCTTTTATCCTGATGATGTTTCTGGCATCTCTCCGCCCAACGATGCGTTCTCTCCATCGCTTCTTTAACCTTTGGTATATCTTTATTAAAGGCAGAACAATCATCCAGAGTCATAATTATGTCAGCGCCGAGTCTTTCCTGGGCCTCAATAACTAACTCAGGAGAGAAGTGATGCTCACTACCATCAATATGAGAGCGGAAAATAACCTCATTTTCATTGACCCTGCATAATTGCGACAGACTAAACAATTGATAACCGCCGCTGTCGGTCAATATAGGTCCTTCCCAGGCTATATACCTGTGCAATCCACCCATCCTCTGAATTGTATCTATCCCCGGTCTGAGATAGAGATGATAGGTATTACCCAATATCATTGTTACACCGATGTCCTTAACCTCTCTTGGAGTTAAGGCCTTAACTGCGCCCTGGCTGCCAACCGGCAGAAAGACCGGTGTTGCTACTATACCGCTACGGGTTACCAGCTCACCAAGACGCGCTTGTGTATCCGGACACGCTCCAACTACCTTAAAATACCCTTCTATTTCATCACTCCTTATTTATATTTAAAGTTTACACAAGAACGGGATAAGCATCTGAAAACAATATCTCCATTTTACTCATATCATATGTTGCACTGGCGAACGGCCTTACAGCTTCCATTTACTATAGCGGACAGGATGTCAGCTTAAATGAAATGAGACTATGATCCTCCAGCTATCGCCAAAGCGCCGCATAGAAGTTACTATTCATACTATATGCCAGTACCTGGACTATGCGAGCCAGATATCCAGACACATAGCCAGAAACACAATACCCAGGTAGGGAAAGCTGGATAATTTATACACTCGCCAGGCAGCTACCGATGTCGTAGACACCAGTAAACGGGCACTGGTAGTAACCATCAGTATACCCAGTACGTTTGCTATCAGTAAATACAGTACATGCAATTCGGTCAATACGTACAGGAGAATGGATATTATGTAAATAATAATGGATATACCAAAAAGAATTTTTACCAGGTCCTTGACCTGCCAGCTTAATGGGAAAAAATGTAAACCAGCTTTTATATAGTCATCCCGATTAGCAATCATTACACTCCAGACATGCAGGGGGATCCAGAAAGCAACGAGCAGGCAAATCAACAGGATTTCGATCTCGAACACAGGCTTTATCGCAAACCAACCGATGAGTACAGGGCTGCAGCCAGCTACTATGCCGAAAAATGTACACGACACCGTTTTGCGCCATACTGCTGATGCAGCAACACCTATCAAGCCAATGATAAAACAAAGTGGATGCAACACCCAGGCTAAAGCCAGGGCAATTACTATAGATCCGATAATAAGTGGCAAAACCTTTTGCGGAGGATCAATGCGTTTTGAAGGTAGAACGCGGTTATGTGTTCTAACCATCCTGGCATCGACATCCCTGTCCAGATAGTTGGTAAGTCCATTGCAACCGGCACTACCCAGCGCGATAGCGATTACCGTAAGAGCGAATACTCCAATCAGGAAATTGCCACCGGCAGCAATGATGGCTGAACAGGCCCCGATAAAAACCAGTAAACTTGTTTCACGAGGTTTCAACACCTGAATATAGTTAACCGGTGCAATCTGACTATCCAAAGCGACCCTCAAGACTTCACCACCTCCTTAAGGACATTCAAAACATCATCTTCAGATACACCGGTGCGTATCACCACTTTCCCGATATCCTCCAATAACACCCATTGAATAGCCTTACTGCGTACTTTTTTATCCGACTTCATAATAGAAAGCACGTCACCAATCTTTACTCCGGAGCAGCTAACAGGTAAACCGAATTGCTCCAGAAGGGATTGCTGTCGTTGAACCACGCTCTGTGATAAAAGTCCCAACCGTTGACTCAGCCTGGCTGCCGCAGTCATACCTATAGCCACCGCCTCACCATGTAGAAAAGAACTGTAATTGCTGGCGGCTTCAAGGCCGTGAGCGACAGTATGTCCATAATTTAGAATAATACGCTTTCCTGCTTCTTTCTCATCCTCGGTAACAACCCGCGCCTTGATAGCGGCGCTGCGAGCAACCACTTGCGTCGTACTATTAGGTGACAGGCCGACTAATCTTCCGGCATTGGCTTCAAGAAACGTAACAAACTCCGCATCCAGTATGAACCCATGCTTGATAACTTCGGACCATCCCGAGGTCAGTTCGCGCTTCGGCAAACTTGTTAAAGCCTGCGTATCAGCCAGAACAAGACGCGGCTGATAAAAAGCACCTATCAGGTTTTTCCCCTGGAGGTGATCGACAGCTACCTTGCCACCGATACTGGCGTCGACCATGCCCACAAGGCTGGTGGGCACCTGTACCAACGACACACCGCGTAAATAGGTGGCCGCAACGAATCCCGCCAGGTCACCTATCATGCCACCACCAAGAGCGACCAGTACATCAGTTCTCTCCACATGATTTTTGATAAGAAAGTCATAAATCCTGACTACCATTTCAATATTTTTTGAGGCCTCACCAGGTGGAACCAGATAGTGACTGACCTCAAATCCAGCTTTTTTCAGCGCCTCCCTGGCTTGCGCACCATACATTGAGAAAACGGAGTCATCACTTACTATAACAGCAGTGCCCGACAATCCAGCCCGCTTCATTTTCTCGCCGAGCTTATCCACCAGACCCCACTTCACATATACAGGATAACGGCCGCCACCGGTTTCTACCATACAGGCTAAATCGGCTTCCAATGCATGGTCAAAATCCTGGCAATTACGACTGGCATAGCGCCAGCCTCTGATTACTTCCTGGCTTACTTCTTCAAGCGTTAAGTTATCAGTGTGGATAGTCCAGTCGGCAATGGCATATAACGGCTGACGGAACGATTTAAGCTGTTTTATACGTTCCAGCGGATTATCGCTGGCAAGAAGAGGCCTGACTTCAGGGCTGGCAGAATCTACAGTATCCTGGAATAGACGACGGTAAATCGTCTCGACTTTGGATTCCAGACAAACAATAACACTACTGTCAATAAGCAGTCTCTGATTTTCAGGGTTCAGAATAGCTCCTCCTCCGGCTGCGATAACGGTATTTTTCTGCAAGCAGGCCTGCTTTAATACCTGTCGCTCTAGCTGTCTGAATTTATCCTCGCCATCCTGCTTAAAGATTTCCCTGATCGCTTTATTACTTAGTCTGACAATCTCATCGTCAGTATCCACCACATTCCAGTTAAGATATTCCGCCACTTTTTTGGCTACCGCCGATTTACCCGTAGCTGAAAAACCTATGAGAGCTATGGTACTAACCGTTTTACTACTGCACATAATTCTCTCGGGACAGAACAGAGTTAATATAGCTGTGATAGTTGGTTAAAATTTCTTTCAGGTTATCACCACCAAACTTCTTCAGCATGTTATCTACTAACACGATGGCAAGCATCGCCTCTCCGATTACTCCGGCCACAGGTACCACGCAGATATCACTGCGTTCATGGTGGGCCTGTGTCGTCTCTCCACTATATAAATCTATTGATGGCAGTGATTTGCCAAGGGTGGCAATAGGTTTCATAGCAGCCCGGATGACAATTGGCTCTCCATTACTTACTCCCCCCTCAATACCCCCGGCCCGATTTGTAGGTCGACTCCATAGAGGAGCCTCTTTCTGCGAATTTCTCTCGATCACATCGTGGGCCTCGGAACCTTTCAGGCCGGCCGTAGCAAATCCAGCACCAATTTCCACCGCCTTTACTGCATTAATACTCATCATAGCCTGTGCGATTTGCCCGTCCAGCCGCTGATACCATTGCACATGACTGCCTAATCCGACCGGGACACCGGTCGCAACGATTTCGAATATCCCACCCAGGGTATCCCCGGCGTTTCTGGCTTCCTTAATAGCCTTTATCATTGCCTTACCGGCTTCAGCATCAGCACAGCGGACCGGAGAATTCTCTACCTGCTGCCAATCCACAGGTATGCTCTCTGCTACACGATGATTGCCAATACCGATGGTATGGCTGTTTATGCTGATCCCAAACTCCCGAAGAAATTTCCTCGCTACTGCTCCAACAGCGACCCTGGCCGCCGTTTCCCGAGCACTCGCCCGTTCCAAAATGGGACGAATATCGCCAGTCCCGTACTTAATCACTCCAGCCAGGTCGGCGTGCCCCGGCCGTGGAGAGGCTATTGGCTCTGCTTCCTTATCAGATGGCTCTACACTCATAGTCGCCTGCCAGTTCTCCCAATCGCGGTTCCGAATAAACAGGCTTATCGGACTACCTATGGTGAGTCCATAACGGACTCCTGAAATGATTTCCGCCCTATCCTGCTCTATGTCCATACGAGCACCACGCCCAAAACCGGTCTGCCGCCTTTTCAGGTCGATAGCTATATAGTCCTCGCTCACAGCCAGGCCGGCTACCATCCCCTCGATTATCGCAATCAGGCCTTTACCGTGCGATTCACCCGCTGTGACAAAACGAAATTGACCCATAATAGTTACCCCTTCCTCATCGATAATCCATCTATCGATATTGTGGCCGGTGTAAGAATTTCACCAGTCCCCATTACAAATCCTGCCAGCCTGTTGACACCTCATCTCCTGTCTTTTTCCAGTGCCTGTCTGGCCGCTGCAAACATTATGTCAACTGGAGCTTCCTTCCCTACCCATAGTTCAAAGGCTGCAGCCCCTTGATATACTAACATGGGCAAACCACCGAGAACAGCAGCACCCGCCTCTTTTGCCATGCTCAGTAAAGGCGTTTCAGGAGGATTATATACCAAGTCATAAACCAAAGCACCTTGAGGGATCATATTCGGTAGCAAAGGCGATTGTCCCTCCTGAGAAGAATAGTTCATTCCCATGGTTGTACAGTTCACCAATAGCTGGCATCCATTGACCATCTGTTGAAGTTCCTGGATAGACCAAGGCACTGCATGAACTCTTGTACTACCGTTTTCCTCATTCACATGCCCCGTTAATGACTTAGCCAGTTTTTCAGCTCGTTCCCACGTCCTGTTGATAATAGCCAGTGAATATACTTTTTCCCGAATAAGAGCAAAACTCACAGCTCGTGCAGCACCACCGGCACCGAGAACTACTACCTTCTTCCCTCCCGGTTCAAACTTGCCGTCTCTTCGTAAAGACTGGATAAAACCATAGGCATCAGTATTAGTACCTGCAAGCTTTCCATCTCGGTTTACTATTGTATTCACAGCCCCGATCAGGCTCGCCACATTATCAACTTCATCTAATAAAGTAATAACAGTCTCTTTATATGGTACTGTTACATTCGCCCCCAGGTTTTGAGGCTGTCTCATCCGGTCTACCGCAGATAACAGTTCTTGAGCTTGTATCTCCCAGGCTCTATATTGAATGTCAAGTTTATAATAGTCTAAAGCAGCCTGTTGAAAATCAGGAGAAATCGAGTGTTTTAGTGGATAGCCTATTACGCCAATATATTGTGTCATCAGTCATAGGTTTTCCGACTGTCCAGGTATCCTTGCAGGATGACGGCAGCAGCCGCAGCATCACGTCGCTCCTTTCTCCTCCCGCTTTTGATGCCGGCTTCTATCAGCAGGTTTTCGGCAGTTACAGTAGACAGCCTCTCGTCCAGAACCTCTATATCAACTTCAATGCATTTTGAAAGCTGTTCAATGAAAGACCTCACCTTATTGGCCTGGTTTCCCATACTTCCGTCTAAAGAATAAGGCAAGCCAACTACAACTCTCTGCACCTGGTGACTATCTACAAGTTTAACGATTGCATCAAGAGTCGTTTTGTCGTCAGCCCTGAAAATAGTAGTCAACGGACTTGCCAATATCTCTTCAGGATCGCTAAGCGCAACCCCTATCCTTTTATCTCCGATATCCAGTCCAAGACTACGCATTATGAAGTTTCAATAGCTTTTCGAACTAAGCTCTTGACCAGCCCCAGGGCTTCCTCAACCTTATTCTTATCTTTGCCACCGGCTTGGGCCATTTCCGCTGTACCTCCCCCTCCACCACCAGTGACACCGGCCACCTTTTTCACCAGTTCACCCGCGTGCAGACCTTTCTCCAGCAAATCAGGCGTTATCATAGCTACAAAACCAGGTTTGCCATCGTGAATTGTTCCCAGGACTATCACAGCGCTGCTCAACCGTTCGCGTAATGAATCTCCCATTTCCCTCAAGACAGGCATTGAAGAAGATGGTATATTAGCAGCTATAACCGCTATCCCGTTTACACGTTCAACATGCTTAATTAAGTCCTCAATTACGTTCTTCGACAGCTTTCTTTCCAGTGCAGATAAACGCTTGCGCTCCGCAGATAGCTCATTGGTAAGAGCCTTTACCCTTTCCGGGATCTCCAGAGGTGAACTTTTCATATCCTCGGCTATGGCTTCCAGGATCCCGAGGCGCTCCCTGACAAATTCTTCGGCTTGCCTCCCGGTAACTGCTTCGATCCGGCGTAATCCTGTACCAATACTACTTTCACCAATAATAAGAAAAAGCCCAATTTCCCCGGTTGATTTTACATGGGTACCCCCACAAAGTTCGGCGCTTACCAGCGGTCTACCGATCTCCAATACCCGAACCGTATCCCCATACTTCTCCCCGAAAAGAGCTATAACCTTACCATCATCAATATCTTTCTTGGCCTTTTCGTAGACAACTTTACTGTGCTTCACCTGCAAATTCTTACGTATCATTTCATTAACTTGATGCTGAATTTCATCAAGTTGCTGTTTGGTGATACCTGTCATATGGGAAAAATCGAAACGGAGCCGATCGGGAGCTACTAACGAGCCTCTCTGATAAACATGACTGCCCAGCACCTGACGTAGTGCTGTCTGAAGCAAATGGGTAGCGGTGTGATTGCGAGCGATATCATGGCGGCGGTCCATATCGACCTCAGCATCTACGATATCACCAACAGACATGCTACCGGTAACCACCCTCCCCAGATGTACTATCGCTCCTTCAGCCACATTGCCAAAAGGCGACCAAACGGTATCGGTTATGTCGACCTGGCTCAAATTAGCTGTTATCTTACCAGTATCACCAACCTGACCACCCATATCGCCATAAAATGGTGTCTTATCGAGAACGATAGCGACCTTCTCGCCTTCATTAGCAGACCTCACTGGTATACCCAAATCCTGACTTACTAAGTAGCTAATCCTGGCACGGGCCTTTAATTTATTATAACCGACAAAGCTGGACGGCTTTGGCTTATAAATTTCATTGGTCTTATTCTTGTCATCAGTTAACTTCGGTGTAAGCTCCATAGTAGCAGATAAAGTTACATTGAACTTTTGACTGGCCCTGGCTCTACCCCGCTGCTTCTCCATTTCAACTTCGAAATCCTCAAGATTAACAGTCAGTCCTCTCTCTTTAGCTATCTCGGCAGTCAACTCCGGTGGAAAACCATACGTATCATAAAGCCGGAAAACTTCATCACCGGCGAGACAGTTTTTACTTTGACTTATGGCTCCGGCAATTGCTTTTTCAACCAGATTGATGCCAGCATCCAGCGTGCTAATAAACTTTTCCTCTTCTGTCCTGACCAGTTCTCCTATGAAGCTTCGATTGGCTACCAGTTCAGGATATATATGTCCCATTTTGTCGATAACAATCTCAGCTACCCTGTAGATAAACGGCTCCTCCATGCCCAGTTTCCTGCCAAAAAAGCAAGCCTTGCGCAGTATACGACGCAGGACATAGCCTCTTCCTTCATTAGACGGCAGTACGCCGTCAGCAACAAGAAAAGCAATACCACGGCTGTGCTCAGCCATAATCCTGATAGCACGGTCAGTTACCTCGTTCTTACCATACTCTTTCCCCGTTAAATCGCATAGTCTTTCACGCAAGGGAAGGAAAAGGTCTGTACTGTAGACCGAAGATACTCCCTGCATTACCGCCGCTGTCCTCTCTAGACCCATTCCGGTATCAATATTCGGCTTCGGTAAATGAGTACGAGTGCCATCACGACCTTGGTTATATTGAGTGAATACCAAATTCCAGATTTCAGAAAAACGGTCACAATCACAGTTTGGTCTACATTCAGGTCTACCACAACCAACTTCCTCGCCAAAATCATAATGTATCTCACTGCAGGGTCCGCAAGGTCCTGAGTCACCGGCTGGGCCCCAATAATTATCTTTCTCCCCATACCTCACTATTCTTTCCTCAGGAAAACCAATAGCCCGCCAACAATCAAATGCTTCATCATCATCCAGATAAATAGTTACCCATAACCTGTCTGCTGGAAGTCTAAGACGCTGGTGGACAAATTCCCATGCCCAGGCAATGGCTTCCGGTTTGAAATAGTCACCTACACTGAAATTCCCCAACATCTCAAAGAACGTTAAATGTGTGGCATCACCCACCAAATCGATGTCTGTAGTGCGGAAGCATTTCTGGCACGAAGCCAAACGGGGATTAGGTGGTGTGGCCAATCCCAGAAAGTAAGGTTTGATTTGCACCATGCCGGCAGTAGTCAACAGCAGGGTCGGGTCACCATGTGGAACTAAAGATGAACTGGGGATAACCTTGTGCTGCTTCTCTTCAAAAAAACGAAGGAATGCCTGCCGAATCTCATCACTGGTCATACTATTTATCATCCTTCTGGATTTTAATTTACTGCTACTTTGCTGTCAATTCACTCAATCGGCTTTGCTCTCGTATGGTCATTCTAAATTGATGAAAATAAGCGATTAACGGAAAAGCCGTGCCCGCTATCTCTGACTTTATTATGCTTTCTGTTGATGGTCAAGAACATAGGCGGCAGCACCGACGATACCGGCATTGCCGCCCAAACGGGCACGAACTATACGCGCTGTACGAGCTGGTAATTGGAAAGCCCTTTGTTTAGCTACTCTCCGGGCTGGTTTCAGCAGCATGTCTCCCATTTTAGACATGCCACCACCGATAATGACCATTTCCGGATTGAATATATTGATCACATTTGCTATACCTATACCCAGATAATAGGCAGCGTCATTAACTATCTCACCGGCAAGGTAATCACCTTGTTTAGCCGCCAAAGACACAGTCTCAGCAGTAATACTTTTGATTTTACCGTTCGCAATTTCAATGAGAGAACTTTTCTCACCCAGTTCAACACGTCTTACTGCTTCTTTGGCTACAGCCGTACCGGAAGCCAGAACTTCCAGACAGCCGTAATTACCACAACTGCATTGAGGTCCATCTGCCGCTATGGTCATATGTCCTATCTCCCCTGCAGAACCATTGGCACCAATATACAGGCGGCCATCTATAATGATTCCCCCACCAACACCGGTACTAACGGTTAGATAAACCAGATTACTCATTCCCCTGCCAACTCCAAGGTAATACTCACCCAATGCAGCAGCGCTCGCATCGTTAATTAGATATGTAGTTATGCCAAATTCATTACCAAGAATGTCTCTCAAAGGTACATTGCGCCAGCCGGGTAGATTGGGGGATGCCGTTATGATTCCTTTCTTAATATCCATGGCTCCAGCAGCGGCAATGCTTATACCACCAAATTCATTGACTTCCGCTGCAGACTGAGATATAACACGTTGTACAGCAGACAATAACCTGTTTATTACCTTTTCAGGTCCTCGGTCGGCCAGTGTCGAACAGTAGTGATGCGATATAATCTTACCACCTGGTGCAACAACCGCGGCCATTATTTTGGTACCACCTAAATCTATAGCCACCACCGGGGGATAATCAGATCTAAGCATAGCCTTTTAACTCCAGAATATGTTGATAAATCGCCTCATATTTTTTAGCTGACCTTTGCCAGGAGAAGTCCAGAGCCATAATTCTCTGCATTACTTTCTGCCAGACTTTCTTGTTTCTATATGCATCTAACGCACGATGAATAGATGCGCACATTGCATCAGCACTATAGTCCTCAAAGGTAAAACCATTACCTTTACTAAGATCATGGGCCAAATCCTGGACTGTATCGACCAATCCACCGGTATGGCGAACGACAGGGACAGCTCCGTAACGCATAGCTACGAGCTGACCCAAACCACAGGGCTCAAAACGGGAAGGCATTAAAAACATGTCACAACCAGCATAAATAAGATGGCCCAGAGCTTCATTAAACTCTATAAACAGGGCTAATTGCTGACTATATCTGCCAGCAGCCTCTTGAAGCACATTATGATAGTGCTCCCTGCCCTTACCAAGGATAACAAGCTGGGCTTCCGTATGTTGAAATAAGACATCAAGTCCCTCCGATAAAATATCAAGACCTTTTTGCTCATCCAGACGCGACACCATACCGATAACAGGTACTCCAGCATCCTCAGGTAATCCCGCCTGTTTCTGAAGAGCTAATTTATTTGTCATCCTTACATCCAGTTTTGTGGAACTAAAGTTAGCCTTAATGAAAGAATCAGTTGCAGGATTATATTCGTTATAATCTATCCCATTAAGTATACCGATAAGTTTATCCTGCCTGTATCGTAAAAGATGATCAAGACCTTCACCATATTCCGGTGTTACAATCTCTCTAGCATAATTTTCGCTCACTGTAGTCACCATGTCGGCCCAGAGAATACCCTGTCCAATAAAATTGAGTGGTGGTTCCGGCGCATGCAAAGGCTCATGTTGCCAGTAACTATGTAGGTCATGAACAGATAGGAAATAGCTGTCAAAAGAGCCTTGATAAGCTAAATTGTGAATTGTGAAAATCGAGGAACAGGGATATCCTACTCTATTCAACAATAGTGGAATCAAAGCAGTGTGCCAGTCATGACAGTGGACTATATCCGGTTGCCAATCCAGCTCAGGTAAGAGCTGCACAATAGCTTGGCAGAAAAATAAGAAACGATCCAGCTCATTTTCTCCATATATAATATCAGAACCGAAGAATTGATCATTGTCTATTAGAAAAACCCTGACATCATCGGTAAGTTCAGTTGTCACCAGCGCTGTAGATATCTTGGATTGTCCAATTTGCACATCGAAATTTTCTATTACAGGTACAATTCGATGCTTAACAATGTCAATAATGCCATATCTCGGCATTATTATTTTAACATCATGTCCCAATTGGCTAAGAGCCTTGGGTAAAGAGCCAACTACATCAGCCAGGCCACCAACCTTGACCAAAGGAGTTACTTCAGCAGCGATAAAAAGAATGTTCAATATCTTTAAGTCTTATCTGTCTTATCCCGGTTTCATACTCGCCGGTTAGGGTAAACTATCTCATACTCTCATAGAACACCTGACAGGAGTTTACACCAAGTTTACACCAGGTAGCGCCCCGGACTTTTCTTATCCACGCTTTCGCCACTTGCAATACTATTAGAGGGTAGATCGCTAGCTTCCACCCAACAACCAATCTTACAATTGCGTCCCACCTTCACACCATCTGGTAGTCTAGCCCCCTTACCTACAACTGTGATACCTGTCTTCAGATATTTCGGCTCTTCTCTGTTAGCGGTAAAATCGTCGCTATAGCCAATGTGACATCCCGGGCTAATCCAAACCTGTTTATCAATAATACACCGGTCAATAACAGATCCTTTGCCTATCGTGGTGTCACTGAATATAATCGAGTTTTTTACTTCAGCGCTCTCTTCAATAAACACTTTGGGGAAAATAACCGAATTTTCTATACGACCATTAATGATGGCCCCGTTAGATATCAAACCCCTTTCTACCTGCGCTTTTGGTCCCAATTTAACCGGAGGTAAATTCTCCTGCACGGTCATGATCTCATTATCAGGATCGTAAAGATTCAACAGCGGTAAGTCAACAATTAAATCCATATTCGCTCGCCAGTATGAATCAATAGTGCCGACGTCCTGCCAATAGCCATGAAATTTATATCCACATACTTTATACCTCCCGATAATTTCAGGTAAAACATCCTCCCCGAAATCATGGCCATTATTCTTATGTGCATTGCGCTCAAGACAATCAATAAGGACATCCTTGTTAAAGACATATATTCCCATTGACGCAAATCTGCTCCTGGCCGCCTTGGGTTTCTCCTCAAAATCAACAACTATTTCATTATGGTCCAGCGTAATAATTCCAAATCTTGAAGCTTCCTTCACAGGTACTTGCTTTATAGCTATAGTAACATCAGCTCCCCGACTCCGATGTGCGGCTATCATACTATCATAGCGCATGATATATACATGGTCTCCTGCTAAAACAAGGACTTCGTCTAACTTCATGCCTTCCAGGAAATAAAGGTTCTGATAGACAGCATCGGCTGTGCCTTTATACCAGCCACGTTGCGAGCGGCTTAAGAAAGGCTGGAACAAAGCAATTCCACCCCTCGCCCTATCCAAATACCAGGGTCTGCCAACACCGATATGTTGAGCCAGTGAACGGGGATTATATTGTGTAAGTACGGACACATTACGAATACCTGAATTGACACAGTTGCTTAAGGAAAAATCGATAATCCTGTACCTGCCACCGAAAGGTACTGACGGTTTAGCTCTCTCGGCAACGAGTACGCTCAACCGCTCACCCATTCCACCAGCCAGAATCATTGCTACTACCCGATTCACAGTACTACCTCATCATTACATTCAATCATAATTCTAAATCAAACTTCGAATATTTGTCGACTTCAATATATCGTCCCTTACAATTTCACTTAGTACGGCACGAGTGAGCGTACGCTTATTGAATAACATAATCAACCCTTACATAACTCCACTACCAAGAGTTCAACAGTTAAATCACTGTCATATTTCCCGGTTTTCATAGCCACATCCGCCTCTAAAATCATATGATATGCTCTCTTCAATTGTCCCACTGTGTATATTTTTGCCTGCTTCAATGTTTTGTCTATAGCATAATCACTAACAAGTCCCAGCCCACTCTGAATCTGTGCCCGAGGCATCTTCTGACTTAGTTCCTTAGCTCTGATAATCAAACGAAGCTGACGGGTAATCATAGCCAAAATATAGGGTGGGGGCACACCTGCCTCAAGTAATCGATAAAGTGACTGTTGAGCCGTTTTCCTCTTACCTTCAAGAATGGCATCTACCAGAGCAAAGATGTTAGCTTCCCGAGCATAACTGGTAAGTTGTCTAACATCATTCTCAGTAATAAGGCGTCCCCAGCTAAAGGACAAGAGCTTATCGACCTCACTGCTCAAGCTCCATAAATCACCACCGACAAGTCCAACAAGCAAATCAACCGCTTCAGGTGACACTGATCCACCTCCCTGGATTATCCGATTTCGTATCCAGTTACCAAGGCTTCTACCTTGCAATGGCGGAAAGGTCTTTAATGTAGCGAGAGAAACTAGATGCTTAAATAAAGGATTCTTATCTGTTAGCCTGCCATCCAAGAATATGAGTACTGTCGTGGGAGGCATATCATTTTTAATATAGTCCCCAAGAGATTGCCATTCCTTTACTTCCGAGTTGGACCCCGACTTAGACCGATTTGCACGCTGCCTTGATCCACGTTGCGGCTCGAAACGATCTAATAAACCTTCAACAATAATCAATCTGACCGGAAATAAAAATGGAACGGCACCACAAGCATCCTTGAGCTGGCCTAAGTTAAGCTGATCACCATTTAACAGGCTGGTATTCACGGCCAACATCTCCCTATTACCCAGTCCGTTCTTAATCTTTTCCAGTTCCTGATGACGGGAAAAAGTATCCTGGCCACACATTATGTAAAACAATACCTGTATACCTCTTCTCTATTATATCGCAGGTACTATTGTATTATTTACAGACAAAGTTTACGATAAATTAGTGGTCTTGAAAAGTAGGATAGCGTATCCTATTTTGTGTAAATTCCAAATAGAAGAAAAAAGGGCGTA
>CAZQRP010000015.1:46723-86453 GCA_964596125.1 uncultured Dehalococcoidales bacterium | reverse complement strand
CTTTTCTTCCGATGCCCTCAATGCTTCCTCAGCATTTTTGCGCTCGGTGATGTCCCTGAAGATACCTAACAGACATTCTCGTCCGTCCAGTTTAATCAAAACTGAGTTGACATCAGCATAAAAAACGCTGCCGTCTTTTCTTTTTGTCGGGATATTCTTGGCTAGTGAAATTCCACTCCTCATCTGTTTCTCAAACTGCTCTAATACATAAGGCAGATCTCCCTCTGGATGGATATCCTCCACTCTCAGGTTTATTATCTCTTCCTGGCTATAGCCCAGCATTTGGCATATCGCCTCATTGGCTATAAAGAATTTCTTTTCTTTCACGTCAGCAAGAAGCATGCCGTCAATTGCGTTTTCAAATATGGTCTTGAATCTATGTGCTGATTCACGCAGCACCTCTTCTGTCTTCTTGCGCTCGGTGATGTCCTGTACTGTGCCAACCATCCTCATCGGTTCCCCTTTTTTATTAAAGGTTACTTCAGCCTGTTCCTGGACAAACCGCACTGAGCCATCAGGCAAAACAATTCTGTGTTCAATGCTATAAGGTATATTCTTATGTAAGGCATTATCGACTGATTTCTGTACAAGTTCTCTGTCGTCTGGATGAACGGAATTCAGGAAAGCCTCGTAGGTAGCACTGAAATCTCGTGATTTCAACCCAAAGATGCGGTAAATCTGGTCCGACCAAAGCAATGTATTGTTTAAAATATCCCAATCCCAATTTCCCAGACTGGCGATACGTTGTGCTTCGGCGAGACTAGCTTCACGTTCCCGTAGTGCCTCCTCTGCACGCTTGCGCTCAGTGATATTACGCACTATTGCCATATCAGCAGGTTTTCCTTCATATTCAATCCGGCTAGCATTTATTTCAACAGGTATGCGGCTACTATCTTTAGCCATTATCTCTATTTCATAGTCATTTGGCACTTCCTCTCCTGAGATCCTCTTTTGATATCTCTTCATCATCAGCGATCTTTGTTCTGGTGAGACAAATTCTAGGAAAGGCTTACCAGTTGCCTCATCCAGCGAGAAGCCGGTCATTGCCACCATCTTTGAATTGGCGAACTTCACCAGGCCGTCTTGAATTATGATGATCCCGTCGTTTCCTTTCTCCACAAGGGTTGAATACTTTCCCTCTACCTTTTTACGCTCTATCAGTTCTCGCTCGAGCTCGGAGTTGGTTTTCACAAGACTATCTGTCATTTGATTACAGGTCTGTGCTAAGATACCAAATTCGTCCCTCGATGTTACTTCCGCTCTTGCGGTGAGGTCGCCTTCGCTGATCCCGGTCGCGAACCGAGTTAGCCTGTTGATCGGCCCGGTGATAGTCTCGGCAAGGTATAAGGCGACAACCGTGACGAGCACTAAAAACAGGAGAATAATCCCAAATGAGAAGTTTTGTAGACTGGTTACCGGTGCCAGCGCTTCAGCCTTATCTATCTTGGATACGAGACCCCAGCCCGTCTTTTCGATATATCGGGCAACTGCCAGAACTGGCTTACTTCGATAATCCACCGTGTCAGTGAGCGGTTTATCGCCCTTTGATAATGCCTGCATCGTAGGGGAATTCAGTTCTTCTCTGGATACCACTCGGTTTAGCGCGGCATGCTTGTCAAACCTTGTCGGTGTCAGAAATAGAGCATCTCCATCCTCATTTCTTGTCACCATAATCGTTTCCCCTGTTGCTCCGAGTCCTGCATAATCTGCGATAGACAAGACAACGTTATCAGCGGCAGACTCAATCACTACAACGCCTATGAGTCCGCCGTCGAGATAGAGCGGCCCAGATAGATACACGGACAGTCCCTGATTCCTGTTCAAGAAAAAAGTGTTGGCACTATTACCGGCTTGTCCCCTAATGAAGACCTCATCGTTGGAATGGATGGAGCCAATTCTTGCTGTGTCTGTAGACGCTACTACCTCCCCATCCAGAGTGAGTACGGAGATGTTTTGGAAGCTGCTTACCGAAGAGTGGGCATCCAGCAATATCGTGTTCATCCTATCCTGGTCATCGGCGTTTGGATTCACGATGAAGCTGTTCAGGCTCACACGAAGTTGTGTTCTGCTTGATACCAGACTTAACCTCTCTAGGTTCTGCTCGACAATGCTTTCAACTCTATTATGCTGGATTGTAGCGACAGACTCGAGATGGCTCAGAACCTGGCGAGTGATAGCCTCTTTGGCATTGAAGTAAAAGAGGGTGCTGATTGTCACGAGGGGGATTAAAGCTATCAGCAGAAATACAAGGAGTAGTTTTTTTCTAATCTTCATCCTGGTTCTTGCCCCTCAATGTTGTCGTCCCACTCCATTAAAGAGTGGATGAACCCGACTCTCCCACCTCTCCTTTAAGGTAAATAGTGTTAACCAGCCTGGTCCTCTTCTTCATCGCATTTATTTGAGCCAGAGTGAAGAGCCTCCAGCCCCGGTAGTCCCTATGTTCAATATCGGTGACATTACTGTCCTTGAGCCAGCGAAACAGGGTATTTCTGCTTATGCCAACTATTCGACAGACTTCACTAGTTCGGTAGTAAGTCTGACCATTTGTCTTCACAGGCATATTTGTTCCCCCCTTGGTATATATGGGTATACCATAATACAAGCTCCGTAGTAAGACAATCCCCAATTAGTACTTTTCTTATAAATTACTATAGTCCTATCGTCTTACTACTTAAGGACGGCCCTGATACACTTTTACTGAGCATTGAGCAATAGTCTACTAATCTCCATCATTAATAATATTCTTCTACTGGCTAGTAGAACTTTTTTCCCTATATACAAAATTACTAACAGGCTATTTACCATGGCCATAAAAAATAAGATACTAGGGCTAGTCTCAAATTAATAAGGTAACCACTAAATTCAGTGGAGGCTTTGTGGATAACACTGTCAGTTGAATCAGTCTTAATAGAGAAGCCGGCCGATCAAACTCAAGCCGAGCTAAAGATGTCAGAGGAAATTATATTAGTTGGATTTGTGTTTGCTGCATCCTTCTGGATTTTTCAATCCATTCTAGATGTTGTTTTATTTTATGAAAGTGACCTTATCAAGCAAATACTATCTCCAGATCTGCGGGATGTCTGGATACGTACATTAGTAATCTGTTCCTTTATTATATTTTGTGTTTATGCCCGGTCTGTCATTATGGATTATAAGAGAGCTGAAGGGAAGATACAGGAGCAAACCAAGAAAATACGTGAATCGTTTCTAAATTCCGTCACATCTCTATTTTATGCTTTGGAAGCGAAAGGTAGATACACACCATGGTAGGCTAAAGTGTACAATAGACAGAACTTTTAGCCTCAGCTTCATAAAGCCACAGACGGCATTTCAAGGATTGTAGCTTATCTTTTCTTTTAAAGCAACCAGATCTTATCTACACCTCCACAACTAGACCGATAGAGATTGCTTCATGAGGGCAATCTTCAACACATACAAAGCACCCAGCACAGTCCATCTGGTAAGCTATACAAGCCTTACCCCGCTTCATCCTTATTACATCATTCATACAGGACTTGACACAAACACCACAACCTATACAGCGATAGGGATTTATCTCTTTTATTCTTATATACGAATTGCAATCGGATTTTGATACAAACAACTTACTTCCCTTCTGGAATTGTTTCCGCCCAAACTCGTATGTCATCACCATCTCTTTTAGCGATCACCCACTTCAGCCAGTTTGTATCATCTCTTTGAGGATAGTCCTTACGCCAATGCATGCCCCTGCTCTCCGTACGAAGTAAGGAACATACTGCGTACATTTCTAAAAAGAGCAGTTCATTTTGTATACCAATGCATCTTGCTAACTCATGATAGTCTCTAGCTGCCAGCTTTGAAGTCTGCTTCTCCCGTAAATCACGTACTTCTTCTACCGCTTTCCTTAAGTTATTTTCATTCTTGACGGGACCCAATAGTCCATTTCTTAACATATTTCGGGCATATTTCCTGAGCATTTCATGCTGTGTACCGGATTGCCTTTTCATCGGAGCCAATGTCCTGTCTTTTAAATGTTGCATTTGACGCTCACGGATAGCCGGTTGTGCTAAACCAGCAGCATATTTCGCTGCACCTTCGCCGGCTCTCCATCCTTCGATAAGTGACATCATGCCTTGACTGATAACATTGGCTACACCCTGCTCGGCATGGTCCGATACGGAACCACCTGCATATAGACCAGGTATAGTCGTTGCACCATCTTTATTAATCCTGATTCCACCCGGACCAATGTCACCTAGACTAGCAGTGTAAGGGATTTTATCTTTCCTTATATTAAGCCCGATGGCGGCAACGGAAGCCAATACGATCGGCGCACATTGTTCGATACGCCTGTAGGAATCATCTGTCAGGTGCGTGGCATCAAGATAAACCGGACCTCGACCTTCGTATTCTTCGGTGATAATTGCCCTGGACGTTACAACGCGTGGTGCCCTATCCATTCGCTGAGGATCCCATTGTGGCATGAACCTGTCTCCTTTTGCATTGACGAAATAAGCACCTTCAGTGGTGAATATGTTCAGCCCTGGGGCACAGTTAAGGCCAGCAGGATGAGGGGAATACATGCAGAGCTCATAATTTCTCATCTCACATCCAACACGGAAGGCCATGCCCTGCCCATCACCACTAAGTACCGGTGCAGAGGAGCCCAGGTGAACGGAACATGTATTACCGGTTGTAAGCACAGTTGCCTTTGCTATGAATACGTAGAACTTACCAGTCCTTACGTTGATACCAAGGGCACCTACAACGGCACCGCCCGTAGGAGTTTCACCGTCGGAAGTAAGAAGATCAATCGCCATAACCCTTTCGATTATCTTTACTCCTCTTCGAATTACTTCACCCCTTATGACGGACATCATCTGAAAGCCACTGTTAGTCATCAGGACATTACGTGCGTGTATATGTCCAACACATGGCTTCCGTATATATTCTTCATCCTCTTGCTGAAATCTAACACCCCAGCTAACCATCTCTCTTATCCGGTGATGGCTTTCATTAATCATACCATCAAGGTTTCGCTCATCAACAAGACCTTCGCCCGCGTCAATACATTCTCTATACCACTCACCATAATCATCGCTCTCAGGGTCAAAGTAAGTCAGTACACCTGACATCATAGGACTATTGCCGCTTCTTCCGATACTCGCTTTATCGACCAGTACTACATCTAAACCATGCTCCTTAGCCCTAATAGCTGCATGACAAGCGGCGATTCCACCACCTAGTATCAGCACATCTGTGGTAATTACTTCAGCATTTGCTTCTTCTAATATGGCCACCTTAATCCCCTTGTTATTCATTTCCTCTCATCTACCTCAACTTTGTAACTTTCCAACCACCTCTATCAACATGGTAATATTGAGCTAAGATCATATTAGGACGTGACTCTATTAAGTTAAGACATTACCGTTCCATTTCGACCATTATAACATTTGTATATAGTCAGCAAAAATGGCACAGATTTAAGGTATTAAATTAAAGAACATGACCTGCCCCCAAAAATGATACCAGTTGTTACTTCGTTATCATGGTGAAAATAGCTTCAGGAGCCGGCGGCTTGTATTTCAGGGCACTATGGGGACACACCTGATTATATTCCTTCCTCCACTGCTCAATCAAGACTTTCGCTTCCTTCAGCGTGGTGAAGATCTCCCGATTCAGGAGTTCATCCCTTAGCTTGCCATTAAATGACTCAATATAACCATTTTCCCAGGGACTACCGCGTTCAATAAAGAAGATTTTCACTCCCAGCCGGTTAAACCATTTCCTCACTGATCTGGCGGTAAATTCGGACCATTATCCGAGCGAATATGTTCGGTGATTCCTCGGAAAATATGAAAAGATTAAACAACTCATCAATCACATCCTGGTGGCAATTCACTTGTTAATTGCTCCGTTCTAGTATCCTACTAAATTGAGACCAATATCCTGAGTTCAGTGATTACTGTCCATTGCTGATAATATCTGAATTGGCAGGTATATTTTAACGCTGGTGCCGGTCCCTTCCTGGCTATCTATATGCATTTTGCCACCGTGAAGCTCAACAACCTGTTTGACAATAGCTAAACCGAGTCCTGTGCCACGCATATTCCGTCCAGACCCAGGAATCCGGTAAAAAGGCTCCATAATATGGGGCAACTGCTGCTGTGGAATCCCTGACCCCGAATCGCTTACTTCAAGAATCGACCGCTTATCCTTTTGTTGCAGAGTTAGTCGGACATGCCCATCTCCAGGCGTAAATTTAAGAGCGTTATCGACAACATTAAGAACTGCTTGTTTCAGCAAGTCATAGTCGCCGTAGACGAGCACATCCTCTCCCTCTTCCAGATTGATGTTCCGTCCTTCAGCCAGTACCCGAATTTCTTTTACGACGTCTTCAACAAGCTCCCTCAGGTTAACCTGTTGCCGTGTCAGGGCTGGCTTTGAGTCTAGCTGCGCATTGAGCAGGATGTTGTTGGTCATACGAATGAGTCGGTTCATCTCTCTAGCTATTCTTTCCAGGCTTTCGCTAAGTTCGGAGTCATTGGCTGGCCGTCGGCGCAGGATGTCAATCTGACCCTGGATAGCAGTGAGCGGAGTTCTTAGCTCGTGAGAAACGCTGGCTACAAAGGCTTCCTTGGCTCTAAGCGCGGCATCTAGTCGGTGCCACATGGCGTTCAGGCTGTCGGCCAGTTGCTGTAGCTCTGGCGGGCGGGACTCGTAGGGAAGCCCCGCATTGAGATCGGTATCTCTAATCTCCTGCACCCGTTTGAGGATTCTATCCAGCGGCTGAAAACCGCGGCGCAAAGTAAGTACCACAATAGAAAGGGTCACCAATGCAGCTACAACTCCTTCGGCGAGTGTATACCGCCATAGCCGATCCTCCGCAGCAGTTACAGACGTCAGATTCTCCCCGGTTTGTATCAGCGCGAAATGTTCCAAGCTTAAAAGGTCACGTCCTCGAATTGTGTAGACACGTAGCGTACTTCTATCCCCCAATTTAACTTCGTCGAACCGTCCTCCCTCGGCATAGGGTAAGCTCAACTGGTGGTTCAGAGTTGGTATGATTGACTGGGGAATGTTTCCGGATGATACTATGACGTTTCCTTGCAGGTCAGCCACACGGATGAACAGAGGAATATTAACTAGCTGGTGCTCCGTAAGTTGCCGAACCACTTCGTCATAGGTTGATTTCGGAGTTGACTGAATAGCAGTGGCAACCATCTCAGCATGCAGCTTAAGCCTTTCATCAAGGTCGGCACGCAGACTGGTTACCATTATATGCTGTGCAGTGAACATTAGTGCAAATATGACCACAGTCATCAGCGCGGCAAACCACATTAAAATGCGTGCGCGAAGGCTCATTTTTATCTTTTCTCCCGTAGGACATAACCAAAGCTGGTCAACGTGTGTATCAGGTCAGCCTCCCCTGCCGCATTCAACTTCCGTCTCAGAAAGTTGATATACACTTTTAGCGGGTCCGTTTCCCCTTCAAAGTCATAACCCCAAATGCGTTGGATGATGAACTCACGCGGCAAAGGCTTGCCCGCATTTTGTGCCATTAACTTAAGCAGTTCAAACTCCCGATTGGTCAGAACTATTGCCCGGTCGCCTCTGCGAACCTTTCGTTGCTCAGTATCTATCTCGAGGTCACCCACCCGAATTATGCCTCCCTTGCCTGAGGAACGCCGACGAAGCACGGCACGAATCCGCGCAAGGAGCTCTTCAAAGGAGAATGGCTTAGGCAGATAGTCATCAGCTCCCGCTTCGAGACCATGGACACGCTCCCCAACCAAGCCACGAGCCGTTAGTATCACGATGCCCACGTTGCTATGCTCGCGCAACTGGCGGCAGATATCTATGCCGTCCATATCTGGAAGCACTAAGTCGAGCACGACAATATCAGGGTTACTTAATTGGGCAATGTCCAGCCCCTCCCATCCAGTGCCAGCAACCTCAACTTCGAAGCCGCTCTGAAGCAAGCCGCGCTTGATAAAGTCAGCAACATCTGGCTCGTCCTCAATAACCAGCACTTTCTCCATACTTTCCCCTCAACGTCGATTGACTGCTACCATTATACATCTGCCAGCTCTATATTTTGTAGCATACTGTTGAATAACTGGAAGGTTTTTAACCAGAATTTAACCGCAGTTCAACATCGTTTTTACCGCCCGGTTTTATTCTAAAAATAGAGAGATATGTGCCATGAGAGCGTGGTCATTTTTAACCAATCACGCTACAGTGTTCATTCACATCGCTAGGCAACCTGGAAGCACCGTCTGCCAGATAGCATCAGCCACAGGCATTACCGAGTGGGCGTTACGGAAGATAATCGATGATCTGTTTAACTCTGGGTACATAAGCAAGAAATGGGAAGGTAGAGAGTTCAGATATAGTGTCAATCCTAACCTTCCGATAGACCATGATAAAGAAAGGGTCAATTCTTTCCAGGATTTTTTAGAAACACTTGATTGGAAAAACGAATGGAGCTAAACAGTAACAGAAGAGCACGCACAAAAGAAAATATATATTGCACAGGGAAGGTCGATGATAGAATGATTTGTTCAAACACGCTACCCTGAATATAGCGGCAATATCTATCCTGTACAAAGACTATTATTGCTGGTATGAGGAGTGTTTCCAGTGTGCTTATAATTATGACCTCCTGGATGTCGTCGAAGTACAAGAAAAGATAAGCTAAGTCAGTTACAGGACTTCTCCTGAAAAAGAGTTCACTAATGGGCACCAGAGTCTACATTCTTCTAGATATAGTAGAAGGCAAAGTCGAAGAAGTCGCCGAAATCCTACGGG
Organism: uncultured Dehalococcoidales bacterium; assembly: GCA_964596125.1. Lineage (GTDB taxonomy): Bacteria > Chloroflexota > Dehalococcoidia > GIF9 > UBA5629 > CAZQRP01. The sequence goes on along the minus strand of CAZQRP010000015.1, from coordinate 77,660 downwards.
GCAATCCCGGTGTAAAGTTAATAGATGTCCTGGAAGGGCGGCCGAATGTGGTCACAATGCTTCAAGCACGCTCTCGCAGCCAACTGGCAGAACTTACAAACCGGACTCTGGCTTTGGTAGAGCAGGTGACCGAAGGTCTCCAAGTGCTGCCAGCAGCAAATAAATATAATACGAATCTTCAGACCAGGCAATATAAAGCTGGTTGCCGACATTGGAAGCATTATCTTAAAACTGTGGATGCTAAAGAAGGGCGACATGGAGGAGCTTGAAGACAAGGTTTTGCTTTGCCGACAGTGCGGCAAAGAGTTTACTTTTACCCGGGGTGAGCAAGAATTCTATATTAAAAAAGGTTGGTTTCAACCTAACCGCTGTCCACAATGTCGGTCAGCTAGACACGAGCAAGATCTACGTCTTGTTTGTTCTGGGTGCAGCATTGAACTGGGGAAAGATGACCCTGTTTACTGTTCCGAATGTGTCGACAACCTGAAACCTGAAACTGAGCCCAAACCGCAAGGGCAGCAGGAAAAAACAAAAGAGTCGGAGATGAAGTCAGCAAGCTTAGATGAACTAGAGCCAAGGCTGGAAACCGCTATAGCTAAATTGGAAGGAAAACGACAAACCAAGCAAGAACTTCAGTGCAAGATTGCCATACTCGAACTTGAGAACACAAAGCTTAATAATAAGGTAGCATCATGGAATAACATCGAAGCTTTGATACAGCAGCTTAACGAGCATTTTAAAGCGTTCCAGCAAAGTTATGCCTGTGATGTTGATAAACTCGCGGGACTCTTGCTGGAAATCCAAAGCTCCGTGGCGCGAAAACGGCATACGAGCCTGCTTTACCGTGTGAGGTTGGCACTAGCAGGGAAGGCCTGCAGACATAACAAAGGAGGTAGAGCAGGTGATACTAATGAGCCCTTAGCTCAGAATAACCTACAAACCCGATTTCATTAATGGAAGAACATAGCGTATACGAAGGATGCAGCAAAAATATGATAAGTATGGTCATTCCAGCCTTCAACGAAGAGAGGTTACTGCCCCATTGTCTTTAGTCCTTGCGCAGTCAGGACTACGAGAGGGAATATGAAATTATTACGGATAACAGCAGTATGGATAGTACATTTCAGATTGCCTACAGTTTTGGCATGGGGGTTATCTCTTGCCCTCGCCATGGAACAGTCCACGCTAGAGAAGGTGGGCTCAAGGCCCCTTCGGGCAAGATCATAATCGGATTTAATGACGTGCCAGTAAGCCAGATGGAAGACCTAAAAAAGCAGTTATTAAATGCCCAACCGGGCCAGGAAGCCATTTTGAAAATTCTACGTAATGGCAGGAACACACAAGTTAATGTCATTCTAGATAAAAATAGAAAAATAGAATCATTTTTAAGGAGGGTACTCTCATATGCTTGTCTCTGGACTATGGATAGTTTCTTCATGGATTGCAGTTATGCTGCTCCTCGCGAATTCCCTTACCATACTGATAAATATTTTTGATTTCCCGCCAACTGGTATCCGCCATTTAGTCTCTTTCGAAGCAGCGGCAGGAGTCTTAGTTGGAATATTCTTTATCATTATGGGGGTCATGCATTATCTTGAATTTTTCAAGCGCCGCTAATATTAAGTAGGAAATTGGTGAGATGGGCACCAGCCGGGAAAGATTTTGGAGATTGTCGAGTAGATATGCGTGAAGCAGTGAGAGAAAAGATAGAAAGAGAAGCTAAGTCTGTTCTTGAGCTTGAGGTAGCGCCTGAGGAACTGCCAGTTGATAACCCGGTTCTCACGTATTTCTTGGAGATCGGTAAAGTCTCACTTCTCACCGCAAACGCTGAGAAGGTATTGGCCGGTGAATTAGAAGAAGCCAAGTATTTGGAAAAGATTGAAAATCTTCACTTTCAGCACTATGGTGGATATCCCCTAGCGGTCAATATAATAATCTATTTGCTTCGTCATTTAGTTCCAGCTCGGTCTATAGTTGATATTCTTGCCAAGCGCTTTGAGATTAATACGACAGATGGCTTCATCCGTACAATTCACGATCCCAAACTACGGGCGGCTATTGACGGTGTAATCAACCCGGAGCTAGTACAAGTTATCACTGAATCCAATGGCAAAAGCACCACAGAAATCAGGCGGAGCTTGATAGATGTTTCGATAGATAGCCGGCTTTTGCCCCCGGTATTACTGGAGAGCATAATAGACGGAACCTCTTGGAGTCAGATCGAGTCTTTAGTAACTGAGCCTATTAATATCGAGTTCCTCAGCCAGCTTTGTGCCAATAGCCAGCAGCTTAAAGACTATTTTACCAAGGTTAAAAGAACAGGAAGTAATGCAAAGAAACGCCTTATTGAAGCAAATTTGCGTCTGGTGGTGAGTGTTGCCAAAAAATATACTGGACACGGAATACCACTTCCCGACCTTATTCAAGAAGGGAACATTGGGTTACTTCGTGCAGTGGATAAATTCGAATTTAGAAGAGGGTATAAATTCAGTACTTGTGCTCATTGGTGGATTAGACAAGCTATTAGCCGGGCCATAGCTGATCAATCCCGTACTATTCGCATACCAACGCACGTAATAGAAATTATCGATAGGCTATATAAGACCAAACGTGCTCTATCTCAAGAGTATGGATATGAACCAAGTTACGAGGAAATCGGAAAAGCGATGGGCATCTCTTCAGAACGAGTAAGGGAAATTTTGAAATTATCTAAAATGCCAATATCGTTAGAAACGCCCATTGGCGAAGACGGAGACAGGGATCTCGGTGATTTTGTCGAAGATCAAGCTACCGTATCGCCAGCTGAGGTTGCCACACGAGAGTTACTTAAGGCACAACTAAGTAAGGTACTTTCTGAACTCAGTGACCGGGAGAGGAGGGTTTTATTACTCAGGTATGGCTTAGAAAATGAACACCCCCGAACTTTAGTGGAGGTTGGGAAGGAGTTTAATTTGACCCGAGAGCGGATCCGCCAGATCGAGTCTAAGGCATTGCGCAAGTTGCGCCATCCCAGCCGCAGCCGGAAATTAAAAGACTACCTGGAGTAAATTGTCAGGCTGTTTCTAATATAAGGAGTAAAAATGCAAGTGAGTACCGCACCGCTTTTGGTAATTAGCAGCATTGGAATCCTGCTCTTAATCTGCTTAGTTCTAGATTACTTTTTACATTCACTTACTCGTCCCACTATATGGAAAATGTGAAATATACTTTAAGAACAAATTAGATTGGGTGACAGAAGATGAGAATAAAGAAAGGCACTGGTCATGGCTGTATGGCAATAGCTGGTGCCATCTTTAAGCAAGCTAGCAGTTAGGAGGTTTTGAAGAATGGCGGCGAACGCATTTATACTCATCAAAACGAAAGTGGGTAAGACCAAAGAGGTCGTTGCTAACCTTTCAAAGATGGGGGAAATTAAATCCGTTGATGCTGTAACTGGTCTATACGATGTTATTACTGTAGTCGAACAAGATGACTTTAACGCTATTGGGAATCTGGTTATCAAAAGTATCCATTCCATAGATGGTGTTATCAGAACGGTAACCTGCCTATCAATTCGCATCTCCTAGCAAGTATTATAAGCCTAAAGAGCTATTCGACTATTTCCGATTCTGAATATCTTTGTGCCGCAGGAAGGACACGTGCCCTGAGTCGCCGGTTTACCATACTTTATTACTATGGCCTTAGCATCTTTAATTTCCCTCTTAGTTCGACATTTCATACAGCATGCTTACATTTAGTCTACCTCCTTGTTTTATTACGATTAAGATAGATTAGTCATTGTGCAATATCAATGCGTATAGACTTATTTATAGTCATTAATTTATATTTTTAGTTCTGGATAACTATTAACGAATTCGCAATAGAAATGAACATGAGCCTGTTTTGTTACCTATTAAATATTAGGCCAGAATATATTCCGTTTTGACTGGCATGGAGATGTTACGTTAATATCTAAACAAGCTCCAGATTTTAATTCCAGCAGAATAAGGTGGCTATCTTGAAACCCGAAAGAGGCATTCACCAGCATTTTGATGACCATGAGAGGAGAAAATGGCAGGACCCGGAAGCCATACTATTCAGCATTGGTTTAAGTCTGGGGTTCACCTTCGTAGACATAGGCTGCGGCAACGGTTTCTTTGCTTTACCAGCTGCTAGGATAGTTGGTAAAAAAGGAAAAGTATATGGCCTGGATACGAATGCTGAGTCAATAGCCAGTCTGAAAGAAAAAGCGGCCAGAGAGGGACTTGAAAATCTGAATCTCACTGTAGGGAAGGCTGAAGAATTGGTAATATGCGAGCGATGCGCCGATATTGTCTTCTTTGGGACGGCCCTCCACGATTTTCAAGACCCGTCCAGAGTCTTAGAAAACGCCCGGAAAATGGTCAAGTCCACTGGCAGACTGGCCAATCTGGATTGGAAGAAAGAGCCAATGGATATAGGCCCTCCCCTGAAAATACGATTTGACGAACAAAGGGCGGTACGCCTGATTGAGACGGCCGGCTTCACAATACAGATTGTCAAAGAAAGCGGCCCTTATCATTATTTGATTATCGCCAAGGCGTAATTCCGAAGTCTTGCAGCTATTATTGAACTTTCAGTCAGCATTCAGCCAGATTGTATGCGTTAGTGCTTCACGCAAATACAAACACGGCACTGAAAAATAATACTTGCCTTAGAAAAAAGTATAAAGGTCAGACGCTACTTGGGTGGTGATATATCTTTGAGTTTTTCTGAAGCTGGCTCACCACCAATGCCCCAGTGGGTTTTAGGAATTTCATGAACGATTACTTCTATAGCATGTTCCGGGACGCCCAAATCAACCATGACATTTGTTATACCCCGTATCATCGTTTTAACTTTTTCCTGCCCAACGCCCTCCCAGAAATCTACATGAACAATCGGCATTTTTTCACCTCCTGATTAGATCTTTCATCTCAGTTTAGTGTTAAGTATAGCCATATTAAACTTAAAAGTCATTCTGAATAAGATGGCCAAGCTCCTCCCCGTCACACTTTTGATCTGAATGTACAGTTTGGTTAACATTAAAGTCACTTGAAATCCCCATGTAATTCTAATCAGTTCTATTCAAGAGATGGCCAGTGAGTAGGACCACTAGTATTGAGCGACTACAGGTCCTAGACATACGCGTGATATAGAAATGTATTTATGAAGTATATATAATACGTGGCAGTTAATTTTATGAAACTGTACTCAAATAAAACCACTTCCAGTAATAGAATGTTCCCCCATTATAGCTGGCTGGTACTTATAGCAACAACATTAACAATGCTTGGAATCTATGGGGCCGAGCTTTCCTTTGGAATTTTTCTCAAACCAATTATGGAGGAGTTTGGCTGGACGAGAGCAGTTGTTTCTGCTGCTCTTTCCACCGTAGAAGGAATAGCTGGTGCTTTCGGTATACTGGCGGGGCGAGTGACAGATAAATACGGAGCAAGGTGGGTAATCGTCAGTGGAACCTTATTAGGTGGATTGGGATATGTGTTAATGTATTTTCTTACTTCACTCTGGCAACTTTATATATTCTTTGGCTTACTTGTTGGTTTTTGTATGGGTACATGCTGGACTCCACTTATTGCTACAGTCTCCCGATGGTTTGTGGAAAAAAGGGTCTTGGCAGTGGGAATACTTACCAGTGGACTAACGGTTGGAAACATGCTGGTACCGCCAATTATGGCCTATTTTATTAATAGTTTTGGATGGCGCTCTGCATATTTGCTAGTAGCATTAATAGTCTTTTGTGTAGCTATTCCATCTATTATAGTATTGGGGAAAAAGCCTCCACCAATTTCCAGTGTTGCTCATGGCAACACAAACAAAAGCAAGAATATCAATAATAGTGGTGTTCAATTAACATATACAAAAGAATTATCAGTCCTGGAAGCAATCAGGACATACCCCGTCTGGGTAATAATGACTGTCGGGTTGGTGACAGCGGTTGGATTCTATTTCATCATCGTCCACATAGTTCCTTACGCTACAGATGCGGGTATAGCTGCTACTTCAGCAGCATTGATTATTAGTTTCATGAGCGCCGGCAATATAACAGGCAAACTATTAGTATGGCAAATCGCTAGAAAAACTGGTAATAGGAACACTCTACTTTTACTCCTGGCACTCCAGGCTATAGTGCTACTTCTATTAATGCATACCGAGAATCTCTGGATGCTTTTAGCTTTAGGGGCGGTCTACGGCTTTGGATTTGGAGCCACTATGCCAATACGTATGTCCATGATACCTGAGTATTACGGAACAAAGTCATTGGGCATACTTGTCGGAGTTGTCTCTATTGCCTGGGCGATTGGTGGTATAAGTGGACCTATACTGGCTGGATATATCTTTGATATGAGTGGTAGCTATGATATTGCTTTCTTGTCAGGTGCGCTTCTCATGGTATCCAGTATGATAGTAACATCATTCCTAAAGAGTCCTAAAGTATTGTACATATAGAGCACATCTTCTAGTTATCGCCAATTTTTATCCGCCTTAAGCAGTGGCAAACAAACCGTTAAAAAGTTAAATCCAGTTTTGATAATATGTATGTTGCCTACTTACCCTTATTACGCTCCTCTTCCCTCAGCCTCTCAGTTAGTTTTAAAAGTAAAGACGAAAGGATAGCCGCGCAACTCTGGTAAGCTCCAACTCCAAAGCCAGCGGGGTCAGGGATGTCTCCTTCCTGCCCAACATACTCGGATAAAACATGGGTTTTATCAGCTGCAGAAGGGTATCGAGACACAACTACCTGCTTCTGCCTGGCTTTCATCACTAGAATCAAATCCGCCCACTTTATTAACCTGCTAACAAGAAACTTTGATCGGTGGCCACTTAAATCTAAGCCGTAATCACGCATAACTTGAATTGCCTCTGGCGTTGCCGGCGCTCCACCCGCAATAGCCCCAGCGGAGTCCACCTTGATTCCAGCGGACCGAAGTAACGGGTCTTTGGCCACCGTTTTTCTGAAAAGAACTTGTGCCATGGGACTACGACATGTATTTCCCGTACAAACAAATAGAATATTCCTAGGCATTGTTCAATCCAGGATTTCCTATATCAAACCAATCTGTGACTATTTTAGGAGCGCCGATTGTTGGCTGTCAATGCCTCTGGTTACCCGCGAAAGCCGCTCCGGCCGCCATCTATATTTTGTGTATCGAACCTTGACCTACAAGTTCTGTTTAAGGCATTCATTTATTGATAACCTCGCATTGAAATAGTAGAATTGTGCTGGGAATTCAAATTATTTATTGTAATAACTTTTTGAATAAGGGTGGTATGAGTGTAAAAATACGAATCCCCAATGATTTTTTGCATTATACGAATGACAAGAGAGTAATCGAGGTAGATGGGATAACTGTCAGTGAATGTTTAGACTCTTTAGTAAAACAGTTTGGGGAATTCAAAAAAATAATATCTGGCGATTTTTTTAATATCTATATGAATAGAGCTCATCTATCTCCAATGGAGATGGATGAGCCAGTGAAAGATGACGATGAACTCTACTTCGTAGCCGCGACCTGAGGGTGATGTTAAAACTAAAGGTGCGGTCTGCATTCAAAAAAGAGGAATATATGAATGAGGATTGCCTTTCTTTTATAGCTTGTACATTAAGGGTAGGATGAGGTGGTCCCCGGAATTTGGACAGGTTGTTAAGGTGGTGTCTTGCCCCTAAAATAGAAAAACAAGAAGGAGCAAGACATGAAAGAAAGTAGAAGGAAACACAGCCCCTCGTTCAAGGCGAAGAGACAATCGCCCGGATAGCCGCCAGATATGAAGTACATCCCAATATGGTAACCAGGTGGAAGAAAGACCTCCAGGATGAGGCGGCTAGCATCTTTGGCAAGGACCATGCTCGGAAAAAGAAAGAAGATGAAAATCTAATTGCTCGGTTATATCAGGAGATAGAGCAGCTCAAGGTAGAGCGGGATTTTCTCGACAGGGCTTTAGGTCGCTGAGCGTAGAGCGGCGGCGCGAGACGGTTGACCGCAAGCATCCGTCGCTCTCGATAGTCCGGCAGTGCGAATTACTATCTATCAACCGCTCTGGGTGGTATTACCGGCCAAAAGGAATCTCCGAGGAGAATCTTACCTTGATGAAGCTGATCGATCGACAGTACCTGGCTACATCATTCTACGGGGCGCGTAAGGTAGCTGCGTTCCTGAAGAATCAGGGCTATCCGGTCAACCGGAAGCGGGTGCAGAGGTTGATGCGCCTGATGGGACTCAAAGCCATCTACCGACGTCCCAGGATGAGCAAACCCGGGAAGAAGCACAATATCTACCCATACCTGCTGAGCGGCCTAAAGATAACCCGGCCGGACCAGGTCTGGGCGGCAGACATAACCTACATACCCATAGCAAAGGGATTTCTCTACCTGGTGGTCATCATCGACTGGTACAGCCGGTACGTGCTCGCCTGGAGGCTGTCCAACACACTGGATGCCGGTTTTTGTGTCGAGGCGCTGGAGGAGGCGCTCAGGAAGGGCAGACCGGAGATATTCAATACCGACCATGGCAGCCAGTTTACCAGTGAGGACTTCACCGCACTCCTGAAGAGTCGCGGAATCCGGATCAGCATGGACGGAAAGGGGAGTTACAATGATAATCTGTTCGTCGAGAGGCTGTGGCGGACCGTAAAGTACGAAGAAGTGTATCTGAGAGCCTACCAAAACGGCAGAGAAGCGAGATTCAGCCTGGACAACTACTTCCGGTTCTACAATACTGAGAGACCCCATCAGGCTCTCGGTTACCGGACACCGGCTGAAGTCTTCACCCCCATCACCACCCCCGTAGCAACCATAAAAGGAGATATGGTAGAATCCTTTGCATCGGACCCATTAAGGACTGCGGGACTCAACCTTAACATCACCTCTCTCCTGTCCTAACAATGGGGTCCACCTCATTAGAGTCAATTTAAATTAGTGATGATTAACAGGTATGGCTAGGAAGTAGAATATTATGATGCAGTGGAGAACCATAAAAGATTTAGACCGCTGGATAATATTAAAATCTGGACAACTATTAGGGTAGGCCAGATGTAAATGCTATTGCCGAGCTTTTGGATAATAAAAGTATAGGATGTAAAAAATATGAATAAAAAGGTGCGCTAAAGGAGGATAAACATGTTTGAAGATGTTAATCTTGATGATGAGCATCGCTGAGGTATCGAGTGAGCTAGCAGCCAAGCCTCGGTTCGAGGTGTACGGAAGCTTACTTTTCCAGACGGTACCAAGTCAGGAATAATTGGTCTGGATGCTATTATGGAAGAACTGTACCGGGAGGGAAAGCCCGCAAAAGCGTCTACTAGTTTAGAGATGATGGAGCGACTGGAGGAGTATAATTACTTTGCCCCATCGGTCCGTCATATATATAAATCTTTACTACTGGCAGAATATCGGCTTTTTTTGGAATCTAAATTAAAATAAATATAGGGAAATAAGATATCTAATTAAAAATCCAGTCAGCATGAGTAAACTAAAATATATCACTTTAGCAAATTTATTATTGCTCACAACGTTAGCTGTATTCATTGGGTGTGATATAACTGTATCTCCAACAATTCCGGTGCCTCAGCAAGATGCAATAGATTCTCCTGAATCAAAACCAATAAGCATCGAAGGTCATAAGAATTTACTATTTATTCCTCCCATACTTAATGACAAAAAGCCTAATAAATCCACTGCCGACCTTGAACTTGTCGTCAATAGATCTACAAAAGAGTTTATAAAAGGAATAAAAACAGAAACCTACGGGTATAATGGTGATTACCTTGGTCCGACTATCAGAGTAAGCAAAGGCGAGCATGTTAATGTCAGAGTAATTAATAAGCTGGCAGAAGAGACCACCGTCCACTGGCATGGACTGCTTGTCGACGGAGAAATGGATGGAGGGCCTCACCAAATGATATTATCTGAAAACGAATGGAACCCAAATTTTATCATAAACCAACCTGCTGCGACCTTATGGTATCATGCTCACCCCGTTCATAAGACCGGTAATCAGGTCTACAAAGGTCTTGCAGGTCTATTTATTATCGATGATAAAAACACGGAAAAATTGAATCTGCCTGATGACTACGGTATCAACGATATTCCCTTGATAGTACAAGATAAGAGATTTGCCCAAGATGGAACGCTTTTATACAAGACCACTATGATAGACATTATGCAGGGAATGCTGGGAAACACAATCCTTGTAAACGGGATAGTAGATCCTGTGGTTAAAGTTGGCACAGTAAAGACCCGGTTCAGGATATTGAATGGTGCCAACGCCAGGACCTTCGAATTTAGCTTGAGTGACGGTTCCCCATTTCATCAAATAGCTTCAGATGGTGGTTTGTTAGAATCACCGGTACAAATGAAGGTATTACGGCTTTCACCTGGTGAAAGGGCTGAGATAATCGTCGATTTTTCCAAGTACTCTGTCGGTGAAGTTATTAGTTTACAAAGTACTGGTGTAAAAATCATTGATTTTGCCGTAGCCAGGAAAGAAGCAGATACGACCGCGCTTCCTGAGAAATTAGCAACAATTCCAAAGATAGAAACGTCAAAAGCAGTAAAGACCAGAACCTTCGATCTAATGGGAATGGGCTTGATGGTGAATATAAATGGCAAGCAAATGGATATGACTAGGATTGACGAAACGGTCAAATTCGGAGATACAGAAATCTGGGTAATACGAAATGTCATGACAGGCATGGGACCTGGAATGGGCGGTAATGTTGCACATCCATTCCACTATCATGGAGTGCAGTTCCAAGTGTTAAGTCGGGATGAGCGTGCGCCACCATTAAATGAACGCGGCTGGAAAGATACTATTCTCGTTAATCCAAATGAAACTGTTGAAGTTATTGCATCCTTTGATTATAAAGGCCTTTATATGTATCACTGCCATATTTTAGAGCACGAGGATGCTGGCATGATGGGGCAGTTTGAGGTTAAATAACAAGTATATTTTTACCTTTATCAGTACTTACCTTGATAATTTGCATCAGACCAAATACTATTAAATCCTTGCTTTACCTTCTCCTGATTCTCAGTTTCCAACTCGCACAATCGAACGAATAGAAGAAGAGATATAATGTCTGGCTATATGGGAATTCTTAAGGTGTATTAATGGTAAAATAATAAGATGCGAGAAATGAGTTGTTTGTACCGATGAACAGCGATATGGCCAGGGCAGAAAAATCCAACGAATTCGTTCAAAAGCGTTACGACAAAATTGCTCCTATATACGACCTCTTGGAGGGGCTAGTTGAGCATTCTAGTTATAGCGGCTGGAGAAAGCTACTCTGGAGTAAAGTCGAAGGAAAACAAATACTAGAAATAGGCGCTGGCACAGGTAAAAATTTTCCCTTCTATCCCAAAGAAGCTGACATAACAGCCATTGATTTCAGCGAAGGGATGTTAAACCGTGCTAGAAAGAAAGCTGTGAAGCAGGGTATAAAAGTTGATTTACTTCTTATGGACGTCCAGCATCTTGATTTCAATGATAATATATTTGACACAGTAGTAGCATCATTTGTCTTCTGTTCGGTCCCGAATCCAATTTTGGGTTTGGAGGAAGTTAAGAGGGTGTGCAAACCAGGAGGAAAGGTGGTCTTGCTGGAGCACGTGCTCAGTGCAAATCGGGTGCTGGCATGGCTGATGAACATAGCTAACGCTATTATAGTGAACGTAATGGGACCTAATATCAACCGGCGGACAGTAGAAAACGTCAGCGCAAGCGGATTAGTTGTAGAAAAAGTGACAGACCTCGCGGTTGGAATATTCAAAATGATTGAAGCCAGAAAGTCATTGAGTTAACCATTGACCTGACCTCAATAATTGTACCACGTTATTAGCAATCTTCACATACAGGACTTGTAATCTCCGGGATGTTTATGTGGACATAAAAATTCAATTAAACATTTCGTCAATTTGTTTAATCAGAGTCATTTATTATGCATCCTGTGATAGTGAGATTAAGGTAGGATAAGTGACCTTGACAATTTAGTCTTTTAGGTTTATCCTAAAAGACCTATCTATAGTCATTTAAGGAGTCCTAGACAATAGCGATAAAATAGAGAGCGAGTTTTATCCAAGTTACATACCAATTCAACAGGAGTGCTGAACTGCCATCTATAAGTGGTCACTTGGGTGGTAGCGAGCCAATAGTGAAACCGACCTTAAAAAGTCGGTTTTATGCTTTGAAAAGAGGCAATCTCTTGATAAAAGGAAGTCGTACCGACGGTAATGTAAATCTAAATATGGAAGGAGTAAATTATGAAAAAGAAATTTCTCGGTGTCCTATTAGCTTTGTTGCTAATGTTGAGCTTCAGCCTGGTGATAGCGCCACCAGTGGAAGCACAAAGCACCTGGTATGTGGCTACTACCGGTAGTGATATCACTGGCGATGGGAGTGAAGGCAGTCCATGGGCTACAATAACATATGCTATCCAGCAATCGAGTTCCGGTGACACCATTAGCGTAGCAGCGGGAACGTATACAAACGATATATGGGATAGCTCATTGGGAATACCAGCAGGGTATAGAATTACGAAAAGTGTCACATTGCTTGGTGCTAAATCTGGTATTGACCCTGCTGGAAGCATAGATAGAGGGGGAGAATCCATTCTGGTGAGAACAAATGGTGTGCCGTATTCATTATATGATTTAAATATAACCATAGACGGTTTCACATTTACCAGCGGTGAAGGCTCTGGTGGCGGCCGAATAATTATAAGCGCCGATGGTGATGGTGCGACAATAAGAAATTGTATAATCAAGAACATAAGTGGAACTGATCCACATGGTATCTACATTTATGCCGGAGCTGAAGATGTCTTAATTGAGCATAATACTCTCTCCAATACTGAATGGGAGGCTATCAGTTGTGATGGTGAAGTGGAGATATCCAATAATACAATTAAGGATATTCCCAGCAATAAAGGTATTTGTGTAGGTGTTAATGGCAATGCGGGAATAAACAATAATACTATCTATAATACTTTTTACGAAGGCATACAAGTTTTTGCACCGTCAACCATCAAGGACAACGACATCTCGGAATGCTACAAGGGAATCCAAATCACAGGTAGTGCAAATGGTAGCATAATCAGCGGTAATACCATCTCCGATACAACCTATGAAGGTATTCAAGCCTTTGTACCGTCAACCATTGAGGACAACGATATCTCGGGATGCTACAAGGGAACCCAAATCACAGGTAGTGCAAATGGTAGCATAATCAACAATAATACCATCTCCGATACAACCTATGAAGGTATTCAAGCTTTTGTACCGTCAACCATCAAGGACAACGATATCTCGGAATGCTACAAGGGAATCCAAATCACAGGTAGTGCAAATGGTAGCATAATCAGCGGTAATACCATCTCCGATACAACCTATGAAGGTATTCAAGCCTTTGTACCGTCAACCATTGAGGACAACGATATCTCGGGATGCTACAAGGGAACCCAAATCACAGGTAGTGCAAATGGTAGCATAATCAACAATAATACCATCTCCGATACAACCTATGAAGGTATTCAAGCTTTTGTACCGTCAACCATTACCAACAACGACATTTCGGAATGCTATCATGGAATTCAAATCCGGAACCATACCACGGGAACTGTCATTGATTCCAATAATATTCACCATAATACGTACCATGGAATAGACATCCCTAATATCGGTGGGGCGGAACCGGATGTAACTGTAGCCACCATAACAAACAATACATTTAGAAGCAACGGATGGACTGGTATAAGAGTAGGTGGTGGTGTGGACGGTTCAGGCATTGCTATTCACTTCAACAATTTCATGAAAAATGGCATATACGGGGTAGAATCAGTAATATCAAACTTAGAAGTTGACGCCACTAACAACTGGTGGGGCAATCAACGCGGACCTTGTACGCCAGGTGAAGAGAAAAATCCTGCTGAGAAATGCAAAGGTAAGGGAGACGCAGTATCCTTAAATGTAGACTATGACCCCTGGTTGCATCAGCCAGTCGTTCCCGTGGGGCACGGTCCTTAAACCGCTAGGCCGTAAGTGTGTTGCCTGGCACTTGATTACAATGAGAGGTCAGGGTAACGACCTGACCTCTCGTTTACGATGAGACCAGCCCCATAGGCCGATAAACTGATCGCACATCAAGCCAAAATGTAAAAAGAGCTCGTCTTAAATATCACTGCATATTACATCTAAATCTGCAATAAACGTTTATTCTCAATACCATATCCATGCTGCTCTCTTTTTACATCTATTTCTCTTATCCATCCATATCTATAGCTACCAGACTTCACTTTTATTACACTCATGTGACAGCTAAAGGACAGCTATTGAAGACCACTATTACACGTATAGATTCTTATAAGCCTGACATGCCACTCGCATGCCCCTACCAGACTCCTAGCTAGGCACTCCCAGGCCACAGCCATGCTTTCAAATAGTCACTTTTTCCCCAGCTACGTTACAACTATGCACAGCTATTACCACTATGCATATATATGTTATGCATAGCACATGCAGGTAAATATAGATGAATCATAGCAGTTGTGTGTAGGGATAGATATGTTATATATCACATATATATTTAAGACCTACAGTCGCTCAATACTAGTGGCACTACTTACTGGTCTTCTCGTGAATAGAACTGATTAAAACTACATGGGGGTTTCAAGTAACTTTAATGTTAGCCAACTTGTACATTCAGATGATTTGTTCAGCAAGTTATTAGGTAGTAAGTAGCAAGTCTGATAGTCTTACTGCAGGATGGTTCCTATCCTTTCTTGCAATGAGATGGGTTTAAAGCCAAAGAATTTTTCGACAATGTCAACATCGGTAATATTGTCTCGACTAAGCATTGCGAGCTGGGCTGATGTAAGTGGAGGCGTGGTCAATACCTTTTCCATCCCCCACACTATCGGCTGCATCAAAGGCCTCGGAATATGAAACTTGGGCCGTCTGAGTCGCAAGCTCCGAATAATCATGTCGATAATATCCTCAAAGCTCAAATGCTCCGGACCGCCCAAAGGAATAATGCGATTGATCGTATGCTTGTCTTCAAAAGCTTTAGCCACACAAGTTGCCACATCGTCTACAGAGATCAACTGGAACTTGGTTCTGCCCGAGCCAATTACCGGCACCAATGGTAGTTTTTTCACGATACTAGCCAGCACAGTTACGAAACCATCTCCTTTGCCGAACATGATCGACGGTCGGAGGATAGTAAAGTCTATACTACATTTCTTTACTTCTTCTTCCGCGCACCACTTAGTGTAGAGCAAGGGATAACTTCTGTCGGGTCCAGTTCCTAAGTTACTCATATAGATCAGCCTTTTCACGTTGTTCATTTTGGCCACTTGAACCACATTTCTCGTGCCTAAATAGTTCACCCCTTCAAAAGTAGCTTGTCTTGCCTCTTTAATTATGGCTACAAGGTGGACTACGGCTTCAACATTTTCCAGCACTGCTTCTAACGACTGTGGGTTAGTGACATCCCCATAGCATATTTCGACATTAAACCCATTTAATATCTTCAAGTTTGCGGGACCTCTTAGCAAACACCTGATCTCTTTGCCCCTGGAAAGCAACTCTTCGACTACGTGCCTGCCAACGAATCCGGTACTTCCGGTAATTAGAATCATCGCTATGATTTAGACTTTTTAAGTTCTATAGTTTATCCTGATTATAGGCCGTGCTATTTGTTAACTTAAGAAATTAACGAGATTAGCTCGTAGTATGGCCTAATGAATAGAACATCCTACGCTCTATCTGTTTTGACCAATATAGTCATAATTTCTAACCACATAGCCCAAAGTAATATATTGGCTGTAGGTCTAACATAGTTTGCTTCTCTCATTGTGTTACATCTATTACATAGAGTATCATCCTGGCCATGCTATCGTTTCTTATAGTGTACAATACAATAGTAGATTTCATGAAATAAGGAGGTTGTCATGGATTACGAGGGTCTTCTTGAATTAGTCAAAAAAAGGAGAAGCATCCGCAAGTTCAAGCCAGAGCCGATACCTGATGAATATATAGAGAAAATTATTGAGGTGGCTCGCTGGGCCCCGTCGGCAGCCAACTCACAACCCTGGGAATTCATCGTTGTCAGGAGACAGGAATTGAGAGACAGAATTATCGAACTGAATAGAGAGTATATTGACCTCATGCGGAAAACGGAAGCTGTCAGGGAGCCAGAGCTGCGGTTTAAAAGGGGAACTCCTGGTTATGTCCGTGCCCCGGTATTTATAATCCTATGTGGTGATACCAGAACCAAGGAGGCGTATCCCGTGAACACGCTCCTGCAGCAGAGCGGTTCCATGCTCAATACCAACCTAGCTAATGCTTTTCTTTATATGAATCTGGCAGCTACTACCTTGGGTCTTGGGACACAATGGGTCTCCGTTATTGCTAGCCCCTACGTGCAAAGTCTTGTTAAAGCGCTTCTTGGAGTACCGAAGGAACTGGAGTTTTATGACATGATGGCAGTGGGCTATCCTGATACAAAACCGAAGCCCCGCCTAGTGAGAGCCAAGGAGGAGGTGCTTCACTACGACTACTACGACAAGGCCAAGTTCCGGACAGAGCAACAGATTAGAGACTTCGTTGCTAGCCTCCGCCGAGCTTGATACAGGACTAGCTATTAGTGGTTATGTTCAAAAGTTAGACAAGGGCTGCTACCAGATTTGTACTGTAAATTGTCAGCATCAATGGGACACTATCGAGACGTTCTAAGTATTAGATGTGTGATTTGCTGGTAGAGGCTCGGCGCACCGGTGTAGATATGAACGCTGTGGTGTTATTCTACAATCCACAGGACTCCCTCGTATATTTGTATCACCCGAACCTGTCGGTTGAGGTTTGAGTGTCTTCTTGTACGATACAATTACGTGCAGTAGAAAATAGAGACCGTCCTTTCATGGTCATTGTGTCATCATGGATTCCTGAAGACACGCTTCCCAACTTCATACAGACATCAAGGCTTTCTCTTATTGCACAATCCTCAGGAATGTTCAACCCGCTGCGTCTAAAAGAAAGTCAGAAAGTGATACTTCAGGAAAATCTAATTTCAGGGCAGTCCCGGGCGCCAGATGAGTTTTTAAGATTCAAGTCCGGAAATTGCGTTGAGCCTCCCTCAAAAAGATGCTATAATAGTTCGTTAAGCAAACTGTTATTTCAGCGAACTGTCATCATAAGGACTGACCGAAGTATGGAAAACAACACCATTGATAGAATCCTTGAGAACCTGTTTCATATTCTTCCAATGATCCACAAAAAGCTACTTAGGATGGACCTGGATGGCGTAACCGGAGACCTTTCCCGCCTCCACCTAGCCATTATGGGAATGCTCAGGGAAAAAAGCTTAGCCGTTTCTGAAGTCGCCAAGATATTAGTAATACCAAAATCGCAGATGACTCATCTGATAGACCAGCTTGTAGACCTGGATATAGTTGCCAGGCATCCCGATGCAAAGGACAGGCGAGTAATCAATATCTCGCTGACTGATCATGGTAAGGCCATGCTAAAGGAATGTAGAAGGATAATGAAGCAGACTATGAGAAACAAACTATCACATCTTACGCCGGCCGAGCTAGCGGATCTGTCAATTGCACTGGAGAAACTGAAGAATATCGGGGCAAAGCTAGAATAGTAGAGAAAGTGGAAAGAGAGATTCAGGCACAACCGGTTGGTTTGCGCTCATTACCCAAGCAGCAAGTTATGGTGACATTTGCTGGTGTATTGTTGGCAATGTTCCTGAGTTCATTGGACCAGACAGTTGTCGGTACAGCAATGCCGCGAATTATTAGCGACCTGGGTGGCTTTAGTCATTACACGTGGGTGACTACCGCCTATATCATAACTTCGGCAGTGACCATGCCGATTACCGGCAAGCTGACTGATATGTATGGACGAAAGTTTTTTTACATTAGCGGTCTGGGAATCTTCATCTTGGCTTCATTCGTCTGTGGGCTGAGTAGTACTATGACACAGATCATCGTCTTCCGGGGAATTCAGGGAATCGGTGCCGGGATAATGATGGCCAACGCTTTCACTGTAGTTGGAGACATCTTCCCTCCGGCGGAACGTGGCAAGTATCAGGGCTTCATGAGCGGAGTGTTTGGCATTTCGTCAATCGTTGGCCCCACGCTTGGA
Source organism: uncultured Dehalococcoidales bacterium (assembly GCA_964596125.1). GTDB lineage: Bacteria > Chloroflexota > Dehalococcoidia > GIF9 > UBA5629 > CAZQRP01. Next base: position 59,494 of record CAZQRP010000015.1, on the reverse strand, counting down.
GGATACATTACTGATGCCCTTTCCTGGCACTGGGTCTTCTTTGTTAACATTCCTCTGGGAGTATTAATTATCACCTTGTTTATATTCTTTTTCCCCAACTTCCGCCCTGACAATTTAAGACATAATATTGACTATTTTGGTTTAGTAACACTCGTGCTCACTGTTGTGCCGGTAATGCTGGCTCTATCATGGGGTGGCGTGGAGTATTCCTGGGATTCCCCCCAGATCATTGGTATGTTCAGCTTTTCGATGGTAATGCTGGCTCTTTTCCTCATGACAGAAAAACGAAGCAGGGAGCCTATTATTCCGCTATCATTGTTCAGGAACCGCATTGTAGCCATTTCCGAGGTAGTAATTTTCTTTACGGGAATGGGCATGTTCGGGGCTATCATCTTCATACCTCTCTTATTCCAAGGTGTGCTTGGGGTAACAGCGACTACCAGTGGAAGCTTTTTAACACCAATGATGCTTGGCATGATTGCTGGCAGTTTCATCTCTGGCCAATTGCTTTCCCGTGCCGGAGGACACTACCGAATCCAAGGCGCAATAGGAATTGCAATTATGGGTGCAGGCTTAGCTCTTCTTTCCAGGATGACCATTGAGACGAGCTATGCGGACGTGGTATTGAATATAGTAACAACTGGCTTTGGCCTAGGTATTACCATGCCGCTTTACACCATCGCCGTTCAAAATGCTGTTTCTTACAATTTGCTCGGCGTGGCTACTTCCTCAACGGCTTTCTTTCGCTCGATTGGAGGCTCGGTTGGCCTGGCCATACTTGGCTCAGTGATGAACAACCGATTTGCCACTGAGCTTATCAGCCGGCTTCCAACCACAATCAAAGCAGTGATACCGCAGGAAAGCCTAGCATCCTTGGCAAATAATCCTCAGGCATTGGTCAGTCCTGAAGCACAGGCACAGCTACATGATCTTCTGTCACAGATGGGAGTGGCGGGTTCAGCACTATTCGAACAAGTACTGCAGGCATTGCGCCAAGCCCTTAGTTCGGCTCTCTCAGAGGTTTTTCTAATTGGTCTTCTCATGCTGATTGTCGCCTTTGTAGTTAATTTACTAATCAGAGAAATCCCGCTTCGCAAGCAACATACACTTGTCGGTCCTCCGCCTTCTTAGGTAGCATGTTTATTGAAACATCATTGAAGTAGTGAGGTTAAGTAGTGATAAGTAACGTTGACAGTTAAAATATGGCTATTTATAATCTCGGGAAAAGGGTAGTAATAGGCTGGGGTGTAACCGATCTTTTACAGATCGGTTATTTGTATGCCTTGAGAGGAGGTGATAGAAGAAGAAAACTGATGTAATCAAGAATTCTATATAACAAGTCCTGATTGTGAAAAGGAAATTACTATTAACCAGGTTTCTATTACTAAAGATCATTGTATACCAACCAAAGCAAACTACATTCTCATAATGTACAAGGCAAAACAACCCTCATGTAGTACCATGAACACGGCTTTATATGGAGATAGCATAGAAAGGATAATGATCCATGAGAATAATTGGCAAATCAATTAGTGTGATAGTCGTGCTCGCTTTGCTGATATTAATTCTACCCGTTTCCACAGTTAGTGCCTCGAAGCCTTCTCAAACGGAACTGTACATATTAGCTCTTGTTGAAGGAACAGAATTTATTGCTGAAGAGACAGGTATCTATAAATTCGAGAAACGGGTGGTGCTTTCGAGGTTTGCCCGGAGAATGCACAACCAGACCATCCTGAGTGGTAGAGATGGAAAACCAGACTGCTAATTTATAAAAATAGGACGGTTGAGTGGGAGGGAGGATACTGGGCACCGGAGCATCCTAACCCGTCTAACTGGGATTAACAGACCTTAACCGATGCTCATATAAATCAAAGATGGGCACCGTAGAGCACTACTTGATGTAATTGAAGTTTTAGTAAACTAGTACTGATAGACAATAGGAGGGAAGCATGACTTACACTACCCTTTCTGTCTATCAGCACCCTTGTTATATAATACGCTTACAATGAATAACAAACGTTCTCGAATCAAAAGAGAGAGTAAAACAGTCGAGGCGATGATAAACATATATTGTCATGAAAACCATTCTTCTCATGGATTATGCCAGAAATGTTCATACCTTCTTGATTATGCACGCCAGCGTCTTGAAAAATGTCCGTTCCAAGAAGGCAAGACAACATGTGCCAAGTGCCCGGTACATTGTTACAAACCTGATATGAGAGAAAGCATTAGGGCTGTAATGCGATACTCTGGCCCTCGTATGATATATAAACATCCTATCGCAGCGATATTACACTTAATGGATGGGCAAAGGAAAGAGCCAGTTTCTCATCATCCGAAAGCTGCCAGTTCATAATGATAAACAATCCATTATAATGTTACCTTCCAAGAAAAGTATAAAGAAGTAGTTTATACCAATAGTCCAATACTTTCCATACTAGATTTTTAATATAATAACGCTATAATATTAACTGTTATTAAAAGTACGGCTCTTCCCTTGACCGAACTACAAGAGGTAAGAAAGCTCACTACAGGCACTTTCCTATTTACGGTCAAATGGTGATGTGGGAAAACCGTGGTTTCAATGAATAGATAGCCAGCAAGATAAGTACCTACTAAAGGAGGAATGTCGTGAAAATGGACAAGGTTCAGACTGATATCCTGGTCGTGGGAGGTGGCATCGCGGGGCTGATGGCAGCAATACAGGCCCGAAAGGCTGGAGCCAGGGTAGTGGTGGCTGAGAAGGCAGACACCCGTCGTAGTGGTGCTGGTGGCATGGGGAACGACCACTTCCGGGTCTATCTGCCAGAATACCACGGGACAAATGTAGAGCCTGTCATCGAAGCCTACTTTCTCTCCCATATGGGTGGTGGTGGGATGAAGCACTTCGACGCAGTGATACCGCTGTGGCTGGAGCGGTCAGCGGAGGTTGCTAAGATCTGGGATGACTGGGGCATACCCATGAAACATGAGGGGAAATATGTCTGGGCAGGCCACACTTTTCCCGGTTATCCTCACATCAGCCTGAAGTATCATGGAGAGAACCAGAAGCTTATTCTGACCAAGAAGGCACGCGACCAGGGAGTAGAGATTATTAACCGGGTCATGGTCTTGGACATACTCATGGGCAATGATAGACCAGTGGGGGCTTTGGGTATACATGCTTGGGAGGATCGGCTGGTCCAGTTTGAGGCTAAAGCCATTATTTTGTCTACTGGAGGATGTTCCCGACTGTATCCGAGCCTCACACCAGGATGGGTGTTCAACGTTGGCGGGTGCCCGAGTTGCACCGGTGATGGCCGGGCTATGGCGTATCGGGCTGGTGCAGAGCTGGTCAATGTTGAGATGCGGACTCGCCATTGCGGCCCCAAGTACCTAGCCCGGTCGGGACAGGCAACGTGGGTAGGCGTTCTTCGGGACCCTCAAGGTCGACCGATAGGCACCTTTGTGGACAAGCCCGATCCCGAGTGGGGTGATCCGGCCATGGAAGCCAACAAAGGGATCTTTGCCCAATACCGTGCCGCTGGCAGGGGTCCTGTCTATATGGACTGCGGAGGACTTTCAGATGATGATTACCAGCACATGAGGCATTGGCTGGTCCAGGAAGGAAACACCACAATATTAGACTACATGGACTCGGAAGGGATAGATCCCCGCAGGAACCCTGTTGAATTCACCACCTACGATATGGGCGGTGGCGGGGGTATCAGTATAAACGCCAGGAGTGAGACCATTGTGAACGGGCTCTATGCTATAGGGGACGACGCTCCTCTAGGGATCGGCGCTTGTTCTGGCGCTGCTGTTCACGGGATGGCAGCCGGAGAGAACGCAGCCAAGTACGTTAAAGAAGTAGGGCCTTCTCACATCGAGAAATCAGACCGTGCTAAAAAAACAGTGGCGGAAAATATCAGACTACTCGACTCAGTCCGCAATCGTGAGGATGGAGCTACCTGGCTTGAGTTTAACTTTGCTCTGCAGCAGACGCTTCAGGACTTTGCTGCAAATCCCAAGTCAGAAAGCTTGCTCCAGCAAGGCTTGAAGCATATTCAGCGGGTAAAGGCCAGGGCACTGGAAACGTTAGGAGCTAGCAACCAGCATGAGCTGGTCCGTTCCCTAGAGGTACTGAATCTTCTAGAAACGGCAGAGCTCATCTTTATTAGTTCCTTAGCAAGGAACGAGACCAGAGGGCTGTTTGTCCGCTCCGATTATCCCCTGCCCTTGCCTATGCCAAGGCAGTTAACTATCAAACAGGTGGATGGCAGACCCACTACTAGGTGGGAGGAGGTAAGGCGGTGGCGGACGGGAGTCAATTCTGCCAATGAGCCTTTTTAGCTTGATTCTGAAGGAGGAGAGAAACGATGCCGCCAATAATTAACAAGCAGCTCTGCGATGGGTGTGGACTATGCACTGCTATCTGCCCTCTGGATGTCTACTTTGGTTCGAAGCGAAAAGAAGTCCCAACCGTATCCTATCCCTATGAGTGCTGGCACTGCAACGCCTGTGTCATAGATTGCCCCAGAGATGCCATCAAGCTGCGGATTCCAGCGCCTATGATGGTTGTGTATAAGTAATGAGGTTAGTCAGGGGCAGTGCTTGACCACACGTCATATATAATATAGCTATGCAGCGAAAAATTATGTTTTTCATAGTTAACGTTCTAAGCATGCCTAGCTAGGAATACCAATTATAGGTATGCACTTGTACATTGTGTGTAGCTCATGCAAGCAAAGGTAAGTGAACTATTGCTATTTTGGAGAGGGACAGATATATGATATAGCATGAATATATGCAGGTTCCATAGTCGCGCATACTATATTGGCATTACCCACTGGTCATTCCATGAATAAAACTGATTAAAACTACATGAGAATTTTAAGTGACTTTGATTGTCAGGCCAAGCTGCACAAATCAAGATGCTAAGTTCAGTAAGGGCTCGGTTTACGAAATCATCGAAATGGCTATTGCTATCTAGAACATCAACTACTTAAACATGGAATTCGTATATTCTATCGTATAATCATCATAGCTAGGATAGTGGACTATGCTAACCAACCTGATGGCGAGAGAGGGACAACTCAAATAACAGAAATCCAAGCCACCTTTGTTTAGATGAACTTGATATCGTCCTTTAGAAAGCTTTGTTTATCTGGCGCGAGCCTATTGAAGCTCATGAAAGAAATACCAAAAATAAACTGACGAAACCTTGAAACAGGCCTGAGCCCAAGTATGCTATCTTCATGATGGGAAAATTATGGTTGCGACTGGAAAAATCTTGCCAAAAGCCGGTAAAAATGAGCAGAGAATCCTCTTCTGTAACTGAAACGGTGTATAAGAAATTTTTCTATGGCTATATAGTAGTTTTGGCTGCCCTTCTGATGTGGATTGTCGGTTGGGGGACCAGGGGATGCTTTGGCATTTTTTTCAAACCGATGGCGGACGAGCTTGGTTTTACGAGAACTTTAATGTCAGGAGCTGTCTCAATGGCCTCGATCTTAACGGCTATTCTCGGCGCTGTCAACGGAAGACTTTGCGACAAGTTTGGTCCCAGAAAAGTAATTACAATGGGTGGCGCCTTCTTGGGAATAAGTCATTTGCTTATCTCTCGAGCTACCGGTATCTGGCAAGTATACTTTTTCTGGGGATTGGTATCAGCCATGGGTTTTAGTGTTCTAGGTCCTGCCCTGATGTCCACAGTATCAAGATGGTTTGTCAAACGACGTGGTCTTATGATTGCCATAGTTTCTGCAGGAGCCGGCGTAGGCGGGATGATTTTCGCTCCTGCAACCGCCTGGCTCACCTTAACTTACAGTTGGCGCATAGGCTGGATTATTATCGGTGCCATAACCCTAACATTCATGTTAGCATCAGGATTGTTTCTCAAGCGAGACCCGTCTGAATTAGGACAGTTGCCAGATGGTGCCAAAAGGATAAAAAAGTCAGAAGAGCAGAAACAATCCCCCATTCTGAATTCCAAAGGGCTTACTCTCGCTGAGGCGTTTCGAACCAGGCAATTCTGGATACTGTCTATCATACTTTTATTTTTCGGATTAAACCGGGGTATTATAGTACATATTGCTCCCCATGTTACTGATATAGGATTTTCCCTCACTACAGCAGGTAGCATCCTGGCAGTCAATAGTGGAGTGAGCATTGTTGGACGACTATTAATGGGGCAACTCGCTGATTTGATAGGGAGCAGGCGGTCTCTTATTATCGGTTTTATTTTGTTTCCGGTAGCTTTTCTTGCCTTGCTAATAGGCGAGTCAGTCTGGACACTCTATATATGGGCCGTACTTTTTGGCCTAGCCTGGGGTGGGGTAGCTGTCTTGAGATTTTCTACGGCCGGTGAGCTATTTGGGATCAGCTCTTTAGGGGTGATAATGGGCACTGTTGAAATGTTTGCCACTGCAGGAAGCGGCATTACCCCACTCCTGGCTGGATGGCTATTTGATATTACACATAGTTACCAGCTCGTTTTCTTAACTTGCATTGCCACCGGCGTCATTGGCTTTGTTATGAGCTGTTTTCTAAAACCAGTGGCAAAGAAACATAACCTTGAATGATGAACGTCTGGCTTCCAGTTTATGCATATTCGGTGAAAAGGCAAATTGTTTTTTAGCTACAAACAGGATGGCCTGGCAATAGTATGAAATAAAACCTCTCTAGTATGAAGGCTTAATGTTTTGTTTCTTCCCTAGATGCTGGAGAGAGGGATTGATAATTGAGCCGTTCCTGGAAATTTCCTTTCTGGCTCATTGTGCAAATTGAGGCTGGACTATCTCTCTTAATCATGAACTCTCTACGCCTTTTTTCTCGCCGCCGGATCCTTAGCCCAGATCATCAGTACACCCGTTATAAAAGCCAAAAGTGCTGGTATCAAAAAGGGCATAAATGTTACCATTAAATGCCCTGTATAGTCAGCTACATAAGTCACGGTTATAGGACCAAGTACCATTCCAATATCCCCGATAACACGATAGACTCCCATAGCCGTGCCCAGTCTATCTTTAGGTGCAATGTCAGCAGGCCAAGCGGCAATAGAACCCTGAAGACCAGTAGCGAAACCGTATAAAACCATAATTGCAATAAGTCCACCCAGGCTGTTTTGCGATGGTATGAGAAGCACAGCAAGAGCACTCAAAAAGAGGGAACTCATGATAGGTTTTTTTCTGCCGACTTTGTCCGAGAGCCAGCCGGAAGGGAAAGTACATACTGAAGTAATAACTGCCGCCACTGTCAGCACTATTCCGATTTTATCTTCAGGTAATCCCAGATTAAGAGAGGTGTAAAGTGGAATAAGCGTAGAGCGAACACCAGCCCTAAGGAAAAACAATGCCAAAACCGAGCAATTTACAAGAAGGAAAGGACCGTTCAGTAAAACATTTGGAATATCTTTCAACTGTACTCTTGTATCTGTTTCCTGAGAATATACTATTGCTTCTGTCAAAGGGATCGTGGCCAGTAGACCAAGGACAGCAAATCCTCCATATACAAAAAATGGTGTATGAAGACCGAAATGCACAGCACTGTAGCCGCCGATGGTAGGGCCAAAACAGGTAGCAGCCAGTATGAGCCCCGAATACAATGACATGAAACGACCTCTATACTCACCACTGGATATCCTTGCTATCCATGTTGTTGCCGAAGTTATATAGAGGGCAGAACCGATACCCTGTACTATACGTCCCAGGATTAACCAGATGTAGCTATTAGCCATGCCAGCTACAATCGAAGATAGCCCTATAAGCACTAGCCCGAGTAACATATTTCGTTTCCTGCCAAAACGGTCCGCTAAAAATCCGGCTGGCATGTCCATTAAAAGACGGGCCAAAGCAAACGACGAGACGGCCCAGCCTGTAAGCGCTACAGGTATAGAGAATGAAAGTGCGTACTGTGGAAGTACCGGTGAGATAACACTGAAACCTAGCATTACAAGGCCGGAAACCAACGAGAGGTTCAAGATTACAAGCAGTCGCTGCTTCATCTAGGCAGAGCTATCTGATTCAATTTGCCCGGGTATTGGCATCTCCCGAGCAAATATCAGACGATTATTTTATAGAATATATCCAGTTATTTGAAAAGGAGTATTCTCATACATGCTACCATAATAGTCAACGGCTAGTCTATTGGAGCTCAGTTCAGGGTTTTTGTAGTTAACAGAGGTTAAAGCTATATCTTTCCGAAGAGACTATTCGGCTTTTTTGAGTGGCTTACATTTCAAAAATGAATACAGGGTAACCTCAAGGATATGAAGATGAATGCATAAGTCAAATTGACTTTTGTCCAATTTGTTCACTACGCCTTGTTGACTATACCTTGTTGTATTTAACATGCTTGTCGAAGAAGTCGGTAAGTAATTTGGAAATCTCAGCACTCATTGGCTTTACTCTGCTATCAACCGATGAACTATTTTTCTGCGAAAGGGTGCTATGATTATTATACACATATCGCCGCTGGCATTGATTCAGATTACCAGGTACGGATTTTTGATTATCAGGTACGTGTCGGCGTTGTACAGAGTGATCATTCCATTTTGGTCGACGTTCATATTGTGAACGTTGCCGTTCCCATGTTTTTTGTTGATTTGTGTCCTGATAACCATGCAATAAAGGTGATGATGGAGGCGGCATTTGGTGTACTCCCCAGTTTAAACTAATACCACAATTACCACAAAACTTATCTCCAAAAGATACTGGTGCACTACAGTTTGAACAGGAATACTTCTGAGGCATAAGTGGTATCCTCTGTTTTAAGGGTCACTTAAATCAATAACTGTTGATATAATATATAAAACGAAATACTTATAGTTATAGTTTATTACTTAAATATTAATGAAGTATTAATTACCGTGTAATGCGTGCCGTTTAGACAGAACTAGCAAAAAAACTGGATATAGTGGAAAATGGCCATAGAAAGAAGAAGGCGGGATTTTAAAAAATCAATTCTACCGCTGTCTAGCGAGGCCAGCTAAAAATGTAGCTGAGAAGGCAGAGGACATTACGGTAGTCTCGTAATTGTAAAAGCTTTGACTCTATTGTATAAATTTTTAAGATGATGGTCTGACAAGTCAATTAGCGGTTCATACATGAAGGAATTCAAGTGAATAGGTTCTGGTGTCATCATTACCACTTGTTCGAGAAGTTCTACATCAGAGGTATCGGAACTGAATCGTTCTTTGTAGAGGTTAAATAGTTCTAGTGTCTGATTTCCTTCAATATGGCCTGTTTTCTCCGTATCGTTAATACGGAGAATCATCTCGGCTTCAGCATTAAGCCTGATAGCAATTGATAGGACAACCTTGTTCTCTAAGTTGATACACTCAGGCGCAGTAAGGCATTTCTCTGCCTCTTGAAAAATAAGTGGAAATACTGTGCCGGTGCCCAAGCTGAGTGTTAAAGAGAGCGTTTTATTGAATATGTCAGCTAATTCGGAAAGAGTGATAGAGCTAGAATCTGTTTTTTGATGTAGCAAAGAAGTTAACTTGAGGTAAAAGGAACTGTTCTTCCCTTGAGTATATTCAATTAGATTACGCAACATAGGGATAGCAGCAACGAGCATTGTGTTATTAAGATGAAGATTGTTCTTCCAGTATTCAAAAGGGTGCAAATATTGTGCTTTAACCAAACTAACTTGTGTCTCAGTTTTGAGAGACATAAGGCAGTTATTTTCCCGATTTATATTAAGGCGAATTTGAACCGTTCTGAAGAAGTCAAAGTTGTGAGTTAAAATAAGAATACAGAACTTATTCGATTCTTTTATTTCTTTTAAGTATTCAATTATCGCAAATTTATTTTTGTAGTCAAAAGAATCTGCAATATCATCCAATATTAATATTGTCTGAAAATCTTCCTTCTCACGCGCTTTTATTTCATAGATTATATTTAATAAATATAAAGCTCTTTGCTCACCCGTACTTAATACACTTAATAATTCACCTTCACCTATTTGACAGCAATCGTCGCCGTCCACATATCTAAAAACAATACTGGGAGACGTATCCTTAAGAATCACCTCTTCTTGATTAGATACTTCAGTCTCAAAGGGCACTGTAAAACGTTCCTTAAAAGTATTAACAGCTTCTCGCCAAAGAGTTTCTTGATTTCGTGCAGTTTCCACAATGGATTCAATTTGTTGTTTGCCTTCTTTTAATATTAAAAGAAATTTATCATATAGCTCATTGTGAGCACAAATATAGGAAATCCAGAGTTTCTTTTTAAAAGTATCAATATCAACTAATTCAGGTAAAATTTTCATGTTGTTCAACAGATACTGATGAAAATTACGAAGTTCTATGTTTCTCATTATCTTTTTATCAAATTCATTAAATTTCTCTAATAATTCAGGATTATTCAATATACGAGCTGTTTCATCTTTAACAATGTCGTCAAATTCTTTTTGTGATTTAATCTCTCTTTTACTATCAGTTTTATCAGATAGCAATATCGTATGTTTAGCGGAGAAATATTTATTAGTATTTAGATTTTTTGATACAGTAGCTGCATTGTAATGATTGAAGCCACCCTTTCTAAAATAACTTGAACTTTCAACGATTTCGTTGTATTTATCAATATAATCACATAATAACGAATGTATACCTGGTGATTTTAAGAAGGGCTCTGTATTATCGTTTATAACTTCGTTATAAAGAATATCGGTGAACTCTGAGGTTGATGACTTAACATCGTCTTGCAGCATCTCCAATAGTGAAGAGCTATCTGTTGATTCATCTTTGAATGCTGACAATATTAATTGTTCCGTATTCTTCTTGGTCTTAGACATTTCACTAATCGCTGATAATAGGGCAACTTTAGAACTCTCAATAGACTTATATATAGATTCGTATTTTTTTCTTAGTTCTTCATTTACAAGTAACGTGGCTATGCGGTCAGACCGATATGTATCGTCATATGAATCAACGACAAATATATGAAGAGGATTTAAACAGCTCAATGTTTCATCCAAAATATTACACTCAGTTTTTCTATGAGGATAAACGGAGTCTTGAGGTTCTTTGGATTGGCTAATGTCTTTGAATACTTTTGCTAGAGATGTTTTCATTGCACCATTGGGGGCGTACAGTAAAAAGGTGTTTCCAGTACTGAAGTTAAAGTCGTATTGGAGAGACTTAATCCCGTAACAATTCTTCAAATCAACGCTGATATTCATAAATACCTCCTTGGTGATGGACTCAAAATCCAGATTTATAGCACTTATTTGATTATGGGCTAATTTTCGAGTTATTCATCCCTCTGTTTAACAGGTCGTAGATATTAGTAATTATATATTTCTTAAGTTTTATAGCTATTTTGTAAATGTTTTAATATAAATACTACATATCCCTTTGAAGGTTCGACATTCAATTGCAAGTAGCAATTTTTCTCTTATACTCCAAGCCATCGGATGAAAACTAGCATTTATCATTGTATCCCCTGGCGCAGTCCTTCCAGGCTATCTCCCATGCGTTCGAGATAGACCGCATTATTCTGCAATAAAAACGAGGTGGTTTTAGTGGTGCCTTGTTTACGGCATAGTTTATTGCGAGACAACCACCTGTACAATCGGCTGCAGCTAAACATTTACGGCACGCTGCTCTTTTATCGACGTTCGCCTGCGCTTCGTATACTAGCCGTTGAGCCGCAAGGTTATTAATGCCGTCTCTGATATTACCGATAATCAACTTGGGAAAGGAAGTAACCAGCATTGCCAACGCGCTGCATCCAGTGATACGGCCATCCGGCAGAAACGCGAGTTGCGTCATACCCGCCCCACATCCCCACGTGTTCTTTAGCACGGCGCCGACATGCTGAGATTCTAAGTAGAGTGGTCCTACTTCAAGATATTGTCCTTCTCGTCTCGAATCACTCATATATACTGCAACGTCATGCAGCGACTCGACAAACGCGCTGATAGATTCTTCGTGCCATGCTACAGTCCCATAAGCCGGCCCGACTTCAATTATATTACAGCCTGACTGGTGCAAATATCTCACGCTTTCTAACAATGTTCCGGCCTCATTTGGATGAACCGTGGTGCTAGCGATTGGCGAAATCCCTCGCGACATAAGACGCTTAAGATTCTCAGCAACGGTTCGATGCGTTCCTTTTCCATCACCTGCAATCCTATATTTGTCGTGGGTTGCCTGTTTGCCATCAATGCTGATAATAACTTTTACTTCTTCCCTCCTCAGAAAAGTTTCCATCTCTTTCTCCAACAGAGTCCCGTTGGTCTTGAGTACAAAATTGATGTCCATACCTGCTTTATATGCCCGGTCCTTAGCATAAGTGGTCACTTGTCTCAACACCTCATACATAAGTAAGGGCTCCCCCCCCCGTGAAAGTAATCTCTAATAACTTGGCACCTCGGCTAAGATCAACGAACATATCTACAGCTGCCTGCCATGTCTCACTGTCCATCCTAGAATTACCCATACTATGCGCAATGCAGTAAGTACAATGAATATTGCAGGACGTGGTCAGTATAAGCTCACATGCCAAAAATTCGCGAGCCGTTGGATGGGTGTCCCCTACCATGTGCGGTCTACTTCCCTTCAGGCTGATTCAGAGTGCATCCTGCTCCTCTACCTGCTGGTCGGTTCAAGGTACACTCCCCTTTAGGCTGATTCAAAGTGCATCCTGCCCCTCTACCTGCCGGTCGGTTCAAGGTACACTCCCCTTTAGGCTGATTCAGAGTGCATCCTGCCCCTCTACCTGCTGGTTGGTTCAAGGTACACTCCCCTTTAGGCTGATTCAAAGTGCATCCTGCCCCTCTACC
>CAZQRP010000015.1:0-46623 GCA_964596125.1 uncultured Dehalococcoidales bacterium | reverse complement strand
TAGGCTGATTCAAAGTGCATCCTGCCCCTCTACCTGCTGGTTGGTTCAACGTGCACGCCCCTCTAGGCTGATTCAAAGTGCATCCTGCCCCTCTACCTGCTGGTTGGTTCAACGTGCACGCCCCTCTAGGCTGATTCAGAGTGCATCCTCCTTTTCCCTTTGGCTGATTTAGTGTGCAAGTCATACCAATCCCTCCTTTCTTTCAACTTAGTTAGTGTAAAATAACCTATTCAGCGTATCTGTGAAAATAATAGTGGTAAATTATAAAAATATCCTCATTATTATTTGAAGTACCCTAGAATATAATTTTTGTCTTAAAGAAATACAATGCATTTTTATTTAACAAATGGTATTTATATTCAGTGTTACCATGGTGATGGACTTAATATCCAGGTAGATAATAATTATTCAATTATTAAATAGGTTCAATATCTATTTTGTAAGCATATTAATATATAAATAAAGCTTATTATTATTAAAAATAAAGCAAAAATAAGTGATATTCTATATTTATTGAACTATATTTTTAGATTTGTATTCGATAGTATATTTATTTCTAACGGTATATCTAATTTAATAATTAGGAAAACACTTTTAACTATAGTCTTTACTGAAGTTTATTTAAGAATTTATGTATCTTATCGTCAATGAGAACATTAAATTTAGACTCCAATTCACCAGCTTTTACGTATACCACTCCTTCTTTACTTGCTTTCGATAAATTGAATGGTAACCAAGTTTGATTCCTATTTTCTTCCGTTTCTTCATGCGAAATATTTCTATACCAACACAGAATAAAATAATCTCCTTCGTCTCGCCCACACAGAACAGGTTGAAAGCGAATGCTCTCACCAATCCTTAGCACATCAACTTGCTTATATTCAAGCCAATCCTTACGATTAACCTTCATTAAAGCAACAGTCACTTGAGCTGCCGAACTATTTCCCTCATCCCATACTTCAAAATGAGAAAAATAGCCACCAATCATTATCTTGGTCTGGTCTACCTCATCAGGTTTATCAACTGACCGTATTATAAGAAGCGGTTGCTGGGTTTTATCTTGAACCATATTTTTATTAACTGACAAAGATGATCGCTCTATAGATTTATCAAGCAGATTGACAGCTTCACGAAGCCTTTTATCGGTAATCGATAAATAAACTTGCGTAGTTGATAGGTTCTCATGTCCAAGTAGATGCTGTACTGACCTGTATCCACACCATGTTCTAGTAAGTCTGTGGCAAACTTATGTCTCAGCATATGGGCATGAAATTTATTCAACCCTGCTTTTTTGGCAAAGACATTTATTTTATTGGTAATACTTGCAGGTTTTAGCCCAAATACTTTGTCAGATGGACTCTTACCTTCATTGAAGTTCTTCAACCTCAGTGCTATAGGCTGAGATAACGGAATAACCCTGTCTTTATCGTTTTTCCCTTCACGTACTACCAGAAAATTATCATGAATATCTTTGACCTCAAGGTTGGCAAGCTCAGGTGAATACGGATATTCCCCCAGGTATTCTTTGAATCTCGCCAGGGTTTTTCTGGTATCGCTGAGATTTTTCACGTTATGAAGCCTTAAAAGAAGATCGCTATTATATAGTTTGAAAAGATCATCGTTTCCCATCTTTCTTAACATTATACGACGTTTTCCTTCCGCACCCAATAGGGTCACTACAAGGTCGAAAAGAGGTATCTCTTCAGTATCTACCCATCCCCTGCCCCCTCCCTGGTCACAGGGAAGGGGTTTATTGTGTGTTTCGACGGGGCAAGCCCCTTCGAGCTTCCCCGAAGCAATAAGGGAACTATCTGATAAGACAGGATTTTGAAGACATAAACGGATGTCAGAAGAAGTTTGTTCGTTAGGTAAACCAGTGCGGTGGTGGGCGGTAATGGACTCGAACCATCGACCTCTGCGATGTCAACGCAACGCTCTAACCAACTGAGCTAACCGCCCGTGCTACTGCATTGTATCAATGCTCCAGGGAGCGGTCAAGCACACTAGGCGGAATACACGGCCCGTTGACCATTCATCCGGAAGCCGGTACACAACGTAACCTTCTATGGATACTATGCAGTCATAAGGCGAAAAAAAAGAGGGCATTTCCCATCCCTCATCATTACTGCAACTTTAAAAATTTCTACAGCCCTGCCGGAAGGCAGCTCACTTCCTGCTGATCGTTTTAGCGCTGCTCGTTACCATGATTTGTATACCACTGCCGCACTTGGGACAGGTAACTTCAATGGTGACAGGCTGCTTCATTACCCGCTCCACCAGGGCGGTCACCACAGAATCGATATTATCCAGACGCTGGTCTAACATTTCCAATCGTTTTTCCAGTTGCTCCATAATCCCAACCTTCTGTTACTATGGACTCAGCCCTGCAAGTCCGGAAACAAAAGAGGAGAGGATTTCACAAGCCCCTCCCCAGTATCAAATCAGCTTTATCGTATACTCACCCTAGATACTTTTTTCAACAACCCCCATTGCCCCCAGTTCTGCCTTGTCGGTCTTTATCATTGTGTCCACCTGGTCGCTAATATGCGCCTCTAAATATTTACGATATGCCTCCCGGGCTGCCGGAGAGTTCTTCACCGCATCCTTGGCTCTCATCCATTCCTCTCTCACTACTTCCGTCGTCCTGTCGGGACTCAGTGGAAACTCTTCTTCCATCATGGCTTCCGCCTTATTAAGAACCCTATTCATAACCGCCCGCTTCAGCCGGTCAAAAGAAAGCAATTCCTGCTCTGAATATGGCTCAGGCAACCATTTATCATTTGCCATCTTACGACCTCCAACCTTTTCCTTATTAATACTGATTATAATATGCTTCATAAGAGAATGTGTCAAGCCCCTATCACAATGCAACACTACCATGAGAAAGAGCGGATTTTTCTACCGCAATGTTCCAGGTTGTTGTATTCAACGATTTCCGTGCTGAATCCGCGATAGATGATACGTCCGTTTTACCAGCCCGACCAGGGCTTTAGCCGCTCTCTCCGGGGTCGGGTATACCACCACGCCCCTCTCTCTGAGCTGCTGCTTCTCTTCAGTCCATATCCCGGTTGGAGACGGGAAACAACACATGACAGGTTTTAGCTTACCCCGCTCCTCCAACAGGCCGGTTATCTCAGCCAGCAGAGGTCTATTCGCTGAGGCATATGCCGAATATAACAGCAGGCTGTCTGTATTTTTATCAGCCAGAATGACCTCAATGACCTTCCTGGTCGTTTCCCAGTCATACCAGGCAGGTCCCATGTCAACAGGGTTCGACCGTATCGCCATTGGAGGCAGCAGGCCATGTATCTGCCCGGTTGTTTCCTCCGAAAACTCAGCTATCGCCAGCCCCTGCTGCTCGCAGATGTCGCTCATTATTATACCCGGGCCCGCCTGCCCGGTAAGGACAGCTACCCTGTTCCCTGCGGGCAGAGGGCATTGTGACAGTGCTTTCGCTACATCCAGCAGACCGGTAGAGTCGTCCGATACTATAATACCGGCCTGTTCGAAGGCAGCAGTATAAATTTCGCTGCGTCCGGCCAGGGAACCGGTATGAGAGTAGGCAGCCTCATCTTTCGACCTGAAACTGCCTGCCTTGATTGCGACAACCGGCTTCCGGGCGATTACCCTGCGAGCGGCTTCAAACAGCGAGCGGGCATCGTCAATCCCCTCCACGTACATCATTATCACGTTCGTATCAGTATCATCCGCCAGGTATCCCAGTATATCCGCAAAATCGATAGTACACCTGTTACCGATCCCAATGATTTTACTTAAGCCCACATTCTCGGCCATTGCCATCGGCGCTATGAGATGACAGAAGCCACCGCTCTGACTTACCAGGCTTATATCACCTTTTGATGTCAGCGAGAACTCCGGGGTGAACGAGGCATTGAGACCGGCAGATAAATTGACCAGTCCAAACGTGTTCGGGCCGATTATTTTTATATTCGACCTATTAGCGATAGCCGCAATTTCATCCTGCAGCTCGGCTCCGGCTTTGTCCTCGATCTCCTTAAAACCGGCAGTGATGAGGACAATTCCTTTGATACCCTTTTCTACACATTCATGCAGCACGGAGGGGACCAGGGAGGTGCGTACCGCAACGATAGCCAGGTCAATCTTACCCGGCACCTGCGTTACCGAGGGATATACCTTAAAGCCACTAACCTCCTGCAGGCTGGGGTGAATGGGATATATCTCCCCGGGGAAACGGCCCATTATCAGGCTGTTCATACAGTGGTAGCCCAGCCGCTTAAAATCGGTTGACGCCCCGATCACTGCTACCGAAGCAGGATAAAAGACGTGGTCTAACTCATGTCCTGATACTGCACTCATCCCGAATAAACCAGTGTTAAGCTTACCCTATTACCGTTACGCATGGCAAGCAGTATTGACAAATGCATGGAATCTAGTAAAATATACTCACCCTTGTTATCAATCGAGGAAAGCCGGCTTCCTGCCGTGCAGCCTGTTGAGAATAAAGGTCCGGGCACAGTTCTGTCGAAGAGAGTCTTTGTGCCATAAGGTGGTATTTTGAAGCGACAACTCCTGTGTCAGCCAGTACAAAAGCATACTACGTAGTTAAGCGACCAGGACTCAGAGAAGATTTTAATTGACCGGATATATGGACTCCGTTATGCAACTGGAAAATTCCCCAGGAACGGGTGTTTTTAATAAACGCCAGATCATCCATATAGATTCACAGCCCCGGGCAAGCTTGCTTCAAAGAAAGGAGAGGAAAAATGCGGTTGCCAAACTTTGAATACTTCGAGCCAACATCTCTTGAGGAGGCCGTCTCCCTGCTCTCCCGATATAAGGGGAAAGCAAAGGTACTAGCCGGCGGCACCGACCTGCTGGTCAGAATGACACAAAGAACAGCAGGTTCCTCCTGTCTTATCAATATCAAGAGAATTCCAGACCTGGACTATATCGCCGGTAGTAACGGACAGGGTATATCGATCGGAGCTGTCACCATGCTTCATGCGCTGGAGACTTCGACCGTGGTCCGCGAAAGGTTTCCTATCCTTGCCCAGGCTGCCGGTAAAGTGGCGTCGCCGCAAGTCCGCAGCATGGGAACAATAGCGGGCAATATTTGCCTGGAAACCAGATGCTGGTACTATAATCAGTCCTCCTACTGGAGACAGGCCCGACCAGCCTGTTTCAAAGCCGGGGGAGATCGCTGCCACGTCGTCAAGGGAGGGGATGCCTGCCATTCCCTGTTCCTTGCGGATACAGTCCCGGCCCTGATAGCTCTGGGAGCCAGGATAAAGATAACCAGTCTGAGCGGAGACAGGACCATCGATCTGGAACAGCTTTATACCGGGCTTGGTGCAACGCCAGTCTCACTTGGCATCGATGAAATCATTGTCGAGGTCCAGTTGCCGAATCAGCCGCCTCATACCGGAGGAGTCTACCTGAAACACTCACAAAGGGAAGCAATAAACTTCGCCATTGTAAGTGTGGCTGCCGTTATCACACTGGACTCCAAAAAGCAGACCTGCTCTGGAGCCAGGATAGCACTTGGCGGTACATCCTGTGCCCCGGTCAGGGCAGTAAAAGCGGAGAAGGTAATCAGGGGTAAGGAGATCGATGACAGGCTGATAGAGGAGGCAGCGGAAACAGCGGTGAAGAATGCCGGCCCCATTGTACCTATCGAGACACCCGTGGCTTACCGGAGAGAGATGTTCAAGGTCTTTACCAGACGGGCAATCAGAGATGCTGTAAAGGCAGCCAGGTCAAGCTAGGTTTCTAAGTTGGTCAAGCCATAATTCTGGAGGTAACAAAGCTATGAAAGAACATGCTGTAATAGGCAAACGGGTAACCAGGATAGAAGGCAGAAGCAAAGCCACCGGTGAAATGAAGTATGTCGATGACATGGCACTACCGGGAATGTTATGCGGCAAGATTTTACGAAGCCCCCTACCCCACGCCAGAATCATCAGCATAGATACCAGCCGTGCCGAGAGACTGGTCGGTGTCAAGGCGGTTATAACCGGCAAGGATATCGTCCAGAAGAAATACGGCATGTGGCGCAGGACCAGGGACCAGTACCCCATAGCCGTGGATAAAGTAAGGTACATCGGGGACGAGGTAGCCGCAGTTGCCGCAGTAGATGACGCCACAGCGGAAGAAGCCCTGGAATTGATACGTGTAGAGTATGAAAAACTCCCGGCTGTATTCACCATAGAGGACGCTTTCAGAGATGATGCTCCCTTAGTTCACGAGGACAAACCGAAGAACGACGCAGGCCATGTAGTGTTCGAGCATGGGAACGTAAGCAAGGGTTTCGAAGAATCAGACTATGTGCGGGAAGACAGATTCACCGCTCTTGGCCAAGCCCACTGCCAGATGGAACCCCACACAGCCCTGGCGGTATCAGACGCTTCGGGAAAGCTTACCGTATGGTCGCCCAGCATGTCTCCCTTCGTCAAGCAGCGAATGCTTGCCAGGGCGCTCGATATGCCGGAGAGCCAGATACGGGTGATATCACCATGTGAGGGTGGGGCCTTCGGCGGCAAGGTAGACATGTTCCCCTGTGACTTCTGCGCCAGCCTCCTCTCTATCAAGAGCGGTAGACCGGTGAAAATAACCTATAGCAGAGAAGAGGTATTTACCGGCACGCGGCGCAGGCATTCTATGATTATGGAGCTTAAGACAGGAGTGAAGAAGGACGGCACCATAGTAGCGGTAAACTGCCGCATCCTCAGCGATACCGGTTCGGCCTTTGCCACCGGACTGAACTCGGCCTACCTCGGGGCTTCGGGAATCTTCAAGGTATACCGGGTCCCCAACATGAGATACGAATGTTACGCCATCTATACCAACACGCCGATAGCCGGAGCAATGCGGGGTCACGGCAGGGTCCATGTACGCTTTGCCGCAGAGCAGCAAATGGATATGATAGCCGAAGCGCTGGACATCGATCCGATAGAGATACGATTAAAGAATGCTTTACAACCGGGCGAACTGCTTCCCGATACATCCAGAGTTACCACGTGTGAGCTCAGTGAGTGCATCCGCAGAGTCGCCGAAAGCTCCGGGTGGAAGGAAAAATACGGTAAGCTGCCAAAGAACCGTGGCATAGGCATAGCCTGCTACAACGGGATGTCGAGCGTTAAGCTCAGCCCTATCTATTGTTCCGCGGCCATCGTGAAATTCAATTACGACGGCGCAGTCACCCTGCACACCGGTGCAGTGGAGAATGGTCAGGGAACGAAAACCATGCTGGCACAGATCGCAGCAGAGGAGCTGGGTTTGAATGTCGATGACATCAAGGTGCCGGTAGCTGACTCGGAGAGCAGTCCTCAGGATGCCGGCAGCTACACTATGGCTCTGTGTTTCGTCACCGGAAATGCGGTCAAGCTTGCTGCCGCCGATGCCAAACGCCAACTCCTGCAGCTCGCAGCAGAGAGACTGGAGGCAAAACCAGAAAACCTGGAGGTTAAAGATAAACGGGTCTATATTAAAGGAAAAATCGAGAAAGGACTTTCCTATAACGAAATAATTGCCGAAGGGCTGATTAACGGTAAACCCATTATGGGCGTAGGCTCCTATACCCCACCAAGCGAATATATTGACTTCTGGACCGGGATAAGCAGGGAGAACCCTTCTTACAGCTTCGGGGCTCAGATAGCCGAAGTGGAGGTGGACACCGATACCGGCCGGGTAAAAGTTGTCGAAACATGGGCTGCACACGACGGCGGTATTATCATTAATCCCATGGACTCAGAAGGCCAGTTAGAAGGTCAAGTCCACATGGCACAGGGACAGGCAATGACCGAGGAGTACCTACTGGACAACGGGCAGATGATGAATCCATCCCTCTTAAATTACAGACTGGTCTCACCGCTGGAAATGCCCAGAGTAAACTCAATATTTGTCCAGTCCGCAGATCCGGAAGGTCCTTTCGGCGGCAAGGATGTCGGCGAGCCCCTCACCTGTACCGGACCGGCAGCCATAGCCAACGCCATTTACAACGCAGTTGGAGTTAGGGTCAACGACTTTCCCATGACCTTTGATAAGGTAATTTATGCGCTTAAGAAGACCACAAACTAAGGAGTAAACCGTGAAGATTACCTTGAACACCAACTTCTATATAGACGGTGTATCGAATCAAGGGTACATCAATTTAAGGAAAGGCTCAACCGTAAGGGACCTGTTACAGGACCTGGCAAAGAGATGCCATGATGAAACCAGATTCATCAACCCTGATTCCGATCAGATAGACCCCGATGAATATTCAATCCATGTTACCCAGACCGCACTCGAATATTTACCCAAAGGTCTTGAAACCGAGTTGAAAGACGGAGACCTGGTAACAATAATATACTGGATGGACGTGCTGGGAGGCGGTTGAAGCTATTCAATTTTCTAGAGGAGGCTACCGTATGAAAAAGCTAATTAAGCTGAAGGTGAACGGTGATTTTTATGAAGTGGCAATTGATCCAAGTAAAACCCTGCTTGAGGTCCTGAGGGAAGATATCGGCTTTACCGGAGCGAAAAAGGCATGCGACGACGGCAGTTGTGGTACCTGTACCGTTATTATGGATGGTAAACCGGTCCTCTCCTGCCTGGTCCTGGCTCTGGACGCTCAGGGACGGGATATTCTTACTATCGAAGGACTGGCTAAAGGCAGAGAGCTTCACCCACTTCAAGAGTCCTTTGTTCAGCATGGTGCCATTCAGTGCGGCTTCTGTACTCCGGGAATGATACTCTCAGCCAAGGCAATGCTGGACGAGAATCCAAATCCAACCGATGAGGAAATAAAAAGAGGGATCTCCGGAAACCTCTGCCGCTGTACCGGATATACCAAGATCGTTGAAGCTATAGCGGCAGCATCGAAAAAGGTATAAGCAGCATAACGTATTCAATGAAGAGGACTTTTTTCTAATCCTCTGTCAGAGGAACTATCGGGAAAAGAAAAGACCACCCGGCAATCCAGGTGGTCTCTCTTTGTAAGATAAAGTGAAAACAGAGTACAGATTATAGACCTGTATTTACTGATTAACCCCGGCTGCTGTCCCCAAATATGCCTGTAGTACATCCGGATGGTTCATCACATCCTCAGTACTCCCATCAGCAATCTTCCTGCCATAATGAAAGACCGCAAGCCTGTCAGTTAAGTCAGCGATCATCTTCATATCATGTTCGACCCAGATCATAGGAACACCCAGTTCGTACTTAATACGCAGCATAAAACGGGCCAGGTCCTCTTTCTCCTGGCGGTTCATCCCTGAAGAAGGCTCGTCTAACAGCAGAATCCTGGGCTCCATTGCCAAAGCCCGGGCTACTCCTACCAATTTCTGGATACCGAAGGGCAGCCCTCCTACCGGAACACGGCGGTAACGCTCCAGTTCTAAAAATTCAATCACCCTTTCCACTTTTTCTCTAAAACGCACTTCCTCCTTCTGCCCCAGACCCCAAAAGATACTGCCGGTAAAGACATTTCCCCGCATCTTGGAGTGACACCCCAGAAGGATGTTGTCCAGTACATTCATACTTTTGAATAGTTCTACCAGTTGAAAGGTGCGGGCAATGCCGATTCCAGGTGACTTATTAGGAGGAAGTCCGGTGATATCTTTACCCTGGTAAATGACTGAACCCCTGTCAGGTTTATATACGCCACTGATGATATTAAGGAGGCAGGTCTTACCTGCTCCATTAGGTCCTACTAAGCCAAAGATCTCTTCCTGGTATACCTTCAGGTCTATGCCGTTCAAGGCAACAAGCCCACCGAAACTAAGATGAATATCGCGAACCTCCAGTAACATTTCTGCCATAATTAACCCCACCAGCGGCGAGTACGCCGGTATTGCTTCACATCTCTATAGCTTTTGCTCCCTTCTCCTCCGACACCCAGATAGAACTCCTGTACGTCTTCGTGTTCCATTAATCTCTTTGGAGTGCCTTCAAAGACTACTCTCCCGTTTTCCATGATGTAGCCATAATCAGCGATCTCAAGTGCAGCCATTGCATTCTGCTCCACCAGTAAGATGGTCAAGCCAAGGTCCTCCTTGAAAGAGCGGAGCACCTTGGCCAGTTGGGTTACAATAAGCGGTGCAAGTCCCAAGGAAAATTCATCCAGCATTAGCAACTTCGGAGAACACAGCAAGGCCTTTCCTATAGCCAACATCTGTCGCTCGCCTCCACTGAGATAACCGGCAATATCATTATTTCTTTCTCTGAGCACGGGAAAATAGCCATATACCTGGTCCATAGACTCCTTTAGATTCCTTTTTATTCTGGTTGAGCTTGCCAGGAGATTCTCTTTCACAGTAAGGGTCTCAAATATTTTTTGTCGCTCTGGAACCAGTATGACTCCTTGCTCAGCAATTTTATGAGGGAGCTTCCCGTTCAACTGTTTCCCTCCAAACTCTATCAATCCGTCTTTAATTTCAGCATCATCCGATCCTAGAAATCCGGAGATAGCCCTCAGGGTAGTGGTCTTTCCCGCTCCGTTAACTCCCAATATGGCCACTATACTCCCTTCAGGCACCTTAAGAGAAACGCCCTGTATGGCCATGGATGCCTTATGATAGATCACTTCTAGTTTTCTTACTTCCAGTAGAATGTTCCCATCAAAAGCAGAACCTGCCATACCTCTTTACCTCGTTGTAATAATACTCCGCTTATATCTGAACGGCCATAACATAAAGTAGTCCTTTATCGTTTTCCAGATTCCTGCCAGGCCTGTTGGCTCCACTATCAGAAATAAAACAATAAGAAAGCCAAACAAGGCGAGTTCAATAGATGCTCTCTGAGCTTCAAAAATATAGGGTAAATGCAATACGCCAAAAATTCCGGAAAGAGCGTAGGGCAAAGCTGTGACAAAAAATGCTCCAAAAAAAGAACCGGTGATAGAACCCAATCCACCAATTAAAATCATGGCTACAAAAGTAACTCCCAACCATATAGTGTAAGTCTCAGCAGTTACAAAAGCAGTATAGTAAGCGGAAAGCGCACCTGCTAACGCTACCAGTGCCGAGCTGAACATAAAAGCAAGAAGTTTGTAGTAGCCTATATGTATACCCAGGGCAAGAGCGACAAAATCCCGGTCTCCAATAGCCGTCCATGCTCTGCCAACCCTGCTTCTCAGCACATTAATACAAGCTATTGTTGACAGCCATACCAAAATGACCAGGAGGGGATACCATTTCATCGGGCTGTTTAAAATCAGAGGTCCAAGCGAAGGGTCGGGAATGGTAACACCCCAGTGGAAACCAGCAAAGCTTTGATACTCTTTTCCAATATAGACCAGGATAAAGTGCATCGCCATGGTACCCAGGATTACGTAGAGGGCACGCAAACGCAGCGAAGGCAGACCCATTATCAGTCCTAAAAAAGCTCCTAATATCATGGCCGCAGGTAATACTAGTATAAATGGAACCTGCATCTGCACCCCTAACGCAACTACTGTATAACATCCCACTGCAAATATGCCGGCATGTCCCAGGGATATGACACCGGCCCTGCCGGTAAGAATATTGAGACCAAGCGCAACCATGACATTGATCAACACTAAATTAATCAGATGAACATAATAGGAAGAAAAAATGAAAGGAAACATGACCAATGCCAGGCAAAGAACTACCAGCCAGAACAAGCGGAAGCGTGTATCGACAAGCTTCATATCGGTATAGTAGTTTGTTTTGAAATAACTGCTCCCGGGCATGTTACAACCTTTCTACCTCCTCTTTGGTTCCCAACAGACCCCAGGGACGAATAATGAGTACCGCCAGCATTATAATCATCGGGATAATCTCGCTCAGTTCCGGTCCGATATACCGGCTTACGCCATACTCAGCGAAGGCTACAATCAGGGCAGCAGGAATAACACCAACGATGCTGTCTATTCCCCCTACCATAGGCACAGATAACGCTTTAATACCGACCAGACCGGTTTCGGGGGAAATATGGACACCGGCTCCATAAAGAAGTCCTGCCGTTGTAGCTGCCACCACAGCAATGCTCCAGGTCAGTGCCAGGATGATAAAGATATTGATACCTCGCTGTGATGCCAATAGATGACTTTCCGCAACCGCTCGCATTTGAATGCCCAGACGGCTGAACTTGAGAAATAGTAAAATCCCGCCCAGGAAGACAACGGCAGCTACCAGAAGGGCTATATCATACGTAGAAAGAACAAGCCCGGGTAAAAGCTTATGGGGCTCGTTTGGTATGCCAAAGGTAAAGGCAAGCATGCGGGGTTCAGGACCCCAGACAAAACTGGCTATACCCCTTAACATGATACTCAGTCCTATCGTAAGCATCACAGCAGCAAATAAAGGTTCACCCATAAGAGGGCGTATAAACAGGAAATACAATGCTAGCCCTAAAATAAAAGCACAAAGGAAAGCCATGATTATCCCTATCCAGGTTATTCCACCGAACAGTGGTACCATGACAAAAGCAAAATATCCCCCCAGCATTAACAGCTCGCCGTGAGCCAGGTTAAGAATGCGGCTGGAACGATAAATAATGACGAAACCCAGCGCAACAAGGGCATAAAGGCTTGCTAAAACGACCGCATTACCAATAAACTGAATCATTTGCCATCCCCATTATAATTAAAACTTTTAGTAGAATCATCTACTAAATTTTATGATACGCGGCATGATGCTAATACGTTGCAGTAATAGGTTTGCGCTTTCTTTTTATGCCTGCTTGTAACTAAATCACCTGTAACTAAATCAAAGGTAATAACAGAAAATGTACTATCCCATGTTATTCCTTTTCCTTATCCCTCAGCGCTTTCAGAATTCTTTCCGGGGTAATAGGGAATTCTTTAATCCTTACGCCTATTGCGTCAGTAATAGCATTAGCTATAGCCGGTGCAACTGAGGCGCGTGCTCCCTCCCCAACCTCCTTAGCTCCATAAGGTCCTTTAGGTTCCACCGTCTGGATACTAATACATTCCATATCCGGTATATCAAAGATCCCCGGTATGCGATAGTCCTTGAAGTTCGGATTAGTTATCCTGCCCTCTTCAGTAATAACTTCTTCAAAAAGCGCATCTCCAACCCCCATGATCGCCTGCGATTCCAGTTGTCCTCGCACCATAAGTGGATTTATCTCAAAGCCACAGTCATCGCCTATCACAATTTTGAGCACCTTGACCTTTCCTGTCTCTTTGTCTACTGCCACCTCTGCTGTTGTTGCTGCCAAACCATAAGCATCGGTAAGTCTCCCTGCCGCCTTAGATATACTGGGATAGAATTCTATCTCGGGTACCGCCTTACAGAAACCCCTGCCAATGATGGAGTTTCCGCCGCGGCGCTGGATGCTGTCTCTTACCACCTCACCCAGAAACATCCCCTTCTCAGCATCTCCTTTGATATAGACACGACCTCCGACAAGCTCCAATCCCTCCACTTTGACCCCAAATACCTGGGAAACATCTTCAAAGAGTTGCTGTCTGGCATCGATAGCTGCCTTCCTCACCGCCTCCCCGGAAACGTATATGCCACCGCTAAAACTATTGCCATAGTCCAAGGGACATTCCTCAGTATCACCCGCCACTATATCCACATCTTCCAAACCAACTCCAAGCTCCTCGGCTGCTATCTGGGAAAGGGTTGTCTCTGCACCCTGCCCAAACTCTACCGAGCCCTGATAAAGCGTGATCCTGCCATCGTGATTGACCTTCACCAGGGCAGCCGAAGCAAAGGGAAAGAACGCAGTGCCACTGAACATACCAGCCAATCCTAATCCTACACCCCGGTTCCCCGGCTTATCCCTTTTCTCCTTCCAATTAATAGCCTCAGCAGCTTTTTCGATACATTCTCTAAGGCCATAGCTATCCAACCTATCCCCATTGGGCAGAACATCGCCCACTTTTCTGATATTCTTTAAAGCCATCTCCACAGGGTCCAGCCCGAGGTCACGGGCAATCATATCTATTTGCGAGTCGATGGCACACCGTGCCTGAGGTACCCCATGACCTCTCTTGGCCATACAACAGGGATTATTGGTGTATACCCCCACACCTTCAACCATCAGATTAGGTATGGCATATACGGGGCTAGAGAAGGCGTAGGACAGGTACATTGGTATCGGCGAGCTACCGCGGTAAGCCCCCGGATCATTAATGATCTTCATATGCTGAGCGACTATCAGTCCATCCTTCTTGACCCCGGTCTTGAGGTCGAATATCATGCGGTGACTGGATTTACAGGCCAGGAAGACCTCTTCCCGTGACAGGACCACTTTCACCGGACGGCCGGTTTTCCTGCTCAGCAGGCAGGCAATGAGATCATAGGGCTGAACGATAGGCTTGGTACCCCCAAAGGCACCACCGGTATACACGTGGTGTTGTCTGACCTTGCTCAATGGCATACCCATAACCTTAGCCAGCCAAAACCTCTTCATCTCGAGACCCATATTGCCGGTCCAGACATCCAGCCTGTCCTGAATACTGTCATAGCTGGCCACTGTAGTGTGAGGCTCTATGGCAGCATGTGAGTTAGCTCCTACCACAAAACGGTCCTCGCGCACGTAATCGGATTCCGCAAATCCTTTTTCCACATCGCCAAAGCTCACGTGAAATGTAGAGGCTCTGTTATTCTCAACCTTGTAGGGTTTAGATTTCCTGGCAACTCCCCAGTCTTCCCAAGATGTAGTCGTGCCACGCTCAATTACATCGTGTACAGCAGGGGCTCCGTCCTTCATCGCTTCAACTGGATCGAAGACTGCCAGTATCGGCTCATATTTCACCTTAATTAATTCCAGGGCTTCAATGGCTATATCTTCAGTAGTAGCCGCTACCGCCGCCACCGCCTCACCGAAAAACCTGACCTTATCCTCGGCAAGAGCACACTCATCAGCAGGATATCTGGGAGTATCAACAAAGCCGAATCTCACTCCCCTTGTATCCTTGCCCGTAAGAACTGCTTTCACACCAGGCAGTTTTTCCGCTTCCGAGGTATCGATGTCGATAATCGTGGCATGAGGAAAAGGACTTCTCAATATTTTACCGCACAGCATTCCGGGCAATACTATATCTCCAGGATACCGGGCTTTACCCGTCGATTTGTGCTTACCATCCACCCGGGGTGCAGGCTTACCTACTACTTTATACGCTGACATCCGATTTACCTTCGTTGCTTTGCGCAACTGCCATTACAGCTTCGATCGCTTCAGAGTAGCAACCGCAGCGGCATAGATTGCTGTCAAATGCCTCCTTTATTTCGTCCACTGTTGGCACAGGGTTGTTATCAAGAAGAGCTTTTGCCGACAGTATAAATCCCGACGTACAAAAGCCGCACTGCATAGCACCGTGCTCGATAAAAGCCTGTTGAACAGGATGAAGCTCACCGTTGACTGCCAGCCCCTCGATGGTGACAATGTCTTTGCCCCGAGCATCTACAGCAATCATCAGGCATG
This sequence comes from uncultured Dehalococcoidales bacterium, assembly GCA_964596125.1. Lineage (GTDB taxonomy): Bacteria > Chloroflexota > Dehalococcoidia > GIF9 > UBA5629 > CAZQRP01. Next base: position 31,239 of record CAZQRP010000015.1, on the reverse strand, counting down.
ACTGGACCGGCACGCCATCGATCAAAACAGTACAGGCCCCGCATTCACCGGTACTGCAGCCTTCCTTGACTCCTGTGGCAAGCGGTATCTCATCCCTGATCACCTGCAACAATGTCCACCACGGTTCCACCATGACCTTGTATTCTTCTCCGTTAACCCTTAATATGAGTTCGCACTTCATGAAAATTCGCTTTCTAGTTGAGATTAAGGGCCTGTCTAAAGGACCGTTTGACCAGTGTAGCAACCAGTTGTCTCTTATATTCGTGACGGGTACGTGGTCTGGCCTCCTCTGAAGCGGCTTGCGCTACCCTCTCTATAAGTCTTGTATCTACAGCCTTGCCCCTGATCATGCTTTCTGCAATGCGTGCCCTGAAAGGTACTGGTGCCACCGCCCCAAATACTATTTTACTATCAACTACCTTACTGCCCTTTTCATCTGCCGTTACGACTACAGCAGCGCTGGCAACCGCTATATCAATCATCGTTCGTTCCGGAATTTTAATAAAGACGCCACAGGTGTTGGGAGGCATATCCGGAACCTGAACTTCGATGACAATCTCATCACCTTTTAGCGCAGTCTTCTTTGAATCAACGATAAACTCGTCTATGGGGATTGTTCTTATCGTACTCAGACCCTGTACTTTAACCTTAGCCCCCAGGGCTATTAGTGCTGGAACTGAATCAGCAGCAGCATCGGCATTGCATATATTGCCAACCATAGTGCCCATGTTCCGAATGTGGGATGGCCCCGTCTGATAGGCTGCTTCGGCCATGAGAGGGAACCGCTCCCTCACCACCTTCGAACTCTCTATGTTGCTGAGTGTAGCCAGTGCTCCAATCCTCAAGCCATCACTCGTGCTATACGTTATGTAATCAAGCCCGGGCACTGTCTTCAGGTTAATTACATATCGAGGCACGATATCCCTTTTCTTCATCGAGACCAGAAGGTCTGTACCACCACTTAATATTTTAGCCTCCTCACCATAAGAAGAAAGAGCGGTGCATACCTCCTCCAATGTCCGGGGTTCCAAGTAATCGAACCTGGGCAACCTGCTGAGATATCCTAATCTGTGTTCTTCCATGCCTTTCCCTCCAGATAGATGGGCCACAGCAACCGTGCCTCAGTACGCGCACAACTCGGTATCCCGACAATGCAACAACGACTACCTTGATGAGTAAGGTCGCATACTTGCTAAAACGAGCAGATTACCTGTATCTCGACTTTTTAATTCCAAAAATTTAAAGCTTGGGCCCTATTTTCTCTACCTCTCCGGCTGCTGACGCACGCCACCAGTCGGTTACAGGAACAATTGCTCCTTTCCCCTTATCCCATTTATACGCGCGCCAGACAAGTGTACCCAGGTGGTCAGTAGGAGTCCACTTGTGTACCCTGGCCAGCGGTCTGTCATCAAACTCAAAATCGCTCATCACCTTCAGCAATTTTTCAGTAGTAGGCGGATATCCTGCTTTCTTCAATATTTCTTCTACTACCTTTGCCGTATCCCAACCCCATAAATTCTCTGTAAGTAATGTTGAAGCCTTGTATTTTTCTGCAGCTTCTGTAATCTCCTTATGGTCCGGTAGGCTCATCGTTTCCAGAGGTGCTACCGAGCAGATGGCATGAAGGTTATCTGCCTTATGCTCTGTTAAATAATTAAAAGCCTCATACATGAGAATGAAATTGCCTTTCCATCCCTGTTTCATCAGAGCCGGGTACATCAACCTAGCCCCAACCGGTCCAAACTCCAGTGCCCAGTTAACTCCCTTCCTAATCCACTCGGCGGCAACAGGTGTGAGGTCAACTGTACCCATAGGGAAACGGTCCTCAATAACGGTCCATCCTTTCGCCTTGCCTAGCTCCGTTGCTTTCTCAGCCTGGGCTACTGCTACAGGTATATCAGCGGTTATCATACCGAATGTGACGGGTGGGGTAGCTAACAACGATACTGTCTGGACTGCCCTGTAAGGGTCTGCGCTCAATCCTTTATCACTTGTAGCAAATACCAGCGGCTCAGGATTAGGAGGCAAGGCTTCCGCAGGAGAAACACTACCAGCGCCAAATAAAATAGGTATATTAGCCTTTTTAGCCTCGGCTATTGACGGTCCAAACGTTGCTGAAGTACTGGCAACCATTACCAGATGCGCTCCCATCTCAGCAAATTTTCTTACGTCCGAACCAGCTTTACCGCCCTGTGAAGCATTATCTTCGATAATAAGCTCCACCGGATGACCATTGATACCTCCTTCATCATTCAACTTTTCCATGTATATTCTGAAACCCTCACTTGAAGGAACATAAGAGATAGCAGCCGGCCCGGTCCGGGCAGCAGTTACGCCAATCTTGTACGGCTCTCCGGTCTTGACTGAAGGTGCACAGGAAGTTGAAACCGTACTGGTGATCAGGAATATGCTTAAGAACAATACACATACAATACATAGCCACTCTTTCTTCATAACAAACCCCCTTTAAATTTGAACTACTCTAAGGTCCCTGATTAGCAATCGAGGTATAGTGTCTCTTTCTTTTATAATATTCCCCTTTTCTCTTTTATTCCACCTCCTTTTCAAGTAGTCCCAACTCGGCGCTAATACGCTCTTCCTCTTCAGCAGTATACATTGACTCTACTAAATCCTTAAACCTCTGGTAAAAACGATCCCTTTGTATCTTACGAGTAGCAGTCACCGGTTCGCCTTCCTCTTCCGGATCCAGCTCTTTGGGAATAATGCGAAATTTCTTTGGCCGTTCCACCCGCGCCAGTTGCTGGTTTGCTTTGTCCACCTCATGTGAGATCAACTCATATACTTTAGGATGTTCCGTCAGGCTGGTAAATGATCCGTATATTACACCGTGGCTTCTGGCCCATTCTGAGACCGTATCGAAGTTGATCTCTATTAAAGCCGAAGGATATTTGCGGCCATTGCCAAACACTACTACCTCGCTTATATAGGGACTTGACTTTAATGCTTTTTCAATTTCAGACGGGCTCATGGTCTTACCTCCGGCGGTGGTAAGAACATCTTTCAATCGGTCAACTATCTTTACATTTCCTTCTTCTACAATTTTCACCAGATCGCCAGTGTGGACCCAGCCCTCTCTCTTAACCTTGTCGGTTGTCTCTTTATCCTGCCAGTACCCGACAAAAACAGGAGGACCGCCGAAAAGCAACTCACCTTCTTCCGTCACTTTCATTTCATAGCCACCAAGGTTTTTCCCGGCATTGCCCGGCTTGGGGAAATCTTCTAATTGCATCAGGGGAAGTCCCCCAGCTTCAGTTGAACCAAACCCTTCCCGCAATTTCAGTCCCCATATTTGCCAGATGGCTACTGTCTCAGCCGGCACAGGAGCAGCACCTGTGGAACAAAACTCTACCCGTGCCAGACCAAATATATCCAGAATATACCGAAACGCAAGCCAGTAGGCCATTTTATAGAGCATTTCCCATAGCAATGATTTTTCCTTGTTCCACTTCTTTTGAACATATTTCCGACCTATCCTCATGGCAAACCGATAGACCGCCCGCTTTACCAGAGTACTCTGCTCAATGTCACTCAATGCCTGTGCCGCCCACTTCTGCCAGAATCTGGGCGGTGCAGAAATGTATGTGGGCGACACTTCGAAAAGCGTCTCCTGAATTGACTCGATCTCGTCACTGAAATGCGGAGTGAAGTCAGCTATAAGAGGAAGATAGCTGCTGTTAGCCCTCTCCATCGCATGAGCCAGCTCCAGCATAGTAACCACACGTTGTGGCTTTTGTAACTGAGGGAATGTATCTATGATACCGCTCCAACCGCTCAACCAGTTGCGGTGAGTAAGCATGACTCCTTTTGGAGCTCCTGTAGTACCGGAGGTATAAATAAGGGTAGCCACGTCATCAGGCTTTATTTCATTGACCAATCTTTCGTATAAATCCGGCTCGGAAGCTTTGCGCGATTTCCCCAACTCCTCCACCTCGGAAAAGCTTATGATACGAGGATCTTCGTACATAAACATAGCCCTGGTATCAGCAACGATTATTTTCTGGAAAGAGAGAAGTTGATCAGCTACGGCCAGGACCTTGTCTACATGCTCCTGGTCCTCAGCAATGAAAAATTTAGCGCCACCATCTTTCATCAGATGCAGAACTTCTACCGTAGAACTGGTTGAGAAAACACCATAACTGATGGCACCGACCGACTGAATACTTAAGTCAGCGTATATCCACTCCGGGCACGGGTCTCCCATAATGGCTACACGATCACGACGTTCCAGCCCTAACTCTAACAGCCCCAAACTAAAGTTTTCTACATGCTCGAAATACTGCTGCCAGGTAACCTCTTTATATATACCAAGCTCTTTTGTGCGCAAGGCTACTTTATGAGGTGTCTGCTTGACTTTTTCTAAGAAAATTGCAGGAATAGTCTTGGAGGCGAAGCGATCCTTCCAAGTAAAAGAACCAGTACTGGATTCACTAACAGAGCTGACCATACAATAAATTCAATATGGCTATTTTTTGATATTCTTAAATAGGCCAATCTAAACCGCGAGCTCACAAATAAGATGTGTCATGCATTACTAAAATAGTATTATTTGCAGCACGTAGTGGTATGAGAAATCCTTGAATACAGTTTTCATTATATCATTATTGTCAAGCAATACTAGGCATCGCCAGATGGTAAGAGTTATTCCGGTTTTTATTAATCCTGTCGTTTCTACTGTTTAATTTAATACGGAGACTAAAAAGTAGTGCCGCATCAAATCTGGAAATATGTGCTGGGGAAAAAACCAGGTTTGCCTACCCGCATCATTAATTTTTTTGAGCCACGGCGAGTATGGCTTTTATAATGCTGGTATAGCCGGTGCACCGGCACAAATTGCCTGCTATTGCCCTTACCGTTTGCTCCTCAGTAGGATTGGGATTCTCATCCAGAAAGGCCTTGGCAGTCATAATCATCCCTGCGGTACAGAATCCACATTGAAAAGCCCCATGATCAATAAAGGACTGCTGTAGAGGATGCAATTTCCCTTCGTTAGCCAGGCCTTCAATGGTATAAATATCTTTATCCTGTGCTTCAATCGCCAAAATGAGACAGGAATTTACTGCCTTTCCATCCAGTATAACGGTGCAGCTACCACAATTGCCCTCACCACATCCTTTCCTGGTACCTGTCAAACCAATAGTTTCCCGCAAGACCTCAAGCAGAGTTCTCTGAGGCTCTACCTCCACCTTATAAGATTGCTCATTTATCCTTAGCGTAACTAATTGCTTCATGAAATGTTTCTCCTATCATGATTTGTTATTTAGAGCATCTCATCAGCCGGCGCTCTCCCGAGCCTGCTTTAATGCCCTCCGGGTGAAAACTCTTATCATCTCCCTTTTGTAATCGGGATCAGTTCTGGGACTGGCTTCCTGCGAGGCTTTCTTAGCTGCCTCTTCAATTAAGGACTCTTCCAGTTCTTTTCCTTTCAAAATATCCTCAGCTCCGGTGGCCCTAAAAGGGACAGGATTGCAGGAACCCAGCGCTATCTTAACCTGACTACAGCGATTACCATCAAGGCTTAGAGCTACTGCGACGCCAACAAAGGCATGATCCATTGCTCCTCTGAAAGCGTATTTCAGATATGTGCCTCCGCTGGAAGGTGGCTGGCCTGGTATCCGGATCTCAGCAAGCAACTCATCCTCAGCCAGCACTGTCTGGAAAGGCGCTACAAAGAATTCCTCTGCCGAGATAGTCCTTTCCCCCCTGGAGCTAATCATCCTGAACATTGCACCCAGGGCGACCAGAGGGGGAGCAGTATCAGCAGAGGGAGCACCGCTACATAGATTGCCACCAACAGTGGCCAGGTTCCGGATCTGCATAGAGCCGAACTCATCAGTTGCCCGGGCCAGAGGCGCGAATTTAGCCCTAACTAAGGAGGATGTCTGGATGTCATGAATAGTGGTCATCGAACCAATCTTCAGACCATTATTATTTTCGATGCCCCTCAGGTCTGGAATGGCCTTGAGCGAAATCAGATATTGAGGAGCTTTCTCCCTCCTTTTCATTTTAGGCAAAAGATCACTACCACCTGCGAGAAGCGCTCCTTTCTCCCTGTAATCTGCGATAAGAGAACAAGCTTCAGCTATCGTTTGAGGCGAAACGTACTCGAACTTGGGTAATCTTCTAAGGTAATTCATTGCTCTTGGCCTCCTTCTCTTTCAGTGCTTTAAGGATTTTCTGAGGAGTAATAGGGGTGTCCTTTACCCATACTCCTGTAGCATCGGCAATTGCGTTAGAAATAGCCGCCAACATCGTAGAAGCGGCTGCTTCTGCACCTGACTTGGCACCAAATGGTCCCACAGTGCTTGGATTTATAACTTCAATGTAATCACATGGTGCAGCATCCAGTGATGTGGCGACCTTATAATCCAGGAAGTTGACATTAGTAGGTTGCCCTCTTTCATCAATAAGGCTTTCTTCAAGGAGTGAATAACTAATTATACCTATTCCTGATCCCTCACTCTGCCCCCTGAGCAACATCGGATTTATGGGGCGTCCGGAATCCTGAGCCGTGGCAAAGCGTAACACCTTGACAAGCCCGGTTTCAGGATCAACCTCTACCTCCACTCCGTGAGCCAATGCGCCCCATGGCCCGGAAAAACCACCCTCTGCCGTACTCATATCGACCTGGCCAACCTCCAGAGAAAAAGTTCCCCTCCCGTAGATAGGTATTCCTTTCTCATAGTAAGCCAGCCTGGCTGCCACGGTGAAAGAGACTCCTTTATCGGGATTACCTCTAATATATACTCTACGCCCCTTAAACTCCAGGTCCTCAGGCTTCACCCCAAGCTGTTCAGCAACCCCTTCAGCCATCTGCCTCCTGGCATCCTCTGCTGCTTTTACGGCTGCCCCTCCATCCCATAAGGTACATCTACTGGCAAACACCCCTGGATTTAGAATGCTGGTGTCGGTATCTTCCACTGCCACATTGACATCCTCCACTTCAATCCCCAGCACTTCCGCTACCATCTGAGCCATAGCAGTATCAACACCCTGGCCAATCTCAGTGGTACCGGAGGAAAGCGTCACTGTGCCATCTTCGGCAACCCTTAACACCGCAGAACCGGCAAAGTGCCCTCCCAGTCTTCCCCCCGGAGGATTGAGAAAACAACCGAAGCCAATACCGCGATTGGGTATCTTATTGGCCTTTCTCTCTTTCCAGTTTATAGCTTCGGCGACCTTATCGATACACTCCGTTAAAGCCAGAGTATCATAAAACTCGATCTTGTTAGGAGTGGACTCACCCGTCCTGTAGGCATTCTTTAACCTTATCTCTACCTGGTCTATCCCTATTTCATCGGCTATCATACTTAATATAGACTCGAGGACATAACGGGCCGGTTGCGAAGCATGACCATGAACAGTACCACAAGGTGTCCTGTGAGTATAGACCCGCTTAAATTCATACCTTAAATTAGGACATCTATAAGGGGTAATCATAAACATCAGGAAAGCGAAGCACTGGAACGCTGTTTGATTCATATAGGCACCACCTTCAGCAATGAGTCTGCAATCGCAGGCTACCAATGTGCCATCTTTCTTGACTCCCACCTTTATCCAGACATTCTTTGCCTGCCTCTGAACGCTGAAGCCCAGAACTTCGTCTTGCGTTCTCACCAACTTCACCGGTCTACCAGTCTTCTGGGCTAAACGGACGGCGGCAAAATCCACCTCGAAGGGCAGGTGCTTACCAGAGAAGCCACCGCCTATATAGGGATTGGTCATTCTTACCTTACTCAAAGGCAACCCCATTGCACGGCATAGATGACGCCACGTTATATATGGGCTTTGCTTCGAACCCTGAAAATGTACTCTCCCTGACGAATCCACACTGACCAGGACTGCATCGGGCTCAATGTAACCGGTGCTTGCCCGATGGGTATTAAAGGTCTCTTCCCGTATATAGTCCGACTCTCTAAAGCCCTTTTCTACATCACCCCAGTGATATTTACCTTCAAAACCAATATTATTTGGTTTGTCGTCATGGACCAGTGGAGCACCTTCTTTCATTGCCTCTTCAGCACTTAATACGAAAGGCAATTCCTCATATTCCACCTTGATCAGGTCCAGAGCTTCCTCAGCAATGTCCTCATCATCGGCAGCTACTGCAGCTACAGCTTCCCCAAAGAACCGCACCTTATCAACGGCAAAAGGTAGCTGGTCCCTCGTAGCGGGAATCCAACCAAAGGGAATCCCGGGAAAATCTTTGCCGGTGATCACTGCCCTTACGCCAGCCAGCTTCTCTGCTTTACTGGTATCGATGTTAAGGATCCTGGCATGAGCACAGGGACTCCTCAGAACTTTACCATGAAGCATCCCCGGTAGTATCAAGTCGTCTGCGTATATTGCATCACCGGTAACTTTAACTATCCCATCCACTCTGGGTACAGATTTCCCCACTATAGAATACTCTGACATCTTTTCCTCCTTAACTATGATAAATTAATAAAACCATCCAATCATTCATAGCCAGAATGTAATGCTTTTCCTATACACGACTCAGGGCGAGACGCTACAACAATATGCAATATTCATCATTATACCTTATTCTTCGCTAACTTTCGGCTTTATAAACCTTAACTCTTACTGCCGTCTCGATGGATTGTGAAATAGGACAGAAATATTTATCCTCTACCCTCAAAATGACATTAAGAAGCCCAGATCTCCCCCTAGTTGGGTGGCCTTCAAGCCAATGTGCTATACCGTGAGCCATGGCTATACACTGCGGATGTATCCCTTCCACGGTATGTATGTTCACACTTATTCTCTCTCCCCTTTCATTCTCAAGATACACCCTGTCCATATCTTTTATCCCTTTTTTATCGGCCGTCTCACGGTTCATTATTACGTTAAGAGTGAAAGGATTTGTTTCACTAACTTCGAGGAGCCAAGGGATATCCTGGGTACCCGAAGCAGTGTGTGCAATGTCCCGATACCCAAAGGCAAACAGGTCATATTCTGGACTTTCCACGTGATGAGATGCGGCAGGAAAGTAGCTGATTGCTGGTACATACTGCTTCCAATCTAAATTATACCCACGAGGTTTACAGATAGCCTCCACTTCTTCGTGATAATCTATCAGCCACTCTTGATATATAGATGCTCTAGCATCTACAAACCAACGCCAATAGGCTTCTTCTGGTTTCTTCTTCCATTTTACAAAGCCATGCTCTTTAAACCATTCTAGATCGTGATCATCACCAAAGCGGGCCTTGAGTATTCTGTCTGTTATCTCATCCCAAGACAGTTTCTCACCGGGAGAGAAAGGTGGTGGGCAATTGGTAGCACCAAGAAATCCTATGAGGCGCTGCATATAGTCTTTTCTCATCCCAAGTCTATCAAACAGTTCCAGTACAGTTTCCGCTCCATACCTTGATTCATACATTGGTTCTACAATACGTAGGGATGGGTGGTATTCCCAATCAAGCATGCCAACTGGATGATTGAATATCCAACCTTCTGCATTGATAGCATCATTTATTTCGAGGCCAGTACAATCAGGGAAAATAATATCAGCGAATCCCTCAGTGGTCTCATTCGGGAGCACGGCTGAGTAAACAACAAACATTCTTTTTACCCTCTCAGACCATACTTCAACATTGGCAGCTGTCATTGCTGGGTTAGACCAGTAGCCGAATACCATTTCGAAAGGTTCCTTAGAAAAACCGAACTTCTGCCATATATCAGAAGCATCGCGCTTAAGCGGCATCATTGCCTGCGGTGGCGCAGCAGTGAACATGTCATAGAATGCCGGGGTTCGTGGTTCTCTCGGCTTTGGATGAGGCCAGGTACCTGGCATCGGCATCCAAGCGCTTGATGTTAGATGGCCATCCTTTGTGGCATAGGGACTAAAAATAGTGCTGTCCTGTTTTCCCGGATATCCAAGACATCGGGTCGGCCACCCAATTACTCCCCCTGGTACTTCACAAGCACCAACAATCTGATTCAACAGGTCAACGGAGACATAGTTATGGAAACCATTGGTATGTCCCTGTCCCCCACGGAACATGAATGCTGCCACCGGGCGATATGGCAACCTAACACCATCTACTTCTATAGTACTGCCTATTCTAGCATTAGTTGCGAACTCTGTAGCTATCCGCCTTATAGTTTTGCTTGGTACGGTAGTTATCTGCGCCGCCCACTCTGCGGTATACTGCTTTAGATGCTCTCTAACAACTGAAAAAACTGTCTTGCATTTCTCCCCATATATCTCATAAATACCCTCAAGAGCAACATCTTGCAGTGTTAGATCATTCCAAGTTTTCGGTCTTTGCCCTATAATTTCCCATAGGAGCGGCTCACCATTTTCTTTATCACGTATGTATTGACCACTACTTTTTAATAGATAAGGAGCATTGGTCTTCTTTGTAAGATATTCTGTATCGTAAATACCGAGTTCGTTAACAATAATGTTAGCCATAGATAAAGCAATGGCCCCATCAGTACCGGGCAGGATCGGAATCCACTCTGTTGCCTTACCACCGGCAAAGTTGCACATAGGATCAAAAGCAACTACCTTCATTCCCCTGGCTCTCGCTTCAGCCGCTTTTCTTATTGCCATAGCTGCTGAATGTCCGCTACCTGTTCCTTTGTTAGAGCCGAAATGTAAAATATAATTACAATGGTCGAAATCGGGAATAACAGACCAAGAACAATGATTCATGCCCGCACCAAGGTGAGAAGCTTGCCCACAATGAGTCCCCACACCTGTACCCCCACCTACAGCGCCAAATGCACCTATCCATGCTCCAGTCCATAAAAAGGTGCCGGTTATGACCTGGTTACTTATTCCGCCAATGACTAGCAACTTTGATGGATCTTCTTGTTTTATCTTTTTTAGTCTTTCTGCCGTTTCGCTCAGAGCTTCTTCCCAAGATATTCGTTTCCATTTGGGATCAACACCTATGCCCTTTTGAGGATTGGTTCGTTTTAATGGATATTTATATCGTTTAGGATTATAAAGTAGTTGTATCATATATGATGACTTTGCACAAACACCACCCTGAGATCCCATTGATGAATCAGGATCTCCCTCTACTTTCACTACTACTCCATTTACACGATGCACCCGCACCGCACAGTTAGCATAGCAGCCTGTACACGTTGTCCTAAACCATTCATCCTCACGCAATTTACTTTTATATGTAAGCTCAGACAATATGTACCTCCTTAACTTATACACAGACCAGATATTAAATCATTATAGCGACTGGTTATTGAACAATACGAGAAATCCGCCAGTTTTTCAGCCATCTTGCGAGTATTAAGCAAATAGAATTTCAGATGATACAATATCTATAGCATGGAGGAAGCTTTAATGTATATCCCAGTCCCGTTAAGTCATGTATCCTCTCGGATACTTTTCATCGCTATTATGTATATCGCACCTTGTTTATTAGATTTTTAACCTAGTCCTTATAAAGATACCATATATTGTTAGGCTTATCTCATCATACCGGGAAGCCAAAATACCAACGGTGGAAATATTACCACCAACAGTAGTGTACATGCATGCAAGGTTATGAAAGGGGTTACACCCCGTATAATTTCACCTAGTGATACCTGTTGTTCAGCAACACCTTTCAATACAAATAAATTCAAACCTACAGGTGGTGTTAAGGTCGCTATCTCCATGTTGATCATGATCAGTATTCCAAACCACATCGGGTCAAATCCTAATGCCGTGGTTATAGGTAGAATAATAGGTACAACTATGATGATAATTGAAGCCGCATCAAGAAACATGCCCAAGATGATGCACATAAGCATAATGGAAGCCAGTATTGTCCACCGAGACGCTTGCTGTGCAACGACAAACTCAGCAAGCCGGGTTGGAATCTGCAAATAACTAATAACTTGGCTAAAGGCTCCAGCAGCTATTATGATTAAAAAGATCATGCATGTGAGACGGGCTGTTCTCTCCAGAGCTGCCTGAAAATTTAGCCAGCTAAGGGTACGATTGAAAGTAGCCAGGCAGAATGCACCGAGTACCCCGAGTGCTGCTGCTTCAGTAGGGGTGGCAATACCAAGGTATATAACACCCAGTACAAGAAAGATGATCATCATTACTGGTAGAATGCTGGGTATCGAGGTCAGTCTCTCTCGCCACTGGACCTTTTGCTGCATTATAGGCGCAAATCGTGGATTTCGGACTGCCTTTATTATGATGTAAATCATAAAGAGTAGAGACGATACCAATCCAGGTAAGATACCAGCAAAAAATAGTTTACCTACCGAGACCTCAGCTAAGCTGCCATAGATAATCATTAAGCCACTAGGTGGGATGAGAATGGCCAGTGCAGCACCACCTCCAACTGCACCCACTGCCAGCTTTTTATCATACCCCCGTTCAAGCATCTCGGGGATAGCAATCGACCCAACCGCAGCAACCGTGGCTGGAGCAAAACCAGTGACAGCACCAAAAACAGTGCAAACTGCAGTAGTAGTGATTGCCAATCCGCCTGGTAGACGTCCCAGCCATTTATCTAAAACGCGTAGGGCATCTCTGGCAATGCCGGTGTACATTATGAACTCAGCCATAAGCATAAAGAGGGGGACGGCTGCGAGGAGAAACACGCGAACGCTTGAGAAACTGGTGGCTCCTAACACACTGAACGCCGCTGTTCCTCCCCAAAATAAGAACAGACCAAGCAAGCTCACTAAGCCAAGCGAAAAGCCCACTGGCACGCCTATCAACAGTAAGCAGGCTAAGCTTAACAAGAGTATAAGACCCTGCCAAATTTCCATGTAGCTAAAATCCTACAAATAGACTCGACGAATGTTTAAGCAGCGTGGTGCTGGGAAGATTTCTCAGTCACGGTGACAACAGAGCCAAACATCAGTTGCAAGGCTTGTAAGCAAAGCATAAAGCCGCCCAATGGAATAATTGCCTTGATCGGGAACATAGGTGTGGCCATAGCTGTTGGTGACACCTCATTTAATCTGAGCGATTTCAAGGCCGCCGCCCCACTTTGCCAAGTTAAAACCACGCAGAATACTAAGATTAGAGCGTATCCAACAACACTTAGAATGGTCTGCCACTTTGGAGATACACGCTGGTAAACCACATCGACTATAATATGGCCTCTTACCCTGAGTGTATAGGCCATTCCCCAATAAACAGCAGCTACCAACAGATACTCGCTAACCTCCAGTGTCCAAACCGTGGGGCGGTTGAAAATATACCGGACAACAACTTCGTAACCGGTCAATAAAGTCATGACGACAATGCTGAAGCCAGCAGCTAGTAGCAACCACCAATTTAAGCGGTTGAAACAGTCGTTGCCATACCTTGCAGCTTTTAGCAATAATACCCAGAACATCTTATTGCTCTGACACACTTTCTTAAATTATCTGACTCTACTTGCCTAAGGCTATATCTATAAACTCTTGGCCGGTTTTTGGATTGTTTTTCAAATAAAGGTCCGTGCTCGCTTTGATGAGGCGCTCCCTCCACCGGGCCATTTCTTGTTGGGTCAATGTCGTATACTTTACTCCCAAACTAATGAGTTCCTGCCTGGAGGTAAAGTCGAGATAGTCCATCTCTCCCATAGCCCAGAACTCATGATCCTTTGCTGCACCTTCTATAATTTGCTGAAGCTCCTCTGGCAGCTTATTCCAGGTGTCTAAGTTAATCCATATAAAAGCTGGAATTTGCACAACAGGTGTTTCTACGCCATATTTCAGGACTTCGTGCTCCTTGCGTTGAATTAAAGAAGAGTGCGGTCGCAAACCTCCGTCTATAGTTCCCCTCTCCAACGAAAGATAAACCTCTGCTGCAGGCATAGTTATTGGCGTTGCATCCAGTGCAGTGAGAACCATAGTCCCTACACCACCGACGGACCTTATTTTGAGTCCTTTTAGATCCTCAAGTGCATTAATCGGTTTCTTGGATGTGTACAGATAGAAATTCTGGCATGCTTCCAAGCTGAGCAATTTGGTGTTTGTCTTCTCTGCCCAAAGCTTATTGAGTTTCGGCCTTAATTTATGAAACAAATCCCAAGTCTCATAGGCATAACGCCACTCAACGACAGGTAAACCAACGATCTCAGCCTCGGGTACAATCCCTGAGTAATAACCTCCAGATGACATTACTATGTCAACTGTGCCAGTTCCACAAGCTTCTATCAGATCGGGAGGCTTGATTACTTCAGGTCCACCAATATGCTCAATCTCAAGCTTTCCAGCACCTCGACTGTTCGTAAACTCGATGAAGTTAAGTAGTTCTAGGACTTCATTGAATCCCTTGGGCCAAGCAGTAGCCGCCTTCAAAACTATCTTAGCTGGCGAAGGTGTCGTAGTTGGTTTAGACGATGGTGCTGGTGTAGGCCCCGCCTCTGGTGTCGCCTTCTGGCAGCCAATAATACCGAGCAAACCTCCACCTACCAAAAGTATTAGTAATAATGCTACAAGCGTCGATAATAATAATCTTTTAGACATTTCCTTCTCCTTCATCGTTTTCTTATGATACAAATTTAACACTTTTTATTTACATGTTCATTGCCCTTACCCCCTATTCTTCAGTTTTGCATCCGGTAGCAGTTAAGACTCTTCCTACTTCTATCCATTATTTATATAAAGTAATGCAATTTAAAGAATTTCCTTCATCATAGAGCTCCACTTATCTAAGATGTGTGCTCGCAGATCATGGCTGATTTGCGCAACCGGATAAAACTCCCCCTTCCAGTCGAACGGACGACAGGCATTAATGACAGCTCTTGAGCTTAAAAGTGGCTTAGGTGCCGTCTTTGTTTTTCTCTTTATCTCAGGTGAAATCGTGGTATCCTGCGAACTACTGGTGGTTTGCCGGAGAATCTGAATACAATGCTCCACGTCAGTGCGTGTCGACATTGCCCAGATAACCTCACTTAGATTAGATGGATCAATATCTTCATCCACTACTATCGTATATCTCCCTATGTTTCTGGGAAACTGGGAGGCAATCAATCCTGCTCGTATTGCATGGCCTGCATACATTTGCTGAATAGAGACAACATTGAATAGTGCACCACATCCCGCCTCGTGACTCCATACACCCCCTACTCCAGGCACACCCGCCTTTTCTAATACATCCCATATTTGTGAAGAGAGGACAAAAGACAACAATAAAGTGGTGTCATTGGGAGGAACGGACGGTTGAGCACAGGTGAGAATAGGCTCATTTCGATAAAGAATATTTTTAACTGTCACCACAGGCTCAGGAACCGTTGATAGTCCTAGATTGGCATAATACCCATGCCATTCTCCGAAAGGACCCTCGTCAGCCAGTTCGCCAGGGCGACATTCGCCCTCAATTACAATTTCACAGTGTGCAGGCAGTGGTAGCCCAGTATATTCACCCTGAATAACTTCAATTGCCTTGCCTTCGATACCGCCAGCGTAATCGTACTCAGATACACCGTAAGGTACCCCGTGAAATGTGGAGGTAAACCACAAGGCAGGGTCGATGCCCATGGCAATCGCTACAGGCATCACCTGACCTCTGGCAAAATATTTCTCATTTAAAATAATACTCCCGTGCTGCCCTTCTACTATATGAAGAGCAAAATGGTTACTATCTAAAAGCATGCATCGATACGTTCCCAGATTTACCCATCCTGTATCAGGATCTTTCATTATAACTGTATGTCCCGTTCCAATATAGCGCCCACCATCTAACTCGTGGAACCGTGGAGATGGGAACTTCATGAGGTCAACCTTGTCGCCAGTGAGCATGTTCTCCTGGATAGGGGCTGAACTAACATATTTCGGTGGAATAGGCTTGATACGCCGCATTTTCTCACGCCATTCCTGCAACAGACTTAAAACATTTGCCGAATTCTCTGAAAGACCCAGTGCCCTTGCCAACCTTCCAGGTGAAGCCAATAGCCCGAACAGGGTGCGGTATCCCGCGGGATAGCCAGGGATGTCATCAAATAGAACAGCTGGCGTTGGCTGTTTGGCCTCACGACTTACTATCTCAGAGATGGAACTCATCTCAAGATCGCAACTAGCTCCCTGTACGTACTTCAATTCGCCATCTTCTTCTATAGCTTTCAGATAGTCACGAAGTCTCAATTGCTTCATATTCAACCTCCCATTATTATTATTATTGTTATGGTAAGCTCATTAGCCACATCCTCGGGTATTACCATGGTTCTGGTCAGCCAGTTAACTATTTTTCGCGTACCAATAGAAATAGCTTGCAGTATATTTGAGACCTAATCTTAATCTCAATACTCCTGAAAATTTCGTTTCGGATATTATATGGAATGTTAGTCAAGTTCTCTGGAAATTTTTTTCGCTGTTTCCATTAAAAGCTTGACATATTTCTTTATTTTTAATGGAGTCATTCGTACAGCCGGTGTTCCAATGCTCAACGCAGCAATAACTTCGCCTTTCTGATTTTGTACTGGTACAGAAACGGACGCAGCAAACGGTATACGTTCCTCAATACTTATCGCATAACCTTGCTTTCGAACTACATCCAATTCATTTTCTAACTGCTTTCTATTAGTGATAGTTTTAGGTCCAATTTTTATAAGCTTAGTTTGTTTAAGTATTTCTCGTTGTTTTTCTCTGGGCATACCAGCTAATAGTACTTTGCTTGAAGATCCGGTATAAATCGGAAATTTTTGTCCAGTATTGATACCATATCTTATTTCATAAGAGCTATTTATCGTATCCAGGCAAATTCTATGTACTCCCTCAATTAAAAATATTGAAACTGCCTCATTACTTTTTCTATTAATTTCTTCTAAATATGGCCTAGCTATGGTTTTCAGATTGACTTTCACCAGGGATGCCCACTGTATTATCTTTGAACCAATAGAATATTTACCATCTTCTTCTGATTTAACCACGATGTTATATGTTGCCAATGTGGATAGTATTTTCGAGACTGTACTTTTACTTTTACCTACTTTCTTCTCAATTTCAGAAACGGTCATAGATTCTTTACCAGAGCTAAAACAGTCTAGAACATTCACCAGATTTTTATAGGAATTAATGTAACTAGTATATTTCATAATAAGAAATCCAATTGCGTAATTTAAAGTAATCTAAAACTTAGTATTTGTCAATAGGTTATTAGCTATATTCTGAAAGTTTTTAAAAAGGAAATATTCGGGAGTAAATATTAATAAAAAAGAGCACTGAGGTGATTTCTTATAAACCAGAATAGTGTAAGGGGATAGCAAGGAAAGCAAAATCAGAACGGAAGAAAGTCCTGATGTCCTTAACGATGGTAAGAGAAGTGATAGAACATAATAGTCCGCCTATCTGAGAGACAGGTTCAGAAATAAGAAAAAAGAGACCAGAGCTAAATAATCTAAACGTGGATTAGGTACCACCAAGCAAGCTATTTTTAATATTCATTGCCATAGCAGAGAGGTATTGGAGAGGACAGTTCCGTATGTAGATGCAAACATGCTGTTATCACCGCTTAAGACATATTGACAGGTGGCAAACAGGGGATTATTATTGCTAGAAGGATTATTGTGTGGAATTGTGGTTGAAGTATTTTTCATCCACATATTTAACAACATCGCTCTTCCCATTATATGGAATACATATTGACCACAAAATGAATACCTCTTCATACAAAAGATACGTTTTCCTATGACATTCCGACATTAGGAAGCAAGATTTATCCCCAGGAATAGCCAATGCTATACGTGCCGGTTCGAAAATAAAAAAGACAATATTAGACTGAAACACAGAAGGGGGCCGAAATGGCGCATAAGGACATAATTGACGGCTGGCATCCATTCGACGAAGAGGAGATTAAGCGATACGTGTCCAAGGGCTACTGGCATAACCTGACGACCTGTGACCTTCTAGACCGGAATGCAGCGAGATTACCAGACAAAATAGCCTTTATCGATGATCGAACTGAACTCACCTGGCAGGAGGTAAAACAAGGAGCGGACAGGACAGCACTCTGGTTCCACAGGCTCGGAGTAGAGTATGGCGACTTCTTCGTCCTCCAAATGCCAAACGTTGTTGAGTTCTTTTATATATTCTTCGGCCTCAATCGGCTTGGTGCAATCCCCGTCATGTGCATTCCCCGTCATAGAAGAATGGAGGTAGACTACGAAATCGGGCTGCATAAGGCCAGAGGTATAATAGTACCAGTGGGGGAAAAATTTGACTATGTCGGTATGGTGAGTGAGATCCGGGAAAATCATCCTTACCTCAAAATATTCCTGACGGTTGGTGGTAAAGCACCAGATAGCTGGAATGCGATTGAAGACCTTGTAGAGCAGAAAATTGAAAATGAGTATCCCGATGGCTATTTAGAGCAATTTAAGCCGCTACCCGATGATATCTGCACGGAACAATTGTCCGGAGGCACCACAGGCCTACCTAAAGGGATACCCAGGACCTATAACGACTATATCTGTCAATGGGACTATATCGGTAGATCAGCGGGATTCACCGATGAAACAGTTGCTCTTGATGCACTGCCGGTTGGACACAACGCCTCAGCGACAGTAGCATGGGGGCCGATGATATTTCGAGGCGCAACCACAGTATTGACCAAGCTCATGAGACCCAAGGAACAATATGAATTGATTGAAAAAAAGAGAATAACGTATGCACCACTGGTGCCAGTCCAGCTCAGTTATTGGATGGAAAATACAGAATTAATGAAACAATATGACCTTAGCTCGTTTAGAAAAATGAGTGTCGGAGCACAGAAGGTAAAGCCGGAACAAGCCAGATGGTGCCTGGAGGAGCTCGATATTAACTTCATCACGTCTTTCGGAATGGCGGAGGGACCATTTATCGGAACACGGCCGGATTCTCCTAAAGACACTCAGATGTATACCATAGGTCGGCCGATCATAATCGATCCTGATGTTCAGATTAAGATTGTCGATGATAAAAATGAGGAGGTGAAGGAAGGAGAAATAGGAGAGATGATCTCTAAAGGTCCCCTCGCTTTCAAAGGCTATTTTCGCAACGATGAAGAGAATCAAAAGGCATTCGATGAACAGGGTTTTTTCCACAGTGGAGATCTCATGTCACTTCGGGAGGACGGCAGGTACGTAGTTGAAGGACGTTTAAAGGATATGGTAATACGCGGTGGTGAAAATGTGTACCCTGAACCTGTCGAGGATATGCTGGTGAAGCACCCTAAAGTTGCCTATGCGGCGGTTATCGCCATGCCCGATCCTGGACTGGGTGAAAGGCTTTGTGCCTTTGTCCAGCTTAATGAGGGACAAAGTTTCACTTTTGAGGAGCTGAAGGAATACTTTACCAAGGAAGGGGTGGCCATATTTCAATGGCCGGAGAGGCTTGAGGTGGTAAGCGGCTGGCCGCTAACCGGGATGAACAAAATAAACAAAAGGCTCCTTCGAGCTTACATCACGACGAAGTTGCTGGAGGAAGGAGTGATAGACAGAGATTTCGGCAACGAGTTTGTTAAGAGCGATAAATATACCATAGACGATATCCTCTCCGGCAAGATTAAGATAGATTTTTCGGGAACTCCCCTGTGACAAACCGGTCGTTCTGAGAGTAAGGAGGTGTCATATGTTTCGTCGTTTACCAAAATTTGAGTATTTTTCTCCCGAAACAGTAAAAGAAGCCTGTACCATGCTGGCCAGGTATAACGGCCAGGCTAAAGTCATTGCCGGTGGCACCGGTCTGGTACCTCAAATGAAATGGAGGCAAGTAACACCGGACTACATTATTGGACTTACTAATATCCAGAACTTAAACAACATCGAACACAGCAAGTCCCAGGGATTAAAGCTGGGAGCTTTGACAAGGCTTCGGACTATCGAGCAATCGTCGGTTATCAGGGGGAAATTTCCCATGCTAGCTCAGGCGGCTTCCGCATTAGGGTCCATCGAAATCAGGAATGTGGCTACCGTCGGTGGCAATCTGTGTAACGCTTCTCCCGCAGCGAACATCGCACTGCCATTACTGGTGCTGGGAGCCACAGCTAAAATTGTTTCCGATGCCGGAGAAAGAGTGATCTCTATGGGGGAATTTTTCAAAGGGCCACATCAAACGGCATTAGGTCCTGAAGAAATACTGGTCGAACTCCAGGTACCCAATATGCCAGCTAACAGTACCGGAGCTTATCTCAAACTGGGAATAAGAAATAGCCCGCTAGATAGAGCGGTAGTTGCTGTAGCAACACTAACCACGCTAAACCTAAAAACGAAAACTTGTGAAGATGCCCAAATAGCCCTCGGAGCAGTAGCGCCAACACCGATAAGAGCCGGGAAGGCGGAAAGCTCTCTTATCGGCAAGGAATTGAACAACAGGATTATCGAAGAAGCCGCTGACATTGCTTCACAGGAAGCACAACCAATAACCGATATCCTGGCTACTGCGGAATATCGAAAGGAAATGATAAAGGTCCTGGTTAGCCGGGCTATAAAGAAGTCGCTATCATAATTAGAGTAAGGAGTTTATTCTGTGATTTCCAGCTTTGATTTTGTGATTCTGCAGGAATAGAAGTTCCATACCGACATTTTGGAGGCCAGATGTTATGAAACAGGTTGTAGAATTTAACGTAAATGGGCAAGTTTACGAGATGGAGGTGGAGCCCTGGAGGACCCTTCTCGAAGTAATTCGGGACCAATTAGAACTTACCGGTACTAAAGAAAGCTGCTCTGATGGCAACTGCGGGGCCTGCGCTGTGTTGATGGATAATAAAGCAGTAAACTCTTGCCTGGTTCTGGCTGTAGAAGCCCAGGGGAAGGACATTGTTACCATTGAGGGGCTGGCTAAAGATGGCCAACTGCATCCAATACAAGAAGCATTTATTGAGCACGGAGCTATTCAATGCGGCTTCTGTACTCCAGGAATGGTCCTGGCTACAAAGGCGCTTCTTGATGAAAATCCGAATCCTACTGACGAAGATATTAAGAAGGCTATTGCGGGTCACCTGTGCAGATGCACAGGTTATTTCCAGATAGTCGAAGCTATTAAAGCAGCCGCCGAAAAACTGGCAGTAGAAACGAAGTCATAAGACAGCAAGGAGGTTCAGCAATGGTTGAATTAGAGGAACTTGAGGTTATCGGAAAGCCACTTCCCAAAAGGGATGCCAGACTAAAGGTCACCGGCGAGGCCAAATATGGGGCCGATATTCGTTTACCTGGTATGCTGCACGGAAAACTACTGAGAAGTCCCCATGCCCATGCCAGAATAGTAAATATAGACACCAGTGACGCTGAAAGACTGAAGGGTGTCAGAGCAGTAATCACCGGCAGAGATTTCCCTGGGATCCTCTACGGTAATTTCCCGCACACCAGAGATTACTTACCGTTAGCCATTGACAGAGTGCGGTATATAGGCGAAGAGGTAGCTGCAGTTGCTGCTGATGATGAGGATACTGCCTGGGAGGCCTTAGACCTTATAAAGGTAGACTATGAGCCTCTCCCCGCGGTATTCGACCCTGAGGAAGCGATGAAAGAAGGTGCGCCACAGCTCTATGACGATAGACCGGGAAACCTGAGCAGCAAGTCGGAATGGGGCTTTGGCGATATCGAGAAAGGCTTTCAGGAATCAGACCATGTCAGGGAGGAAACATACAATACCCAGGCAATCAAGCACGGGATGTTAGAGACACATGCCTGCATTGGATTCTGGGGTGGTGAAGGTAAAATCACACTTTGGGCCTGCAAGCAGAGCCCGTATATTGTATGGCGTCAGTTAGCTATGGGTTTAGGCCTTCCCCCCAGCCAGATCAGGATTATCCAGACCTATGTCGGTGCCGGAAACTCCGGCGGTAAACAAGAAGCTATGCCGATGGACTTCGCCGCTGTAATGCTGTCAAAAAAAACAGGCAGACCGGTAAGAATAGTCCACACCATGGAAGAAGTACTCACCATTGGACACATGCGGCACCCTTTCAAGATAAAATTGAGGATGGGAGTGAAAAAAGATGGCACCATTCATGCCGTACAATATCATGTTATAGGTGACGGGGGAGCACATAGCAGCATTGGCCAGTTGAGCATCTTCAATCCTGGGATGTATCCGTTGATTATCTACAGGATACCCAACTACAGATATGATGCGTATAGAATCTTTACTAATAAGTCGTGGGCTGGTGCTTTACGCGGCCATTGTTCGCCGCAGACGTTTTTTGCTTTCGAATCCCTGCTCGATATAATTGCCGATGACTTAGGAATAGACCAAATAGAGATCAGGAAAAAGAACGCAGTATACTCTGGCTACGAAACACCAAGTGGTATTAAAATAACGACTTGTGCCCTTACAGAATGTATTGAGAAGGCTGCCGAGATATCCGGTTGGAAGAAGAAGAAAGGCAAAATGCCCAAGAACCAGGGAATTGGTATAGGGTGTGCCGGCTTTATCTCCGGTCCAGGCATTATGGGACATGCCGCCTGTGCGGCAATGCTGAAGGTAAATGAAGATGGTAGAGTTGCCCTTCTCTCGGGAGCCACAGATGTGGGACAGGGCTGCGATACTGTATTATCAATGATAGCTGCCGAAGTGCTGGGAACTCGCCTGGAGGACGTAACTTTTTCCCTGGTAGATAGTGACATTACCCCCTTAGACCCGGGGACGTGGGGATCCAGAGTAACTCATTGCGCTGGTAATGCCGTGAAGAATGCTGCCCTGGATGCCAAAAAACAGCTAGCTGAGGTGGCAGCCAAGCTCATGGAAACAAAAGAAGATGATTTGGTTTTCCGTGATCGAAAGGTATATGTAAAAGACAATCCAGATAAAACAATGCCACTTGAAAAGCTAGTAAAACACTGTCAGGACAGACTGGGCAGGCCAATAATGGGAAGAGGTTATTACCGTGCTCCCATAGGGATGATGGACTTCGCCAAGGGATATGGAAACGTCGCTCCTGCTTACAGTTTCTATGCCCAGGTATTTGAGATAGAGGTAGATCCAGAAACGGGCAAGGTGCATATTCTGAATGTAACAACTGTCCATGATGCCGGACGTTTGCTGAATCCGATGTTAGCCAGAGGTCAACTTATTGGCTCCTTCATTATGCATCAGGGCCAAGCATTATTTGAAAGCCTGATTCGCGATGAAACTGGCAAGACACTTAATCCGTCCTTCACGAACTACAAGATGATGACGTCAATGGATATACCCGGAAATTGCTCCTTCTACTCAGTTGGTCTACCTGATGCTGAAGGACCATTCGGAGCCAAGGAATGTGGAGAAGGCTCGGCATCACCATGCCTTGGCGGGCTGGCAAATGCGATCTCAGACGCTATCGGAGTTAAGGTCAAAGACCTTCCCGTAACTCCTGATAAAATTATTAAAGCTTTAAGAGAGAAGTCATAATTGACTCGATACCATGAAACACACGGAGAACCACTGTTTAAAAATAATTCCGGATTTTGTAACGTCTGAACCTCTTAACGCTAAATTAAAATATCAAGCCGAAAAAGTATTGATTTATTAAATCCAGAAACATATACTAAATAAAAAATCAGGAGGCGATATAAAATGCCAGAAATTGAAGTTGGCCAAGTGAGTGATTTCTTTGCCAAACCGGTTGTCGCAGGTATTACGCTAACCAGAGAATTAAAAACTGGCACCAAAATTCATATCAAAGGGCATACTACTGACCTTGAACTTACTGTCGAGTCAATGCAAATTAACAATGTGAATGTTACTGAGGGTAAGCCTGGAGATGGCGTCGGTATCAAAGTACCCGATCGCGTTAGGCCTGGAGACAAAGTTTATATTATTACAGATTAGCTCTCACTCCTGGAGGGCTTTGGTTAAATTAGCCATCTCGATAGCGCTTGACGCTGCTGCGAAACCCCGGTTACCTGCTTTGGCTCCAGCTCGCTCGATAGCTTGCTCCAGAGTATCAGAGGTTATTATACCTTGAATTACCGGTACACCGGTCTCCAAACTCACCCTGGCAATTCCTTTATTTACCTCTGCAGCCACATATTCAAAATGAGGTGTGCCACCACGTATTACAGCACCAAGACAGACAATTGCATCATATCTACCACTCTGAGCCAGTTTTTTAGCTATTAGAGGAATCTCCAGACAACCTGGTGTCCATGCGACATTAATATCTTTTTCATCGACACCATGACGTATAAAACCATCTTTTGCTCCGCTTAGAAGCCTATTAGTTATAATTTCATTAAAACGAGAGACAACAACACCAAACCTCAGTCCTTTTCCTATAAGTGTTCCTTCATAAAGTTTAGTCATAGTACTATTCCTCTCTCACTGTTAGTTTAGGTTCACCAACCTTATTCACTCCTAATACATGTCCCAGTTTTTTTTGTTTAGTTTCAAGATACTGAATATTATAAGGAGTAGGTGGCACTATTAACGGGACAGTCTCTACTATCTCAAGTCCATAGCTCTCCAACCCAATTACCTTTTTAGGATTATTAGTCAGTATACGGATCTTATGTAAATCCAGGTCAGCTAGAATCTGAGCTCCAATGCCGTAGTCTCTTAAATCAGCAGCAAATCCCAGGGCAATATTAGCCTCCACAGTATCCAAACCCTGATCCTGAAGAGCATAGGCCCGCAACTTATTATGAAGGCCAATTCCTCTCCCCTCCTGCCTCATATAGAGAAAAACTCCCCGCTCCTCCTTGGCAATTTTCTGCATTGCCAGTGTGATCTGGTCTCCACAGTCACAGCGCATACTACCAAAAACATCACCTGTCAGGCACTCGCTGTGAACCCTAACCAACACCGGTTCCCCATTGCTTATATCACCTTTAACCAATGCTACATGTTCATCCGCGTCAACTTTGCTTTTATAAGCAATCATGGTAAATTCGCCGTACCGGGTCGGTAATTTGGCCTCAACCACTTTTTGTACCAGCTTATCATGGCGACGTCTATAGGCAATCAGATCAGATATAGTAACAATTTTAAGTTCAAACCCGGCCGCTATGGATTCCAGCTCGGGTAAGCGGGCCATCGTGCCATCTTCGTTCATAATCTCACAAATCACACCGGCTGGATAAAGTCCGGCCAGCCTGGCTAAATCCACAATCGCCTCAGTATGCCCAGCTCGTACCAGCACACCACCATTTTTAGCCCTGATGGGAAACATATGCCCGGGGCGAGCCAGGTCTTCAGGTCTGGTACCCGGATCAAGAACAGTTTTTACAGTTGCTGCACGATCATGAGCGGATATGCCTGTGGTCACTCTATGTTTAGCCTCGATAGATACGGTAAATGCAGTAGAAAATTGAGCTGTATTTTCCTGAACCATAGGTGAAATCTTTAACTCATCTAATCTATCGCCAATTATGGGCATACATATCAGGCCTCTCGCCTCTTTCGCCATGAAATTAATCGCTTCCGGTGTGACCTTTTCCGCAGCCATTGCAAGATCACCCTCGTTCTCGCGATGCTCATCATCGACGATGATTATGAATCTGCCTGCTTGTATATCCTCGATCGCTTCTGCTATAGTAGCTAATGCCACTTCATTTCACCTCATTTTTAAGAAATCGTGCTCTTCTAAGAAATTTAATGTTATACCCTGTCTGTCTCCCCGCTTCAAGCGCTCAACATACTTGGCAATAATATCCACTTCAAGGTTTACTATATCACCCGGTCTCTTTTTCCCCAGCGTTGTATAACGTTGGGTATAATCCACCAAAGAGACCGAAAATGAAATATCATCAAGATCGATAACCGTCAGACTAACACCATCAACAGCAATAAAGCCCTTACTTACTATATAGCACATAAGCTCAGCAGGTGACAAAATCCTGGCGACAATAGCTTCATCCTCCGGTTTAATCGACAGAATTTTACCGATATCGTCCACGTGGCCTTGAACAAAATGGCCACCGATGCGGCCATCAGCCAACATCGCTCTCTCCAGGTTAACAGGATCACCATAATGAAGTCCACCGATACTGGTACGTCGGACCGTCTCAGGCATAATATCAACGGAAAAACCTTCGCCGTACACTAAGGTCACCGTTAGGCAGGCGCCATTGACAGCTATGCTATCTCCAGGTTTAGTTCCTTCAAGCACCTTCCTGCTGCCAATGTTTAAACGACCCGGTCCTACCTCCCTGACCATACCAACTTCTTCTACTATACCGGTAAACATTTCATTCAGCACCTACATATCCACTAATTAACACATCGCGGCCGAAATTTCTTGTCCTGATATTATGTAAAGAAAGGGCACCGGCAATTGTATTATACCCGACACCACCTACCGCGCTCTTGGCCTCCTCACCCCCGATAATAATTGGTGATATATAAACCAGAACCTTGTCTATCAATCCATGATCGAAGAGTGAACCAAAGAGTCCACTCCCGCCCTCCACCAGAACACTGGTAATCTGCCTTTTCCCCAGCATCAGCAGCAACTCTGTTAAGTCTATTGTATCCCCTTCTGCCGCCAACTCCGCAATTTCAGCGCCCACCCTCATAAGCTCTTCTTTTTTCTTTACATCAAAAGGTTTGGCTACCGCAATAAGGGTCTCACCCGGTTCACTAAAAATCTGAGCTGAAGGCGGCGTCCGCCCCTTACCATCGACAATTACTCTCAGCGGCTGTACCTTTGTTTTACCCCCTTTACCACTACATCCCCGTGCTGACAGGCGGGGATTATCAATAATCACCGTATTCGCTCCGACCATGATAGCATCAACTATATGACGGAGCTTATGAACATAATTCCTGGCCTCATCACTGCTTATCCACTTGGAATCACCTTCTTTTGTTGCAATCTTACCATCGAGGCTCATCGCAAATTTTGCTATCACAAAGGGAAAACCAGTAGTAATAAACTTAATATAACCTTCATTTATTTCTCTGGCCTTATCTTCAGACTCACCAACAAGTACCTCTATACCCGCTTCCCTCAGCTTTTCTACTCCTTTACCAGAAACCAGAGGATTAGGATCAATCAACGCAACATGAACGCTGGAAATACCGGCATCAATTATAGTCTGAGTACACGGCGGGGTACGCCCATAATGGCAGCAGGGCTCCAAGGCGACATACATCGTCGCCCCTTTAGCCATCGCTCCAGCTTGCTGAAGCGCCATCACCTCAGCATGGGCTGAACCTGGTGGTTGCGTGTGTCCCAAACCGACAACAACGTCATCCCTGACAACTACAGCTCCAACTGCCGGGTTTGGGCTGGTATACCCCAATGCTAACCCAGCAAGTGACAAGGCATACTCCATGTAATCTACGGGACAACCCAGCAGCATCAGCAAGCCCTCCTGAAATCCTCATCATACCTGTAATTCACACGTTCGTAATGCACCAGATATCCACTCCTCAACTTCCCGATTTATACAACCTGTATAAAAATGTTAGCTGAAGCGAACCGATTTGTCCAATTGCTATACTGCACCAGGCACTAATTATCAGCCTCGCAGTACTTAATAGTGTAAAATACATATTGAACTATGAAACATAACCAGCTCCAGGAATTAATCAGCCGACAGCATGAGAATGTTACCATTCACGTTTTTCTCCCTGGCCCTCCCGCTGGTAATTCAGCTTTAATACAGCATTGTAACATCACACATTTAGAAAGCGCAAACAATATCTTTACGTGGCAAAAGATAAATCACCGTTAGTCGATCGCATAAACCATCGTGACGGTAACTGTAAATTCCAGCTCTCCAGGGCTTATAGCGGTCGGCGCAGAAGACGGAACCGGTCCCCCTTCTACTGCCTTATACAGTTCTCTTACCGGGGGAACAGAGGCAACACCTTCTGAAATGTATAAGGGTTTTCCCAGCTCAATACCAGCTACTCCGGCTATCTGTTTAGCTTTCGCCTTAGCATCCTCCACTGCCTTTTTTCGTGCTTCATTACGATGAGCCGTCGGATCATCGACATCGAAACTAATACCTTCAATCCGGATAGTATCGCCACCAGCCTTGGCCACAGCATCAATAACAATACCAGTTTCGTCGGGCTTCCTTATCTTGGCAGTCACCATATTGTTTACCCTGTAACCAGTTAATTCCTCCCTTCTTTCTTCCTCAATCCATCTCCGCACCGGGTAAATGCTAAACCTTTGCGTTTGAATATCTTTCTCCGCTATACCATTAGCTTTTAACACTTTCATAATTTCATCCATCGCCTGGGATGCCTCATGCTGGGCTTCAGCCACACTCTTTTGCTGAGTTTCCACCCCTAATCTTAATACAGCTATATCAGGAATAGCTGACACTTTCCCTTCACCATTTACCCATAATCCGACATCCTGCTGGCTCCAAACTATACCCAGCTGTTTACTTAGATCCTCTGCTTTTGCCAGGGCAGAGGAGGAAGCCTCCGGGCTATAGGTTACATCCGCAGGCGCATTACAACCGGATACCACCAGAACTAAACCTGATAACAAACTGAATAATAATAACCAGACCTCCCTCATAATAAACCTCCTGAAGAAAAAATGAGTCCTGATGAACTAACTCACTGAGTTAATTATTGACATCACCTCCCTTTATATATAATGGTACCATGTTTTACAAATAGTGACCGCATATATAACGAAAAGCATGCTTCTAAGTTTACTTAAGCGAATTAGCCAAAAAAGCCGATATGGAATATAATAAATACAAAATAAGACCTTTATAGTAACGGAATATGAAATATGTTCGCGATATTATCACAACCATTCTTGCTTCTATAATTATCTTCGTTATTCTTCAAATTACAGTAGGAAGCTTTAAAGTATATGGCTTATGTATGTTACCTAATATTGAGAATGGTGAATATATTATGGTAAATAAAGCCAGTTACTTATTTAAACAACCTGAACGTGGCGAAGTTGTTATCTTCCATTCTCCACGCAATTCAGATTCTGACCTCATTAAACGAATTATAGGTATACCGGGAGATACAATAGAAATCAAAAATGGCAAGGTGTTTATCAATGATAGTCCCTTGATCGAGCCCTATATTCTGGAGCAACCCAACTATGAACTATCACGTCAGGTAATACCCCCGGACCGCTACTTTGTTCTGGGAGACAATCGTAATAATAGCGCTGATTCACACACTGGCTGGTTAATGCCTGAAGAGAATATCGTTGGTAAAGCATGGATTAGCTACTGGCCGCCGCCAACTTTAGGAACTATTAAACACTATCATCCATTGGTGATGAACCAGTGAAATTTTTCCGAGACGTTATTGCCCTTGTGCTAACTGCCCTCATCATTTTAATTCTGTTTAATGTAACCCTGGACACCCGCATAGTATATAGCCAGTCAATGTTCCCGACCATTCAACCGGGGGAACGTATAATAATAAGCAAAGCCGCTTATCTATTTCAATCCCCAAGACGGGGAGAGGTGATCGTGTTTAACAACCCGCGCGAATCCAGCCGCCTCGACCTGATTAAGCGAATCATTGCTGTACCCGGCGACACCGTAGAAATCAAGGAGCATACTGTATTTGTTAACAACACTCCCCTGTTCGAGCCCTATATTCAAGAACCTCTCAGGTATGCTTTCCCACGCCAGGAAATCACCGAAGATCATTACTTCGTACTGGGAGACAATCGCAACCTCAGCAGCGACTCTCACATGGGCTGGACAGTACCTCGTCGTAAAATAGTTGGTAAAGCCTGGATCGTCTACTGGCCGCCTCAGCAATGGCAGACTATAAAACACTATTCTAAAAATGCAGCTAAGCAAATAAACGAGCCAGGTACACTGGATTCAGAAGCGAACATATAATGTCCGACGAAATAATGCAAATATTTAAAGACGCGGGAGCAGTACAGGAAGGGCATTTTCTTCTGACTTCAGGACTTCATTCACCTATATATTGGGAAAAGTTCCGCGTTTTGCAATATCCACACTATACAGAGATACTTTGTCAGATTATCGCGGGTCATTTCAAAGACCAGAACGTTCAAGTAGTTGCCGGCCCAACTACCGGCGGCATTATATTAGCCTTTGAAATAGCCAGGCAACTGGGTGTAAAAAGCATATTCGCAGAGAAAGAAGGCAAGGGTAGAATTTTTCGACGTGGTTTTTCCATCAATCCGGGAGAACGTGTTCTTGTTGTCGATGATGTTCTCACTACCGGAGGCTCCGTTATAGAAGTCATTGAAGCCGTTAACGGGCTCGGTGGCAATATTATCGGACTTGGCGTACTGGTCGATCGATCGCAACAGAGCATTGATATCGGCATGCCAATTTTTAGCTGTGTCAGGGCTGCTACTCCCAGTTATACTCCTGATAAATGCCCTCTATGTGTTGCCGGCCTGCCACTGGTCAAACTCGGCGGACAAACATAGAGCCAGGAAATCTTTACTTTATGACAGATAACGGGGAAACCTGAAATAGTCCTCATATCAATGGCAGGTTTGACATAGAAAGGCCAATAATGTAACACCAGTCCAGGTCTTTATCCTGTCCAGATACGATCACAGGGTGACACTTAATCCCACGCCTTTCATTAAAACATCGATAACGATAGTATTTATCAAATAATCGGACCCTTGAAAGCTGATCCTGCGAGTATAGTATTCAGAAGTGGAGTAGTCTCTATTGATATTTACCGGGCTTATCCTTCAATGTCGGTACTAAGTCACCAAGATATTCCATATCAATAGTTACAAACGCATCGAGGATTATCAGAAATCCTCGATAAAAATCCGTCAAAGCAGATTTTCCAGCCCGTGAACAATACTCTCCAACCCAGCTACCCAGATGTTTTCTCAGAAACATTTCTTCATTAAGAATCGTCTCAGCAACATCGACGCTGGATGACCACTGTTTCTGCTCACGGTGACACAAGTTTTTCATGAAATCGAGCTCAAGGCAAAGGAAATCCGGCGGTTCGGGAACAGTTTCATCCGGCAACAGTCCTACTTTTCTATAATATCTCTTCACTTCCAGAGCCGATGCTCCTATGTTTTGGGTATTCTGATACAATCCCTCATAAGGCGGTTTTAAATTCATAGTATCTGTTTCTCTAATGATTCTTGTCCTGTCCACAGATAGCTCGGTAAGAATCTCTTCATCGGGTTTATGTTTTATATGAGACAGATATGAGTTTATGTAATCAACACCAGATTTAAATCCCGCGTTGTCCAGACCGCAGAAGATATCAAGTAAACTTTTCAGGCCGCGACTCCTTATTTTCCTGAGTAAATACTTGTCTGGTAACAGGCCGAAAACACCTGCAATCAAATCATAAATATTTGCCCTGCCACGAGCTATACCCGCCATATTTGCTTTGCTCTGTAAAAGCTTCTTCCTGACCATGGTATCAACGCTCTCTTCGAGA